>DATDID010000015.1:0-64698 GCA_036521195.1 Candidatus Dormiibacterota bacterium
GGCTACACGTCGATCGGCTGTGCCCCATGCACGCGGGCGACGGCGCCGGGGGAGCACGAGCGCGCCGGGCGCTGGTGGTGGGAGGGGAACTCCGACAAGGAGTGCCTGCTGCACCCACCGCTCACCGCCGAGGCGATCGCCAGTCTGCGTGCGGCACAGGCGCAGCACGCGGGTCGATGACGGAGACCCCGTACTACCCGGTCGTCCTAGACCTCAGCGGGCGGCGTTGCGTCGTCCTCGGCGCCACCGACATCGCCACGGAGAAGGTCGCAACGTTGCGCGTCATCGGCGCGAGCGTCGAGCACGTGGCGCGCCCGTTCCGCCGCGGAGATCTCGTCGGGGCGTTCCTAGCCATCGACGCGAGTGGGGAGACCGCGTCGCACGCGGACGTGCGCGCCGAGGCGGACCGCGAACACGTGCTGCTGAATATCGTGGACGTGGCGCCACAGTGTGACTGGATCGCGCCCGCAGTGGTCCGTCGCGGGCCGCTTCAGGTTGCGATCTCCACGTCTGGTGAGAGCCCATTCATCGCGCGCGCGTTGCGCGAGCGCATTGCGGGACTGCTCGGCGAGGAGTGGGCACCGTTCACGCAACTTGTCGGGCGCACGCGCCGCCGGCTGCGTCGCGCAGGGATCTCGGGCGCAGTTCAGCAACGCGTCTACCGGCGGCTGATGCACTCGGACACGCTCGCGCTGCTGCGCGCCGGCGATGCCGCCGGAGCATCCGGAGTTGCACTTGCGATCGAGCAGAGCGCTCGGGATGCGGACGACGATTCCCCGATGGGCGAGGTGGTGCTCGCGGGCGCCGGGCCGGGAGACGTCGACCTGGTGACCACGGCCACACGAGCCGTGCTCGCCGACGCGGACGTTGTCCTCCACGACGCGCTGATCGATACCGAGGTGCTGCGTCTGTGCGGCAGCAACGCCCGGCTCGTCGATGTCGGCAAGCGCGCGGGACGGCCGTCGATGGATCAGACGGTGATCAACGCGTTGATGATCGACGCGGCGCGCGCAGGGGATCTTGTCGTTCGGCTGAAAGGAGGTGACCCGTTCCTCTTCGGTCGCGGCGGTGAGGAGGTGGACGCGTTGCGCCAGGCCGGAATACCGGTGCGTGTTATCCCCGGGGTCAGCGCTGCGCTGGCCGCTCCCGCGGCGGCAGACATTCCTCTGACGCATCGTGGTGTCGCGGGATCCGTGGCGTTCGTGACCGGCCACCGAGCGGACGGATCGATCGCTGACCTGGATCGTCTTGCCGGCAGTGTCGACACGTTCGTCGTGCTGATGCCACGCCATCTCGACGTGATCGCGCGACGGTTGGCTGATGCGCTTGAGCAGGACCGGCCGGCTGCTGTGATCTCCCGCGCGACCACCGCAGAGCAACGTGTCG
This sequence comes from Candidatus Dormiibacterota bacterium, assembly GCA_036521195.1. Lineage (GTDB taxonomy): Bacteria > Chloroflexota > Dormibacteria > Aeolococcales > Aeolococcaceae > Palsa-851. The sequence goes on from DATDID010000015.1 coordinate 1,387, forward strand.
TTCGGGCGCCGCTGGTGCGCATCGCCGCCGCCGCTCGAGCGGCACGTATGGAGGCGCCGTCGACGCTCGTGGTGGGCGCTGTCGTCGACGTGGTCGTCGCGTCCGCGGCTGCGTCCAATCGCCGCGAGGCGATCACCGCACGTTAATCCGTCATCCGCGTCCCGGCTTGGGTCAGCGCCAGAATGCGATGAGGCGCTCCGCAAGGCCCTTACCTTGCTCGTAGCCGGCTCGAGCGGCGGGGGCACGCAGCGACGGATCCATCGCATTGACGCCGAACATGCGCTTGGAGTTGCTGTCCGGGAAGATCGTCTCGACTCTGCTGCCGCCTGCGGTGAGCTCGTCGACTTGCGCAGCCAGCTGCATGCCCCACTCGAGCGGCTGCAGCGTTCTGCCGCTGAAGGGTGACAGCACCAGGATCCGCTCGTACCCGGCTGCCAGATCGGCATTCTCGTTCCTTCGGTAGCCGCCGTCGATGTATCGGTTGTCCTTGATCCTGTAGGGAAGCCCACTGCTGCAGCTGGCTGCGACCGCATCGGCCAGATCGACTCCGCTGCTGCGGTCGAACACGACCGGTTCACCTGTTTGGGCATCGACTGCCGTGATGAGCACCCGTCGTTGCGGCCAGTCTTGACTCGGCAGTCGCGCGGCCACCGTGGTGCGCCACTGTTCCTGCCACGAGCCGTCCGAGGCGGCTTCCATGTCAAGTGCCGCTGCGCCCATTCTCCGGCGCATGTCTGCCGCATCGTCGGCGGCAGCGATGATCGTGTTGATCCGCTCAAGGTGATCCGCCACCGGCCTCACTGGAGCGCGTCCTCGGTCGGATACGATCGGACCGGTCCGTTGCTGAGGGGCAGTGGCAAGGATCGCCGCAAGCAGCTCGGAGGGGTTCGCGCCAGCCATCTGGGCCGCGGCGGTCGAGCCGGCGGAGGTTCCGATGGTCACGTCGGCCGCGGTCACGTCCAGACCAGCTTCGTACAGCGCGGCGATCACGCCGATCAGCCACGCATTCCCTGTCGATCCACCGCCACCGAGAACCAACGCTCGCTCGCCCGCGGCGCGCGCCTGCTGGGCCGCGTCGACACGCGGCGGCGTTGGAGAAGGAGGGATTGCGATCGCCAAGACGCTAGCAGACCGAGGGCGCGGGAGCGCACTGACGGAAGTTCGCTATACGTACGCTGACGGGCAGACGCGCTCGGGACCGGTGGCGCACCGTCAATCGAACCGGATCCATTCGCCACCCGGGTGACTCCGGTTCCATTTCGTGACCCCCCCACCCTCGCGGCGGCGTCCCCAGCTCGCGCTGCATTTGGCAGCGTGCGGGGCGCCGCCGTCATTTTGTCCCTGATCTCGCGGTCCCGTCGGTCGAGCGTGGAGTGAGCAATGAAGGTCCTCATCGTCGGGGCTGGCGTCATCGGGACCGTCTACGGGGGAAGCCTGGGTGTCGCGGGGGACACCGTGTCGGTCCTGCAGCACGGACCACGCACCATCGACATCGCGGCGAACGGGCTGATCGCACGCGACGCCGGCAGCGGTGACGTCATGAGGGCGCCGGTCGATGTTGTCGCTGATGCGGGCGGCGAGATCTACGATTTCGTGCTCGTCGCCGTGAGGCGTGAGCAACTCGCGGATGCCTGCGTGTCGCTGCTGGCGCTCGTTGGTGCCCCGTCGATTCTGTTGCTCGGGAACAACCCTGACGGGCGCAGCATCGTCCCCGACCAGCTGCGGAGTCGCCTTCGACTGGGGTTTCCAGGAGTCGGAGGCACGCTCGTTGACGGGACCGTGGCATATACGCGCATAAAGCCGCAGCCGACGGCGCTGGAAGCAGTCGATGACACGCACGTCGCTGAGTTCGCGGCGCACCTGATCTCGCGCGACTTCGCCGTGGAGCGGATTCACGATATGGAGGGATGGCTCGCGTATCACGCGGTGCTCGTCGCGTGTATCTGTTCGGCGCTGGATCGCTGCGGCACCGATACGCAGCGCCTCGCGGGCGACAGAGCCATGCTGCGATCGCTGTGTCATGCCCTGACCGAGGGCTTCGCTGCGCTCCGGCGGCGCGGCGTTGGCGGTCTGCCGGGCAATCTCAGAGTCCTGCACAGCCGCATGCTGACGCCGATTGCGGCGGCGTACTGGTCTCGCACAATGAGGTCCCCGAACGGCGAGTTGTGGTTCGGGGCGCACGCACGTCATGCCGGTGCCGAGACACGCGCGCTGAGCGGGGATGTCCTGGATCGAGTCGGGGACGATCCCATGGTCCCGCACCTTCGCGAACTCCTTCGCTCGGCGTGACTACCGGCTGACGGGAATCCAGACTTCCATGAGACCAGGTTGCCGGTTGCCCCAGAGGAAGTAGGGGATCGACGCCACTTCGACAGGATGGCGATCGCGGGGCTCGGCCGGACGCTCGCGGTACAGACGATCCCATCCGCTGGTCGACTCGGCGAATCCCGACGCGACGACCTGCATCGTGCCGCCCATGAGATCGCCACGCCAGACGTCCCGAAGCCCTGCGTCGGGGTCGACCGCGAAGGTCACGTCGACCTCATCGGGGGCCTGATCCGTCTGCTCGATGCAATACACGAGCGGCCCACGCACGATCGCGACGGACGAGCGCGTCGACTCGATGAGCGGGTGGCCGCTGACGAAGCGCGCCGGCATGGGCAAACGCAGGACCACGACGTCGCCGGCGTTCCAACGGCGCGAGATGGTTGCGTACCCGCAGCGGCTGTTTGCCTCTGTCACCACGCCGTTCAGCGAGACGGTCGGTTGCCGGCACCAGGACGGTAGCCGGAGTGACAGCTCCCAATCTCGTGCCGGAGCATCGCGGACCTGCAGAGTCACGGTCTCGCTCCACGGGTAGCCGGTGCGCACATCGAGGACGACGTCGCCGTGCGTGAGCGCGCCGCTGGCGAACTGATGCACCTGAACGCCATCCTCATCGCTGGTGGCGAAATAGTGGGGAAGGGATGCGATGAGTCGCATCAGGTTTGGCGGGCAGCACGCACATGCGAACCACGACTCTCGCGCGCGATCACCCCGACTCGACAGCGGATTCTCGTAGAGGAACGACGTCCCGTCCATGCCGATCCCGGGCAACACGGCGTTGAAGAGCGTCCACTCGATCTGGTCGGCGTATCGCGACTCGCCGGTTGCCAGCAGCATCCGCCAGTTCCAGAAGATGTTGCCGATGGCCGCACACGTCTCGGCGTAAGCGGTTGCCGCTGGGAGATCGTATGGTTCACCGAAGCTCTCGCTGAACGCGCGTGACCCCAGCGCTCCGGTGACGTACTGCTTGTGCCGGACCATGTCGTCCCACTGCCGCTGCGCGGCTTCGAGCAGCGCCGTCTCACCCGTCTCCAGATACACGTCGACGACGCCGCTCAGCAGGTAGACGGCGCGGACAGCGTGCCCCTCGATCGTCGACGACTCCCGTATCGGCACGCGATCCTGGTAGTACGCGGGCTCGTAGAAGCGCCCGGTCCGGATGAGGCCGTGACCACGTTGGTCGAGGAAGAAGCTCGCGAGCTCCAGGTAGGTCTCGTCCCGAGTGTGGCGGTAGAGCTCCACGAGCGCGCCCTCGATCTCCGGATGACCGGGAACGCCGACACGGCCGTTTTCACCGAAGACGGCTTTCGCGCACGCCACCGCGCGCTCCGCGATCAGCAGCAGGGCGTCGTCGCCAGTCGCGCGCGACATCGCGATCCCCGCCTGCACCAGGTGGCCGGTGCAGTACAGCTCGTGACCGTGCGCGAGGTCCGCCCAACGCGCTGCAGGGTTGGTCAGCTGGATGTGCGAGTTGATGTAACCGTCCGGCGATTGTGCCGCGGCCACGAGCGCGATGACCTCGTCAACGCGTTGCCGGAGGCCGGCGTCGGGTACGCGTCCCAGCTCCCACGCGGCTGCCTCGAGCCACTTGTACACGTCGGAGTCCATGAACACCGGCCCGCGGAACGGGCCGTCGCGGTGCGCAGCGTTGCGGAGGTTGTCGAGGTTGCCGGCGGTCTCGAGCATGCGCAACCCGTGCGGCAGGGATTCCTCGCTGTTCAGCCGCTGGCGCTGCGACCAGAAGCCTTCGCCGAGCTCGAATGCCCCCATCGGCAACGGACGCAGCCCCGCGTGCTTGCTCGACGAGGCGTCAACGGCACCGGGTCGGCTCATCGCATGTCGTCAGATCGGCGCGTCGGGCAGGTCGGCGCCGACAATCCGCGTGCCGGTGAAGAAGCGGACCAGATCCGCATTGCCGTGCCCGCCGATACCGCTGCCCGCCCAGAAGCTCTGAGTCGAATCCGGGCTCAGGTCCAGAACGCTCGTGCCGTTGATCTTCACCTCCCCGGCGCCGATGCGCCGCCCCAACTCGATTGCGGCGGCAGCATCGGTGCTGAACACGTATGCGGCGAGCCCGCCGTGCAGGCGATTCGCCTCATCGAGTGCATCGTGATCCTCGGCCACCGCGTGCACGACCAGCACCGGACCGAAGATCTCGTCCAGGGTGTCCGCGGGATCCGCACCCGTGATCACTGCAGGGGAGCGGAAACAGCCTCCTGATCCGCGATCGCTGAAGACCGTGTGGACATTCGCGCCCCGCGCATGGAGGCGATGGATGGCGTCATCCACGGCCTGGGCCTGCACGGTGTTCGCCTGCGGACCGAATGTGGTCGCAGCGTCGAGGCACGATCCGGGCCGCAACGACTCGAGGTGGTCGAGCAGATCTGTCAGCAGCCGATCATGCAGCGCCTCCGCGACGAAGACCGTGCCCGGACGTTCGCACCACTGTCCGTTGAGCTTTGTGAATCCGCTGACGAGCGACGCGGCGGTTGCGTCCACGTCCGCATCCGCACGCACGATGGCTGGGTTGTTGCTCCCGCACTCGAGTTGCAGCGCTTTGAGCCCGTGAGCTGCGGCACCCGCGACGGCTCTGCCGCCGGCGCGACTCCCGGTGAACGCGAGACAGCGGACGCGATCGTCGGCGGCGAGCCGTTCGCCAACGGGCGCGTCGCCGTGCAGGAGCTGGAACAGACCCGGTGGCGCGCTATGTTCTTCGATCGTCGCGGCGATGGCGGCGGCGAACAGGTTCGCTGCGTGCGGCGCATGCGGGGAGGGTTTGAGCAGCACCGGACAACCGGCTGCAAGCGCGTACGCCGTCTTCTTGACTGCGGTGAAGGCCGGCGCGTTGAAGGGCATCAGCACCACTGCCGGACCCCATGGCACACGCAGCAGGCGAGCGTCACCACCCGGCGAGGGGAGCACGCGCTCACCGAGCGCCGCGCGAGCATGCGTCACCGCATCGCGGACGATTTCCGGCAGCGCGCCCGCAAACATGGCCGTCACCGTGATTGGCACACCGCTGTCGATGGCGTCGGCATAGGCAAAGTCCTCGGCGAGACCTTCGAGCCGGTCGGCAAGCGCCAGGAGCAGGGCAGCGCGGTCGTCGATTGCCGGATCCGCCCACGCGCCATCCGTATGAGCACGCGCCGCTGCCGCGATGGCGCGATCGACGGTGTCCATCGTCGACGTCGCGGAACGGGCGAACTCCGCGCCGCTGTCGGGGTGCACGAGCGCAACGCCGTCGAGCGGGGGATCGATCCAGGCACCGTCGACGAGGTCGCGCTGCGGCGGAAGCCTGTCGCTGCCGCTCACGTCAGATGCTGTCCAGGTACCGCTCACGCTCCCAGTCGGTCACCGAACGCATGAAGGCGTGCCATTCGTAGTCGGCGAGCGCGTGGTAGTGCTTGACGACGTCGCTCCCGAAAGACTTGGTGGCGAATTCGCTGTGGAGAAAGGACTCTGCTGCTTCGAGCAGTGTCGACGGAAGCGTGCTGTCGCCGCTCGCGTATGCATCGCCGGCGCTCGGTGGTCCCGGATCGAGGCTTGCGTCGATGCCGTCAGTGACCGATGCGAGGACGCCGGCGAGCGCCAGGTACGGGTTCACGTCCGCCCCTGGCAGACGGAACTCGAAACGAGTCGCAGACGGCGCGGCGCCGCTGAGCACCCGCGTGCTGACGGTGCGATTGTCGAAGCCCCACGTCAGCCCGTTGCCGGCGAAATCCTGGCTACTGGTGCGCCGGTATGCGTTGATGGTTGGTGCGTACCAGCACATCATCTCCGCGGCATGGCTGAGCACACCGCCAACCGCATGACGCAGCGTGCTGCTGATGCTGCGATCGTCGGTTGCGTCGTGGAAGACCAGCGCATTCGAGTCGTCGCGAAGCGAGGTGTGGATGTGACACGAGGATCCGAGGTCGTCGGTCATCGGGCGGGGCATGAACGTGGCCGTGTAGCCGTGCTGGGTCGCGTAGTCCCTCACCGCCTGCTTGTACAGCACATGCCGGTCGGCCATCTCGAGTGCGCCGGCATATTCGAGGTTGATCTCCCACTGCCCGAGCCCGTACTCCACCTGGGCGACATCGACCGGCACGCCACTGGCATCGAGCGCGCGCCGGAGCCCGCGGAAGAACGGCTCCATGGCGTTGCCTTCGGTGATGTTGTAGTCGGCATGCACGTCAGTGGTGGGTGTCATGGAGCGATAGCCGGCGGCTCGCAACTCGCTCGGCGTTCCACGGAACAGGTAGAACTCCAGCTCAGTGGCGGTGAACGCCTTGAGCCCGCGGCCGGCGAGCGTCTCGATCTGCCGGCGCAGGATCGTGCGTGGTGCGACGGCGAGCGGCGAGCCGTCGCGCTCGTCGACGCAGTCCGCAAGGCAGATCGCGGTGTTCTCGAGCCAGGCCGCGGGTCGCAGCGTGTCCAGGTCGGGGACGAGCGCGAAGTCGTGCCAGCCGGTGTGCGCTCCCGCGAAGTCGACATGCAGACCTTCGAGCGCCTGCGCCATGTCCCACGCGTAGACGCACGTGCAGATGTGCAGTCCCTCCTCGAGCTTCGTCGCGAAGACGCGTGGGCTCATACGCTTGCCGAACATCCGGCCCTGGATATCAGTGCCCGCGATGATGACCGTGTCGATGCCGAGGCGATCGAGATCCCCGACGTCGAGGCGGTCCGTCATCGCGCGAGCCATCCGCCATCGACGACGAGCTGCGTCCCCGTGATGAACGACGCATCATCCGAGAGGAGGAAGGACACTGCGGCGGCGATGTCCTCGGGTTGTCCCATGCGTTTCACGAGCAGCCGGTCGAGGACGATCTGCGGCGTCTCGAAATGCTCGGGATCGACGCCCGGGATGAACCCTGTCTGCACGGGCCCCGGCGCGACCGCGTTCACGCGCGTTCCCTGGCCCGCAAGCTCGACGGCGCACGCCTTGGTGAGCATCTTCACGCCGCCTTTGCTGGCGTTGTAGTGCGGTTGCGCGAAACCGCTCGACGAGACCACGACCTCGGCCTCCACGGTGGACAGGTTCACGATCGCGCTCGGCGTGCTCTTTGCCAGCAGCGGCGCGGCCTCCTGGGTGACGATGAACTGTCCTTTGAGGTTGATGTCGACGACGAGGTCCCACTCATCATCAGTGACCTTCGCAAGCGAGCTCATGGTCACGATGCCGGCGTTGTTGACCACGTAGTTGAGTCCACCCCATTGCGCGACTGTGTGCTCCAGCGCGGCGTGGACGGCCGCACGATCACGCACGTCGGCTTCGAGCGCCCGTGCACGACCGCCGCGTCCGGCAATGTCGCCGGCCGTCTCCTGTGCGCGATCGAGCCTGATGTCGCTGCAGGCGACGGCACAGCCCTCGGACGCCAGCCGTCGCGCGATCGCACGGCCGATGCCCGAGCCGGCGCCGGTGACGAACGCGAATCGTCCAGCATGACGTTCGGTCATCGGCTCGCCTGGTCGACGTCGACGATGAAGTCGATGAGGCCGCGGAAGTATGTCGGCTGGTCGTCGTACATCGCCATGTGACCAGCGTTGTGACAGAGCAGGAACTGCCCCTTCGGGAATCGGTTCGCCATCTCTTCCAGGAAGGCGGGATCCATGGTGTCGTGGGTGCCACCGATCACCAGTATCGGCACTTCGATGTCCTTGAGGGATTCGGTGCGGTCCCAGTTGACCAGCGTGCCGCTCGCGCCGAGCTCGCTCGGACCCTGCATCGGAACATAGATCTTGCGATTGGTCTTCGCGAATGCGCGGTTCACCGGCTCCGGCCAATCAGCGGACGGCAGACGTAGCACATGCTGCTCGTAGTGGTCCTCGAGTAACGCCATGTACTCGGGGGTCTCGGTATCGCCGCTCGCCTCGAGACTCTTGATCTTCGCCAGAACCTCCTGATCCATGGCCGGCATGAGTACGGTTCGCGCGTACTCGTTGTATGCGGGAATGCTCGACATCATGTTCGAGACGACAAGTCCCTTCAGGTGCCGCTGGTATTTCAGTGCGTACTCGATACCGAGAATCCCACCCCACGAGTGTCCCAGCAGAAAGAAATTGCTCGCATCCAGCCCCAGTGCGACTCGTACCTGCTCGACCTCATCGACAAAACGATCGATCTGCCACAGGTCCGGTTCGTCCGGCTGATCGCTGTACGCGGAGCCGAGCTGATCGTAGTAGTAGTACTCGATCCCGGCCGCGGGCAGAAAGCTGTCGCACGCCTCGAAATACTCGTGCGTCGCTGCGGGGCCACCGTGCAGCAGCAGCAACTTCGCCGTCGGGTTGTTGCCGACGCGCTTGGTCCAGACGTGAAATTCGCCTTTCGGCGTCGCGATCGGGATCATCCTCGCGCCGCCACCGAGGATGTCGTTCCGACCGGAGTTGTCGAGATATGTCTCAGCGCTCATCGGCACTCCTCTCCACCTGGGTTGGAAAACGCGGGGATGTCGTTGGAGTCACAAGGGTAGCCACGGGGGCGCTGGCGCCGCAAATCCGCTCGCCGACCCCTTGGCAAGCGTGCCGGGAAGCCTGCATACTGCGACCGATCGCGTCGGCGCCGGGGAATGAGTCCACCGCACCTGGGATGTTGCACACCCGGCGACCCTTGCCGTTTCCGGGTCTTTGGCTCACACGCACGGGAGAACTTGGATGAGCACGACTGATCCCGGCCACGCACTCGTTCGCGATGCGGTGACCACCCGCGGGGTCCTGTTCCAGTCGGTGACCACGATGGGTCCGGGCGTCGGGCTCGCGTTCTCCATCGGGGTGGGCGCCGGGTTTGCGGGCGGGGGCCTGACTCTCTCCGTGGTCATCGCGCTGGTCGCCTGCCTCCTCGTGGCCTTCAGCATCGGTCAGCTGGCCCAGCACCTTCCGTCAGCCGGTGGTCCGGCGGCGTATGCCGCTCGCGGGCTGCATCCCATCATCGGGGCGATCGTCGCCTGGGGTTACAGCTTCACGTACCTTCTGGCGCTGCCGTTCCTCGCGCTGCTCATGGGATTCTTCCCCGCCGGCATTCTGGTGACGCAATTCCACTGGGACTTCGGTGTGTGCTGGGTGGTGTGCGCAATGCTGGGACTGGCGATCAGCTTCGTGATCAATTACGGTGGGATCAAGGAGAACACCCGTGTCGGTGTCGTTCTTGGTGCCTTCGAGATCGCAGCCTTCACAGCGCTTGCGATCACGCTCATCGTCGTCGGGAAGCACAACGGCATCGACAACCTCAGCACCAAGTACGCCAACGTACCGGGATTCGTCGGCATCTCGGGTGTGTTCGCCGGATCGGTGTACGCGATTCTCGCGTTCATCGGCTTTGACGCTGCCGCGCCGCTCGGCGAGGAGGCGAAGAATCCCAAACGAGCGGTGAAGTTCGCGGTTATCGGATCGGCGCTGATGGTCGGTATCTACTACCTGTTCGCCATGTACGGTGCCGAGGCATACCTCGGCCCGCAGGGCTTCTCAACGTTCGGGACGCTGAACGCGAACGACCCATGGATCCAGCTGGCGAAGGACGTGTGGGGTATCGGGTGGCTGGTCATCCTGCTCGCGTTGCTCAACAGCGCGGTGGCGAACACCAACGGCATCGCCAACGCATCGACGCGAGTGTTCTGGGCACTGGGGCGCGCGCGGATACTGCCGAGGGCGCTCTCCGACACGCATCCGCGGCTCGGCACGCCGCGTGTGGCGACCATCGGGATCTTCGTCCTCGCCGCCATCCTCACGCTGTGGCTCGGCGAGGCGTACACGCCGTCGGTCGCTTACGGACTGCTCGGCACCATGGTCGTGGGCCTCGTCATTCCGATCTATATGATCCTGAACATCGCGAGCTTCGGCTACTACTGGCGATTTGCGCGCAAGGAGTTCAACGTGCTGAAGCACGTGCTCATCCCGATCCTCGGCGTGGCCGCGTTCGTGTTTCCGTTTCTCGCAGGTCTGGGGTTGGCGGTGGTGTCGTTCATCGCTCCGTTGACACCTCCCATCAGCTACGCGGGGCCGACTGTGATTGCGCTCTACGTCATCGGGATCATCGTGGTCATCTACCACTGGCAGGCACATCCCGATCGCGTCATCGCGATGGGCAACACGCTCGGCGACGACGGAACGCTTGGTGGCGAAGCGCCACCGCCGGTCGCCATTCCGGGTGTGGTCGCGAGCTGACGTGGGTCGGCTCGACGGCAAGGTCGCCGTCGTGACGGGAGCCGGCAGCGGCATCGGCCGGGGCATTGCCTCGGTCTTTGCCGCTGAAGGCGCCCAGGTGCTGGCGGCGGACCGCGACGCGGAGGGTCTGGAGGAGACGCTCCGTCGTGTCGAGGCGGCCGGTTCCACTGGATCCGGCACGATCCAGACGGTGGTGGCGGACATCTCCGACGAAGCCCAGGTGCAGGGGCTCGTCGATCGCGCGGAGTCCACGTGGGGCAAGCTCACGACGTGGTGCTCGAACGCGGGCATCTCGATGGCGGGAACGCTCGAGGAGACGAGCGTCGACGACCTCGAACGCATCTTCGCCGTGAACGTTCGCGGGCCGTTCCTCGGGGCCAAGTGCGCAATCCCCGCGCTGCGACGCGCGGGTGGCGGCAGCATCATCAACACCGGGTCGGTCAACAGCTTTCTCGCCGAGCACGCGCTCTGCGCATACACCACCAGCAAGGGTGCAGTGCTGATGCTCACGAAGAGCATCGCCCTCGACTACGCGGCCGAGGGCATCCGCTGCAACTGCCTCTGTCCCGGCTTCGTCGACACACCGATCAACGTGCCGCACTACAACCGCCTCGGCGGTATCGACAAGATTCGCGCGTCACTCCCGGATTGGATTCCCGCCGGTCGCGGCGGCGAGCCGGAGGAGATGGCGTACATGGCCGTGTTTCTCGCCAGTGATGACAGCCGCTACGTGAACGGGACCGCGATGGTGGTCGACGGTGGCCTGAGCGCCGGCGCCTGAGCGCCGCTCACAAGGAGATCTCATGATGGAGCAACGACTTTCCAGCGATGTGACACTGCACGTCGTCGATGAGGGCGACGGCCCGACCATCGTTTTCGTGCACGGCGTGATGATGAGCGGACGCTTCTTCGAGCAGCAGGTCAGCGGGCTGAGCGGATCGCACCGTGTCGTCGTCCCGGACCTGCGTGGCCATGGCCAGTCCGAGAAGGTGCTTTCCGGGCACACCGTCGCGAACTACGCGCAGGACCTGCATCTGCTGTTTGCCGCACGATCGATCGAGCGTCCACTGCTCGTGGGCTGGTCGATGGGCGCGATGGTGGTGTACGAGTACCTGAAGGCCTTCGGCTCGGACTCCGTCGCGGGGGTGATGATCGTCGACCAGCCCCCGTCGGACTTCGCCTGGGAGGGATACCCCTTCGGTGTCCTCACCGTCGAAGCGCTTGCGGAAATGGTGGAGGGGTTGCAGCTCGACCAGCGTGCTGTCGCGGAGGAGTTCGCCGGGCTGATGCAGCACGACCCGAGGCCCGAGACGAGCGCCTGGATGGTGGAGGAGATCATGCGAGTGCCGTCGGCAGTGGCCTCGACGATCCTGGTCAACCAGACGTTGCGCGACTACCGCCCGTTCCTGCCCGAGATCTCATGCCCTGCGCTCGTCGCCTTCGGGAAGGATCCGAAGCTCACGCCACCCGAGGCGGGCGAGTACATCGCGAGCCAGATCCCCGGGGCGCGGTTCGAGCTGTTCGAGCACTCGAGCCATGTGCCCTTCATTGAGGAGACGGAGCGGTTCAACGCGATGGTGTCGGAGTTCGCGGCTGCCATATCCTGAGGGCGCGATGGCAGGCGAATCGCGTCTCGTGACTCGAACGCTCAGCGCGGCGGACTTCAGCGCGCCGATCGATGACCGCTACTTCGAGGACTACACACCCGGCGCGGTGTACGTGTACGGGTACGCCACAGTCACCGAGGACGAGATCCGCGAGTTCGCGGAGCGCTTCGATCCGCAGCGCATCCACACCGACCCTGAGTACGCGGCGACGGGTCCTTTCGGCGGGCTCATCGCGAGTGGCTGGCACACCGCGGGCATCATGATGCGGCTCTTCGCCGATCACTATGTCTCGCGTGTCGCGAGCCTCGCGTCCCCAGGGGTCGATGAGCTGCGGTGGCCGAACCCGTTGCGACCCGCGGACATCCTGTATCTCCGCACCACCATCCTCGAGGTTCGTCAGTCGCGAACGAAACCGGATCGCGGCATCGTCCGGACGCGAGGGGAGCTGATCAACCAGAACGGTCAGCCCGCGCTGCAACTGCTGGCGATCAGCATCTTCGCCCGACGCGAACGCTAGAACCAGGACTCCCGCATGTCGAGGGCACTGCGATCGAGGCGCTCCACTGCGTCAAGCAATGGTCCCGTTCGAGGCAGTTCACAGCTGACGAAATATCGGGCAGCTTGCCGCTTGCCTTCGTAGAAGTCTCCGGTCCGACCGTCCGCGGCAAGCCACTGTTCGAGCCATAGCCACGCAATCACGATGTGTCCCATCGCCTCGAGGTACGCGGTCGCCTGCGCAAGTGTCGCCTGGGTATCGCCTGCCGCCCAGGCGTGTTGCGTCACGGCGACCAGGCGATCGACGGCAGTCTGCACCGTGGCCGCCAACTCGGCGGACTCGCCGCCCATCGCCGCCGTACGCGTCAGCGTCGCCGCCGCAGTCTCCGCCCACAGTCGCAACCCGGCACCATCGGACTGGACGACCTTGCGTCCAAGCAGATCGAGTGCCTGGATGCCGGCAGTCCCTTCATGGATCGGGTTGAGCCGGTTGTCGCGGTAGTGCTGCTCGACATCGAAATCACGCGTATAGCCGTAGCCGCCGTGGATCTGGATTGCGAGGTCGTTGGCGGCAATGCACCACTGCGAGGGCCAGCTTTTGGCGATCGGCGTCAGGACCTCGAGCAGCGTGTGGGCGCGGCTCCGCGCCTCGTCGGTGGCAGCCGTTTCCTGCTCGTCGACCAGCCGGCTGCAGTACAACACGAGCGCCATCGCACCTTCGACGTATGACTTCTGCGCCAGCAGCATGCGCCGCACGTCGGCGTGCTCGATGATCGGAATCTGCGGCGACGACGGATCTCTGTCGACAGCCGGACGCCCTTGCGTCCGCTCGCGCGCATATCGCAACGACTTGAGATACGCCGTGGTGCCGAGTGACGCCGCACCAATCCCGATCCCGACGCGCGCCTCGTTCATCATGTGGAACATATAGGCGAGACCCTGATTCGGCTCGCCGACAAGGTATCCGACGGCGCCGGACGCTCCGTGCGGCCGGTACACACCCCCGCCGAAGTTGAGCAGCGTGTTGACGGTTCCGCGGTATCCCATCTTGTGGTTGAGCCCCGCGACCACGACGTCGTTTCGTTCGCCGATCGTTCCATCACGCTCGACGAGGAATCTCGGCACGATGAAGAGGCTGATGCCCTTCACGCCGGGTGGTGCGCCAGGGATCTTCGCGAGGACCAGGTGGATGATGTTCTCGCTGAGATCGTGATCGCCACCCGAGATCCACATCTTGTTGCCGATGAGACGGTATGTGCCGTCATCCTGACGTTCGGCGCGCGTCACGATGCCCGCAAGCGACGATCCCGCCTGCGGTTCGGAGAGACACATCGTTCCGAAGAAACGTCCTTCGAGCATCGGTCGCACGTACGTGCTGATCTGTTCCGGGGAGCCGTGCGCGAGCAGCAGGTTCGCGTTTGCGGCAGTCAGAAACGGATAGGCGGCGGTAGCGATGTTTGCCGCCTGAAACCACGCAAAGCATGCCGTCGTCACCGTGTGCGGCAGCTGCATCCCGCCGACGCTGTCGTCCATGCTGGCTCCGAGCAGGCCGGTGCGCGCGAAGACGTCAAGCGCAGCCTTCACCTCAGGGATGATCACGACTTCGCCACCGTCGAGCACGGGCTCGTTCAGGTCACTCGTGCGGTTGTGTGGCGCGAAGTGATCGCCGGCGACGCGCTCAGACAGTTCAAGCGCTGCGTCGAACGTCGCTCGGGAATGCTGCGCGAAGCGCTCGCGGTCAACGAGCGACTCGATATCGAGCCACTCGTAGAGGAGAAAGGCAAGGTCTGCTCGCGAGAGCATCAGAGCGGGCACGTCGTTTCCATCTTAGCCACGCAATACGTGACCGCTGGGTTCGCGTCTGTTCGCACTGGGACCACCTTGACGACGAGAGTTCGCCGGAGGTAGCGTCGGCTGCTCTGCAACCGCGCTCAAGGCGGTCGTGACATCGCTCGGACCAACCGCCAACGCCGCGCCCGCGGCGTACGTGCGGTTCACGCCGCTGCGGTTCCAGCGCGCGGCGAGCTGACCTTCGACCCTCAGAGCAGCGCGAGGATCCGGTCGATCGGTGCTCCGCGAAGCACGTTGCCATCGCGCCCGACGACGGTGTCAGCCTGGAACAGCGCGTTGAGTGCCGCCTCCTCGGTCGCCTCGGCAACGGCCTCGAAGATGACGTCGAACGGGGATCCCTGGGTCCAGAACTGACCTTCGATCATCGTCTCCACGGTCGTCGTCTGTGTCGCCGACGAACGCGGCACGCGATTGGCGGTGGAGAACGCAACGAAGATCTCACCGCTGCCGTCGTTGCCAACCGACCCCGTGCGCGCGAGCCCCACGCCGATGCGCCGGGTCAAGCGTTGCAGCTGCAGCGGGTTCAAGGGGATGTCGGTCGCGATCACACCGACGCACGAACCCTCCTGATGGTGGTCCGGCATCAGGTCGGTGATCTGGCGGCCGATCGGCTTCCCGAGGATCGACAGCTGGCGCCGGCTGCCGTAGTTGGTCTGGAGCAGCACACCGACCGTGTAGGTTCTGCCACCGATCTCCACCACGCGCGAGGACGTGCCGATGCCGCCTTTGAAATCGAACTGCTGCGTCCCGGTGCCGGCGCCAATACAGCCCTCCGCGACCGGACCGCGGCCCGCTTCGTCAAGCGCGCGATGCACATCTGCTTCGGTGACGGTCTGCGCGCGGTTGTCGCTGAGGAAGCCGGCGTCGCATTCGAGCACGACCGGAATCGCGACATCGAGCGTGCCGACGTCAGGGTCGTGCGCGGTCGCGTATGTGACGCCGGCGTCGTATGCGATGCCGATGTGGCGCGTATCGGTGAGCACGATCGGCGAGGCGAGCAGGCCCCACTCCGCGATGACGAGTTCCCCCGTCGAGACGCCGTACCCGTTGAGCGCTGTGCTCCCGGCGTAGACACGCTCGCGAAACGGATCGCCATCGTGCGGCCAGATCGCGGTCACACCGGTGCGCGCCACCGGCGCGGACGTCCCCGCGTCGCCTCGCCAGACCGTGGCATGACCCACGCGCACGCCCGGGACATCGGTGAGGCCGTTCATCGCACCGGTGGGGAGCGCGCCGATCACGATCCCGTGGTCGCGCACCCGCCCCCGGCCGCGTGGTGGACCGCCCGTGGTCACCCCTCCTCGACTCGCACCTGACCGCCTGCGATCGCGCTGAGTGCGGCTCGTCCGCGATCGCGTAGTTTCTCGTGTGTGCCGTCCATCCATGGGATGTCGCGCGGCAGGTATCGCTTCGGCGCCTTGGCGACGATGGTGTAGTTGGCGTCGACGACGTTGGCGATGCGCGAGCGCGACGCCTGCGACAGCAGCTGGTACGCGTCCATGAGACTCAGGCCGGTTGCAGCGGCGATCCAGGTGACGAGCTGCGTATGCGCGATGCGAAACGCATCCTCGAGCGGGCGGTACGAGCCCGCGACCATGATTGCATCGTCACTTTCGAGTCGTGGCCATTCACAGAAGACGCCCTTTATCACGTCGACGGTGAGCGTCGTGATCATCGCCCCCTCGACCGCCGCACCGCAGACCTCGCCCTCGCCCATTGTGTAGTGACCATCACCGAGCGAGAACAGCGCACCCGGAACGTTGACGCCGAGATAGAGCGTGGCGCCGGCGCATGCCTCGGGCGTGTCCATGTTGCCGCCGAACGCCTCGGGCACCAGCACGTTGCGCGCCTCGTACGCCGCGGGGGCGACGCCGATCGTCCCGTGGAACGGCTGCAGCGGCAGGCGGATCTCGCAGTCGGAGTCGAGCGCGTGATACAGGACTTCGGACGCCGCGGCGTCGACGTGGTACAGCCACGTGCGCTCGGGCAATGGCGGTTGCAGCGTCGCGGTGAACTTCGTCCCGGTCAGCGAGCCGAACAACGACACCGTCGTGCTGACGGCCCAATCCCGCGCCGGCTGCACATCGATGAGATGGATCGCGAGGGTGTCGCCGGCCTCCGCTCCCTCAACATAAAACGGTCCCGTCTGGGGGTTGATGAACGGGTACTCGATGCACTTGCTCGGCAGGTCGTCGACCCCGCGGATGTTGCCCGCGAAGCAGTCCTCGGTATAGCAGCGCAGCACCTCCCCGGGGCGCACACGCCAGACGGGGTTCACGCCGCCGAACGTCCAGGCGTACTGGTCCGGGCGCGGAACGATCGACCGGACCACCTCTAGCTCAGCCATGTCGCCTCCTCGGGTGCTGCCAAATGATCAGCTCTTCGGCGTCGAATCGTGGACCCAGTACCGGCCGCGACGGGGTCGGAGGAATGCGTAGAAGTAGATGAGGCCTGCGACAAAGATGCCGAGCACGACGAGCAGATCGCTGCCCTTCTGTTGCGTGATCGCAAGGCCGCATCCGACGAGCGCGATGATCGGCGGCACCGGCCAGAGCGGCATCTTCGACGGACGCTCCACATCGCGGTGACGGATCCTGCTCACGAGCGACGAGATTGCGATGAGTGAGTACAAGACGATGAGGAGTACCGCGGTGAACGTGACGACCGTGACGAGCGACGACTGGAGGCAGAGGATCGTTGCCAGGCCGCCGACGACGAGCGTCGCAACCCACGGCGACTTGCGTGTCACGGACACCTTTCCGAGCCACGAGCTGACGGGCTCCGGCCACGCGCGGTCCCGGCCACCCGCCCAGACGATGCGAGCGAACTGCAGCGTGATCGCGAGCGATGCGTTGAAGATCGCCAGGATCCCGCCCCAGATGATGATCGTCACGAACGTGCTGCCGAACGAGTCGCGCGCCACATCGGTGAGCGGCGTCGTGGAATGCAGGAAGGCGTTGAGGTTCTGCGCGCCGAACACCACCGCCACGAACGGGATCACCTCGAAGACGATGCCGATGAGTGCGGCGGTGACGACGGCCCTGCCGACGCGTGCGGCGCCCCCGGTCGTTTCCTCGGAGAAGTTGATCGCGCTGTCATAGCCGTTGACCGAGAACAGGGCGACGGCGAGTGCGGCGATCACGATCGACGCGGTCACCGGACCGAGACCGTTCCCGGACGCCACCACGCCCTGGGTGAGGATGGAGAGCGGCTGGTGGATGTGGGCGAGACCTGAGACCAGTAGCGCGGTCACCACGAGCAATTCGATCAGCAGGAAGACACCGGTGAGCACCGCGTTGAACCGAATCTGGAACAGGGCGAGGATGGTGACGACCACCATGATCGCTCCCGCGGTGAGGTTGGTCGGGATATTCGGGTTCAGTGAGGTGACGTATGTCCCGACGCCGAACGCAACGCTGGCGGGGAGGAAGATCGCCTGCCCCATGTAGTCGAGCATGGCCAGGAAGCCGAGTTCCTTGCCGAGGACGTTGGTGACGATCGAATAGAGACCGCCCGCAGTGGGATACATCGACCCCAGCTCTCCCATGCAGAGCGCGATGCACACCGCGATGAATCCGCCCAGGACGTACGCGAGCACCGACCCCGTGCCGGCGGTGAGGATGACCACCGGTCCGATGACGAGCAGCGACGCCGTCGGCGTGATGTCCGATAGCACCAGGGCGATGTGGCCGAGAAATCCGACCGACCGCTCCAGCCCTCCCTGATGGCCCTCGACGACTGTGCTCGGGACGCCGCCCACGCCTATTGGGTCATTCATTTCGTACCCCACTAGACAACGCCATCAGAATCGATGGTTCGGGACTATAGCGACCGGCGTGTGCGTTTGTGTGCACCCCAACAGCACGTGTTCAGGGGCGCAGCAGGACCACACCAGTCGTCAGATGCTCGACCAGATCCTGACGTACCTCGACGCCGATACCAGGACCCTGTGGGACTGCCAGACATCCGTCCTCGAGGATGAACGGCTCGGTGATGTCCTCCGCGAAATATCGGTCCGACGCCGACGTATCGCCGGGGAGTTTGAAGTTGGGCAGTGCCGCGAGCGCAAGGTTCGCCGCGCGTCCGACGCCGGTCTCGAGCATCCCGCCGCACCATACGGGCGCGCCGAGCGCAGCGCAGACGTCATGAATCCGGACCGCCTCGATGTAGCCACCGACGCGTCCAGCCTTGATGTTGACGATGCTGCACGCTCCGCGACTCACGGCGTCAGCCGCGACGGCCGCTGACACGATCGACTCGTCGAGACAGATGGGTGTCGACATGGTGGCGGCGAGTGCCGCATGCCCCGCGACGTCCTCCTCGACGAACGGTTGCTCGATGAGCAGCAGGTTGAACTCGTCGAGACGGCGCAACCGTGGCGCACTGGCGGCGTCGTACGCGGTGTTGGCATCCACCTGGAGCAGCAGGTCCTCGCCGAACGCATCTCGCACGGCGCGCACCGGTTCCCAGTCCCAGCCTGGTTCGATCTTGAGCTTGATGCGTCGATATCCCTGGTCGAGATAGCCGCCGACCTCCTCGAGCAGCGCGTCGAGTGTGGCGGCGATACCGACCGACACGCCGCACTCGACCCGGTCGCGCACCGCACCGAGGTAACGCGCGAACGAGACGCCGTAGCCGCGCAACTCCGCATCGAGCACAGCGGCTTCGACCGCGGCCTTGGCCATGCGATGACCGATCACGCCGCCCAGCGCGGGCTGCACGCCGCGCCCCGAGACGTCATCGACGGCAAAGAGGCGCGGCGCGAGGTGATCGGCGATCACCGCCTGCGCCGCAGCCACGTACTCACTGCTGTAGACGGGATCGGCAAGCGCGACACATTCGCCGACTCCATCGCCGGCGTCGGTCATCACCTTGACAAGCAGCACGTCGCGATCGGTCTGGGTACCGAACGACGTCCGGAATGGACGCACCAGCGGAACGCCGATACGGCGCAGCTCGATGGCATGGATCTTCATCGGGGATCCTCCGATGCGTCGTCGTGGCCGTTGACGTCCGCGCCCGCGAGGATGCGCTCGATCAGCGCCCGGAGCAGCGCGGCGCGCCCGGGCATCATCGCAACCTCCACGTATTCGCCTTCGGCATGCGCACCGTCGCCGACCGCGCCGAGCCCGTCCAATGTTGGCACGCCGATCGCGCCGGTGAAGTTGCCGTCGGATGCGCCGCCGACGCGCGCTGTCCCGAGCGGCTCGTCGCCGAGCGCCGCCGCACATTGCTCGACGAGTTGCACGAGCGCCGTGGAACGCCGTTCCTCGAGCGGCGGCCGGTTTATACCGCCGCTGATGGCCAGCAGCGCACCGGGAAGCGTGGGGGTGAGCGCGCGGATCGCGGCATCGACCCGTCGTTGCTCATCGATGCTCCATGCGCGTACGTCGATATCGACCTCGGCCGCCGCGGGGACGGTGTTGATGACGGTGCCGGCATGCGAACGGGTCGGCGTCACCGTCGTGCCCACTGCGGTATTGCTGATTGCCGCGATGACCGGGACCTGGGCGGCAAGCTCGACGAGGGCATTGATTCCGCGCTCCGGTTCGAGTCCCGCGTGTGCGGCACGCCCGGTGATGCTCAACTTGTACATCGAGATGCCCTTGCGGGCCACCTTGACTCGCGCGCCGAGGCCTGGTTCCAGAACGAGCACGCAGCGCGCCCGGCGCGCCTCGTCCTCGATGAATCCCTGCGACGCCGGCGAGCCGATTTCCTCGTCGGATGTCACCAGCAACGTGACTCCCGCGAGGTCGGTGAGCCCACGCATCGCGAAGAGCGCCTGCACGAATCCCGCTTTCATGTCGAATGCGCCGGGGCCGGTCGCACGGCCGCCGGCCACTGTGAACGGCCATCGCATGATCGTTCCGGCCGGCCAGACGGTGTCGAAGTGGCAGAGCACGAGCACGCCACCATCGCGGCCGCGCACACGGAGCAGCGGCCGGCCGTTCACGTCGAGCGGCTCCGGAACGATCCCGATGATCTCCTTGATGACCTCAGCCGCCACGCGCATGCCCGCGGCGATCAGGGCGGCGTCGTTGCTCGGCGTTTCAGCCGTCACGAGACGCTCGAGCACGGCGACCATCTCCGCTTGCGTCGCCTCAGCCATCACTGGCCCGCGGGTCGCTCGTGCGTGTGAATCTGTAGGCACCGCCTTCCCATTCGATTGAGAGCCCGTCGCGTTCAGCAGCGAGCACCGCGTCGCGCGCGGCCGTGCGTGCGGCGCGCGCCGCGCCGGGATTGGTACGAGAGAGCGTTGTGTAGTCCGGCGGGATGGCATGCGACCGCACGACATCGGTCGGCCGGAGTGGGTACCCGCCAATCGCCGCGAGCACCCGCGGCGAGTTGAGGCGCCACGAGACCTCGAAACGGTCGCTCTCCTCGCCGGCGTTCACGATGTCGTCCATGGCGCCGTAGAAGTTCGGATGCATTGCCATCACGACGGCGCCGAGTTTGACCAGGTTGAACTGTGCATTGCGTGCCACCAGTGGGTCGTATGTCCAGCGAATCTCGCCGATTCCCTCGCGGAGGCAGACGGCGCGCTGCCACAGTTTGAGCGCATAGCCGACTCCGCCCGAAAGACGGGTCGGGATCACCGCGGTCATGTGCGAGTGGAGGTGCAGCCCGCCCTTCCACCCAAGGAACCCCACCGTCGCTCCGACCGGACGATCGCCGGCCCGGGCACCCAGGAGCGTGCTCCCGGCATGCGCGAAGGCCCGCAGGAGATTGGACTGCGGGATCTGTTGCGGTCCCCAGACGGCGCCGATCACCTCCTGGGCAATCGCGATTTCGCTGCTCTGGAGCTCGCGGACCTCCACGCCGGCGCGCGACGCCGCTTCGCGCGCGACCGACCACGCCGCCGCAATCGTTGCGGCGCGTGGGCTTTCCGGCATCACCGCGCCGATTCTAGGTCGACGGCGGCAGCGGTCCTGACTCCGGGGCCTCCGACGGATGGCTATGGTGGGTGGCGATGACAGAGATCGGGCGCCTCAGCGGCGCCGAGGAACAGCCGTGGACATGGGATGAAGCGCGCTGGCGCGGGTCTGTGGACCGCGTTCGCGCCGGCCGGCGGCTGGTTCCGACGGTGTGGCCCGACGGCGCCGAGGTGGCAGTTGCCCTCTCATTCGACTCGGATCACGAAACCATCCCGCTGCGCAACGCCGAGACGCATCCGGGCAAGCTCTCGCAGGGGGAGTACGGCGCTCGTGTCGGAGTTCCTCGCGTCCTGCGCCTGCTTGATCACCACCGCGTGCCGGCGACCTTCTTCGTCCCCGCCGTTTCGGCGCTCCTCCATCCCGACGAGATCCCGGCATGCGTCGCGGCCGGCCACGAGATCGCATTGCACGGCTGGATCCACGAATGGAACACGGTGCTCGACCGTGCCACCGAGCGCGATCTGCTGTTTCGGAGCATCGACGTCCTCGAGCGGCTCAGCGGCTCGCGCCCGACGGGCATTCGCACACCGTCGTGGGATTTCAGCGAGCACACCCTCGACCTCATTCGCGAGGCGCAGCTGACATACGACTCGTCCCTGATGGCCGACGACGAGCCGTACGAACTGCTGGCAGCGGGGGAGGCGACGGGCATCGTCGAGATCCCCGTGGAATGGATCCGCGACGACGCCCCGTACCTGACCATGGACCGATACACCGGCGTGCGCCCATACACCGCGCCACGCCAGATCCTGCAGATCTGGATCGACGAGTTCGACCAGGCGCGGCAGCACCACGGGCTCTTCCAGCTCACCATGCATCCGCACCTCATCGGTCACCGGTCGCGAATCGTGGTCCTCGAGCAGCTGCTCGCGCACATCACCACGGCCGGCGGCGCGTGGTTCGCGAGCCACGATGAGATCGCGAGGTTGGTCGGTGCGTTTCCCGAACGTCAGAATTCGTCGCCGTGACCTACGCGACGACGCTGCAGAGCTGGCACGACTTCTATCAACTCACCGGCACCGCGGCGGGCAGCCTGGTTGGTCTGTTGTTCGTAGGGCTGTCGCTCCACCTGTCAGTCGTCATCAAGCATCCGGAGGTGCGTGCGCTGGCGCGCATGACGCTGTCGTGCTTCGGGATCACGCTGGTTCTGGCGCTCTTCTTGATGATCCCCGAGACCTTGCCCGCCAACACCGGATGGGAGCTCCTGATCCTCGGGGCGGTCGGCAGCCTCCTGATCGTCCGCAGTCTCGTGTCCGGCTTGCGAAGCGAAGAGCACGCGATCCCCTTCTGGCGCCTGATCCTTCGGTTCGGGCTTACGGCCTTGACCTTCATCGGCATCAGCGTCTGCGGCGTGACCCTGATCGCCGGCGACTTCCAGGACGCGCTCGACTGGCTGGTCGTCATCGCGGTCTTCCTCGTGGTGCTCTCGTTGCGAAACTCCTGGGATCTCCTCGTCAGCGTGGGCGAGGCCGTAGCCCAGAGGAACGAGCCGAGCTGACCCGGCGTGGTCGCGTCAGAGGACGCGGGTGGGAAGTGGGATTTCGCGTGCGGTGTCGCCCTGGCGCTTTATCTCGTAGGCGAGCGCTCCCGGTGTCTCGGTGATCGCCTCGTAGAGCTCGGTGCCGTGGTAGATGAGCCCTGCGCCGTTGTCGGTGGCGTATGCGTCGGGGAGCGTCCCGTCAGCAACGAGCTTGTGGATGAGCGGCCGCCGCTCAGGCTCCGCGTCGTGGTGCGGGCTGTTGCTGTATGGCAGCCAGCCCAGCGCGTTCGTCACCGGCTGCAGTGGCAAGCCGAACGAGTCGGTCGTCCCGCCGATGTGCCAGCACAGCGACCCGGCTGACACGCCCATCAGCACAACACCGGCCTGCCACGCGGCGTGGAGCGCGGTATCGAGTCCGTGCAACCGCCAGAGCGCCAGCAGATTCGCAGTGCTGCCCCCGCTCACCCAGATGATGTCCTGCTTCAGCAAGTGGTCGGCGACATCGTCGAAGTTGGGCATCGGATACAGGTCCAGGTGCGTGACCAGCATGTCCAGCTTTGAGAATGCGTGGTGCATGGCGGCGAGCCACGTGGGGTTGTCGCCGACTGCAGTTGCGATGATGCAGAGCCGCGGGTGCGCACCTGCTCGCGCGATCTGGGCAGCGAGCGAATACGCAGGCCCCGGACGAAAATTCAACTGGTCAGCGCCATCCGGCTGGAAGCCGATGCTGGTCGCGACGATCGTGGGTTGCAGTGCCGTCACGCGACGGATTCTGCCCTACCGACGCCTCAGACTGCGGCGCCCCAGCTGTCGCCCCAGTTATCGCCCCAGTTATCACCGAGGACCTTGGCGGGGCGCTGGGTCACGCTGCTGGTCAGGACAGCGGTCGTGGTCATCGCGCTGGTGCGGAGACGCGCGCTCGAATCACTCGACGAGCCGGCTCCGGGTGCGACGACTGCGAGGACGGCGCTGGTGACGACGAGCGGCAGCAGGAGCGCGAGCCTTTTGATCATGTGGTCCATCTGAACACCCGCCTCCCGTCCGCGCTCGTGGGCCTCAGGTTTGCGACGCGTCCCGCGTTGTTACGTTGCAGCGATTCGGTGGAGAAGCGTCACTTCGATGCGATCCATGCCTCGGCGAACCCTTGTCCGCCCGCACTGAGCGCACCCGGCTGCGCGCGGCGTCCGTGGGCGCCGGTCATCGTCACGCGAATGTTGGTGAACGCGGCAATGCTGGAGGTCGCCGCGGGGTTGACCGACACACTCGCGACGGTGTGCGTGAAGCTGGCCTGGTTCCAGCGGGCGAGGTCAGCTCCGTGACCGCCGTACGCCGGCGCCTCGACGATCCACTCGGCCGACGAGCGACCGCACGTGACCGTTGCCTTGCACGGCTGCGCAACAGTCAGCGCCTTGCCGGTGGCGACGTCATGCACGACGATCCTGAACACACGGTTCGTATAGATGACGGATGCGGTGATGACGTCCCCGGGCCGCACCGAGAACACCTGCGTGATCTGGTTGCTGGGATACATCTCCCACCACGCCGAATACACCGGCGTTGTCCCCGAGCAGTACGCCTCGGTGCCGCCCTGTTCGACGGTCTTGTCATACCAGCCGTCGAAGCCGACCCACTGCACGGCTGCCTGCGTCGATGTCGACTTGACGCAGCTCACCGCGGAGACGGTCCACTGCGCCGCAACACTCGTGAAAGGGGAGCGAGCGGTCACGACGTACCCGGCCCAGCTGGCCGAGTGCTGGGCCGCACCCGCGGTGCCGCCGATCTGGCTCACCCATGTCGGGGCAGCCGCCGCAGTCGAGACCATCGCGATGCTGGCGATCGAAAGCGACACGCCGACGACGCCGGCGACGAGCGCTCGGGTCAGCCGAGGCGAGGTGCGTCGAGTGGCGACCGGAGGACCGGTGCTGTCATTCAACTCGTGCGACGCGCGCGGCGGCGTCCAATCTCGATCATGACGCCGCCGAAGAGGAGGAGGATGGCGGGCACTGCGATCGCCATGCCGGCGCCCGTGTCAGGAACGCTCGGGGTGCTGCCAGGTCCACCAGGGCCGCCCGAGCCGCCGGTTCCACCAGAGCCGCCGGAACCCGAACCGCCCGTACCGCCGCCGCCGGTGCCACCACCGGATCCACCGGTGCCAACCGTGCACGCGCCGACTGGCGGTGTGATCTGGTTGCTGTCAAGCGTGAGCGCGCCGTTGCGCGCAAGAGCCC
This sequence comes from Candidatus Dormiibacterota bacterium, assembly GCA_036521195.1. Lineage (GTDB taxonomy): Bacteria > Chloroflexota > Dormibacteria > Aeolococcales > Aeolococcaceae > Palsa-851. The sequence continues at coordinate 26,447 of DATDID010000015.1, forward strand.
TACCGCTGAGGATGTTCGCGCCGGTCACCATCGTGATGCTGGTCAGCGCCATCAGGTTTCCCTGAAAGTGAGTGGCCGAGCCCAGCGTCGCCGAGCTGCCGACCTGCCAGTACACGGCGCACGCCTGCGCACCGTTGGTGAGCAGGACTGTCGAGTTGCTCGCTGTTGTCAATGTGCTCGAGATCTGAAAGATGAACACGCCGTTGCCGCTCAGCGTCAGCGGCCCGGTGAGCTGTGCCGACGAGTCGAATTTGTAGACGCCGGGCGTCAGGTTCATGCCGCCGAGGTCGATGCCGGTCAGATCAGACGTTGTCGGCGCGTTCATCGCTTCGGTGTATGCGGTGACAAGGTCGTTCTGCGCCTGCAGCGCAACCGCATCACTCACATGTTTGACGCCGGTGACGACTCCCGGAGGAAACCCGGTGACAGCCGATCCGGGATCGAGCCCGAGGTTGCCGGTGATGACCGATGGCCCGGTGTTGGTGATCGTCGAGCCGGCCAGCACGGTGAAATTCAGGGCAGTACCGAGGCTCGGACTGGTTGCAGCGAACGCCACGGCGGGAAAGACGCCCGCGAGCGCGGCGGTGCAGACGACGATCGGGAACAAGAGGGGGAGACGTTTGATCATCGGCTTACCTTGGGCCGATATCCCGAGCATCCCCGGGTGACTGCGGGTTGCGACCCTCCCCGCGTCGAACCGTTGCATGTGGCGAGGGCAACCGGGCCGTCACAAAAGATGGTCCGCGCTTGGCATGATCGCGCGCATGTATCGCCGGGCGTCGATGGCGGTCTCAGGAATGCTGTTCGCCGGGATTGCCCTCGGATTGAGTTCACATGACGCCAGTGCGGCGGGGCTGACGAGCCTGCTCTCGAAGCGGTTCGTCTCGGTTCCCGCAGCGATGCTTCCGCCGGCCGGAACCATCTACGACGACGCCACCTGCCCCACGGATTCGCGCTGTTTTCTGGTCGGTTCCGGGCCGGGCGGTGGGATGTTCACGACCACCGATGACGGCGGCCGCTCCTGGGTGACGTCACGGTTACCGTTCACCCGCGGGCTGACCGACTTCGCTCTTTCCTGCCCCACGGCATCGACCTGCTACGTGAGCGGCTCCGATCTCCACGGAACAACCGCGATCCTGGCTACTCGCAACGCCGGCAGCACTTGGATGAAAGGTGCGGTGCCGGCCGGCGCGATCATCACGTCGATCGGGTGTGGCTCCGCCGCGGCGTGCGTGGCGGTCGGCAGTGCGGACCCGCGATCATTCACGCCGAGCTCGGTGGTCACCACGACGGACGGCGGTGCAACGTGGGTGGCGCAGCCCACGGCCCCACCTGGTCTCGCGACCGTCCGCTGTCTCGACGTCACGCATTGCTGGGTCGCGGGTCCCGGGGCGTGGTTCAGCGCGGATCTCGGCGCGACGTGGACGAACATGTCACCGCCATCCGCTGACAACTGTCCAGCGGGTGGCATCTGCGACAACGTCTGGATGCGGACGATCGACATCGAGTTCCAGTCGACCGAGGACGGATGGACCGTCGGCGCGCTCACTTGCGGCAAAGGCGGCTGCGCCGCAGTTGCGCTGCACACGGTTGACGGCGGAGCAACGTGGACGTCATCGACAGCTGTCTATCGCTACCCGTTGGGATATCAGATCGCGTGCCAGGGCGATACGTGCCTCTTCGTCGGGCAGAATGATACCGACTCGGTTATCGCCGAGACCGTCGACGCCGGAGGAATCTGGTCGACGATGCAGTCCGTATCAAGCTCCATCAACGCTCTGGCATGCACCCCGGATCGCACGATGTGCCTCGCTGCGGGCGGGCGAGCGAACGCTCCGGCACTGCTCACGCTCGGGGCACCGCCGCCGTTGTCGGCCGCGCCGTCCATTCTGTCGACGGTCGGCGGTTCCCTTGCGTCGCCGGCGGCATTGCTGGGAGCGCCACTCGACGCGCTCGTCAACGCGTTGATCACCATGGGATTGATCCTGCTGATCACATTCCCGTCGCAGCTGTTCAATCACACCTACGAGGAGAACCACGTGCGCATTCGTGCGTGGTGGCAGCATCGATTCAGCTGGACGGGAGGGCTCCGTGCGTCGAGTGCTCGACTGCAACGGTCGACGCGCGCATCGTTGAGCATCACCGCGGTCGTCCTCGTCGGAGGCGTGTTTACGGCCATGCTCGACCCCGGCTTCGGACTCAACGTGCGCTCGCTCGCGTTGTTTCTCGGCGCAGTGCTCGCGCTCGTGGCGGGCGCGACAGTCACAGCGCTGGCGTCGGGTGTGTACCGCATGACGCGCCATCGAGTCGGTGTCTGGCATGTCCGCGCGCTCCCGGGCGCTCTGCTTGTCGCCGCCGGGTGTGTGCTGGTGTCGCGCCTCACCGACTTCCAGCCGGGGTACCTGTACGGGTTGATCGGCGGCGTCATCTTCTCCGGGCCGCTGACGAGCCGCCAGGAAGGGCACGAGGTCGCCATTGCCTCGACATGCACGCTCGTGGTGAGCGTCGTCGCGTGGTTGATCTGGGTGCCGGTCGCCGCCGCCGCGACCGCGGATCCGTCGAGCTTCCCGCTTGCGATGCTCGCGAACTTCCTTGCGGCATTGTTCCTGACGGGGATGGTCGGGCTCGTCATCGGCTTGATCCCGCTCCGGTTTCTCCCGGGTGAGCGTCTCGCGCAGTGGCGATGGGTTGCGTGGGCGGTGCTCTTCGGACTCGCGATGATCACGGTGATCGAAGTGGTCATCAGACCGCAGACGAGTGCCGCTCGCGGCAGGAGTGAACCGTTCTGGACGACGCTTGGGCTGTTTCTCGGATTCGGCGTGGCGTCGGTCCTCTTCTGGCTGTACTTCCAGGTGCGGCGCGATCCGGAGCCGTCCCCGGCAACCTGAGGCTCGTTCTCGGACCGGGGCTCTAAGCTGCTCCGTCGTGCCACCCCGGATACGGATGACTGCCGCGTTGCGCCATCGCGATTTCGCGCTGCTCTGGTCGGGGCAGAGCATCTCGCTGGTCGGGGACGGTGTGTTCACGGTCGCGCTCGCGCTCGAGACGCTGCACATCGACCCACATCCGGCCGCGCTCTCGTTCGTCCTTGCAGCGCGATTGCTGCCGACGGTGCTGCTCCTTGTTGCCGGCGGGGTCATCGTCGATCGCGTTCCGCGTCGCGTCGCGATGCTGGTCTCCGACGTCTCGCGCGGTCTTGCCGTCACCACCATCGCGCTCCTGGTTGCGGTCGGCGGACTCCAGATCTGGGAGTTGGTGGTGATATCGGTATTCTTCGGCGCGGCCGACGCCCTCTTCTACCCGGCATCGACTGCGGTGGTGCCGGAGATCCTTCCCGCAGAGCTGTTGGTGCAGGGAAGTGCGCTCAACGCGACGAGTCAGACAGCGGCACAGGTGTTGATCGGCCCCGCACTCGGTGGCGTCATCGTGGCGTCGCTTGGGTTCGACTGGGCGTTCGCGGTCGACGCAGCGAGTTTTGCCATCAGCGCCGGTTGCCTCCTTGCGATGGCACGTCTCCCGCGCCCGCAGCCGTCAGGAAGATCGCCTTTGTCGGAAGCGCGCGAGGGACTCCGGTACTGCCGATCGCAACCCTGGTTGTGGGCCACGATTGTCGCCGCTGGGATCGCCAACTTCGTCTGCTTCTCGCCGCTGGCGATTCTCATCCCGCTGCTGGTGAACAACGTCCTGCATGAGAGCGCCGTCGCCCTCGGGCTCGTCTTCGCCGCCGGCGGTGCCGGCGGGATCGCGGTGTCACTGCTCGTCCTTCGCCGCGGGGCGCCTCGCCACCGCATCACTGCGATGTGGGTGGGGTGGGGGATAGCCGCCGTCGGTGTCGTCGGTCTTGCGGTGTCCCCGGATGTCTGGCTCGCCGGCGCGGCGGTCCTTGTCGTGCTGGGGATGCTGCAGTACGGCAACCTCCTCTGGCACCCGATCATGCAGGAGCTCGTCCCCGAGGAGCTCATCGGGCGCGCGTCGTCGGTGGACTGGACAATCTCCCTGAGCCTCAGCCCACTGGGTGTCATCACGGCAGGCGCGCTTGCCGGCGCGATCGGTGTTCGGACCACGATCCTGATCGGTGGCCTCATTTCGATCCTGATGACGGGTGCGCTCTTCCTGCCCGGTGTTCGCGATCCCGAACGGCGCCTCGTCGATGCGGCCTGCGATCACTGACGTGCTTGCTGCATACGCCGCCGCTGCCGGAGTGCTCGCGCTCCTCACGATCGTGCCCGGACCGGATGTCGCCGTCGTCACCCGGTTTGCGCTGACGAGCGGTCGTCGGGGCGGGATCGAGGCTGCCCTCGGCGTTGTCATCGGGCTGCTGATCTGGGGCACGCTGACGGTGCTCGGCCTCGCTGCCGTACTCGCGGCGTCGTCGACCGCATACACGATCGTCAAGGTTGCGGGAGCGACATATCTCGTGTGGTTGGGGCTCCGCGCTCTCTGGCGAAGCCGGACGGAACCGGCAGCCGATGAAGCGCAACCCCGACGTGCCGCGCGTCATCCACTGCGCACCGGTCTGACGACGAACCTGCTCAACCCCAAGATCGCGGTCTTCTACACGAGTGTGCTGCCGTCACTCGTGCCCCACGGCGGGCCTCCGATCGTGTGGCTGCCGATTCTTGTGCTGACTCACGTGGTGCTCGCCCTGACGTGGCTCACCGGATCTGCGGCGATGCTCTCGCGGTCGCGTAGCGTTTTGGACACTCCGCGAGTGCGTCAGCTCATCGATGCCGTCACCGGTGTTGTGCTCATCGGTTTCGGGGTGCGTGTCGCCATCGAGACGCGCTGACCCTGGAACCGGATCAGGGTTGCGTGATCACCATTCCGTTGCGCGTGACGACCACTGCCATGGTGACGACGCGAGCGCCGATGGAGAAGGGGAGTGGCGAGACTTGCGCGCGCACAACGTAGTGCAGGGTCCCGGCGGCGTCGATGTTGGCCGTACACGTCTCCGTGACGCTCGCGAAATCTGCGTTCGTGTCGCCACCGCAGTCGGTCTCATCGGGTTCGGGAGGGTTCGCATCCTGTTCGGAGATTGACCCCGGAGGACCGTAGGCGGCAAGTGCACTCGCCGGAAGCGAGTCGTTCGGATCTCCGACGACGAAGGCGTCGACTCCGTTCCAGCACACCTCCACGCGAATCCCGACGGTGGCACCGAAGGGGCCACCGAAGACGCTCCCTTTCACGAACTGGGTGCACCGCGTGCCTGGGGGACCGCCGCCGCCGGGCGTGTCGGCCGTGTCCCGCGGCGCCGCCTGCACCGGAGCAACGCTGACCTCGAGGATCCAGAGAACGATGAGCGCTGGTAGGGCGAGCCACATCAATCGCATGCCACGCGCACGTGTCGCTCGCGGTTGAGCGAGATCGTCACGTTGATTCCAGGCGATGACCATCGTGGGGACGATGCAGAGCAGCTCTAGAAGGGCGAACAGCACGCGTCCCGTGATTCCAGCATCGAGTTCGCCGAACACAGGCCCCGTCTGAGAGGCGTTGTTGACGACAGAAGAGGCGACGGCGGTGACGGCAAGCACGATGTACAGGAGTACAACGCCCAGCCCCAGCCAGCCAAAGCCAACACGATATGCCCTATCACGAAGTGCGCGCTCGCGCTCATCGAGCGTCGCACCTCGCGCGAAAGCAAGTCCGCAAGTTGAACGGATCAACAACAGATCGAGGGTGGTGAGGGCCAGCACCGCGATGAGGCCGAAACCGAAGAGCGATGCTGGGAATGACGAGACCAGGAGGGCGGTCCCGATCAGCGTTGCGATCACGAGCAGACGTCTGGAGCGATGAGTCTCGATGGCGAAGCCGGCGCGCTGCGGAGACGACATCATGGAAAGTCCAGCACGTGGCCGTTCTTGTCAATGACGACTTCCACGCTGACGGTGCGGTCCAGGAACGGAATCACTGACGACGAGACGAGAGCCCTGTAGGCGAACGTGAACGTTCCGTCGGGCGCGGTCGTTGACGTGCATGCGAGCGTGCTTACCGAGACGGCGACGGAATCCCCCGGGTGGCAGTCGGGTGTCCCGAGTCCATACGATTCGGTCGCTCGTGCCCCATTCCAGCACGCGACCGCGTTGATAGAAAACTCCGTCTGAATCCCCCGCCCGACCTGCACATTCGCCAGGAAGTAGCGGCACGTTTTCACCAGTGGCTGATTACCGGTCGCCGAGGTGGTCGTCGCTACCATGCTGCCGCTGCTCGCATTGGTCGTCGACGGCGGGACGAGCGCGAGCAACACGGACAGCGCGATGGGAATGGCGAACGCCACCACCAGGAGCACCACGGCGAATCGGCCGCGGTTCCCGGGAGCCGTGAGAGTCTCGCCCGGCTCGGGCCGCACCCGGTCCGGCTCGATGAAGGCCAGCACCATCGCCGGCAACACGAAGAGCAACTCCAGAAAAACGATCCAGCCGCCCCAGCTGAGTGTCGCATCGAGCCACACCCGGCTTTGCGATGTTGCGAGGTCACTAACGGCAAGGGTCCCGCCAACCAGCACCACGAGCACCGGGTAGGCAATTCGATGCGCTCGATTGCGAAGCGCTTCCTGGCGTTCGTCGACGGACGACTCCGGAGCGCCGGCAACGCGTTGCGTGGCGCCGCCAAGGAGGACGTTCAGCAGGAGCATGAACATCACGAGCCCGACATAAGCCCCGGTTCCCGGCACCGGATTCGTTTCGCTGTAGATCGGACGTGGCGTCGCCAGGATGCCGATACAAACAGCGCAAAGCGTGACCACGACACCGCGACGAATGAAGCGGCGGCCCATCCACGAGCCTGGCTCCTGCCGTACTCCACGGACGACGAAGATCGTGATCACGACGAAGACGAAGTAGATGAGAAGGCCGAAGGTCGACGCCCGGCCAGGCAGCGCCAGCGTCAGCGCCATCAGTACGAGCAGGATGCCGATGGCGATCTCGGTCTGGCTCACGCCGCGCCGACGGTGCGGGTGCGCACTCATCCGACCGCCTCCGCCGGCGGCTGTCCGCCGTACAGCTCCTCACTCATCGGTCGCATCGGTCGCCGGGAGAAGATGGCTTCGATCGGCACCCCGAAAACCTCACTGAGGCGGAAGGCGAGCTCCAGGCTGGGGTTGTAATCCCCGCGTTCCAGGTAGCCGATGGTCTGGTAGTTCACGCCGACGGTATCCGCGAGCGTCTGGCGCGACAGCCCGCGGTCCGCGCGGAGTGCGGCGAGCCGGTTGTAGAGGCGAGGAGCCGCCTCGGATGATCGAGATCCATCCCCTTCCGTCGTAGGCATGGATCTTATTGTTGTCTAACTACAACACTTTGTCAAATTGGCGGATATCCTACGATCAACAGCGAGTCACGCTCTGGAACTAGCTCGAGACGTGCAGCACGATGCGTCCGCGGCCGTGGCCCGTTTCCGAAGCGGCCTGGGCCTGAGCGGCCTCCTCCAGCGGAAACGTCGCGCCGATGTGCGGCACGACCTGGCCCGATGCCACCAGCAGAGCGAGGTCGTCGAGTACCGGAGTGGTCACCTGTGGCGACCGAACGTTGGCGACACGGACACCGTGCGTGGCAGCAGCCTCGGCGTCCGGCGCACCGGCGACGACGACCATGATGCCACCAGGCTTGAGAGTCCCCCAGGAGCGCGCGGTGATCTCGCCGCCGACGGTGTCGATGACAGCGTCGACGTCGTGCACGACACCCTCGAACTTGACCCCCGTGTAATCAACCACCTCATCGGCGCCAATCGATTGCGCGTACGCGACGTTGTCTCTGGACGTCGTGGCAATCACGTGCGCACCCTTCCAGTGTGCGAACTGCACGGCGAGTGAACCGACGCCTCCAGCGCCGCCCTGGATGAGCACCCGCTGACCCGCGGCGAGTCCTGCCATGTCGAACAGTGCGACCCAGGCGGTGACGCCGCCGACGTGCAACGTCGCGGCCTGATCGAAGCTGACAACGTCGGGCTTGCGCGAGCGTCGCGACAGGAGCCACGGCGTACTCGGCGTAGGTGCTCGCGCCACGGCCGAAGACGTCGTCGCCGGCAGAGAACTGCGTGACCCCAGGACCGACCTCCTCGACGGTTCCGGCGACATCAAGTCCGGGAGTCGCGGGAAGGTCGACCGGCATGTACGTCTTGAGGTAACCCGCTCGCAGCTTCCAGTCGATCGGGTTCACACCGGCGCTCTGGACCCGGATGAGGACTTCGCCATCCCTCGGGACGGGCCTCGGCACGAGATCCACGACGAGCGTCGAAGGGGGTCCGTAGTCGTGAAAGCGCGCCGCGCGCATTTCAGGTGCTGTGGTCTCTGCCGCCATGTTCGCCCAACCTGTGCTAGAGCTATTGTTTCAATAGGAACAATAGATTCGCACGCTCAGCTGACTTTGGGCTTTCCCGGTGCTTTGGGCTTTCCCGCGTGGCCGGTCATCAAGGCCCAGGCGCGCGCGAGCGCGATGGCGAATGCGGCCACAGTCAGGTACGCCAGCCTGTACACGAGGTCGGCGTCGCCGGGGACGACGAGCAACGCGATGCCGATCCCAAGTTGACCGAGGTAGATCACGACGGCGAACGCGAGTGTCCCAATGTCCGAGGCGTCGGGAGCGTGGATACGACGCGCGAGCGTTGAGTACAGGCTCAGGAGCGCCATGATGCAGGAGACCCAACCGAGATTCGTTCGCGGGACGATCGCGACCAGCGAAACAAAGAACGCGTTGACGAGGGCCGTGAAGGAACTCTCCGCGAGCCGGCGCGGCGTCGCCTGCGCGCTCTCGCCGAAGATGTCCTCGGGCTTGAGGCTGATGGCGACGAACAGCAATCCGATGAGCGCTCCGGCGGCTGCGGTCGCGGCCGCGAAATAGCCGACGATCGCGTCGGGGACCACCGCCTAGAGCACCTTCGAGAGGAAAGCCTTGGTGCGCTCGTGCCGTGGGTTGGCCAGCACCTCACGTGGTGGACCCGCCTCGACGATCACGCCGCCGTCCATGAAGACGAGCGCGTCGCCGACCTCGCGCGCGAATCCCATCTCGTGCGTCACGACGATCATCGTCATGCCGTCCTGAGCGAGCCCGCGCATGACGTCGAGCACCTCACCGACGAGCTCCGGGTCGAGCGCCGATGTGGGCTCGTCGAACAGCATCAGCTTCGGTTGCATCGCCAGCGCCCGTGCGATGGCGACACGTTGCTGCTGCCCGCCGGAGAGCTGGTTCGGATAGACGTCGACTTTGTCGCCGAGCCCCACCCGGTCGAGGAGCGCACGTCCGCGTTCTTCAGCGGCGCGCTGATTCTCGCCCTTGACGCGGACGGGCGCTTCGCGAACGTTCTCCATCGCGGTCATGTGCGGGAAGAGGTTGAAGCGCTGGAAGACCATGCCGATCTCGGCACGCTTGCGGCACACCTCACGCTCGCGCAGTTCGTAGATCTTGCCGCCGCGCTCGTGATACCCGACGAGTTCGCCGTCGACCGATAGTCGACCGGCATCGATCTTCTCAAGGTGGTTGATGCAGCGCAGGAAGGTGCTCTTACCGGAGCCGGAGGGTCCGACGATGCAGAGCACCTCCCTCGGCGCCACCTCGAGGTCGATGCCTTGGAGCACCTCCAGCCTGCCGTAGGATTTATGGACATTCTCGGCACGAACCATCGGAGTGGGCATCAGCGCATCACGGTCGGTGACGTGGGAAGAACATCGGCGGCTCCACGGCTGTAACGACAGGGACCGGGTCATGCGTGTGGAAGAGCAGCCGGCGGAAGCGTTGGATCGGCGTCAGCGGCAGCTGGCGCGCGGCGCCTCGGGCGAAGTAACGCTCGAGGTAGTACTGACCGAACGTGAGGACCGACGTCATCGCGAGATACCAGATGCTCGCGACGATGGCGAGCTCGATGATGTCGTAGTTGAAGTTGGAGATCTCCTTCTGTATGAAGAAGAGCTCACCGACGGTGGCGATGTACGCGAGCGAGGAGGTCTTCAGCATCGAGATGGTCTCGTTGCCGGTGGGCGGGATGATGACGCGCATCGCCTGCGGGAGGACGATCCTGCGCATGACAAGCACGCGGTTCATGCCGAGGGCTTGCGCCGCCTCCGTCTGGCCGGTGTCCACCGAGATGATCCCCGCGCGCACGATCTCGGACATGTAGGCGGCCTCGTTGAGACCGAGCCCGAGGATGGCAGCGAGGAATGGCGTCACGATCTGGTTTGTCGTGCCAACCCAGACGAGACTCGTGAACGGTATGCCGATGTGCAGGTACGGCAGGATCGACCCGATGTTGAACCAGAAGAAGATCTGCACGAGCACCGGGGTGCCGCGAAAGAACCAGATGTAGAACCAGCTCACGGAAGACACCACCGGGTTCGCCGAAAGGCGCATGACGGCGAGGATCACCCCGAGGACGACACCGATCAGCATCGCGATCGCCGTCAGCGCCAGCGTCACGAGCACGCCGTGCATGATCTCGGGGTAGAACAGGAAGGTTCGAACGACGCTCCAGTCGAGGCCCGGAGCCGTCGCGAACGTGTAGACGACCGCTACCGCGAGCGCGAGCACCACAACGGCGGCGACCCACCGCCACGGGTGACGCACCGGAATCGCCTGGATCGTCGGCGGCCTTCCCTGCGCCGCGGGCGCGGGCAGCGGGGTGCCGAGGATGTCGGTGCCGGTGGTCACTGGCGCCGTTGTCTCCCGTCAGACGGAGCGCGTGGGCCGGGCGATCTCAGTACGCCGGCACGCAGGTGGAGCCGACCGCGTTGTTGTCGTTCACACCAACTGCAGTGCTGGTGATCGCGCCGTCCTGGACACCCCACTGCGTCAGGATCTGCGTGTAGAAGTCGTTGTCGATCAGGTACTTGATCGCATCTTCGACGGCCTGGTCGAGTCCCAGGGTCTTGACGATCGCCACGCCGTACGGATAGACGCTGCATGGGCTGCCGCCGATCTTCAGCTTGCCCGACTCGAGCTTCACCTGATAGTCGGCGACCGGCTGGTCGGCCCAGCCGAAATCAGCCCGCCCGGAGAGCAGCGCGGCGTTTGCCTCTGTCTGCGTGTCGAAGCTGTCGACAGTGATGTCCGACTTGCCGGCGGCGGTGCAGTTGTCCTTGTCACCGGGGATCTTGACGCCGCCCGGCTTCATGCCCATGTAGCCCCAGGCGTCCGCCTCTTCGGTCGTACCCGCCTCGACCGCGACAGCGTGCCCGCACATGTCGGACGCCTGCGAGATCGTTGGTCCGCTGGTCTTGATCAACCACGCCTCACCGGCCTGGTAGTAGGTGATGAAGTCGATGCCCTTGGCCTCGCGATCCATGGTGGGCGTGTAGCTCGAGAAGCTCATCTGATACTTGGACGGGCTTTCGAGCAGCGCCGGGATGATGTCGGAGAAGGTGACGTTGTTGATCGTGCATGCGATGCCGAGCACCTTGCACACGTCCTTCGCGAGGTCGAGGTCCCAGCCGACCAGGTTGCCGTTGAGATCGACGAACTCGTTCGGTGCGTAGGATGCATCGGTCGCGATCTGCAGTGGCGCATCGGCCTTGACGGCGGCAGGCACCTCGGCGGCGATGGTGGGTTGCATGGCTGGGCCGTTTGCGGCGGGAGTGCTCGTGGGCGTCCCGGAGCCACCGCCCGTGGTCGCGCCACCACACGCGGCAAGCAGTGCGGCCGGGAAGAGCAATGCGATGCCGGCACGACGCGAGAAACTGACCCTGCGACCCATGTGCATACCCCGATTTGCGTGCGGATTGGAGAGATTGGCCATTGTGGACCCCGATCAGTCATGGTGTCCACCCGCCGAACGGACCGTGGAGCAGGCGACAATGGCGGCTTGAAGCAGATCAGCCACTGGATCGGTGGCCAGGTAGTAACGGGGACCTCGGGAAAGCAGGGTCCCGTGTACAACCCGGCAACAGGCGAGCAGACCGGACTCGTCGACCTCGCGTCGTCCGCGGAAGTGGATGCGGCAGTCGAGACGGCCGCGGGCGCATTCCGCGAATGGCGCGCGAGCTCGCTGTCCCAACGGACAACGATCCTGTTCGCATTCCGCGATCTCCTCGACGAGCACCGCACGGACATCGCGGCGCTGATCACCTCGGAGCACGGCAAGGTTGCGTCCGACGCGCTGGGAGAGGTGGCGCGCGGTATCGAGAACGTCGAGTTCGCATGCGGCGTGCCGCACCTCCTCAAAGGAGGGTTCTCGGAGCAGCCGTCGCGCGGCGTCGACGTCTACTCGATCCGGCAACCCCTCGGCGTCGTCGCCGGCATCACGCCGTTCAACTTTCCGGCGATGGTGCCGATGTGGATGTTCGCCAACGCGATTGCGTGCGGCAATACCTTCATCCTCAAGCCGAGCGAGAAGGATCCGTCGCCGTCGCTGTTCTTCGCGAACCTGTGGAAAGAGGCAGGATTGCCCGACGGCGTGTTCACGGTGGTCCAGGGGGCGCGCGATGCCGTCGATCGACTGCTCGAGCACCCGGATGTCGCCGCACTGTCGTTCGTGGGCTCGACGCCGGTCGCCCGCCACATCTACGAGACGGGGACGCGGAACGGCAAGCGTGTTCAGGCACTCGGCGGCGCCAAGAACCACATGGTCGTCCTTCCCGACGCGGATATCGAGGCTGCCGCTGACGCAGCGGTGTCAGCGGGGTACGGGTCGGCGGGGGAGCGCTGCATGGCCATCTCCACGGTCGTTGCCGTCGGCGGTATCGGCCAGCAGCTCGTGGACGCGATCGCCAAACGCATCCCTGCCGTCAAGGTCGGTCCGGGCACCGACCCGACGTCGGAGATGGGACCGCTCGTGACACGCGAGCACCGCGACAAGGTCGCGTCATATCTCGATGACCAGGCGCTCGGCGGCGCGGAGCTCGTCGTCGACGGGCGTGGCAACACGCCTGATGGCGATGGGTTCTTTCTCGGGCCATCGCTCATCGACCGCGTGCACCCCGGTTCCAGGGTCTACGACGATGAGATCTTCGGTCCGGTGCTGTCCGTGGTTCGTGTCGACACGTACGACGAGGCCATCCGCATGGTTAATGACAACCTCTACGGAAACGGCGTGGCCATCTTCACGCGCGATGGTGGAGCGGCGCGGAAGTTCCAGTTCGAGGTCCAGGTTGGCATGGTCGGGGTCAACGTTCCGATCCCGGTGCCGGTCGCGTACTACAGCTTCGGCGGCTGGAAGGCGTCGCTCTTCGGCGATACGCACATGTACGGGCCGGACGGCATCCACTTCTACACGCGGACCAAGGTGGTGACGTCGCGGTGGCCCGAGCCGGGTCCCGGCAGAGTGGATCTCGCCTTTCCCAGCAACGTCTAAAGGCTTCGCCGTGGGTGCCTGCTAGGCTAGATCCAGGATGACGGAGTGGACCGGCGTGCGCGACAAGCGTGTGCTCATCACCGGCGGGACCCGAGGCATTGGTCTCGCCGCAGCCGAAGGTCTCGCGCGTCGCGGAGCACGCGTCGCGATCGTGGCTCGCGACGACGCCCGCGCGGTCGAAGCGGTGAGGCGCATCGAAGCCGCGGGTGGCTCCAAAGTGGACGTTCTCCATGCGGAACTGACGTCGCAGGCGTCCGTGCGCGCGCTGGCGGCCGAGGCACTCGAGCGCTATCCGACGATCGAGGTCCTCGTCAACAACGCTGGGGCGATGTTCTCCAGGCGCGAGATCACCGTCGACGGCATCGAGAAGACGTGGGCGCTCAACCATCTCGCGCCATTTCTGCTGACGACGCTGCTGCTCGACCGGCTCAAGGCGTCTGCTCCCGCGCGAATCATCACCACGACGTCCGACGCCCACAAGGGCAAGCTCATTCCCTTCGACGACATGCGGGCCGAGCGGTCGTACCGGGGACGCGGGTTCACCCGGTACGGCGAGACGAAGCTCGCCAACATCGTGTTCACCGTGGAACTCGCGCGACGCCTCGAGGGCACCGGCGTCACCACATATTGCTTTCATCCCGGCTTCGTCGCCACCGGCTTCAACCGCAACAACGGGGCGATGATGAACACGGCGATGATGATCCTCGCGCCCTTCTCGCGTAAGCCGAAGAAGGCGGCGCAGACACTCATCTGGCTCGCCGACTCACAGGACGTGTCGAAGCAGAGCGGCGGCTATTACGTCAACAAAGCACGCGCTGTCGTGAGCCGGCCCGCCATGGACCCCGGAGTCGCTCGCCGGCTCTGGGACGTCAGCGAGGCGCAGGTCGCCTGACCGCTCGCCTCAGCGGTGTCCGAGCCGCTTGAACCAGGGCTTGCGCCGCCACGCCAGCTCGCCGGACAACGTCTCATTGCGGATCAGCTCGCTGTGCAGGACCGTGACCAGCTCACGTTCGCGATGCACGTACTCCCGTTGCTCGACAGTACGGTTGGCGTGCTCCTCGAGCGCCCTTGTGCGCCAGAGATCGACCTCGCCGGTAAGCACCGCCACCTGCGCTTCGCGCTCCTGGACGAGCTCACGCAACTGGATGATGTCGACGAGGTTGTCCATCGCCAGCAGGCGGAGGGCGCGCACTGTATCGGCGCTGTATGGCGCGTCGACGGACTCGGTCTCGAAGAGGGCTTCTGCGAGCCGCTGCTCGCTTCGCCCGACCAGGTGGAGCGTCGGCTCCTCGTCGTCGAGCTCCAGCGGGGGCGGTTGAGGGATGGGCGGTGGGCTCAGCGGGATCCCGATCGTCCCGGTGGGCAGGACACGAACGGCCATGACGGCGACCTCCTGGAAAGACGTGGAGTGAGATGACGTGAGTTCGCTTCGGGAAAGGCTACAACGGATGCAGTCGGAGTGGCCGCAGCTTTAGGCTGTCGAAATGTCACATACGGACCTGGACGCCTACTGCGCCGACCATCAGCAGCGTCACGTCGACGAGTTGATTGCCGCCCTCCGAATCCCCAGCATCTCTGCCGATCCGGCGCACGCCGCCGACGTCCGGCGCAACGCCGAGTACTTTGCCGCCGAGGCCCGCAAGGTCGGGTTCCATCGCGCCGAGCTCATCGAAACCGCCGGCCACCCAGCGGTCTACGCCGAGCGACTCGTGGATCCGTCGCTGCCGACGGCACTCATCTATGGCCACCACGACGTCCAGCCGGTCGACCCGCTCGACGAGTGGCGGACGTCGCCCTTCGAGCCCGAGGTGCGCGACGGCAACCTGTACGCGCGTGGCGCGGTGGACGACAAGGGCCAGGTGTGGATGCACCTCAAGGCGGTCGAGGCCGTCCTCGCCGTCAGCGGCGAGCTCCCGCTCAACCTCAAGCTCATCGTCGAGGGAGAGGAGGAGTCCGGCTCGGTGCATTTCGAGGACATCGTCGCGAGCGAGCAGGAACGCCTCCGGGCGGACGTGCTCGTGGTGTCCGACACGTCGGTCGTCTCCGCGAGCCTGCCGTCGCTCTGCACCGGGCTGCGCGGACTCGCCGGCGTCGAGGTGCATGTCCAGGGTGCGGCGCTCGACCTCCACTCGGGACGCTTCGGCGGCGCGGTGGCGAATCCGATCGCGGCGCTTGCCGAGATTCTCGCCTCGCTGCACGACCCCTTGACCCGGCGGGTCACCGTGCCCGGTTTCTACGACGACGTCCACGAGCCATCCGCTGCCGAGCGCGAGCTGTTCGCCCGGGTGCCGTATGACGTTGACGAGTTCCGGGCGGAGGCCGGCGGTGTGCCGGCAACCGTCGGCGAAGCCGGTTGGAGCGATCCGGAACGGCTCTGGGCCCGCCCGACGCTCGAGTTCAACGGCATCTGGGGCGGCTACTCCGGCCCGGGCAGCAAGACGATCATTCCAGCGAGCGCGAGCGCGAAGATCACGTGCCGGCTCGTCCCGAACCAGGACCCGGAGCGCATCGCCAACCTGGTTCGCGATGCCGTGCTCGCGGCCGCGCCGATCGGCGTGACCGTCACCGCGGAGCCCAAGGCGGGAGGCCGGCCGGTGGTCACCTCGATCGATCACCCTGCGGTGCTTGCCGCGTCGCGGGCGATGGAGGATGTGTTCGGAGTGACGCCTGCGATGACGCGCGACGGTGGCTCGATCCCGCCCGTGGAGTCGTTCGCTCGCCTGATGGGATTGCCCGCGGTGCTCGTCGGTCTCGGCCTGCCTGACGATCAGATCCACGCTCCCAACGAGAAGTTCACGCTCGACATGTACTTCAAGGGCATCCGGGTGCTCGCCCGTCTCTGGGATGAGCTGGCCGTCGCGCTCCGCAAGCCATGAGCACCATCCAGGGGATCGCGGCGCTCGAGATCCTCGATTCGCGTGGCAATCCCACGCTCGAGGCGGTCGTGACACTCGCCGGCGGGATCGAAGGACGGGCGCGAGTGCCGAGCGGCGCCAGCACGGGTGTCCACGAGGCGGTGGAGCTTCGCGACAGTGACCCGCATCGCTACGGCGGTAAGGGTGTGCGCACCGCGCTCGCCAACGTTGTCACCGTCATCGGCCCCGAGTTGGTCGGGCTCGATGTCATGGATCAGGCGACGATCGACGCGCGGATGATCGCGCTCGACGGCACGCCGAACAAAGCGCACCTCGGCGCCAATGCCATGCTCGCGGTGAGCCTCGCATGCAGTCACGCGGCCGCAATGGTCGAGGGCGTCCCGCTGTATCGCCGTCTCGGTGGCGAGCGCGCGGTCGTGCTGCCGGTGCCGCAACTCAACGTGCTGAACGGCGGCGCACATGCGCAGACGCGCGTCGACTTCCAGGAGTTCATGCTCCTGCCGATCGGCTTGCCGACGTTCGCCGAAGCGCTGCGCGCCGGTGCGGAGTGCTTCCACGCGTTGCGGTCCATCCTGCACGCGCGGGGACTTGGCACGGGCCAAGGCGACGAGGGCGGGTACGCTCCGGACCTCGCGCACAACGAGGCGGCGGTCGAGCTGTTGCTCGAGGCGATCGGCGCCGCGGGGTATACCCCCGGCCGCGACGTCGCCATCGGGCTGGACCCTGCGGCGTCGGAGCTGTTCGAGGACGGTCATTACGTGCTCAAGGGCGAGGGCCGGACACTCGAATCTGCGGAGCTGGTGGACCTGTGGGAGGCTTGGGTCGACAAGTACCCGATCGTCTCGATCGAGGACGGCATGGCCGAGGACGACTGGGACGGATGGCGGTTGCTCACCGAGCGGCTCGGCGAGCGGATACAGCTCGTGGGTGACGACATCTTCGTGACCAACAGCGAGCGTCTCCAGCTCGGTTTCGACCGCGGCGTTGCCAACGCGATCCTGATCAAGCTCAATCAGATCGGCACGCTCACAGAAACGCTCGACACGATCGCGCTTGCGACGACGCATAACTATCGATCGGTCATCAGCCATCGGAGTGGCGAGACCGAGGACACGAGCATCGCCGACCTGGCAGTTGCGGTCAATGCAGGCCAGATCAAGACTGGTGCGCCGTCGCGCTCCGAGCGTGTCGCGAAGTACAACCGGCTCCTGCGCATCGAGCACGAGCTCGGTGAGCGCGCGGTGTATGCCGGCGCGACGGCGTTGCAGCGGTCGCAACCCGCCAACCAGGGTGAGACGATCCAGCCGTGACACGGCGTGTCGACCCATCGACCTCGACGGCTCGCGCCGGTCTCGGTCGCGGCGATGCCGACGGGGTCGACCTCGTCGCCCCGATCAGCCTTGCCGCGGTTCGCGCCTACGTCGACCTCCCCGCCGTGGACGAGGCGATGGAGGGGAGGCACTCATACCGCCGCTACGGCGGTGCCAACCCGGAGTTGCTCGAGGCTGCGCTCGTCGAGCTCGAGACGGTCCCCGGTCAGCAGGCGCCGGTTGCGCGGGTGACCTCCAGTGGGCAGGCGGCGCTGCTGATGGCGACGACGTTGCTGCTCACCCCGACGCGGCGTCGAGTCGTCGTGCTCCGCCCCTGTTACGGCGGGACCGAATCGCTGCTTGCGGGTCCACTCGGCAATCTCGGGGTGCAGCTCACCACGGTCGACGTTCCCGCCGACGACGGCGGTGATCATGCGGCGCTGGTGGCTGCGACCCTCGGTGCGGACGTCGCCGCGGTGGTGACGGAGGTGATCACGAATCCGCTCGTCGGACTCATCGATGTTCCAGCGATCGCGGCCGTGGCCCATAACGCGGGGGCGGCCTGCATCGTCGATGCCACGTTCGCGCCGCCGATGCTCTTTCAATCGTTCGCGCACGGCGCCGACCTCGTGATCCACAGCCTCACTAAGCACCTGTCCGGGCACAGCGACGTCCTTGGCGGTGCGCTACTCGTGAGCACGGATCACCCATGCTCTGACTGGCTCGACGCTCACGCGCGGCTTCTCGGGTGCAACCTCTCGCCCTTCGACGCATGGCTCGCGCTGCGCGGATTGCGCACCGCAGGACTCCGGATTGAGCGCTCCACCGAGAACGCTGCGGCGCTCGCGACGTTTCTGTCCGGACGATCGGAGCTGGCCGCGGTGCACTACCCGGGCCGGCACGGAGCCGCGGACGCGGCGCTGGCCCAGAAGTTGCTGCCACGGGGCTGCGGAGCAATGCTCAGCATCGATCTGCGCGGTGGTGGTGCCGCCGCGGACGCCTTCATCCGCGGGCTCGACGGCGTTCGCCTGGCGCCAAGCCTCGGCGACGTGTCGACCACGATCAGCCATCCCGCAAGCACCTCGCACCGCGCACTCAGCCCGCAGCAGCGCGCGGCGCTGGGGATCGGCGACGGCCTGATTCGGGTCAGCACCGGGATCGAGCATATCGACGACCTGACGGCCGAATTCGATGCGGCGCTCGTGGCCGCGTCCGCCGGTTGACCGTCGACACCGTCCCGCTGAGCCCCGACCCGGTACTCTAGAGGGGTTATGGCAGTCGTACGTTTGGCCAATGGAGACGACCTGACGGTGAAGCTCACCGTCCGTGAGGTCATTGCCAAGCTCAACGTCCCCGAGGGAGGCACGACCTTCATCGAGCTCCCCGGCGAGGACGGTCCGTTCCTCGTCCGTCCCGAAGCCGTGCTGGCGGTCATCGCCGACCAGCGTCGCGGTGTTTCCGGATTCAGGGTCGCGCAGGGAGCCGAGGCGAGCTGATCGGCGTGACCACGCCGCAGCATCCGGCGCAGCCGGCGTTGACGCTCGTCCCCAGACCGATCGAGGAGACGATCACCGAACGGATCGGCAACACGCCGTTGCTCCGCATCCGCTTGTTCGAGCGTGACGCCCCTGATGTCGCGGTGTACGCCAAAGCCGAGTTCATGAACCCGGGCGGGTCCGTCAAGGATCGCCCCGCGTTGCGCATGATCGAGGAAGGCGAGCGGTCGGGACGGCTCACCCGCGATCGCGTGATCATCGACAGCACGAGCGGCAACACAGGCATCGCCTACGCGATGATCGGCGCGGCCAAGGGGTATCGTGTGCGCCTCGTGATGCCCGCCAACGTCAGTGACGAACGTCGCCAGCTGGTGACCGCGTTTGGCGCCGAGGTCCAGTACAGCGATCCGCTCGAGGGCAGCGACGGTGCGATCCGCATGGTTCGTGCCATGTATGACGAGAATCCGGATGCATACTTCATGCCCGACCAGTACAACAACGACGCCAACTGGCGCGCCCACTACGACGGTACGGGAGTGGAGATCTGGGAACAGACGCGCGGCACGGTCACACATTTCGTCGCGGCGCTCGGCACGAGCGGCACCTTCATGGGCGTGACCCGGCGTCTGAAGGAGATGAACCCGGACATCCAGTGCATCAGTGTGCAGCCGGCCGGGCCGTGGCACGGCCTCGAGGGTCTCAAGCACATGGAAACGTCGATCGTGCCCGGTATCTACGACGCCTCCCTCGCGGACGAGGACATCGGCGTCGAGACGGAGCCTGCATACGACGTCGCACGCGAGCTCGCTCGCACCGAGGGAATCCTCGCCGGGCATTCGAGCGGCGCAGCGCTCTGGGCCAGCGGCGAGATCGCGAGACGAATCGGCACGGGCGTGATCGTCACGGTGCTGCCGGACGGCGGTGATCGATATCTCTCGACGGGGCTGTACGGGGGGAGCGGACGGTGAACCTGCGCACGGCGACCATTGCGCCGGCAGCCGAACGACGTATCCGGGAGCTTGCGGAAGCCGCGTATCCCAACGAAGGATGCGGCGTCCTGCTCGGCCGGCGCGACGGCACGCACATGCTCATCGTCGACGCGACATCGGCGCGAAACATGTGGACGGAGCGCAGCGCGGACCGCTACGACCTCGATCCGGTCGACTTTCTCAAGGCAGATCGCGATGCGCGCTTTCGCGGACTCGACGTCACCGGGATCTGGCACAGCCATCCCGACCACCCCGCGCGTCCGTCGCAGTTCGACACCGACCGTGCCTGGCTCGACTACGTGTACATCATCTGCCGCACCACGCATGCGGGAGCGGAGGACATGAACGCGTTTGCGCTGGACGCCGAGGGCGGGCCGATGCCGCAGATCGGTCTGGACATCACCCCGGTCCCCGGCGGAGGGAAATGAGCCCCGCCGGCGCGACGCACCGGCGTCGACGCGACGAGGCGGATCCGATTGCGCCCGCCGTTGGAGTCGTCGCCATCGTCGGCCGGCCGAACGTCGGCAAATCGACGCTGTTCAACCGGCTCACCGGTACACGACGTGCGATCGTCGACGAGTTTGCCGGTCTGACGCGCGATCGCCTCTATGGCGTGGTGGAGTGGGGGGGCAAGCGCTTCACGCTCGTCGACACCGCCGGGCTCGACGTCCCGCTGCCAAAGGACTCCGCCCCCGACATCACGGCGCTGACGCGGGCGACGCAGGAGCACGCACGCATGGCCATCGCCGAGGCCGACATCTGCGTGTTCATGGTTGACGTCCGCGACGGGCTCACGGCGCTCGACGAGGAGATCGCACAGACCCTGCGTCGCGGTGGCCGGCCGGTCCTCCTGGTCGGCAACAAAGCGGAAAGTCGCGTCGACAGCTATCACGCCAACGAGTTGCACCGCCTCGGACTCGGTGAGCCGCTGCTGATCTCGGCCTTACAGGGCACCGACACGGGCGACCTGCTTGACAGGATCGTTGCGACTCTGCCCGACGACGCTGGACCCGGCACGGAGCTTTCGGTGGGCGAGGTGAGCGTCGCCATCATCGGCCGGCCCAACACCGGCAAGTCATCGCTGCTCAACGGGCTCGTGGGACAGGAGCGGGCGCTCGTGTCACCGGTAGCGGGAACGACGCGCGATGTTGTCGACACGATCGTGTCCCTCGACGGTCGCGTGATCCGGCTGGTTGACACTGCCGGCATCCGGCGACGCGGCGTTGTCACGGAGAACGTCGAGCGCTACAGCCTGCTTCGCTCACTGCGAGCGTTGCAGCGCAGCGATGTGGGGGTGCTCGTCATCGATGCATCCGAGGGCGCGGGGTCGCAGGATCGGCACATCGCGGGATACGCGATCGAAGCGGGGTGCGGGCTCGTGATCGCCGCCAACAAGTGGGACCTCGTGAGACACGAGGACCGGGTCGACGCGGCGTTCCTCAAGAAGCTGCAGGATTCGTTCGACTTCATCCCGGGTGTGCCGGTGCTCACCATCTCCGCCACCGAGCATCGCAACCTCCGCAGGGTGATGCCCGCGGTGCTCGCGGTTGCGGACGCGCGTGCCATACACATTCCGACGCCCGCACTCAACACGTTGGTTCGCAACGCTCTGGACGAGCATCCGCCGCGAACGCACAAGGGGCGCCGCCTCAAGATTCTATACGCCACCCAGGCGCGCAGCCCTGTGCCGACCATCGTGCTCTTCGTCAACGACCCGGAGCTGATGCATTTCTCGTATCAGCGCTATCTCGAGAACCGCATCCGCGCGGTGTTCGGGTTTGCCGGCGTGCGCCTGCGCATCGTCACCCGGCGACGCGACGAATCCGACGACTGAGCCATGAAGATCGCGATCGTCGGCGCCGGCTCGTGGGGCACGGCACTTGCGCACGCGTTGGCGACAGACGGGACACGTGAGGTCGCACTGTGGGCCCGGGATGCCGGCGTCGCCGAGGTCGTCTCGCGGACGCGGCACAACCCCGCCTATCTGACCGATCTGTCACTCGACGAACGGGTGACTGTGAGTGCCGAGCTTGCAACCACCGTCGACGCGGCGGATGTTGTCATCCTGGCGGTGCCGACCGATGCGATGGCGCAGGTGGTGAGCCGGCTCCTCCACGCATTGCCACCAACGGCGATCGTGGTCAGCGCGGCCAAGGGATTCGACGCCGAGCATGATCTGACGATGACGGCCATGCTTCGCGAGATGCTCGGTCCGGACTCCGCGGGCCGTATCGCTGCATTGAGCGGTCCGAACATCGCTGTGGAGATCGGGCGTGGGCTCCCGGCTGCAACGGTCGTGGCCGGCGAGGAGGCCTGCGCCAATGCGGTGCGTGACGCATGCACGGGCCCGCGTCTCCGCGTGTACAGCACCACTGATTGCATCGGCGTCGAGTACGCCGGCGCGCTCAAGAATATCGTTGGGATAGCCGCGGGCGCATGCGACGGCATGGGCGCAGGCGACAATGGGAAGGCGGCGATCATGACGCGGGGCCTCGCGGAGATAGCGCGGCTCGGCCTTGCCGCGGGCGCGCGGGTGCTCACGTTCGCGGGACTTGCGGGGCTCGGGGACTGTGTGGTCACGTGCATGAGCCCGTACTCGCGCAACCGCCGGTTCGGCGAGCTGATCGCACGGGGAGCGTCGCTGGACGGCGCTGTCGCCGAAATCGCAATGGCCGTCGAGGGTGTCAACGCGACGCGCGTTGCTGCGCGCCTCGCGCACCGCTATGACGTGGACATGCCTATCACGCGCGAGGTGCATGCCGTGCTGTTCGAGGGAAAGCCCATCAGCGAAGCGATGACCGACCTGATGAGCCGCGATCCCGCGGACGAAGTGCATTAGGAAGCGAACGATGCTCGCGTGGATGGACCTGGAGATGACCGGACTGGAGCCGGAGCGGCACGTGATTGTCGAGATCGCGACGCTGCTGACCGACGACGACCTCAACGTCATCGCGGAGGGGCCGGACATCGTCGTGCACGCCGACGCCGACGCACTCGCGCACATGGATGACTTTGTGCGGTCGATGCACGAGCACTCGGGGTTGCTGCCAGCGATACAGGCGTCGGAGCTGTCGCTGGCCGACGCGGGACGCGAGACGCTTGCCTTTCTCAGCGCGCACATCGCCGAGGCTCGCACCGTGCCGCTCTGTGGCAATTCCATCGGAACGGACCGGCGTTTTCTCGCCACCTATCTGCCCGAGGTGGAGAGCTTTCTCCATTACCGATCGATCGATGTCTCGAGCGTCAAGGAGCTCTGCAGACGCTGGTATCCCGAAGTCCTCACAGGTGCGCCGGCCAAGACTGGAACGCATCGAGCTCTCGATGACATCCGCGAGTCGATCGCCGAGCTTGCGTACTACCGTTCGACGATTTTCGTGAGCCGCGAGACCACTCCCGAAGTTCGCTGAGCGTCGACCCCGGCCCGGCGCGTTAGAGTCGTCGGGCGCACCTCGGGGAGTAGCTCAGATGGTTAGAGTACTGGTCTGGGGGACCAGGGGTCGCAGGTTCGAGTCCTGTCTCCCCGACGGACGCACTGGAAGTTCGTCTGTTGAACCGTAAGGACGCTCTCCTAGGCGCATCGGGTCACGGCTCCTGGTAGCGAGCTACAGTCACCGCGATGATCAGCGGCACGTCGATCGCGAAGAGCACGAGCATCGCCGAAACCACAATCAACGGGGCCCCGGATGCGTGGTTGCGCACGAATGAAAACTCGATCATCCCTGCCGAGACTACATATGCGAGGAGCGCCCAGCGGGCGACCAGGCGGAATGTGGCCCAGGCGAACTGTCGCCACCGCACCAGCAACATGAGCGCAGTCGATAGCAGCACCGCGCTGATCGCGAGCAACACCAGCGGCAACGCTAGGTCCGGGCTTTGCGGGAAAGAGGACGCCATCAGGATGCCGCCGATCACAACCACCGCGAGCGATGACGTGGCGAGCTCGGCCACGGGTGGGAATGCCGTGTCGCCGCTCGCGGGCGGCTGATGGGGGAGGTCGGTCATTGCGTCGCCACGCGCGTCATGATCACCAAGGTTGCTGCCTGCATGGCGCCAGTGATACCGGCCGCATAGACGAAGCGGCGCATCAGTTTGGCGATGAGCATTCCGTTTGGCTTGGGCTTCTTCATTTCGAAGAGCACCGCGATGTTGGCCGGCTCGAGTACGCCGAGCGCGACCGTCGCCATCACCCCGACGACGATGAAGGATGCAACCAGCCAGCCGTGGTTCGGATTTTGGGCAAAGAGGTTGCCGAGCCCAAGTGCGAGTTGGAATCCTGAACTTAGGGTCATGAGCACGAGGGTCGGCATGATCACGACCATCATCGGCATGAAGCGCGCCGAGAACTCTGCGCGGGCGGGGATGGAGAGCCTGCCGATGATGGGGCCGATCACAAAGCCAACGAAGAGATCGATACCTGTCCACAAGCCACCACCGACCACGTGGAAGAACACCAGCGCCCACAGCCAGTTCCCTGCAATCGTCGCGGTCAGCCCAACCACGATCACGGCGATGACCGGCAGCGCGGCGCGGGGAACAATCTGAATGGGCAGTCGAGGCGCTGCCCCTGCGGGGCTGGGTGGCGCGCCCAGTGCAGACGTCATGTCGATGAAAGTCCTTGTCCCTCATCGATAACTTCACACAGCGTCGGGGTCGAGGGGAATTTTGTCCATTCTGGATCGCCTACCAGGGCGCGAAATCCCGCGTCGTGAGCACCTTGCCATTGCTCGACGGAGTCCCACTCAGCGTAGTTGATATAGCGGTAGTGCGCACTATCGGACAAGGCGCGATGCAACCGATGGGAGCGGTACCCTGGTTTGGCGGCCATGTAGGTATTGACGCGCTGCCATAGGGCCATGAACTGGGTGTCGTCTCCAGTTGGCACCTCGAAAAGGTTGATGAAGGGTATCGCCATGGTCTTCCCTCTGCATGAGTGTGCAATCGTTGCATAGCTGTATACTCCTCGTCGTGGCAGCGAGTCAAGCAGCTGGATTGGAGGTCGAAGGCGCAGGGAAGGGCGCCTCACCTCAACAACGCCGTACCCGTGAGGCGATCCTTGCGGCAACCAAGCAACTCATCGCCGCTGGTGAGACACCGTCGATCAACGAGGTGGCCGAGGCCGCAGAGGTCTCTCGGCGGACCGTCTACATGCACTTCTCAAGCCTCGATCATCTGCTCATCGATGCCACTTCGGGATTACTGAGCGAGCGGACCGTAGAACCCGCCTTAGATCCAGAGATTGTCGGTGACGATCCCTTCGACCGGGTAGATGCTCTCGCGCGGGCTCTTGTGAACGTCGCGCCAGACACACTGCCACTGGGGCGACGATTACTCCGCCTGACCGTCGAAGCCCCGGCATCGCCCGGAACGACTCGCCGCGGTTACCGTCGCATCAGCTGGATCGAGCGCGCTATCGAGAATCTGCGCCCGCAACTCAACGCTGAGCAATTCCAACGACTCGTCGCGGGACTCGCGGTGGTTCTCGGCTGGGAATCAATGATCGTGCTCCGCGACATCTGCGGCCTGGACCCGGCCGAGGAAGAAAGAGTCATGAGATGGGCAGCAGCGGCGCTGGTTGCCGACATCACAAGGGAAGCTCTATCCACCCCCCGTAAGTGGACAGAAGCAAAGACGTCACGGGGGTAACGTCTGGCGCACCCATGCGCCACGCGGGTTGGTACGCCGGGCGGCGCGCGGCCAACTCAGGCAATGCTGCCTTCGGACTGAGGTGTAACTTCACCGCTTCACTCGGCGGGCCCTGAGAAGTCTTTACCTCCGCGAGATGCGGGTGGTAGCACGGTGGCCACGAGCTGACTCGCTTGCTGTGGAACAAACGGTTGCGGCGACATGAGCCGGTAATAAAAGATCGCACCCAAAAGAGCCCCGGCGGCTCGTCCCTTGGCGGGAAATTGAGCCCGGATCCAACCTGGTCGCTCCTTCTCATACTCGGAGTAGCTGCTCTTTGCGACGTTGACGTAGCGCTACGAAACGGATACGTTCTGTAAATACTGCCACATCAGCAGGAGGGACTTACATGGCGACCGTCAGCGTGCGCTACTTCGTCAACGATGTCG
The DNA here is from genome assembly GCA_036521195.1 of Candidatus Dormiibacterota bacterium. Classification (GTDB taxonomy): domain Bacteria; phylum Chloroflexota; class Dormibacteria; order Aeolococcales; family Aeolococcaceae; genus Palsa-851. The sequence goes on from DATDID010000015.1 coordinate 52,458, forward strand.
GCGAGGCGATCAAGTTCTACACGGGTCAACTCGGCTTCCGAGAGGAGATGCATCCGGCACCGAGCTTCGCCATGCTGTCGCGAGGCGACCTCAGACTTGTTCTGAGCGCGCCCGGCGGTGGTCCCGGGGGCGGACAGGCAATGCCAGACGGCACCCTGCCTTCACCTGGAGGCTGGAACCGCTTCAGCCTGGAGGTTGATGAACTGGAGGGATTGGTCGAGCGGTTGCGAGCCCAGGATGCGCACTTCCGCAACGACATCGTCACCGGGGTCGGGGGCAAGCAGATTCTCCTCGACGACCCATCGGGCAACCCCATCGAACTCTTCGAGCCGATCATCCCCGAAGCCAGACTTGCCCAGCGGTCGGAATAGCGTCTGTTGCGGTCGCGGTCGATACCTGCGATCAGCGCTCGCAATTGTCAGACGCGGGAGGACATTGAGAGTCATGACCACCGAAGGCCAGACCGAGGAAGAGTATGCCGATTGAGTATTTGCAGATTGTGACGATATTCGTTCGCGACCAGGATCGTGCCAGGGCATTCTACGTCGACGTCCTCGGCTGGGATCTGCTGTCCGACGAGAACTACACCGGGGTTGATGGCGAGTTGCTTCGCTGGTTGGAAGTCAGGCCACCGCATGGTCAAACCGCCGTTACGCTTGCGGCTGCCCGATCGAGTCTCCGCGAGGTACGATCCCAGAGCAGCTTGACTTTGCGGGCGAGCGAGCTGGAGACGACGGTCATCGAACTGAAACGTCGAGGCGTCGTCTTCACCAGCGAGATCACCCAATCACCCATGGCGAAGTACACGCACTTCAGCGATCCCGATGGCTACATCTGGACGGTGCAGGAACTGCGACTTCGATCGACGTGGCGGTGAGCGGGCTCGCTTCTGGGGCGCTCGATCCACGGAATGTTGTTGACCCCACACACCATCGATAGTCGACGACCGAACGACATGCGTCCGCCATATGCAGCGATTGGCTCCTGTCGCAATGCTGAAGTTGAACTGGGATTACGCGATCGGGTCGGTAGCTTTTGCGACCACTCTGGAGACGAAACGCATCTGCAAGCTCTTCTTATCGGGATCCAATTGCCGCGATCCTCGACGCGATCCTAGTCGTCACCGATGAGGAGGCTTTTGGCTGCGCGCGACGCCTGGCTCGAGAGGAGTCGTGGCGGGCGTGTCGTCTGGCGCGGCAGTGCACGCGGGCGCCTCGGATTGCAGCTCGACCGAATCTGAAGGTGCCGTTCGGACCCGGTGACATCCTGGCGGCGCTGCGCCGCCTCGACTCACTGCTGTAGGTGACGGGCACTCAGTACGGTCTTGCGTGCCAGTTCAGCCTGATTGCAACGCGTTCATCGAAATAAACACGTAGGATCTCGCTGCCCAGAGGTCTGCCCGGGGCGCAGTCCGTCGGATAGGTATCTTCTGCCAAGGGATGTCGATATGACCGGGATGACAGCGCGCGACCTGTCGATCCTCGCTCACGCGGGCGAGGTTCGGGTGGCTCCGGACGGCCGGCGGATTGCATACACCGTCAGCACGGTGGATACACAGGCCAACAGATATCGCACGCGGATCTGGCTGGCCGACGTCAATGCGTCAATCCCGCCGCGCCCGCTCACAGCAGGCGCGTGGGCGGACACGCTCCCGCGCTGGTCTCCCGATGGCCGCTCGCTCGCGTTCGCGCGCAGCGCCGGAGCGGGCGAGGAGGCCGCCTTGTGGATCGTGCCGGTGGACGGACCTGGAGAGATCAGCCAGTTGTGCTCGCGGCCGGACGAGATCACGGACCTCGCATGGTCGCCTGACGGAACCCAGCTTGCCGTCGTCGCTCGCGTGCCTGATCCCGCTCGCTACGGCACTCCTGACGAGCGGCCATCGGTTGGTGGGCTGCCACCGCGGCGGATCAACCACCTGTTTAGCACTCTGAATGCTCATGGATGGATCCACGACCGGCCCACCCATGTCCTCGTGGTCCCCGTCGATGGCTCCGCCTCACCACGGGACCTGACTGAAGGACCCTGGGCGGCGAGTAGCCCGACGTGGTCGCCAGATGGCACCAGGCTCGCGTTCGTGTCGGCGCGTCACACGGACTGGGACCTGGATCTCTGCAACGATATCTGGGTCGTGAGCGCTCTCGGCGGCACACCTGAGGCGCTGACCGACACGTCCGCGTCCTGGGCGTTGCTGTCATGGTCACCCGACGGGGACCGGCTCGCGTTCACGTACGACCCCACCCCCGGGGACGCGCCTCGGCACGGCCGGGTCGGGGTGCTCGACATGAAGACGGGTAACCGGCGTGAGCTCAGCACGGTGCTCGACCGCAACGCCTCGCCCTATCCGAACCAGGCTGCGCCAGTCTGGACTGGCAGCGACGTCTGGTTCCGTGTCGAGGAGGATGGAGCCATCCACGTCTACCGCGTGGACGCGGGCGGGGGGATTCCCACGCTGATACTCGGCGGCAAACGGGTGGTGCGAGCCTTCGACGTGATTGAGGTTTCAGGCACCACTCGCGTTCTGGCCGCAGCGATCACCGACCCCATCGAGCTGACCGAGGTCTACGCCTCAGTGGCCGGCGAGGATCCTCGCCGGCTCACCGAACTGACGCGGTCGCTGCGAGAACGAGTGGAGCTGATTGCACCCGAGCGCTTCACCGCGGTGTCGGCCGATGGGGTGGAGGTGGAGTGCTGGGCCATGGCTCCGCGCGGTGTCGCGGCTGGCGAGCGTGCCCCCACGATCCTCAACATCCACGGAGGCCCGTTCACCTCCTACGGATGGTTCTTCTTCGACGAGTTCCAACTCCAGGTCAGTGCCGGCTTCGGGGTCATCTACTGCAATCCGCGCGGCAGCTCCGGCTACAGCGAGGCATGGGGGCGCGCCATCCGCTGGCCTGAAGCCGAGACCGACCCCGGGTCGGGGTGGGGTGGGGTGGACTATGACGACGTCATGGCATGCGTCGATGAGGCATGCAAACGGTTCGACTGGGTCGACCATGCGCGGCTCGGAGTCCAGGGCGGCTCGTATGGCGGCTATATGACCTCGTGGATCGTTGGTCACACGGATCGCTTTGTCGCAGCGTGTTCCGAACGGGCGGCGAACAATCTGCTCCTGCTCGAATGCAGCTCCGACGCGGCTGGTAGCTTCCGCACTGAGGTTGGCTTCACCCATCTGGATCGACCCGAGGCGTACATACGCCATTCACCCTCGTCGTACGTCGCTGACATGCACACGCCGATGCTGCTGATCCACTCTGAGGACGACTTGCGCTGCCCGATCAGCCAGGCGGAAGAGTTGTTCGTCGGCCTGCGGTTGCTCGGGCGGAGCCCAGAGTTGGTTCGCTTCCCAGGAGAAAATCACGAGCTGTCGCGTTCAGGCAGTCCCGCTCACCGGATTCAACGAGCTGACATCATCCTCGAGTGGTTCACCAGAAAACTTCGCGACCCTGCCGGAGGCTGAGCGCTGCTCGCGGTCGTCGAGCGCTCAGGTCGTCGAGCATCGGAGCCGCCATCAGCATTGCGGCCCCCGGCAGTAGGCGGAGCACCTGCTGAATCTCGAGAAACTCGACAGCGGCGATGGCGCTCAGCGCGAGCATGATCAGCATCGCGCATCGCCCGCCGGCTTGATGACGGAGTCGGATCAGCGTGGCTTACGCTCGGACGTCTGCGAATGTCGTGGGCGCACCGACATCCGACCGCCGACGGCCTGGAGCACACCTTGCCCGTAGTCATCTCGCGCCCTTCCTGCTCGCCAACCTGCTCCTGGATCGGCTCAGGGCGAGCGCACGCGCGCGGCTCTGGCGGGTCAGCATCGCCCTGGTCGGGCTGACGGGTTCGCGACGCTGATTGACCCGAATACCCAAAGTCGCGAGATTAGTGGAGGAGACGAGCGACGGGCTACGACCTCCACCCCTCTGGATGTCCACGCGATTCCAAAGGATTCCATCAAGCGTGCTCTAGTCGTCATTCCAACCATTTCCCGACGAAAGCACTCTAAATCGAACTGACCACGCGGCGGGAAATAAGGACTAGTCTGGGGGACTAGGGGTCGCAGGTTCGAGTCCCGTCTCCCCGACGGACGCGCAATTGCATTGCGGTGCAGCCGTTTCCAGCGCAGTCCAACTTTCGAGCAGGGACTCTGCGGAGACTAGTACTCATGTGCTGATCGAAGGCCATGCCTACATGAGGACCTTATTGTGCGCGCCGCCGACCGAGGACTCGGTATCCCGGTTTAGAGATTTCCGTACTGATCGGCCCCGGTGTGCAAGCGGGTCGGTGTGAAGGCCGGCGAGGCGCAGACGTTGTAAGCTTCCGACTGGCGGTCCGCCCAACCGACGACCTAAGTCACCGACCCGAAGGGAGACGATCCGTGACAGACGACCACGCGGAGTCCTGGGCGCTCGTCAGGGGTCGCGCGAGGTCGAGGGGGCGGCGCTCATGCTTAGCTCGGTGACGGCACTAACTCAACCGAAGTCGAGCGCCAAGGTCTTCAGTTGACGGGATACGGGACGGAGACGGACGACGTCCAGGCTCATCGCGGCTAAATCGGGAGAAAGGCCTTGGTCGCTGCGGGGCGCTACGCATTTCGGCCGCAATTGCCATCCGCGACTCGGACTCCGCTGAGGAGCCTCCGGCCGTGACAGCTTCAGAGGGCGAGGTCTGGGAAGAACGTAAGGTAGTCTCGATCCTTTTCTGTGATCTTGTCGGTTTCACGGCCGCCTCGGAGGACTTGGACCCCGAGGATGTGCGCGCCAGGCTGCGTCCATACCACGCAAAGTTGCGGCAGGTGATCGAATCGTACGGGGGCACCGTCGAGAAGTTCGTTGGGGATGCAGTCATAGCAGTCTTCGGTGCGCCCGTTTCGCATGAGGACGATGCCGAGCGGGCGGTGCGGACGGGGCTTCGTATTCTCGATGCCCTCGAAGAGCTTAACTCGGCGGACGCGAGGCTTCGGCTCCAGGTGAGGATCGGCATCAATACTGGCGAGTCACTCGTGGCACTCGGCGCTCGCCCCGAGCTCGGTGAGGGGTTCGTCACCGGGGACGTGGTGAACACCGCGTCCCGGTTGCAGGGGGTGGCGCCGGTCAACGGAGTGGCGGTCTCAGAGACGACCTTCCGACAGACAGAGCGCCTTTTTGACTTCACGAAACTCGAATCGGTGCAGGTGAAGGGGAAGAAGGAGCTGCTGACCATCTGGCAGGCGACGGGAGCGCGGGCCCGGTTGGGGTCCGATGTCGCACGCTCATTCGTGACACCGTTGGTCGGGCGGGATCTTGAGCGATCGCTACTTATCGGCACATTCGAGCGAGTGGTGAAGCAGCGCTCGTGCCAACTCGTCACCCTCATTGGTGAACCCGGGGTCGGCAAGAGTCGTCTCTGCGCTGAGCTTCTCGAGTACATCGAGGAGCGGCCGGCCCTGGTCCGATGGCGGCAGGGCCGCAATCTCCCTTACGGGGAGGGCATCGCCTTCTGGGCGTTGGGCGAGATAGTGAAGGCGGAGTGCGGCATCCTGGAATCGGATTCCCCTGAGGACGCGTCTGCCAAGCTCAAGACGGCCATTCCTGAAGATGTCCAGGATCGGAGCTGGCTTGTACAACGTCTGATGCCGCTCGTTGGCGCGGGCAGTCAGCCCGCGAGTCAGGAGGAGTCATTTGCAGCATGGCGTCGCTTCCTCGAAGGCTTTGCTGTGGATAGTCCGGCGGTGATGGTATTCGAGGATTTGCACTGGGCTGACAACGCCATGCTCAGCTTTCTCGAACACCTCGCAGAGTGGTCCGACGGCGTACCGATATTGCTGCTTTGCACGGCTCGCCCGGAATTTCAGGAAAAACATCCGCGCTGGGCGGCGGCCGTCCGCAACGCGCAGAAGATAAACCTGGAATCACTCACTGATGACGAGACGAGCAGCTTCATCGCACTCCTACTGCAGAAGGTGGTGCTGCCGGCGGAAACACAGCAGACCCTGATCGAGCGTGCCGGCGGCAATCCCCTTTATGCGGAGGAGTTCGTGCGGCTGCTCATTGATCGCAGCCTGCTGGCAACGCCTGCCGCCGACGTCCCCTTCCCAGACTCGCTCCAAGCCCTGCTTGCTGCTCGTCTTGACACGCTATCACCCGCGCACAAGAGTCTCCTGCAGGATGCCGCGGTGGTGGGCAAGGTCTTCTGGGCTGGGTCGCTCGCGGCGATGGGTCAGCGGGATCTCCGCGACGTTGAACAAGCGTTGCACGAGCTCGCCCGAAAGGAGCTGGTCCGTCCGTCCAGAAGCAGCTCCATGGATGGCGAGCGAGAGTACGCGTTCTGGCACGTATTGGTTCGCGATGTTTGCTACGCGCAGATCCCTCGCCCGGGGCGCGTCGCTCGCCATCGCGCCGCGGCAGCCTGGATAGAGGCGCAAGCTCGAGAGCGGGTCGAGGATCTGGCAGACGTCCTCGTTCATCACTATATGCAGGCACTTGAGGTGGCACGCGCCGCCGGCCAGGAACACGACGTCTCCGAGATCATGCCTGCGGCGCGCCGCTACCTGATATTGGCTGGCGAGCGGGCGCTACCTATCGACGTGGATAGTGCTGAAGCCAGTTTCGCGCGGGCTCTCGAATTAACTCCGGTAGGTCATTCGGAGCGGCCCCGTCTCCTCGAGCAGTGGGCGCAGGCTGCGAGACAGCAGGCTCGCCTCGCTGATGCACGAGACGCTCTCGTGGAATCGGCCGGACTATATGCGGAACAGGGCCTCGCCGTAGCGTCTGGCCGGGCGCTGACCTCGCTCGGTGGGGTGCTCGCTGACATGGGTGACCCTCAGGAGGAACAGGCGGCGAATGCCGCGGCGCTTCGGCTGCTCGAGGCGGCTCCTCCCGGCCCCGAGCTGGTCGCTATCTACGGACAACTGGCGATATCGCACCTTCGCTCTGTCGCCTTGGTTGAGGCGATATCCGCTGCTCGAAAGGCCATCCATCTTGCCGCCGAATTACACCTGCCGGAGCCCGCAGACGCCCTAAGCTATCTCGGCGCCGCTCGCGCATCACTCGGCGACCGGTCCGGGATCGACGAAATGCAGCGCGCGTTGCCGCTCGCAATCGAGCGAGGAAAGGCTCGCGATGCTGCCATTCTGCTGAACAACCTCTCGATAGTGACCTTGCAGTACGAGGGTCCCTCCGCCGCATTGGCGCTTTGCACTGAAGGCCTCGAGTTTTGCCAACGACGAGGGATCGCCGATGTGGCGTTATTCATCCGCGCAATGAGATTGATCTTCCTTGCCGCTTTCGGTTGCGCCGAGGAGGCGCTCGCTGCTTCCAAAGAAGTGGTAGACGGCGCGCGCGTGGCTGGCAATACCTCGGCGGAGATCGAGGCTTGGTCTGTCCACTTGAGCCTCCTATGCGAGCGCGGAGCGGGGTCGAATTCTGAAGCGGCGGGGGAACTGATAACTCTGGCCAGCGAGACTCGCGAGCCTTCCATGCTGGCGATCGGTTACGCGGCGGCCGCTAAGGTCCTGATCGCCGTCGGTCACAGCACTCAGCCGCAGGCGCTGCTCGGGGAGCTGGCACGGACAAGCGCCGCGCGCGACGAACTCTATTACCTCGCGCAACTGCCAGGTCTTGTCCGCAGCGCCCTCCAACTTGGCAACGAAGATCTCGCCGCCAGACTCATCGAAGGCATCGCGCCACGCACCCCATTACATCGCCACGCGCTGGCAGCGAGTCGCGCTGCGATCAGCGAGGCGTCGGGCGATCGCGCCAAGGCCGCGGCCGAGTACGCTGGCGCGGCTGGTCAGTGGCGTGAATTCGGGCACATTCCCGAGCTTGCGTACGCCCTCCTTGGTCAAGGACGCTGTCTGGTCTTCCTGCGGGCCGAAGAAGCGGTGGTGCCGCTCGAGGAAGGGCAGACGCTCTTCACGTCGATGGGCTACGGGCCGGCGCTCCTTGAAACGCAGAGTTTGCTCGCAGCTGCTGGAGCAACCACCGGATAGTGCCCGCGGCCATCCGGGCCAAAAGGGACCGTCGGTGCAGCCGAAAACTGTCGCGCACCTATGCTAAGGTCCGGGCCGTCAGAGCGACACAGGGGAGAGGAGTAGGCAAATGCTTGGAGGTCGTCAGTATTCGGCGCTGACCGTTTGTCTCGGGCTGCTCGTGGCGAGCTTGGTATTTGTGCCTGCCCACACAGCGGCGGCCGCGGCGGCGGGGCAGTCGGCGTTGACGCCGAGCCTTGCGCGCGCATTCGCAGTCAACGTTACCGACAAGGTCATTGTGGTCTTGAAGGATCAGGAGACAGCGATACCGGACACAGCCGCGGATCAAAACGTGCGCGCGGCTGCGATCGAGTCGCTGCAGCGGCCGCTGATCAGCGAACTCAAGATGACCGATGCGCTCGACGTGAATAGTGATCCACTGATAGATGCAGTGTCGGCAACGGTGTCCCCACGTGAGGCGCAGCGGCTGAAGGCTAATCCAGAGGTTGCCGAAGTACTGCCTGACGAAGCCATCCGAATTGCACCGACGTCTCCACCCTCGAACGGGGCGGCGAGCACTGCGAGCATCCCGCTGCCGGGGGTCTGCGCGCCACCAGGCCAGGTTCAGCTGAACCCAGAGGCAGTCGTCGACATTCACGCGGCGACACAGAGTAGCGCGGGTTCCTCCGCTCAAGCTTTGGGATACACAGGTGCCGGTGTCAAGGTGGCGTACCTCGCCGACGGCATCGACGTGAATAATCCGGACTTCATTCGCCCGGATGGCCAGCATGTGTTCGTCGATTACCAAGACTTCAGCAATGACGGAAGTGGTGGACGCACAGACGGCGGCGCGGAGGCATACATCGACGCAAGCTCCATAGCCGCTCAGGGCCTCCACACATACAACGTGAACGGCTACGGCCTCACGACTTTCAATCGCCAGTGCCTGATTCGGATCCTCGGTGTGGCACCCGGGGCCAGCCTAGTGGGCCTTGATGTCTTCGGCCTCGACGACGAGACCTTTGAATCGGAGATTGTGAGCGCGATGAACTACGCGGTGGACGTCGACCACGTTGACGTCATCAATGAGTCGCTCGGTGAGAATCCGATCCCGGATGAGACCGGCCTCGACGCGGTGAAGATGGCGAATGACGCGGCGGTGGCCGCCGGGGTCACCGTTACGGTAGGAGCCGGCGACGCTGGTCAAGGCAACACGCTCGAAGTTCCTGCGACGGATCCAAAGGTGATCGACGTCGGCGCCTCAACCACGTATCGCAGCTATTTGCAAGTTGGGTACCCCACGGCGGTTGAGTCCCAGCACGTCAAGGGTTGGCTCGACAACAATATCAGCGGACTCTCATCCTCCGGCTTCACGCAAGACGGAGCAACCGTCGATGTCGTAGCCCCTGGCGACGAGAACTGGATGCTCTGCACGCCAAATCTGAGGCGTTTCGGTGACTGCTGGAACTTCGCTGGCAAAGCGGTCCCAGTGCTTTTGGACGGTGGTACGAGCGAGTCCGCTCCACTCACCGCAGGTGTCGCCGCCTTGGTGATCCAGGCCTATGAGGAGGCGCACCGGGGATCCCATCCGTCGCCTGCCGTCGTGAAGCAGATCATCACGTCGACGGCAGAAGACATCGGCGCGCCCTCGGACATGCAGGGAGCCGGCCTGGTAGATGCCTATCAAGCGGTTCTCGCGGCGAAGTCGTATCCGGGGACCAGCTCATCACCAACGGGCGGCGCGATTCTCAGCAGCGTGAGCCAGCTCAACGCATCCGGGCAGCCAGGGGCATCGGACTCGTTCTCGGACACCATCACCAACTACGGCGTCCATCGAGTGACTGTTGCGCTTTCCACTCGAACGCTCGGCGCATATCGATCCGTGGCTCATACCACCGTGCGACTCAACCGCACGACGGGAAGCGCCCCTGCCGTGCATTTCAATGTCCCGGCGGGTGTGGCCCGACTCGACGCATTGTTCGCGTACGTGGGTGCCGGCGCGGACTTTGACTACAGCGCGATCGTCGACATGAGTTTGATCGACTCAAACGGCAAGTTTGCCGAGTTCACCCTTCAGCAGGGAGTGAGCAACCATGGTGACGCTGAGGTGGCCAATCCCGTCGCCGGCCAGTGGACTGCATTGATCGACGATTACTACCCCGCGTCGCAGGGTGGGAGCACGGGACCCATCGTGTTTGGCGCGCGAATTGCGAACTGGGTGCCGTTTGGGCACCTCTCGACCACATCGGTCACCTTGTCCCCCGGGGCTGCGCACGTGGTGCGCCTCACGGCGTCGAATCCTGCTGCTCCCGGCGACCAAGCCGGTGCGATCGTCCTCGACAGTGATGCCTCGGAGCCGCCTTTCGCGTCGGTGACGACCGTGCCAGTCACCCTACGTGCGCTGGTGCCCACTCCAGCGCCGACCACGCGTTTCACCGGCACGCTGACCGGCGGCAACGGACGCAACGAGAACGATGCCCAGACAGCGTTCTATCAGGTGCAGATTCCCGCCGGGCTGCCCGTCCTCGACGCTCAGATCACGATGCGGACTTCGGCCAATCCCTTCATGGCGGAGCTCATCGACCCGATCACTGGGGAGGCAGCGTCAACAACCGCCAACGCCCTTTATCGTATCGACAAGAAAGGGCGTCCCGATCCGATTCCCAAAGATGGCGCCGACCTTCATGTGCTCAACCCAGACTCTGGTCTCTGGACGCTGATAATCGCTTTCTACAATCAGGTTTCCGGGACCGCTCTGTCGCAGCCATTTACCGTCGCGCTGAGCCGCGCAGCTCCCGAAGTCAGGACTAACGGCATTCCCGGCTCGACTGACACACACCTTGCTGCCGCCCACGCGGTCTCGGGGTCCATCACCGTGACGAACAACAGCCAGGTCGCTGAGGAGTATTTCGTCGACAGTCGCTTGAATCAACCGACGGTGTACAGCCTGGCCGCGCAGGGAAAGGCGGCGGTGCAGGTGCCGATCAGGGGAGGCGTCCCGCCGGACTATCTCGTTCCCGGCCACACGACGTCCATCACGGTTGATGTGACCGCGCGCGTGCCCCTGTACTTTGACTACTGGTGGTATTTCGGAGACCCTGATCTGACCTCAACGCCGTCATCACCCACTGAGAATCCGAGCGGTACGTTCGACTCACAGTCCGTCGTCGGTGGCCAGTGGTTCATCACACCATACCAGGCCGGTCCTGGCGGCAAGACGCCGCTTCCACCTGAGCGCGCCGTTACGGCCATGAATGCGACGACCCTGGCGTTCGACCCGGCAGCGACGTCGCCGACAGGTGACTTCTGGCTCCAGAGCATCGATCCGTCCAGCGCATTTGATCCCGAGGTTGTCGACCCGGGCCAGACTGTTTCGATCCCTGTGACATTCCTCCCGAGCGGAGCGACCGGTACGACGGTAACGGGGACCCTCTTCCTTGAGGAAACAGCCATTGCCGCTGGCGACCCCGGTGAGGCGGGCGGCGGTCAGCCGCCCTTCGCGGTCAGCGATGTCGCCGCTGTTCCGTACGAGTACTCAATCAAGTGAAGCCGGCTCGGATGACGTACGGCCGTCCCGGCTTGATGGACACGTTTGCTAAGCCGTGATCGGCCCTGGGGAAAAGCTGGATGCTCAAGGGAATAACCGATGCTCTCTGACGAAGAGCGCGGAGGGGTTCTCGGCGATTCCAGCGGATTCCATCACACGCGCGCTAGTCGTCACTCCAACCACTTCCGCGACGAAAGCACTCTAAATCGAACTGCCCACGCGGCGGGAAATAAGGACTAGTCTGGGGGATCAGGGGCCGCAGGTTCGAGTCCTGTCTCCCCGACGGCCGCGCAAGTTGATCTCGCGGCGAGCGGCTGTGCGGTGCGTCGGGCACCTATCCGCTTATGTGGTTTGCCCGCCCGCGTCAACGATACCGGTACAACGAGGAGAACCACGGGCAGGCGGCGGACGAGGGACGAGGCTTAGAGTTGCGCCGTGCCGAAGTATCAGCCGATGACGCTTCACCTCAGCTCGGAGCGGCTGAGGCTGCGGCCCTGGGCCGAGTCCGATGTCGACGCATACCGAGCACTCGTCACGGAACGGGGCAACGGCGTACCAAGCGTGGCGGACATCCGGGAACGCATCGCGACCCAGCTCGCTGCGACAGGACAGACCGGGCTCGCGTTGCTCCCCATCTGGCGCCGCCTAGATATAAAACTGACGGAGACTGTTGACACTTGGGCCTCCAATCCACGAGGAGGCACCTGTGACCGAGAGAGAACTGGCTAGGGGAGCAGCTCGACGCCTGGCGATCATTC
>DATDID010000016.1:0-2011 GCA_036521195.1 Candidatus Dormiibacterota bacterium
GTCGTTGGTGGTGGTCTCCCATTCGTCGCTGGCGATCATCAGGTCGTATTGCTCGGGCCTGTTCGAGGCGTCGTACTGGGAGAGTGAGACGCTCTCGTGCCCGTCGTCTGAGCGATAGCTCAGCGAGACGCTGGCCGGCCGCGGTGGACGTTGCGACGGCTCGATGAAGACGCAATCGACGTGCCAGTCCGCCGGGATACGGTCCGGGATCAGGACTGCGAACGGGGCGCATTGCTGCGCCTCGGCCGCCGTCAGGCGCTGCGGGCGGGGACGTTCTCCGACCGGCTGCACCTGCTCTCCGGGGGGCGGCTCGAAGCGGAACACGTCCTCGTCGATCGGCTCATCGAACGCGATCTCCACAGTCGCGATCTCCTGAAACGGCTCTCGGCCACGGAGCGCGACAGCACGCAGGAGAACGCCGTGCTCGACGTCAACCTCGAGCGTGTACAGGTCGGCGCCGTTGCCGAGCTGGTGGAGCTCAAATGCCCTCGGCGGACGCCGTGGATCAGACTCGCGAGGCACGGCTTCCGCCACGATCGCGGCCCGACCCGCAACCTGCGAGCCACCGATCACGCTGAACCGCAATGCAGCAAGCAGCGGCGTCGGATCGAGCATGACCGACAAGCGCTCACCGATTCCGCTGCCGACGCTCGGGTCGTCCTCGTTGCTGATCGCGCCCATGTGCTCAGCCCAGGACCACCACATGTCGCCATTCCGTACGGCGTAGTAGCCGTCACGCGGGCCCCCATGCTGCTCCTCGCGCACGCGGCCGGCGGAACGCCAGATCCGGACCGTCTCCTCCTGTTCGGACGGCTCCTCCGATCGACCGCGCCGCGTGATCGTCCGAATCGACGCCCCTCGGCGCTTGTTCTCTTCGGTCGCTGCCCGAAACGCGGCCTGAGCCCGCTCGGTATGACGCCAGACCCGAAACGCCGCCTGGACCGTGCTGAACGACCCGGCGCCGTGCAACAACTCAAGCAGGGTGCCCACTCCCGGCTCCTCGCCGCGGGTCTCGTTCCGCACCGACATACCAGACAGGCTACGGGACCACCGCGTCGCACCTAGGCTTTCAGCGATGGGCCAATCTGACACTCTGCCGTCGACCGGAGCGCTTAAGGCCGTGCGCCGCTTGGCGGGCGCCTCAGCCACGATTGTCACGGTCACGCGCCTTGAAGGCGGCCAGCATGCAGACACGTGGAGGATCGACACCGAGCATCCTGCGTTCAGCGCGGTCGTCCGGCAATTCCCGGTTGCGGACTCTGCAGCCGAGCACGAGCAGCGCGTGCTGCGGACACTCGATGGCCTGGGGGACTTGGCCCCGTTGCTCCTCGACGGCGACCTGAGCGCCCAGTGGTCACGGCATCCGACCTCGGTGATCAGCACCCTCGACGGCCAGGCGGATCTCACTCCGACTGATCCGGAGAGGTGGGCCTACGAACTCGGTCGCGCGCTCGCGGTGGTGCACGCTCTGCCGAGCGAACGGGTGGCGGGGCTGCCGAGCGTCTTGGATCACAGCGCGAGCTCTGAGGATGCCCTCAACGGTCCGCTGGCGGCGGAGGTTCGGTCGCGCTGGGCGCAGGTCATCGCTGCGCCGGAGGTCCTCACCCACTCCGACTATTGGTCAGGCAACGTCGTCTGGTGTGACGGGAGACTCACCGGCATCGTCGACTGGTCCGGCGGGGCACGCGGCCCTCGCGGCTTCGATCTGGGCTGGTGCCGGCTTGACCTCGTTCTGCTGTTCGACGAGCAGATTGCCGACGTCTTTCTCCGGGCCTATGAAGTCGCGAGCGACCGCCTCATCGGCGACATGGTGCTCTGGGACGGATGGGCGGTCGCGCGTTCGCACCATGGCGTCGAGAGCTGGGTTCCGAACTACGCGCCCCTCGGACGAGCCGACCTCGACAAACCCGAGCTTCGACGACGCCACTCGCGGTGGACGACGCGGCTGCTGGAACAGACCGTCGGGCACGAGTGAGGGCGCTCCGAGGACATCGCCCGGTGGACGGATTGC
>DATDID010000017.1:0-23885 GCA_036521195.1 Candidatus Dormiibacterota bacterium
CACCCCGATGCCGAGGTGACCCAGATGGGAGCTGAGCGCCTTTATCGAGGTGTCCGAGGCGGCCCACAGCAGGCCTGCGGAGACCGCCAGGTAGGCGGGGCGTCTGGGTCGCACGCACAGGATCAGCCCGGCCGCCCCGACCGCGCTGACGAAGATCGCCAAGGTGCCGGGCGGATACCTGGAGTGCGCGCTCCCGGCGTCCCCGCTGAGCGTGGCCGCCAGGAAGGCCAGGCCCGCCGCCGTCATCCCGACGCCCAGCCACTCACGGCGCGTCACCCGGATCCCGAACAGCGGATCGGCGACCACGGTCAGGAGCACGAGGCCACCGGCGATCACCGACTGCACGAGCGAGATCGGCGCCAGGGCCAGCGCGCCCACGTGCGCGCCCCACGAGGTCAGCGCGATCAGGATCCCCAGGGCGTACAGGGGTGAGCGGAAGAGCTCGATCGTGCTGTGGACGGGGCGCCTGAGGTCGACCAGCGGGGCTTCCCGGGCCCCGCGGAACTTGTACAGGAAGCCGGCCACCGAACCGAACGCGGTCAGCAGGGCAAGCACCAGTCCGAGCTCAACGGAGAGGGACACGAGTCCGGGCCAGCCTAGCGATCGCCCGCGTCACGATCGCGGCGCCCGACGCGAGCGCCCGCCCCAAGCCGCGATCCAACAACAGCGGGCGCCAGGATCACCGAGACGCACCTGGCTCTACCCCGCCGCGACCCCGGGCGGGGCATGCAGTCACGCCCCGCCGAGAGTCGAACCCGAGCCTCAGGTGATCAAGGGAATGATCAGCAGCGCCACGATGTTGGCCACCTTGATCATCGGGTTGATCGCCGGCCCGGCGGTGTCCTTGGACGGATCACCGACCGTGTCACCAGTGACGGCCGCGGCGTGCGCATCCGAGCCCTTGCCGCCGAAGTTGCCCTCTTCGATGTACTTCTTGGCGTTGTCCCACGCGCCACCGCCGGTGGTCATCTGGAGCGCAACGAACACGCCGACGACAATCGTGCCCAGCAACATCGCACCGAGCGCCTGCGCCCCGAGCACGAACCCGACGATGAGCGGCGCGACGATCGGCAGCAGACCCGGAATGATCATCTCGCGCTGTGCGGCCGCCGTGACCAGCGCCACGCACCTGCCGTACTCGGGCTTGGCGGTGCCCTCCATGATGCCGGGGATCTCGCGGAACTGCCGGCGCACCTCGGTGACGACTCCGCCGGCCGCGCGACCGACCGCGAGCATCGCGAGCGCTGCGAACAGGAACGGCATGATGCCGCCGAGCAGCAGTCCGGCGATGACCGGCGGAGCTGTGAGGTCGAAGTTGATCGGCGGCAGGTGATTCGCGATCAGCGTGCTGCGGAGAATGTCCGTGTAGCTCGCGAAGAGCACCAAGGCGGCAAGTCCCGCGGAGCCGATTGCGTATCCCTTGGTGACAGCCTTGGTGGTGTTGCCGACCGCATCGAGCGGATCGGTCACCTGACGTACTGACTCGGGCAGATTGGCCATCTCGGCGATGCCACCAGCGTTGTCAGTGATCGGCCCATAGGAATCGATCGCGACGACGATGCCGGTCATGCTCAGCAGTGCCATCGCTGCGATGCCGATGCCGTACAGGCCACCGAGCGACGCGGACGCGAGGATGCCGACGGCAATGATCAGCACCGGAATGGCCGTGCCCTCCATGCCGATCGCGAGCCCCGCGATGACGTTGGTGGCATGTCCCGTCTGCGATGCACGGGCGATGGTACGGACGGGCCAGAACTGCGCGCCGGTGAAGAATTCGGTGACGGCAACGATCAGGACGGTGATCACGATGCCGATGACGGCGCACCAGAACAGGTTGAACACCGGGTAGTTGAAGTGGCTGAGGTATCCGCCGTTGTTGAGCAGCACGGTGATCAACAGGAAGCCCGCGAGCGCGACGATGGCGGAGACGATGAGCCCTCGGTACAGCGCGCCCATGATCCATGTACCTCGCCCCATCCGCACGAAGAACGTTCCGATGATCGAGGCGACGATGCTCACCGCGCCGAGCATCAGCGGGTAGAACACGAACACCAAGTCCGGCTTGCCGCCGACCTTGTACAGCAGGCTGCCGAGCAGCATCGTCGCCACCGCCGTGACCGCGTACGTCTCGAAAAGGTCCGCTGCCATACCGGCGCAATCGCCGACGTTGTCACCGACGTTGTCGGCGATGACCGCCGGGTTGCGTGGGTCGTCCTCGGGAATGCCCGCCTCGAGCTTCCCGACCAGGTCGGCGCCGACGTCGGCAGCTTTGGTGTAGATGCCGCCGCCGAGACGTGCAAAGACCGAGATCAGCGATGCGCCGAATGCAAAGCCGACGAGCGCGTTGAAGTCCTGGAAGACCCCGTAGGCGAGAGCCACCCCGATCAGTCCGAATCCGACGACGAAGAAGCCCGTCACGGCACCGCCTCGGAACGCGACCTGGAGAGCGGGGTTGACGCCGCCTCGAGCCGCTTCAGCGGTTCGCAGGTTGGAGCGCACCGAGATGTTCATCCCGACGTACCCGGCGGCGCCGCTGAGGACGGCGCCGATCAGGAAGAGGACGCCGGTCTTCCACCCGAGCGTGAACGTCAGGAAGATGAAGATGACCGCGCCGATCCCGGCGATGATCGTGTACTGGCGGTTGAGGTACGCGGACGCGCCCTCCTGGATCGCTTTGGCGATCTCCTTCATCTGGTCGTTGCCTTCCGGCTGACGGAGCACCCAGAAGATCAGGAAGACGGCAAAGAGAAGGGCGAGGAGCCCAGCTGCGCCGATCGGCAATAGAACGGCGCGGTCAAGGGTCGGCATGCGCTCAGGTCTCCTCAGGAAGGTAAATACGTGCCCGGGCGGCTCTCATCCGCGCCACCCAGGGGCCGACGCATTGTACCCGGCCCGTCATTCCGTTCACCAAGGCCTATATTGACCCGGTGCCGAACGCCCCCGGCCTGACCTCCATCGTGATGGTCGGCGACGAGATTCTGAGCGGCCACACTCAGGACACGAACTCGGGCCTGCTCGCGCGCCAGGCGTTCGCGGCAGGCCGGCCGGTTGCCCATATCGAGGTGGTGCCCGACAGCGTGGTGGCGATCGTCGCGGCTATCCGGCGGGCAATCGACGATCCCGCGGTCACGCGAATCGCCGTCTGCGGCGGCATCGGCCCCACACCCGACGACCGCACCTTCGCGGCAGTCGCCGAGGCGCTCGGCCGCCCGCTCGAGCTCAACCCGATCGCGTACGCGAACATCGAGGCGCTCGCCATCCGCATGCACGCCGCGGGATGGATCGAGAAACCGGTCGTGTCCGACGCGAACCGGCGGTGCGCGATGGTGCCGGCCGGATCGACGGTGCTCATCAACCGCAGAGGCATGGCGCCGCCGCTGGCGATCGAGCTGGGCGATGACCGGTGGCTCTTCGTGCTCCCCGGCATCCCCCGAGAGTTCTCGGCGATCGTCGAGGAGGAGCTCGTCCCCCAGTACTTCAGCGGCGCGACGGCGCCGGTGGTGCGCGAAGTCCACTACCGATCGGTTCCCGAGTCGGAGATGTCCGCGCCGATGCTCGTGCTGGAGCAGGAGTTTCCCGACGTCACCGTCGGCTCATACCCGCACGTCGAACAGCGCGACCTGGTGATCCGCCTGAAAGGACAGCAAGCAGATCGAGTCGACGCCGCGGTGGCGCGGCTGCGCTCACTGCGCAGCGACGTCTAACCGCCCGCCGCTGAAAGAAGCGGGTTACCCCGCTGCGATCAGACTTTCTGCAGGTTGCGCGCGCGCGGTCCCTTGGGCGAATCGACGATGTCGAACGTGACCTGCTCGCCTTCCTGGAGGGAGTCAAAGTCGACAGTGGTCAGCTCGGTGCGATGAAAGAACACCTCGTTGCCATCATCGGCACGGACGAAGCCAAATCCACGGTCAGGGATGATCTTCTTGATACGGCCAGCGGTCACAGCATGTCCTCCAGGACTCTTGCCGACACGGACGTCCCACCGCGCTCACGACCACATGTGGGAGTGTCCCCAGTCAGCAATGGGGACCCGCAAAGACCGCGATGGAAGCACCGCATGATGACGATTTCCCGCCGTTCCGGTGCTCATCCCAGCATAGCAGGGTGTTCGCTGGAGCCGCGCTCCCATGCGTCGCGGATCTCGTGCAGGCTTTCGGGGAGATTTGCGTAATAGTCATTGACATCAAGGTGTTGCGGCCAGGGTGCAGAGTCGGTGCGCTCGCGCTCGCGGCGCGTCTGTTCGAGCCAAGCGCTGCCGAACGCAGTCGGCGCACCTCCTGCATCGACAACGCCGAGCGTGCGCACGTCGTCATTTTTGTCGTAGGGCGGCGTCGTCACCGCACGCGGACCGGGGTTGCTCCACATCGCCGCCATCACGCCCGCAGCGCCGAGATTGACGAGCGCATCCACCGACGCGTCGGCAAATCGACGCGACGCCGCGTCGGTCTCCGCATCGTCGTCGTCGCCGCCGTCCGCGCGCACCTGCTGCTGCCGGTGAGCACCGAGGTGCACGAACAACGGCACATCGCCACCGAGGGACCGCGCGAGCTGCAGCAGGAACGCGGCGGCCGCAGCGGCCGCGACACCGCCGACCTGCGCCAGTGCAGCACCGCCGAGGTCGAGGCCGAGCGCGTCGACGAGCTCGCCGACAAGCGCCGGGCGCACCGCGCGGGCGGTGACGAGGTCGTTCGCGCTCAGCGACACCATGCATCGCTGCTCGCGTTCGTGGATGCGCCCGGCGATGAGCGCCGTCCATGTGCGCAGGTCATCGATACGCTGCGGGCGGACGCCGCCGGCCGGGTCATGTCCGATGTCCCACGTCGCGATCGCGGGATGCCCGGCGAACTCAGCGAGCATCGTGTCGATCCAGCGCACACCCGTCTCGAGCATGAGGGGGTCCGTGTAGAGGTAACGCGGGCCACCCGGCTGTGCCACCGCATCGACGACGGCGCGCACTCCGCGACGCCGCGCATCGACGTCGATGGCGTACGTCGGGAGCATCACGCACCCACCGAGTGTCTGCATGAACAGCACCGGGATCACCTGCAGGGCAAGGTCGGCGGCGGTCGCGAGAAAGCGCTCGAAGTCGCGCAGTCGCGATGGTTCCACACGTGCCGGCGTCGGCATGAACGCGTCCCACAGCAGGTGAGTCCGCACGGTACGGTGTCCCGCGGATTTGACGGCGCGCAACTCCGCAGTCGTGCGCGCGACGTCGTACTCGTGCCAGATGTACGGTCCGACGTCGCGGGACCAGTAGGTGACGCCGAAATCGACGGCCTCTCGTGACGTGACGTTCGTCAGCGGATCAGTAGACGAAGAGGTCGATGCCTCCTGCCACGGTGAGCACCTGGCCGGTGATATATCGGGCTTCGGGCGAACAGAGGAACGCGATCGCGTTTGCGATGTCCTCCGGCTCGCCGGCGCTCCGCATCGCGGTGCGCAGCACCATGCGATCGTTCATCTTCGCGTCACCCATCTTCCAGGCCTCGGTGCCGATGATCCCCGGCGCGATGATGTTCGCGGTGATGCCGAAGCGCGCGCCCTCGAGCGCCATCGACTTGCCGAGACCGATGAGTGACGCTTTCGTCGACGCGTACGACGCCTGGCCGAATCCGCCGAGCGTTCCGGCGACCGACGCCATGTAGATCACGCGCCCCCAGCTCTGCTCACGCATGTACGGCCATACGGCTTTGGTGCAGTTGAACGCGCCCGTCAGGTTGACCCGCAGGTCGCGTTCCCACAGGTCGTCGCTCTGATGCTCGATCTGCCCGATGTGGTCGAGCGTTCCCGCGTTGTTGACCAGGATGTCGATGGACCCGAAGTCCTTCTTGATCGACGCGAAAACCTCACGGATCTGGTCTCGGTTGGTGACGTCCATCTTGATGGCGGCCGAGCGCCGTCCCATCTGACGGATCTCCTCACTCGTCTGTTCCGCGTAGACCACGTGTTGCGAGGTGAAGAGCTGCGCCAGCGCGGACTGCGACGCCTCCGCGCTTTTCTCGATCTCCGGATCCGACTCGAGGAGGATGTCGGTGACCACGACATCAGCACCGGCACGGGCGAGGGTCAGACAGTCCGCTCTCCCCAGGCCGCGCGATCCCCCGGTGACGACGGCGACCTTGCCGGTCAGCTCGAACATGCAAACGCTCCTCGAGAGGCTGGTAATCCGCGATCGGAGAGCTTACTGCTCGCTCCGCCGCACAGGCTCATCACAGGGCTGTGGCGCGCGGTGGACTGTCGCGGACGCGGCCCTACCCTCGCAGAGTGTTGCCGGAGCCGCCGCCACTCTTTCCACCGCCACCACCGCCGCACCGGCAGCGGCCATGGGTATCGGTCACGGTGGCCGCGTTTGCCGTTGGATTGATCGCCGTCACCGTCACCGCGTCGATCTTCGTCAGCCGCCTCGTCGCAGCGAACGTCTCGGACACGGTCGTCAAAGACCCCTCGACAGTCAGGCTGCCGGCGCCTCCGATCACGCCGCGTCGACCCACGGCAGCCGAGGTCGCTGCAATGCACACCTTGCTGATGGCGACGGCATCCACCCCTGGCCTCGCGATCGATCGTGGGCTCGCCACCCGGATCGTGGCTGCGGTCTGGCCGGTCCGCGAGCAGGCGATCGACACGGCCGACATCGCGTCGCTCAGCACCTTCGAAAGCGGTGCAGCGCTCGAAGGCGACACCAGCCTCTACGGCACGCGACATTGCGGATGCCCCATTCCCGCTGCTCGCAGCGTGGAGTGGACGTACGTCTTCGTCCCGAAACAGGCGACATTCCCCGCGAGCTTCCTCGCCGAGGTGACGATGGCGTCGGACGGCGGTGCCTTTGCCGGGGTCGCGTTGCTCGTCTTCAGCCGGGCGTCAGCGCTGACGCCATGGACCGTGACGCTGGCGACCGGATATTCCGACAACAGCATCGGCCCACCGATTGTGTACGTCGGCCCCGTGCCGTCCGGTGACTTCAATGCGGCCCTCCCCACATCGCCGGTTGATCTGACGGCGCTGCCTGGAGACCTTGCGTCGTATTACGAGCACTGGGCGACGACCGGAACGGCTCCCCTCAATGCGGACTTCGCACCCGGGTACTTCACGTCGTACAAGGGCGGCGACGTGTACGTCCACGGCGAGACCGACGGCATCGGAGGGATCCATCACACGGTCTATTCCGCCGACCCGACGGCAGATGGCGAGTGGAGCTTCGCCGGGGAGAGCTTCGAGCTCAAGCCGCAAAACGGCTGGATCCTCAGTTGCGGGACGGTTCGCTACGAAAGTGTGTCGACTGCCGCAGTCAACGGCCCCTTGCTGAACCAGCCCCCGGACACGTCAACGTGGGGTCCGACTCTTCCGCCCGGCCGCTACTCGCAGATCACACAGTGGGGACTGCACGAGAGTTGCTTCGCCGTCAGTCCGACCGGTGCTCCGACTCTGGTGCTGGGGAACGACGGCGGGGCAACCCGTTCGACGGGCGTGCTCGTCAGCGTCGAGTCGTGACGAGTGAACGCGCACGCGTCGTGAGCGATGCGGCGATCAGCTTGCTGCGGCGACCTGAACCGGCGCGGCGTCCTCGACGATCTTCGGCCGCGCGGTCGCGGTCCGCTCGCCGAGCACGTAGCGGCTGATGACGAGACGCTGGATCTCCGCAGTGCCTTCCCAGATCTGATAGATCTTGGCGTCGCGCATGAAGCGCTCCACCGGGTAATCCTTGATGTAGCCGTAGCCGCCAAGGATCTGCACCGCGTCGACGGTCACGCGCATCGCCATGTCGCCGGCGAACAGCTTGGCCATCGAGCCCTCGCCCCGCGCGAACGGAATGCCGTTCATCGCCATCCAACCGGCGCGCCAGATGAGGAGACGGGCGGCGTCGATCTCGGTCGCCATATCCGCGAGCTTGAAGGCGATCGCCTCGTGCTTCGCGATGGGCTTCCCGAATGCGATGCGCTGGAGCGAGTAATCGCGTGCGAACTCGAACGCTGCGCGTGCGATGCCGAGCGCGCCGGCCCCGACCATCGGGCGCGTCGCCTCGAGCATGACCATTGCGCCGATGCTTCCTGGTCCAGTCACCTTTCCGGTCTTGTCGGTGCCGAGTCGCTGCTCCTCCGGGATGAAGCAGTCCTCGAAGATGACCTGCGCGGTATGCGACGCGCGGACGCCGAGCTTGCGCTCCTTCCGTCCCTGACGCATCCCCGGCGTGCCCTTCTCGATGACGAAGCCCGCGACGCCCGCCGATCCGAGTGACTTGTCGGTCGTGGCGAACGCGACCTGCACATCGGCGATCCCGCCGTTCGTGCAGAACTGCTTGGTGCCGTTGAGCACGTAGCCACCGTCCACGTGGGTCGCGGTGGTCTCGAGCGCCATCGAGTCGGAGCCGCTGTTGGGCTCGGTCAGCCCCATGGCGCCGATCTTCAATTCCTTGGGGTCGGTGAACATCCCGATGTACTTCTGCTTCTGCTCCTCAGTGCCCATCGCGACGATCGCCGCTCCGCACAGCCCCGTCGCGCCGATCGCCACCGCGATCCCGGCGTCGCCCCAGGAGAGCTCCTCCTCGCGGATCAGGTTCGTGATCAGGTCGATCCCGCCACCGCCGTACTGCTCGGGGAAGCTTGCCGTGGCATCGAGACCGAGCGCGTGCGCCTTGCGCATGACCTCCCAGGGGGTCTCCTCGTTCTCGTCGTAGCGCTCGGCAACCGGGCGCATCTCCTTCTCCGCGAACTCGTGCGCGAGGTCGCGGATCTCCTCCTGCTCCCGGGTCAGAGAGAAATCGACGCCCATGTGATGGTCCCTCAGCGTGAGAGCCGGACGGTTGCCCGGCCATTGGTCAACACTCGATCGCCGCGGTCCGAGGACGCGCCCACCTCCAGAGTAGCGATTCCTTCGGCTTCATCCACAGAGACGACCGTTCCGGTGCAGGTGATCGTGTCGCCGGCCCGCAGCGGCTTGCTGAACCGGCAGGAAAGGCTCCGGAGGTTGGAGCTTCCGCCGGCCCAGACCGAGACCGCCTCGGCGAGGATGCCGAGCTCGAGCATCCCGTGGGCGATGGTCCCCGGCAACCCAACCGAGACGGCGAACGCCGAGTCGAGGTGGATCGGGTTGTGGTCGCCGGACGCGTCGGCGTAGGCGTTGATCTGGTCCTGGTCCACCCGGCGTGTGAGCGGGGTGATCGAGTCGCCGACCGCGACCGACGAGCGCGCGAGCGCGGTCACGCGACGCCTCTCATGAGCATCAGCCCGGTCCCCCGGCAGACGACCGCGCGGTCGTCGGTACGCACCGCCTCCATCGCGAGGTGCACGAACGTCATGCCGCGCTTCGTTTCGACGCCCGTGATCTCCGTCGAAGCGTCGACGACGTCTCCGGGCCGAACCGCTTCGGGCCACTCGAAGGACTGCTCGGCGTGGATGAGACCCGCGAGGTCGATGCCGACCTCTTGATCGGCGAAGAGTTGCGCGAAGGTCGGACTCAGGCAGTACACGGCTGCGAACGTTGGGGGGACCGCTCCAGGCTCTGCCACCGGATCGGGGCCGGCAATCGCCGCCGCCATCTGCGCGGCCCCTTCCGGAGCGACGCGCTGCCCGGGCGCAGAGTATCGGCGGCCGACGTGGCTTTGATCAGGCACCGGTCGCGGCCAAAGTTGACATCCGCGTCAACGATACCCCCGGCCCGACGCGATGGTCAAAACGCCAGCGACGCCAGGGCGTCAAGCTCTGGCGCGGTCTCACCGACGAGCGTCCCCGCCCAGTTCCGCAACGGCAGCCGGGCATAGGGTCTGAGTGTGTCCGGGAGATCGGCATCGAGGACACCGAGGCCCTGCAGCACGGCGGTCGCGACAACGGGAATGGACTCGAACGATCCGGATTCGAGCTTGATGGCGATCCCAGGTCCGCCCGGACGGGCGACGGCAGCCCAGACCGCGGCTCCGCCGATCTTCGCGGTCAGCTGGGATCCGGCCGCACCGAGAAGCGCGGTGTCGAAGCGACCCGTCCCAGCCACGAGAAACGGAAAGGCGGCCATCGCGTCCTGACAGCGACGGAAGGAATGGTCCGCACTCGCGACGGCAAAGCTCTGGGCGATCGCCGAAAGCGGCGTTCCATAGGTGGTGAGCCCGCAGCCGTCGATCCCGCTCGGCGCCGATGTGAGGTCGATGCCGAACGCCTCGGCCATCGCCGCCGTCACCGCCTCCTGGCACGGATGACCGGGCTCGATATAGCCGTCGAGCGGCCACCCCATCACCGCGCAGGTCGAGAGCATCGCCGCATGCTTCCCCGAGCAGTTGTTGTGGATCGGGAGCGGCGTCCCTCCGGACGCGAGCAGCCGGTCGGCGGTCGCGCCGTCTGAAGGCAGCTGCGGGCCGCAGCGAAGCGCGCTTTCCGGGACATCGGCCTTGGCGAGCAGCCCGCGAACGGTCGCCACGTGCTCGTCCTCCCCCTGATGGGACGCGCAGGCGATGGCCACCTCGCTCTCGCCGGCACCCAGGCGATCGACCGCAAGCCGCACGAACGGAAGTGCCTGCAGGGGCTTGACGCAACTGCGGAGCGTGGTCACGGTCCGGGGGTCACCGACCGACGAATGCACCTCTCCGCCAGCGTCGACCACGGCGACATGACCCCGGATCCGGGCTTCGACGACACCCCCTCTCCAGACAGTGGCAAGTACCGGGGGCGCGAACTCGCCCAGGGCTCGCTCGTGCACACCCTCACTTTGACGGGGCGAAGCCCGTTTTGGTACGGTCGCCCGCGACCATCCCGGGACGAGGGCCGACAACCCCGGGTTCCGACCGGTGTCACTGCGGTGGCGAGGGGAGCTAGCGATCGCGACACACGTCCATCGATTCGTGCGGCACTTGTGGGTGCTTGCAGTAGCGGCGATCCTTGTCGTCCTCGTCGCTCGACCGACCGCGGTCCCGACCGCGCCGCTGCTTCGGAACCTCGCCGCAATCCAGATCAACGCGGTTGTCGAGAACTCGTCGTCGGTCACTGCAGTTGCTCTCAAGCCTGCGCAGACGGTCGTGGTTCAACCGGGACAGACCATCGCAACGCTCGCCACCCAGTACCACGCATCGCCCTCGGCCATCCAGTGGGGCAATCAGCTCAGCCCGACGATGGTTCCCAAGCCCGGATCCGCCCTGCTGATCCCGCCCGGACCGGGCGCACTCGTCGAAGTCCTCCCCGGTGAGACCCCGACGAGTTTCGCCGCGCGCGTGCGTCTCGATCCTGCGGTGATCCTCGCGTACAACGCGCTGACGAGCAATGCGCCGATGAACGGCGGCTCGTTCCTGCAGGTCCCGCTGGCGGCGGCTCCCGACGGCGCGCTCATTGCGTCGTACTTCGTTGACGCGGAGAACGGCATCCCTGCGGTCGCCGCAGTGGTACCCCTCAAGGACCACTTCCCCTACGGCCAGTGCACGTACTACGTCGCGACGCGACGCAACGTGACGTGGAGCGGGAACGCCGTCAACTGGTGGTGGAACGCGCGCGGCAAACGTCCCGAAGGTGAGGTTCCCGTGCAAGGCGCGATTGTCGTGTTCAACATCGGTTGGGTCGGACACGTCGCCTACGTCGAGCGCGTGAATCTCAATGGAACCTTCGTCGTGTCAGAGATGAACTATCACGCGGACGGAGGAGGCTGGGGGCGCGTCGACTACCGCACCGTCAGCGCCTCGGACCCTGCGATTCTTGGGTATATCTACTAACTCGGTGCGTTTGCGTTGTGGTGCGGCTGGACGGGGGGACTCCCGGTCCGCTGCTTAGCTTGTCCGCTCGGTCGTTCGCGCACATTAATTTTCGCGCTCTCTCCCTCGCTCACAAATGCGCTGCGGCCCGGGAGTCCCCCATCCAGCCCGTCCGCGTTGCGGTAGTAGATCTACCGGGATCTTAGGGCGGCGCTCACAGGGCGGGCGAGCTTTAGAAACGGTGCTTTTGGGACGGTCTGCGTGCGTACTCACTCGGGCACTGGCGCGCGGTGTCAGGCCCCGTTCCCCTTGCTGAGGTCCACGTACCCGACCGCGATTCGCTCCGCGCCGCCAACGCCCGTCACTGTGATCACCTCGTCGTGCTCACGCGCTGCTTCGTCGTCGGACTGCGTCGTGATGACGGTTTCGAGTTCTACGAAGCGTCCGAGGCCGGCCACTTCGTCGAGGTGGATGCGCGTGTTGCGGAGGAGGAGCAGGTGTCGTGTTTTTTCCACAACGTCCGTGCGCTGGAGGGCGCGCTCGAGGACGTCAGCAAGGGACTCTGGGTCGCTCGTTGCGTAGCGTCCGTACTCGGACGGGCGTGCTTGCGGCGTGTCCGCTCGTTCGTAGGCCATCAGCTCGCAGGTGGTGCCGTTGATTGTTCGGAGTTTCAGGCGACCCTTCGGCACGGCGTAGAACTGATCGCGCTGATGCAGGAGGCCTTCGTCGGTCGCCCCAGCATCGAGCACGCGTGCAAGGACCGCTTCGTGGTTGGCGTACCGAAACTTGCTCTCAACGTTGCGCATGGCGACGCAATGCTAAGGATTCGCGCCGTCATGGTCGAACACCCTGGGACCGGTCGGCAGAGTTCGAGTTTACGAGTCAGAATCTGACCATGAGGTCATTCATCCTCAAGGTGCTCCTCGGCGTTTCGATCGGCATAGCCGTCATCGCCGTCTTCATCCTGTTCAGCCACTCATCGACCCCCGTCTGACCAGCGAAGCAAAACGATCCAGCGAAGCGAGACACCACGCCCCCAAAGGACGGGAGGGCGGACGGGGGCGCCGCGCATTTGTGAGCGAGGAAGAGAGCGCGAAAATTAATGTGCGCGAACGACCGAGCGGACAAGCTAAGCAGGCGCCCCCGTTCGCCCTCCCGTCCGGCGGCGCTGAGCGTGGTACTCAGCGGAGAGCGTCACCCTGAGAAGCGGTAGCCGATCCCGGGAACGGAGTGGATGTACGTCGGCTTCTCGGCGTCCGGCTCGATCTTGCGGCGCAGGCGGTAGACGTGGGCGTCGACCGTGCGGGTCTCGATCTCGACTTCGTAGCCCCAGACGCGACGCAGCAGTTCGCCTCGGCTCATGACCTGCCCTGGGCGCGATGCGAGCAACGCCAGGAGGTTGAACTCCGTGAGCGTCAGCATCACTTCCTCGCCGTCGCGGAACACCTGACGGCGTCCGAGGTCGATGGTGAGTCCGGGGAACTCGAAGCGGTCGCGTGGCTGCTCCTGCGCGGAGATCTCACTGCGACGAAGGTGCGCACCGATGCGCGCCATCAGCTCGCGAACCTCGAACGGCTTCGTGACGTAATCGTCCGCCCCCAGCTCGAGTCCGACGACCACGTCGATGGTGTCGCTCTTCGCGGTGAGCATGATGATCGGCACCCGTGCTCCCTCTGCGCGGAGCCGGCGGCAGACATCGAGACCGCTCATCCCCGGGAGGTTGACGTCGAGGATGATCAGGTCGGGGTTCTGCTCGCGGGCGAGATTGAGCCCTTCGACGCCGGTCGCGGCCTCGATGAGGGTGTGGTTTTGCGCGCTGACCGCGAGGCGCACGACCTCGCGACTCGGCGGATCGTCCTCAACGATGAGGATGGTCTTTCCGGCTCCGCTCATCAGACGGGCACCTCGATGAATGTGGAGATGCGCTTCACGAAGTTGGCCACCTCGATTGGTTTGGTGATGTAGCCGGAGCACCCGGCGGCGAGAGCATCCTGTTCGTTGCCCTTCATGGCGTTGGCGGTCAAGGCGACGACGGGAATGCCAGATGTCTTCGGATCAGCTTTGAGTATCCGCGTCAGAGTCAGCCCGTCCATGCCGGGCAGCTCCACATCCATGAGCACGAGATCGTAGACCTTGGACCTGACCTTGTGGAGGCCCTCCTCGCCGTCGACCGCGATATCGACGTCAAACCCACTGCCGAGCAGGACCATCTTTGCCAGGTCGCGGTTGCTCGCGTTGTCCTCGACGAGGAGGATCCGGTTGTGGCGGTGGCCGTTGAGGACCTCGATGCCGGCCAGCGGCAGTCGGAACGTGAAGACCGACCCATGCCCGGGCTCGCTCTCGAGCGAAATGCTGCCGCCGTGGAGGTCGACCAGACGCTGCGTCAGCGACAGTCCGAGGCCGGTGCCCTCGACCTGACGCGTCGTGGCGTGGTCCAGCTGATAGAACTCGTCGAAGATGCGCGTCTGGTGCTCCAGCGGGATGCCGACGCCCGTGTCTCCCACGTCGACGATGAGGTCGTCGGCGTCTGCGCGGGCGGCGACCCAGACCTTGCCACCCTGCGGGGTGAACTTGATCGCGTTGCTGAGGAGGTTGTAGAGCACCTGCTTGAACTTGCTCTTGTCGGCGCGAATTTCGAGGCTGCTGGGCACGACGTCGATGCTCAGGTCGATATCCCGCCGTTCGCTCAATGAACGGATGACGTTGTGGACCTCTTTGACAGCATCCTGAACCCCGAACCTGTCATACGAGAGCTCCATTCGCCCGGCCTCGATCTTGCTGAGGTCGAGCACGTCGTTGACGAGCTCG
This sequence comes from Candidatus Dormiibacterota bacterium, assembly GCA_036521195.1. Taxonomy (GTDB): domain Bacteria; phylum Chloroflexota; class Dormibacteria; order Aeolococcales; family Aeolococcaceae; genus Palsa-851. Next base: position 14,468 of record DATDID010000017.1, read on the forward strand.
AGCAGATGCTTGCCGGAGGCGTGGATGTTCTGCAGGCACTCCTGGCGCTGCTGCGGCGTGAGGTCGACGAGATTGTCCTTGAGGATCTCGCTGAACCCGAGGATCGCGTTGAGTGGGGTCCGCAACTCGTGGCTCATGTTGGCAAGGAACTCGCTCTTGAGACGCGAGATCTCGGCGATCTGTGCGTTGGCGACCTCGACCTCGCGCTTCTGCGACGCGATCTCGCCGAGTTGCGCGCGCTGCGCCGTGTAGAGGCGCGCGTTGTCGATGCTGATGGCTGCCTGGCTCGCGATGATCCGCATCAGAGCCTGCTCGATGCTGGTGAAGGGCTGCACCTCGCGCCTCGCGAGCGTGAGCGCACCGACGAGCCGCTGCGGCGATTCGAGCGGCATCACCAGGCACGAACGCGGCGCATAGGCGAGCCCGAGAGTCTTGAAGCGCCGGTCCTTTGTGGCATCGGCGACAGAAACCAGCTTGCGGCGCTGCGCGGCCCATCCGACGATGCCCTCACCGAGCTCGAATCGAGCGACCTGGCCAAGGTTGTCCGTAAATGGGAAGGTCGCGATCGCGGAAAGGGCACGCCCGTCCTCGTCGAGAAGGAACACGGTTGCCGCATCGCAGTCGACCAGGTCGGCTGCGGCCTTGAGCATGAAGTCGATCGTCTCCTTCAGCTCCAGACTCGACGTGAAGAGGTTACCGACCTGGCCCAGAAGGTCGACAATCACCTTGTCGTCCATCGCAGAGCCGAGTATACCCGCGAATTTCGACCCCGGCTGACTGTCGTGCAATTGCAATGGATCGAGTGCAGTGCTCATGAGCGTCGCTTTTGCAACTCTTCGACGAGCGCCGGCAGCACCTTCAGCGCGTCACCGACGATACCCAGATCGGCGAGCTTGAAGATTGGCGCGTTCTCGTCTCTATTGACGGCAACAATCGCCTTCGCACCCTTCATGCCGACCGTGTGCTGCATCGCGCCGCTGATACCGAACGCCAGATACACGGCCGGCTTGACGGTCTTGCCGGTCTGACCGACCTGCATGGCGTAGGGAACCCAACCCGCGTCGACCACCGCGCGGCTCGCACCGACGGCGGCGTTGCCGAGCACGGCGGCGAGCTGGTCGAGGAGCTGGAAATTCTTGGGATCTCCGAGCCCGCGGCCGCCGCTGATGACGATCGGCGCCTCCTCGAGCTTGGGTCCCGCCGCGACGTCCTCGACGCGGTCGGTGACTTTCGTCGTGAGGTGCTTGGGGTCGATCGCTGTGGTGACCGGTGACACAGTCGCCGCACCGCCGCCGCTCGGCTCGGCGACGAACGACTTGGGTCGCACGATCGCAATCGCCGGCGCGGAGGACTCGAAGCGGGTGGCCACGTTGAGGGTCGCGCCGAAAACGGACGAGTGGACGGTGATGCCATCCGCGTCGCTCACATCGAGGCCGTTCGCGATGACCGGCACACCGAGCTTGGCGGCGAGCCTCCCTGCAACGTCGCGCGAGTTATACGTCATCCCGAAGAGGACCAGATCGGGTTTGTGGTCGGTGATCAACGCGGCCAGCGCATCGGCGGCAGGGCCTCCGAGGAGGACTTCACCCCAGACGGCGTCAGTGCCCGCGTAGAGCGTGGTCGCGCCGTGCGCTCCCAGTTCGGTGGCAGCCGCATCCGCGCCGGGCGCGAAGGCGACCGCCTCCACCGTCGATGCCAGTGAGCGTGCCTTGGTGAGCAACTCGAGCGCAACCGGCGCGGGCTTGCCGTCTGCGATCTCGACAAACACCCAGATTTTTCCCAGAGCCATCGCTCAGATCACCTTCTTCTCGGCAAGGAAGTCCGCGATGCGCTTGTAGCCCTCGCCGTCGTCCTTGACGATGGACCCCGCCGCGCGCTGTGCGGCAGGCTCGACGCCAGTGATGCTCTGTCCGGCCGTGCTGCCACCTGCCCCGTCGAGACCCAGATCGCCCGGGGTCACACGATCGAGCGGCTTCGACTTGGCACCCATGATGCCCTTGAGCGACGGATAGCGCGGCTCGTTGACGCCGGCGGTCACGCTGACGACGGCCGGGAGGTTCGCCTCGACAAGGTCGTATCCGGCCTCGGTCTGCCGCTTCACCTTCAAGGTCGTGCCGTCGACCTCGACGGTCTTGGCGAAAGTCACCGCGGGCACGTCCAGGAGCTCAGCGATCATCTGCGGGACAACGCCGGTGTAGCCGTCGGTGGACTCGGTCGCGGTGATCACGAGGTCGAAGCCCTCGCGGCGGATCGCCGCGGCGAGGACTCGGGCCGTGGTCAGCGCATCGGAGCCCCGCAGGCTGTCGTCGCTGACGAGCACCCCCTTCGCGGCACCCATCGCCAGCGCCTTGCGCACCGCGTCGAGACCACGCTCGGGGCCCATCGAGATCACGGTGACGTCGCCGCCTTGTGCCTCGACTAGCTGAAGGCCGGCCTCGACTCCGAACTCATCACCGGGATCCAGCACCACTTCGACGCCATCGCGCTTGAGGAGGTGCGTGGTTGGATCGAGCTGCCCCGTCGTGTTCGGGTCGGGGATCTGCTTGACGCAGACGACGACCTTCATGAATGCCTCCGTTGATACCTGGCCCGGGATCGAAACTCTAACGCACCTTCACCGGAATTCCCGATCTACTGCGTCCGAGCTCCGAAGCGAGCTCGCCGAGATCGACCGAATCACCCACCTGAATCCGCGCCGCCTGGGGCTGGGTTGCCTCGAGCGCGGCATGCAACGGGCCGTCGGTCCAGCGTGGGTCGGCGACGGCAACGATCCCGTAGTGATAGCGCCGACCGGCAAGCCACGTGTCCCAGGATTCGGCGGCCGTGACGGCCTCGATCCCCGCATCGCCAAGATCATCCGGCCGCGTCACCGGCTCGCCGTCGAGGGATGCGACGGTCCATCGTGCGTCCGGCCATCGCCCTGCTGCTGCCGTGACGAGATCAGCGAGGCGGCGCTGCTCGGGAGTCCCCTGGGCGTCCGGCCGGGGACCCGTGAGCACGAGGATTCGCTCACAGGTCATCGCATCGCGGCCGCCGATGATGCCGGCCGGCTCGACGCGCCAGCTCTCCGGTGGGCGGCGGTCCAGCACCCGGCGCCAGCGTGCGCGCAGGAGGCGCCGGTTTCGCTCAATCCGAGCGGCTTTCACGCCACCCGATCCCGATGCGCCGCGGACGTGCTCCACCACCGATCGCGGCTGGTAGACGACCCGTCCGTGACGCTTCGCCAGCGCGAGGCAGAGGTCGACGTCCTCGCAGTACATCGGCGCGAACCGAGGATCGAAGCCCCCCACGTCGACGAAGGCGGAGCGGCGCACGAGGAGACAGGCGGCCGAGGCGTAGTCGACGGTCCTCCGAAAGAGGTATTCGGGCCGGTTCGGCACGTCGCCGTCGCCATAGTTGCGGACGCGCGCATCCCGCCACAGGATCGACCCCGCCTCCTGAAGGCGGCCGTCAGGGTAGAGGAGCTTAGGCGCGACCGCCGCGACGCCGGCGTCGCCATCCGCGATCTCGATCAGCGGTTCGAACCAGCCGGTTCGCACCCAGGCATCACTATTGAGGAGGAGCAGGTACCGGCCTCTCGCCATCGCCGCACCCTGGTTGTTCGCCGGCCCGAAGCCGAGGTTGTGCGCATTGCGCAGGATCCGGGCGCCCTCGACGTTGTTGAGCTCATCGGCGGTGCCGTCCACGGACGCGTTGTCGACGATCACCACCTCGTAGCGGGGCTCGGTGACGTCGGCCAGCAACTGCAGCGCCTGCCGGCTGAGATCCCAGCGGTTGTACGTGACCATCACCACGGTCACGTCCGGACGATCGACCTTGGGAAAGCGGATCACGTGCGCCGGCGCTGCCAGCGCTGGTATCCCTCGCGGATCGGGCGGGCAAGGCGATGCTCCGGCGACGCCTGTAGATGCTCGATCTCGGCCTGGAGCCGCGAGAGCTCGGCCTGGAGCGCCGTCCGTTCGTCGGCGAGGCGCTGCTGGAGCACCGCGAGCGCCGAATCCGTCGGGTCGCAAGACGCCGCAACCCCGGCGGCATTCGCAACCCGAGGCAGTCGCTCCGCAAGCTCCGCAAAGGCGCCGTCGAGGGTGGTCACAGCGTCCGCGATGTCGACCGGCTTCCCGTGAGCGACGAGCGCCGCCAATTGGCCGCCGGGTTCGCGCTCCAGGGTCGAAACGCCGGCGAACCGGCCCGCAGCTGCGGCTTCAACAGCGACAACGGGCGTCCCGAGCGCTTCGGCGAGGTGGACGCCTGCAGACGTTGTCGCGATCGCCGCCGAGGCCCCGGAGATTGCCGCGGCGATGTCGTCGAGCCCGGCCCATATGGGAAGGCGGTGCATCTGTGCCGCGAGCGGAATGCCAAGGTCAGGATCAAAGGTCTCGGGAGCCGTGGGATTCAGCGTCAGCACGATCAGTGAAAGCGCGGGGTCGTGGCGCAGCGCTGCTTTGACCGCCTCCATCACCTGTTCGCTCAGTGCCGCTGCATCGGCACCGCGCGCGACCTCGACGACGAGGCGTTCGCCGGCGGGCAGAGCACCGCACATGCGAAGCAGGTCCGCGCGCCGCCGAAGCGTGCCTGCCTCGAAGATCCGGGATGCCAGAAGGAGCGGGTCTCCGGACTGCACCACCGTGCCGCCGATCAGCCGTTGTGTCGCCGAGTCGCGGACCCAGACGTCGCGACCAGCAAGCGCCGGCACGCTCGACTCACTTCCGTCGGGGGCGCCGACTGCGAACCAGATGACCTGCCCCGCCGCTGGGGTGCCCGACCGCAACCCGGTGGTGACGAGGGCGCCAACCCCGCGTTCGGCAACCGCATCCTCGGCAACCGCGTAGCGTTCTGCCCACCCGGAGTCGGTGACGAGGACGTCGCCTGTGATGATCAGCGCGTCAACGTCGAGACCGCCTGCCGGCAGCGGGAGGGCCGGACGTCCTTCGTCGCCAGGAACCGGACGCTCGGACCCGAACGGCGCCAGTGTCACCAGGTGGATGTCCGGGCGTCGCCGGCGCAACTCGCCCTCGACGACTCGCCGCAGCGCGACCTCGCCGAGATCGCCGGTATCGAACGCTCCGAAGAGCCCGACCAGCGGCCGGTCGGCGGCGGCACCGTTCACGTGATGCCTCCGTGTGGCTGGGTGTCGGGCGAGGGGGCTCACGTCTCAGGTATGGCTCAGGGAACGCGCGCCATCGCCGGCTGAGAATGAGGACACCGCCCACCATAAAACAACTCGAATCCAAAGGAGCATCACGATGTCGGGAAAACTCTTCCCCGTAAAGCGGGTCGCATTGACCGCGGCTGCATTCGCGGTCGTCGCGGTCGCCGGCATCGCGACGGTCGCAATCGTCCCGGCGCTGGCTGCTGGGATATCGGGAAACTCCACGACGGCCTCCACAACGCCGTCGCCGAGTGCAACCGCCAAGCACCCGGGAGCGAAAGCAGTGGCAGCGCGCCGTATCGCTCTGGCGCTCTTCCGGACCTCCGTCCAGGAGACCGGCCTCAGCCGGGTCACTGTCCTCAAGGACCTCCTCAACGGCGAGACCCTGGCCCAGATCGATGGATCCAAGGCCCAGGCAGTCGAGAGCGCCGTCATGGCGAAGATCACCGCGCGGCTCGGCAAGGCCGAGACCAACGGGAAGATCACGTCGGCGCAGAAGACCACGCTGAGCAGCGCTGCAACAGCGGGCATCAGCAAGCTCATGAACATGAACCTGAGCACCTACATCCGCGTTCGATTCGGCGGCTTCGCCAAGGCCCCGACCACGACGCCTTCTTCGACACCCTCCCCCGCAGCCGCGACAGGGGCCAGCATCCCCCTCTGACCCCCGGCACGCGGCTGGGCAGTCTACCCGGACACCCCGGGTAGACTGCCTTGATGCCCAAGAAATACACCGCCGCCGAGCAGGTCATCGACCCCGCTCATCGCTACGTCGCGACCATCACCACCGACCGCGGTGACATCGTCATCGCGCTGGACCCGGCCCGGGCGCCGAAGTCGGTCAACAACTTTGTCTTCCTCGCCCACGAAGGCTTCTACGACGGACTGACATTCCACCGCGTCGTCGATGACTTCGTGATCCAGGCCGGCTGCCCCGAGGGTACCGGCCGCGGCGGCCCCGGATACCGCTTCGATGACGAGCCTGTGCAGGGCGAGTACGAGCCTGGCGCGGTCGCCATGGCCAACTCCGGACCGAACACCAACGGCTCGCAGTTCTTCATCTGCACCGTCGACGATCGGCACAAGCTCACCAAGGCGTACAACCTCTTTGGTCAGGTCGTGAAGGGGATGGACGTCGTCGGAGCCATCCGTCAGAACGACGTGATGCGCTCGGTCACCGTGGTCGAGGAGTGATGGCGGAACCAGGTCTGCGCTTGATGGCGGTGCATGCGCACTGCGACGACGAGACGATCACGATGGGCGGCACGCTCGCCACGTACGCGGATCGAGGCGTGAAGACATGCGTGGTGTGCTGCACCGACGGCAAGCTGGCGACGATCGTCGATCCGAACATGCCCGAGGAGACGACCCGCCCACGCCTTGCCGAGATTCGTGAAGGTGAGCTGCGCGAGGCGTGCAGCATCCTCAAAGTCGACGAGGTCGAGTTCCTGCGTTACGGAGACTCCGGGATGGCCGGGGCACCGACCAACCAGCTCCCGGACGCCTTCTGGATGGCGCCCATGGACGAAGCCGTGGGAAAGGTCGTGGCCCAGATCCGTCGCTTCCGTCCGCACGTTGTTGTCACCTATGACGGCAACGGTGGTTATGGGCACCCGGACCACATCCAGACTCACCGCGCAACGCTACTCGCGGTGGAAGCGGCGCGTCTGGTGCCGATGTACAAGGATGCCGGTGAACCCTGGCGCGTTGAGAAGCTCTACTACACGGCGTTTCCGCGCTCACAGTTCGAGCGTATGGTCGAGATGGCGAAGCAGGCCGGCATCGAGCCGCCGTTCGGCGAGAGCAACCCCGACGAGATGGAATTCCTCACAGCGGACCGGGACGTGACCTCGAGCGTCGACACGGTCGCGGTCATCAACCGCAAGCGCGACGCGCTGCGCGCGCATCACAGTCAGATCTCAGAGGACTGGCCGCAGCTCACCATGCCCGACGACGTGCTCAAGCAGTTCGCTGATGAGTACTTCCAGCTCGTGATCTCGCGCGTCCCCGTTGTGCTGCCCGAGACCGATCTGTTCGCGGGCATCGAGCCCAGCTAACTCTGCCCCGGAGGGATGCTCGTTGCAGCGACCCTCGGTCGATGAGCAGCGTCTGGGTCGCTGGTGCGAACAGTGGCTTGGCGCGCGACCCGCGGAAATCCTCTTCGTCAGTGGGCACCTCTCGGTCGTCATCGGCCTGCGACTGGCCGACGATCGGCAGGTCGTTGTCAAGATCCGGCCCGACGCACCGCGGATCAGTGGATGCGTTGCGGTGCAGAGCCATCTCTGGTGACGCGGCTTCCCGTGCCCACGGCCGCTTGCCGGTCCCACGTCGATCGGCGATGGAGAGACCGCAACTGCTGAGGAATACGTGCCGGGTGGGGTCCAGCTCACACGCGATTCGCACGCAGCGGAGCAGTTTGCCAGGCTGCTGTGGCAGTTGATCGATCGATGTGCGGCGTTCCCGATGGACGTTCGCCTCGGTCCACCGCCTCCGTGGATGGAGTGGGATCACGCGCGCCCCGGTACGTGGCCCCGGTCGGACGAAGGTGACGACGATTTCAACGCAGATCCGGAGCCACGCTGGCTGGATGACGTTGCGGCACGCTCCCGGAGCATCCTCCTCGACTTTCACGCCCGAGACGTGGTGGGACATGTGGATTGGGAGTCGCAGAACATCCGGTGGCATCGAGGTCGTCCGCACGTCGTGCACGACTGGGACAGTGCAGCGGCGCGACCCGAAGCGACGATTGCCGGCGCGGCATCGGCGGAGTTCACGGTCAGTGGCGAGCCGCCGTCCTCGGCGACGATCGAGGAGACCGAGTTCTTTCTCGACGCCTATCAACAGGCGCGGGGCGTCGCGTTCACCCACGAGGAGTTGCATGCGGCATGGGCGGCGGGGCTGTGGGTCCTGGCATTCAACGCCAAGAAGACTCGTGCGATTGCACGCCACGCGACGGGAGCGTTTGCCGACGAGGCCTGGGAGCGCCTTCGGCGCGCGACCATCTGACTCTGCACGGCAGGATCGTCAGTGCCATCAACCCAACTGTTTCCAGCCCGACCCGGTCCAAGCCCACACGTGGTACGGAGACGAATTTCCTTCGACCGTCGAATCGGCGCCGACAAGTCGGAGCCCGCCGTTCGTCTGGATGAGGCTGCCGCTCGACAGCGACGGGGCTGATGCGACGCGTACTGCAACCCACGTGTGCCCAACCAGCCTCCACATGAGCACCGGCATCAGTGGCAGCGAATGAGGATTGAAGAGCTGCCCGCAGAGGAGCAACGAGCGGCTGGCCGCATCCCAACTCAGACCCAAGAGCGGCCCCGTCGCCGAGGGTAAAGCCGTGTCGGCGATGAGGTGCCACGCGACGCCATCCCACCGCCAGACCTGCTCATCGCCCGCGCTGCTCGCTGACTGAGAAAACAAGCAACAACTCACCGCAAGAAGTGACTCTGTGGCGGGGTCGAAGCCCATCTCGAGCGCGTTGGCCTCAAACGGTGCGTGCGGGCCCTTGGGTGTCCAGTGATTGCCGACCCACAACCAAGTCTGGCTGCTCGAATTGTCTCCTGGTGATGCCGGGGTCACCAGAATCATCTGCTCGAGAGCGGGATCCCAGGCCATCACCCCGCCGGCGACCGGCGGTTGACTGGTGCTTGCATCCAACTCCTTCCAGGTCTTGCCATCCCAGGCCCATGTCCCGTCGTTTCCACCTCCGTCAAACGGCCCTCCACCTGCGATCATCACCAACCGACTCACAGGGTCGTAGACCGCGCTGGCGCCCGCGAGCGGCGGTGGCTGCATTTCCGGCGATGCAAGAGCCCAACCGGCCCCACTCCACACCCAGGTATCGCTCCCCGTCCCCGCCGTGCCGCCGTAGACGACGATCTGGCCGGTCGCCGGGTCATCGGCAACGCTGAACGCATCGGCACTTGGTTGCGCGGTGGGCGTCGGCTCATTGACCAACGGTGCAATCGAATGGTGGGGCGTGGGCGGGGTCTGAGGCAGAGAACTCGTACGCGAGATCAGGTAACCGATCAGTCCGGTGCAGGCCACAGCGACAACGAGCGCAAACAGGGCGGCACGGGTACGTCGTGGATGGTCTCCCATCGCACGCTGGATGATGCGCTTCGCCAATACACCGTGTACTTCGACCTAGTCGTCAGCTAGCTCTGATTCGTGAAGGACGCACCTCAAGCCACAGAGGTGGGGCGGCGGGGGATCTGTGCCGCAGCGAATTTGTGAGCGAGGAAGAGAGCGCGATAATTTATTTGC
>DATDID010000018.1:0-41228 GCA_036521195.1 Candidatus Dormiibacterota bacterium
ACGTCGTTCTGCAGGATCTGCGCCAGCTGCATGTACAACGGCAGTGCTGTCGTCAGCGGCTCCGCGTCGGCCTGCTTGAGGACGCTGTCGTAGGTCGGGTCGTCGAACCCGCTGGTGTTGGCGCCTTCCGCCGTCGGGATCGCGCCCCAGAGGTTGTCGTACCAGTCCTGCGGGTGGTTGTAGTCGAACTGCCAGCCGTCACGCGACATCTCGTACTTGCCCGAGAGCCGGTTGTTGATGAAGATCGACGCATCCGACACCGAGTTGAGGTTGACCTTGACGCCCAGGTTGGTCTGCCACTCGTTCTGCAGGTACTCGGCGACGCTCTCGTTGAGGCTGCCCGAGTTGTACGAGTAGGTGAGGTTCTTGGTCAGAGCGCCCGTCGGGTCGTACTGCTTGAGCAGCGACTTCGCCTGGGTCGGGTCGTACTTCGCGAGCGGATCGCTGTTCGGTCCGCCGTTGCCGATCAGCCCGGTGGTGATGAGACCGCCGGTCGCTGCCGAGCAGATGAGGTTGTGGCACACCGTGGTGGCCAGACCCTGCTTGTTGATGGCGAGGTCGAACGCGAGGCGGAGACCCTTCGCAGCAGCACTCTCACCGAGGAACGGTCCGCCCGTGGACGGGTAGCCGATGTTGAAGCTCAGCCAGGTCGTGCGGCCCTTCGGCTGTACCAGGAGATCCGGCTTCTCGCGTGAGTTCGCCTGAATTGCGAGCACGTTTGCCAAGGGAATATTGGAGCTGTTTCCACCGTAGCCGATGAGGTCATAGCCCTTCTGGAAGAAGGCGTCGACCGTGGTCGGTGCTGTCGACGGGTCCTTGATGTCGATGTTGATCGTCTTCAACGTCGGCTTCGGAGAACCCCACCAATTGGCCACCTGAGTGAACGTGATGGACTGCTTGGGGGTGTATGAGACGAGCTTGTAGGCGCCGGTGCCGACGAGGTCGGCGGGTGTCTGCCACCAGTTGACCGGATCAACGCCTGGTGCATCGATGACCTTCTCGTCGACGATCGCGCCGACCGTCGCCTCGAGGGTCCACGCGGTCAAGCACCAGCCACACGCCGTGCTCAATTTGACCTGCACCGTCTCGGGATCAGTAGCGGTGAGGCCGCTCATCATGAATGCGGGGTTGCCTGCCTTCAGCTGGGCCTCGATGTTGGCCTGGAAGCTGGTCGGCGAGCCGGAGGACGGCGGAGCGCCGGCAGCCTTCTGCGCAGCGGAGAAGCCCTGGATGGCGCTCAGGATCGAGGCGTACGCGCCCTGGAGGTCGGCACCGCGGTTCCACGAGTACAGGACGTCTTTCGAGGTGACCGGGTCACCGTTGGAGAACTTGGCCTTGGGATTCAGGTGGATCGTGTAGGTCAGCCCATCCGCGGAGATGCCGCCGTTGGCCTGTGTCGGGACGGTCGTGGCGATGTCCGGAACGATGTTCAGGTTGTCGTCGAAACGCCAGAGGTTGTCGAACACGTTCTGCATGAGCTCGCTGTCGACCTCGGCGTCCATCTCACCCGGATCCCATGTGCCGGGATCCTGGAAGACGGGGAAGTGCAACACCTGCGACGAGGCGAGCGCACCTGACGTCGACTGGGTACCGCTCGTGCTTCCGCAGGCGGCGACGGCGAGCAGGCCGAGAACACCAAGTCCCACAGCACTGATGCCTAATTTGTTTGTCAGCAAGTTGGTTCCTCCGTACCCGTTGACGCTGATGGTGATGTCGAGAAACGGCAGTGCATTGCTGCTTGCACCGACGCCTCGGCGGAAAAAGCGTAGCCACACGCACGCGGCGAAATGCCGCCCGCGCAACGGAATTCACCCCATCGGGGGAAGTGTCGGACGCAAATTCATCCCGATGAGTGAGAAATGCGCAGCGCTGGAGCTTGCATGTGCGTCGCAAGTGGTACACACGTCAGAAACCAAAGTGGACATTCACTGAGTGTGCGACGGTAAATGGCTATGACGTCCATCGATGCATTGGACTTTTCGCGATGCCCGACGTCGAAGTACTGTCACATCGCTTGGTCGCACGGGCTCGGTACCTGAATGCAAGTCTCGGGTAGCACTCCCTGAACCGGCGACCAAGCATTTCCGCACTGAATCTCACGACCAGCGCCAGCTCTCCGGGTAGATCTGCAGCAACGGGTCCTGCGGCCCCGTTCCATGCAGCGCCTTGTTGATTGCCGACAGTTGCGCGTACGCGACTGGCATCCAGATGACCGGCAGCTCTCGAGCGAGGTAGTTCTCATAGGTGTACATCGCGTGCACATCGTTGCTGGTCATCGTCGCGACGATGTCCTGCTCGGCCTGCGCGTTGCAGTACCCACCGGCATCCGCGCCGGCGTACTGGACAACGGCTCCAGACCCCGTGCACGCCCACACTTCATCGCCGGTCGGCTCGTAGTCGGGGGCGTACGTCCACCCGGAGCTCCAGAAGGCCAGGTCCCAGTCCGACTCTCCCGGTATCGCACTGTCGATGACGGTGTCGAACGGCGCACTCGTGAGTTTCAGTTCGATGCCTGCGTGTGCGAAATCCGTCTTCAACTGGCTCATCTGCTCAGCCACCGCCGGATTCTCGCTCTCGTACTGCAGCGAGAACGACGCTCTGGCGCCGCGGGGGATTCCCGGGCCGCACTGGCTGGATCCGCTCCCTGCGGCGGCGCAGGTGCTGATGCCGGCTTCGTTGACGGTCCACCCGTGTGCTTTCAGCAGCGCGACCGCAGCCGCCGGGCTGAAGGGATACGGGTTCAACTTCTCGACCGGATCGACGAAGATCGAGCCTGGCTTCATCGGGACCGGCCCGTACGTGGGATATCCGAATCCGGCGAACGCTCTGGTGATGAAGGTGTTCTGATCGACGAGGTCCTGCATCGCCTGCCGGAAATACAGCTGACTGAAGAGCGGGCCGCTGACCGGGTTGGTGAAGTTCTCGGTCACGTACGTGATTTGCCATCCGGCCCAGGGCGCGACGCTGTAGACGTGGTTGACAGCGGTCCGTCGTGACGAGTATTCGAACGGAACATACCCATAGTCCACGGCGCCATCGCTCACGGACGATGCGGACTTGAGCTGGTTGAACTCCACGCTGTCAGCGCTGAATGCAGCCTCTTTGAATGATTTGAGGGTCGGCTTGATGGGTCCGCCGTATACGGTGTTCGGGACCATCGAGACGTTGCCCGCGGTGTCCATCGACTTCAGCTTCCACGGCCCCGAGACCACCTGCCAGAGCGGGTTGGTGTCGTAGGTCGAGATGCTCTTCGACTGCGAGTCGAGGTACGTGTACACGGCCTGCGCGCCGGCAGGGGTTTCGTCGTAGTTGCCGACGGGGCCGCTCGCTGACTCCTTGTCCCAGACGTGCTGGGGGAGCGGGGTGATCTGGCTCAGCTCGTTGTAGGTAAAGAAGTACTCGCCGTACGCCTGGCCGATGTTGAACGTGATCCGGAGCGGGTTCCTCGGGTTGATCGTTGAGCTGAGGACATTGTCCGGGTACTCGCCGGGCGAGTAGCCCGCCCACTCGTCCTTGTTGGCAGTGACGAGGTTCTGCCAGAACTGGATGTCACGCGCGGTGATCTGGGTTCCGTCCGACCACTTCCATCCTTTCAAGGTGACAGTCACCGACTTGCCACTTGCGGAGTACACGGGCGGGTCGGCGAGGCTGAGGCTGTTGTTCAGCAACACCTGCCCGTTGTCACCGAACCAGTACAGCGGCCGGTACATGAGCTTCTGGAATTGACTGATATTCGCGACGCTGAAGTACTGCAGCGATGCGAGCGGAAGCATGTAGTTCGGCGACGATCCCGGGAGTTCCGCGAAGCTCGCGGACGTCTTGATCACCGCGACATTCGTCGCAGTACCGCCGCATCCACTGACGAGCACTGTCGCACTGACCGCAACGGCCGCGGCGGCACTCCGCCAGCGACGAGCGCGCACGCGGCTCAATGTCACCCTCACCGTCACAGGAGATCACACCGAAGGGCAACGGCCGCAGGCCGCTTCCGCGGTTGTGCTCATCGCCACTCGCATGCCACTTGCGTTGCGTGTTGCATGCCACTCTGATACGACGCAACACTCGCTTGATGCGTATCGCGTCACCGCGCGTGCAACATACTCACTCGCTGGGGTGAATTGTGGATCCGGCCCCGTTCGTTTCCGTACCCCGCGCGTATCGTGGTGACTCGGCTGACGCCGCAGTGGGATTGAGGAGACGAACGTGAGTGAGGATCGGGCGCGCCTGTGCCAGTGACGTTGCTCACCGTCGACAACCTCACTGTCTCGTTCCCCACTGCCGACGGCATCGTTCGCGCGGTGCGAGGGCTGTCCTTTTCGGTGGAAGCAGGGAAGACGCTCGGCATCGTCGGCGAGTCCGGGTCCGGGAAGAGTGTCAGCGCACTCACGCTCCTCGGCCTCAACCCAGGTGCGGACACGACCGGCTCCGCACTCTTCAACGGCAAGAACCTCCTCACCATGAAGCAGGACGAGTTGCGCCGCATCCGGGGCGCGGAGATCGCGATGATCTTTCAGGATCCGCTCTCGAGCCTGCACCCGCACTTCCGCGTCGGGGCGCAGATCGCTGAGGCAATTCGTGCGCACACGGATGTGAGCCGTCAGGAGGCGAGAGTCCAAGCAATCGAGCTTCTGCGGCTGGTGAACATCCCGCAACCCGAGCGTCGCATCGACGCATACCCCCACGAGATGTCGGGCGGGATGCGTCAGCGCGTGATGATCGCGATGGCGCTCGGCTTGAAGCCGAAGCTCCTCGTCGCCGACGAGCCGACGACCGCCCTTGATGCGACCGTCCAGGCCCAGCTCATGGAACTGCTCGTGCAGATGCAACGTGAGCTCGGCATGGCAATGATCATCATCACGCACGACCTCGGTGTCATCGCCTCAATCGCCGATGACGTGTTGGTGATGTACGCGGGCCGTCCTGCAGAACACGCGGATGCGCGCACCATCTTCTTCATGCCCCACCACCCATACACACTTGGGCTGCTGGGTTCGGTCCCGTCTGCGACCGGTGTTCTTGGACACCGTCTGCTCCCCATCGTCGGGACGCCACCGAGCTTGATCAATGCGCCGCCCGGATGCGGCTTCCATCCTCGATGCCCATTCGCGATGGACATGTGCATCGAGTCGCCTCCCGTTGCCGAGCCGATCCCGGCCGGGGTCGCCCATCGCTCGGCGTGCTGGCTTCCCCCTGAGATGACGGGCGTCGGTGTCGCGATGGACACCGCCCGACGGCGCTATGCAGCTGCACACCGCGGGCCTCGCACCGCAAAACTGCCCGGTGTTCTCTCGGCGGTCACGATGGCTCCCGCACATGCCTGACGCCGGCGCCGACACCGACGTCCTGCTCCGCGCGGAGGGGATTGTCAAACACTTTCCGATCAAGCAGGGCATTTTCTTCAAGCGAACGATCGGAAACGTGAGCGCCGTCGATGGCGTGAGTCTCGACGTGCGTCGCGGCGAGACGTTGGGCCTGGTCGGTGAAACGGGTTGCGGGAAATCGACGCTGGCGCGTTCGATCATGCGGCTGTACCCGCTCACTGCGGGGCGGCTGATCTTCGACGGCGCGGACCTGAGCAACCTCTCGCGGTCGCAGATGCGCCCGTATCGCCGCGGGATGCAGATGATCTTCCAGGACCCGTATGGATCGCTCAATCCACGCCGCCGGGTGGGCTCGATCATCGCCGACCCATTGGCCATCCATCACATCGCCGAAGGTGCAGACCGCAAGGCGCGCGTGCAGGAGCTCATGGAGGTCGTGGGCCTCAACCCCGAGCACTACAACCGTTTTCCGGCCGAATTCTCCGGTGGCCAGCGGCAGCGTATCGGGGTGGCGCGCGCGCTCGCGCTCCGGCCGAAGCTCATCGTCTGCGACGAGCCAGTCTCCGCACTCGACGTTTCCATCCAGGCGCAGATCATCAACCTGCTCGAGGACCTCCAGGCTGAGTTCCAGCTGACGTACATCTTCATCGCCCACGACCTGGCAGTCGTGCAGCATGTCAGCGACCGAGTCGCGGTGATGTATCTGGGCAAGATCGTCGAAGTCGCTGACGTCAAGGATCTGTACAGCGCACCGCGTCATCCGTACACAGCGGCGTTGCTGTCGGCTTCGGTCGTCGCGGACCCCGACAAGGCCCGGACTCATGACCGGGTCATTCTCACCGGCGACGTCCCGTCCCCGATCAACCCTCCATCGGGATGCCGGTTCCACACGCGCTGTCCAAAGGCGCAGCCGATATGTGCCACGCAGGAACCGCTCCTCGAGCACCACGACGGTGATGCGACGAGTCACGCCACCGCCTGCCACTTTCCGGTTGCGGACGGCGAGAAACTCGCAAGTCAGGATGCCACCATCCTCCACGCGGTCGAGGGTTTCCTGGCAGAGACGCCGGCACCGGCCGAAGCCGCGGTGGAACTGTGATGCAGGAAGCGCGCTACGCGATCGACGCAGACGAGGTCGATGCCGAGTTGGAGCGCCATCGCGCAGCCCTCACCGGCTACTGCTACCGGATGCTCGGATCGCCGTTCGAGGCGGACGACGCGGTGCAGGAGACATTGCTTCGCGCGTGGCGCGGATACGAGCAATTCCAGGGCCGCGCGAGCATCACGTCGTGGCTGTACCGCATCGCCACCAACGTGTGTCTCGACATTCTGAAAGGTCGAGCACGACGCGCGACACCAATGGACCTGGGACCCGCGCGACCACCCTTGGAAAGCAATCTGCATGTCCTCCCCGAGGTGACGTGGATCCAGCCGATCCCGTCCTCACGGCTTATCGAGGAGTCCGATCCGGCGGACGTGGTGATCGCGCACGAGACGATTCGACTGGCGTTTGTCGCTGCCCTGCAACACCTGTCGCCGCGGCAGCGCGCGGTGCTCATTCTCCGTGAGGTCATGCGGCAGACGGCAGCCGAGGTCGCGTTCATCCTCGACACCACAGTGCCCTCCGTCAACAGCGCGCTCCAGCGCGCGCGCGCCGCTATCGCTGCCGCCGGGCTCGACGCCGACGCGATGGTTGCACCCGTTGACCCATCCAAGCATGGGCTCCTCGCACGCTACGTGCGAGCCTTCGAAGCGTATGACCTCGAAGAGCTCACCGCGCTCATTCGCGAGGACGCACGCCAATCGATGCCGCCGTTCGACCTGTGGCTGTCCGGTCGCAACGACGTGCTCGCCTGGTGGTTCGGACCCGGAGACATATGCCGGGGATCGCGATTGGTGCCGACTGTCGCCGCGAACGACACCGTGGCATTCGGTCAGTACAAGCCGAGCGCCACCGGAAGCGGGTTTGAACCCTGGGCACTCCAGGTGCTCGAGTGGAATCGGGACAAAGTTGCCGAGTTCACGTTCTTCCTGGACACCGAGCGGCTGTTTCCCTTGTTCGGCCTGCCGCTGCAACTCGACTGATCAGCGCATCCCTCGGATGATCTCGGCGAGCGTGCTAACGGCGCCCGGGAACGCACATTCATCCGATCCGCCGAAGCCCAGGATGAGGCCAGGTCGCGCTGCGTACCCCGCGTAGCACGTGGAAAGCGCCTGAGGGTACAGACCCCGTTCGCACGCGCGTTTGACGACCTCCTGGTCGTCAACACCATCGGGGAGGTACGCAACAAGGTGCAACCCCGCATCGCTGTTTCCCGGAACGAGCACGTCCGAGGCATGCGCGTGAATCGCACTGAGGAGGGCGTTGCGACGCGCCAGATAGACGCCGCGCATGCGCAAGATGTGACGTCCGAGGTGCCCCTCGTTCATGAAGTCGGTGAGCACCAGTTGGTAGAGCATCGGTGGACAGATATCGAGAGCCTTGCGGATCTCGACGAACCGGCCTATCAGCGCGGGCGGGACCACGATATATCCCAGACGCATCGCCGGGAACATCACCTTGCTGAAGGTCCCGACGTAGACCACCTGATCGCTGTTGCCCATCCCCTGCAGGGCGCCGAGCGGCCGTCGCGAGTAGAGGAACTCACTGTCGTAGTCGTCCTCGATGACCCATGCATCGTGCGCCGCCGCCCAGTTGAGGAGCTCAAGGCGACGCGTGACCTCCATCGCCGGACCGAGCGGGAACTGACGCGCCGGCGTCACGCAGACAACCTTCACGGTGTCGGTGATCCGCTTGATGGCGGCGACGTCGATACCGCCGTCATCAACGCCGACTCCGATGACCTGCGCGTTGGAGAGGCCCATCGCCTGCCGGATGCCGGGGTAACCCGGCTCCTCGACGCACACCAACGTGTCGGGCGTCGTCAGGGCCATCGCGCTCATGACCAGCCCCATCTGCGATCCGGTGACGATGAGGACTTGCGAGGCATCGCATGTGCCGGCACGAGTCGTGCGCAAGTATTCCGCGATGGCCTCGCGCAACGGCGGGTAGCCGGCCGGATCGCTGTATGCCATGGCTTCCGGTGACGCGGTCAGCGCATGCCGCTGTACGAGTCGTGCAAACACCTTTCCCGGGAAGCGATCGAGTGCGGGGACGCCGACGCGGAAGGGCCCGACCTTTTCACGAGAGGACCATTCATCGCTCTCCGGGAGACGCGGCGATGAACGATCGAACGCCGACGCCGGCTTGCGCAGGCTGATGGGCTTGATCAGGTCCTCGGGAATCTGATCGCGGACGAACGTCCCGGAGCCGACCCTGCCGACGATGTAACCGTCATCGAGGAGTTGCTCGAAGGCGCTCAGGGTCGGGAAGCGAGAGATCTCCAGCTGCTCGGAGATGGTGCGTGTCGATGGGAGACGCTGGCCTGGGGCGAGCTGACCGGAGATGATCGCGCCGCGATAGCCGTCGTAGATCTGGACGTAGAAGGGGATATCGGACTCCCGATCGAACTGAATGCACGGGACGCTCCCAACCCCCCGCCGCCTGCTCATGGCCACGTGGACGGCCCCCGCTGCGATATCGAGGCGACAGACCTGGTGCTCATGACTCCTAAGACTGGATACGGACCCCAAACTCATCGCATCCGTCACAGGCGCGAGCTATCGAAGCGTCAGGCCGCAGTAATGGTCATACGACTATTGGAAGAAGTGGACTCGTCGGAAGCAAATGTGCGGTGCTTGGCCGCTGACGCCGGTAGGAGGGCGCATCCCTATTTGGGGCAGAGATTTTTGCAGCGACCAAGCGTCAGTACAGTGACACCGGTTGCGACGAAACGTAAGTGCCACTTCATGCTGCGTTTCCGTACCACTGCGCAATCCGCTCAGCGCGGAACGCTCATGAAACACAACGCGCGACGCCACGCGCGCAACGCAATCGCGCGCTCGTTGGCGGATGCACCGGCAGCGCTGAACGCATCGCGTGCAGCCAGAGTAGCGAAGCCGCTGAGCGCAGTGGATGCTCTCGGCCTGGCTCGACCAAGACGCGCCGCGAACGCTTGATGAGTCTCCGATGTTCGTCGATCGACTCCTGATATCGCACCGAGCGTCTCGAGTCGCCGCCACGCGCCGGACACGGAGCGAGGGAGCAGAAACCACAGCAACACCGCAACGATCACTGCGAACAGGATTCCAAGCACCGTGACGACGATGAGCTCCGTTGCGACGCCACTGGTGGTCGTGTCCGTGGGACTCCCCTGGTCTGTCACGGGTTTCCTGATGCCGGGCCTGATCCCCGGAGACGGAGTCGCGAGCGGCGGCGGTGGCACCTGCTGCGTGATCGCAGCTGCACCGCGCGCGAAGGGCTGATAGTCGCCCTGGGCTGAGGGTGGCGTGGGCTCGAACGGGATCCACCCGTACCCCGGAAAGTATGCCTCGACCCACGTGTGCGCATCGCTCGTCGTGACGACCTGCTGGTTGACACCCGGAATCGGTTTAATCAAGTCCTGTGCCGTTCCCGGGCCGTAGCCGCTCATCAGTCGCGTCGGAATGCCGAGGCTCCGCAACATCGCGCCCATCGCCGACGCGAAGTACTGACAGTAACCGCGGTGACTGACCGTCAGGAAGTACACGAGCGGCCAGACGCGGTTGCCTGGATCAGCCGGCGGATCAAGGGTGTAGTGGAAGAGCGTCGGGTCGCGGAGGTGGGCCTCGATCGCCATCGCCTGGCTGTATGGATCGACCAATCCGGATGTCCAGGCTTGCGCCAGCGAGCGGATGGCTTCGGCTCCTCGGGTCGAGTCGTCATTCAGCTCGATGTACTGCTGCGTCCATGCCGGATAGTCGGTGCCGGCTGCGCTCAGCTGCGTCGCCGTCGCCGTCGACACCAGTGACGTCGTCTGCAGCGTCGACGCCTCTGCCCCGGCGTCGGCGATGAACTGCACAGAGTCGACAGTCAACAACGCGAACGGGCTCGCGGTGTTCACCACACCGAATGCGACTCCCGGGAGATTGACTCCCTCGGGCTCACCGGTGAAGAGCGCAAATTGCTCGGGTCCCGTGTCGCTCGCCGTCATGACGATGTGTGCGCGAACCGTCTGCTCGTCTTTCCCGATGCCGCCGTCAGCCGGGTTGGTGTCCCTCGGCAGCTGGTCACCCGCGTACTGCAGACCAGTCCACGTGTAGCCGCCGGGGCTCGACCCGGTCGCCGACAGGTACCAGTTCCCCCGATCGAAGTCGGTGTCGGCGACAACACTCAGGTACGCGCTCGCTCCTTCGTCAGTGGTGTATGTCAGCACGGGCTTCGGGTGGCTCACGAGCGCACCGCCGAGATTCACCGTTGATGCGAAGCCGATCGTCTCCGCACCGCCCGAGGCGCCCAGACCATGCTGCACCCCGTTGCGGCCGAACGAAGAGAGCCACGCGGTGAAATCCGCACTGCTCGCCGGCGGCAGGATCAGCGCCGTCACTGTCAGTCCGACTGCAACCAGGCACGCACCGCCGCCGAAACGCCAGCCAAGCTTTCCGAGTGGCGTGATCCGACCCGCCACCCAGCCGGCCCCGAGTGACTCGCGATGCGCGGCGGCGATCACTGCGAGCGCGAGTCCGACGCAGAGGCCTTCCGGCAGGACCATGCTCTCCGGGGTCGAAGCGTTGACGACATCGATCGCCAGCACCACAAAGATGGGCATCACGGCGAGGACGCCACGGTGCTCACGCACCGCGAGCCACGCGAGCCAGGAGCCGCACACGAACAGTGCGGTTCCGAGCCCGACTTCAAAGGTCCAGGCCTGCGTGGACGTCACGCCCGTGAGCGCGGCGCTCAGGTAGTGGGCGATGAACGTTCCGGGTCGCTGACCTGGAGCGGCGGGCATGCCAGACGCGGTGAGGGGCACGATCGTCGCCAGCGCAAGGACCGGCAAAGCAACCCCGAACACAAAACGCGATACGTGTGCGCGCGCGAGCACCACAGCCTCCGCAACCGACGCAAGGCCCACGACCGTCAGGACGGCGCCACCTCCGCCGACCCACCCGGTCGCAAGCACGTCCCACGACATCGCAGCCATCAGGCCGAGGCAAAGTGCGCTCGCGATGACAAACGGCACCCCACCTCGTCGCGGATGCGCCGGTCTCATCGCCGTAACCTAGAACTTGTCGCAACGGCGCGCAATCCACGGGCAAGTGGTACGGGACGCATGCGAAAAGTTGCCATGGCGCGCAACGAGAATCGACGCTGCTTAAGAGCAACTCCTCGGCTTTCCACCCAGCCACTCGCATGCCGCTTCGTCAGTTCATACCGTGCCACTCTGAGATGCGCGGCTGTGATTCGTCGATCCCGAAACGCCCCGCGTGCCGGATGCGCCTCCCCCACCGGGATGAATTTGAAAGCTGATTGATTTCTCGGCGCGGACAGGGTGCGAATGTGTGCGCCATCGCGACGCGTTTTCGATTCAGCAATGACGGAGGTAACCATGCGATTGCACAGAGTGCTCGGTAACAACAGGCGAGGGCCTCGACGTGGGCTCCAGGTCGTTGGCGCAGCCGCCGTCGGGGCGCTTGCGATCGCGGCCTGCGGCAGTGCCACGTCGTCGACGAAGTCGGGCCCGGCGAATCTCTTCGACGCGAACAACTTCAACACCTCCACCATCCCCTGGCTGGCGGCGAACAACAACAGCGCGGGCACTCCGGTCATGGGTGGAACACTCGAGATCGAGGGCAGCACGGATCTCTCGGCCGGCGCAGACCCGCAGGGTGAGTACGAGACGATCGCTTCCACGCTCGAGCGCGCATACACGCGTCAGCTGGTGACGTACCCGGCGTCGACCGACATCGTCAAGGCGGAGACGCTCGTTGCCGATGCGGCCGTCAGCATGCCGACCGTGAGCTCCGACGGCTT
Organism: Candidatus Dormiibacterota bacterium; assembly: GCA_036521195.1. Lineage (GTDB taxonomy): Bacteria > Chloroflexota > Dormibacteria > Aeolococcales > Aeolococcaceae > Palsa-851. The sequence continues at coordinate 12,214 of DATDID010000018.1, forward strand.
GACGTACACCTTCAAGCTCCGCCCCGGGCTCATGTGGAACACGACGCCACCACGTCCGGTCACCTCGCAGGACTTCCAGCGCGGCATCCTGCGCAACTGCGACCCGACGCTGGCGCCGAACGGCAACCCCGGGTACTACATCTCCACGATCGCGGGATTCAAGACATGGTGCACGGCGTTCGAAACGTCGAGCCCGGCAGAGAGTGCAGCGGCGCGTGCGACGTTCATCAACGACGGCATGACGAGTGTCAGCGGCATCAAGACGCCTGACGCCAGCACCATCGTGTTCACGCTGACTCAGCCCGCGACCGACTTCGACAACATTCTCGCCGAGCCCTTTGCATCAGCGGCTCCGGTTGAATACCTGAAGGACGTGCCGCTCACCCCGGGCAACATCCTCTACTCCGACGGCCCGTACGCGATCACCACGTACAACGTCGGTCACGAGATCATCCTCACGCGGAACACAAGCTGGACGCAGGCGAACGATCCGCTCCGGCATCAGTACGTCAATGAGATCGACGTCAAGCTCGACCTCGCCGGCGCTGCGGCCGCGACCGAGGTGCAACAGGATTTGCAGGCCGGAACCGCGGACCTCGAGTGGAACACGATCGTGCCCACCGCGGACATCGCAAGCCTCGAGAGCCCGAAGTGGAACACCCTGCTCGGCGTCTTCCCGGCCCCCGGAAACACCAACCCGTACCTGGTGTTCAACGTCAAGAGTCCGAACAACAACGGTGCGATGGCCAACGTGAAGGTTCGCCAGGCACTCGAGTTCGCGATTGACAAGGTCGCCATCGGCAAGATCTACGGCGGCGCAAGCATCAACCAGCCGCTCAACCAGGTCATCGGACCAGGCGCCGAGGGTTATCAGCAGATCAACGAATACGCGACCAAGAACAACGAGGGTGATCCCTCGAAGTGCAAGTCGATGCTGAAAAGCGCCGGCTTCGCACCCGGGAGCATCACGCTCAAGGATTACTACCGGAACAGTGGCAACCACCCGGCAGTGTTCCAGGTGGTGCAGGCGGACTTCGCCGCGTGCGGTGTGAACGTTGTCGGCGTGCCGATCGCGACCGGCTACTACGGCTCCTCGGGCATCGGCGTCACCCCGACTGCCACCGGCTTCACGCCGGGCAAGTGGGATATCACTGAGCCCGGTTGGGTTCCGGACTGGTTCGGCCCCACCAACGGCCGCGCCACGCTCCCGGACATCCTCGACGGTGCGCTGAACTTCCCGGGCTCGGACTGGGGCGGGTACGACGACCCGGCAGTTGACCAGCTGGTGAACCAGGCCGAGGCGGCGACAACTGTTTCGGCAGCAGCAAGTCTCTGGCATCAGGCGGACGTGAAGATCATGGAGGACGCTCCGTTCATCCCCTTCCAGACTCAGCTGAACCCAATCTTCCGGTCGGCACGCGTGCACAACGCGATCTACATCCCGTTCACCGAGCAATACGACATCACTCAGATCTGGCTGTCCTCGTAGGGCGACGGTCAGCGACAGTTCATCCGCAAGAGATGCCCGCCAACGCGGCGGGCATCTCTTCGCACAAAGGGGATTCGTAGCGGAGGCGCGACATGAGCCTGACCACGGTTCAGCCGGTACACACGGAGATCCTTCCCGAGGAGCCGGCAGTCAAGGGGATCGAGGGACGAACCCCGCTGCAACTCGTCTTCCAGCGGCTCAAGACCGACCGCGTTGCATTGGTTTCGATCGTCGTCATCCTGCTCATCGTGGCGATGGCGGTGTTTGCAGGTGTCATCGCTCACATCACCGGTCACGGTCCGACGGATGCCAATCCAGACAACGGCACGGACGCAACCGGACAGCCGCTGCCTCCAGGGAGCCCCGGATATCTGCTGGGCACTGACAACCTGGGCCGCGACATCCTCGTGCGCATCGCTTACGGCGCGCGCATCTCGCTGGTTGTCGGAGTGCTCGCCACCGCAATCGCCACCGTCTTCGGCGTGATCATCGGATTGTTCGCCGGGTACTACGGCGGCTGGCTCGACAGCATTCTCGCTCGCATCATGGACGTGGTTCTGTCATTCCCATACGTGCTGTTCGCGATCGTGCTTGTGTCGGTGTTCGGCTCCAGCCTGCCGCTCACGATCCTCGTGATCGCTTTCTTCTCCTTCGCAGCCATCGGCAGGATCGTGCGAGGACAGGCGCTCTCGCAACGTGAGAAGGAGTACGTGGAGGCGGCGCATTCGCTGGGTGCCGGCAACCTGCGCATCATGTTCGTTGACATTCTGCCGAACCTCGTTGCGCCGGTCATCGTGCTCGCCACGCTGTTGATTCCCACCGCGATCATCTTCGAGGCGACGCTCTCGTTCCTCGGGCTCGGCGTCGTGCCGCCAACACCGTCGTGGGGGAACATGCTGTCCGACGCAGAGGGTGTGGGCTTTCAGGCGTGGTGGTTCTACATCTTCCCGATGCTCTTCCTGCTGCTCACCACGCTCGCGTTCAACCTGCTCGGCGACGCGGTTCGCGATGCGCTCGATCCGCGAACAGAACGCATCTTTGCGGCTCGCAGGAAGAAGGTCAAGGTCGAAGCGGCATGATCCGCTTCCTGATTCGACGCATCGTGCTCGGCGTGCTGACGCTGTGGGTGATCATCACGCTGGTCTTCATCCTGTACTACGCGGCGCCGCACGATCCGGCGGCGTCGCTTGCGGGGAGGGCTGCGACGCCGGCGCTGCTGCAGCAGATCAACCGGGAGTACGGATTCAATCTCCCGATCATCGTGCAGTACTGGCACTACCTTGAACGCATGGTGCCGTGGCCCGGCCTGTTCAACCTCGGCACGTCCAACACCAACCGGCTGCCGGTCACGACGATCATCGCACAAGCGGTGCCGATCGACATCTCGCTCGCAGTGGGATCTGCGATTCTGTGGATGCTGCTGGGTGTCAGTGTCGGTGTGCTTGCCGCGCGCCGTCCCCGCAGCCTGCTGGATCGTGGCGCCACGGCGTTCGTGCTCACCGGGATATCGATGCCGACGTTCATCCTCGGGTTGCTGCTCCTGTATGTCTTCTACTACGTGCTCACCATTCACGGCATCGCGATCTTTCCCAAGCCCGGAAGCTGGACGCCGTTCACGAGGAATCCGCTGGAGTGGGCTCACGATCTGATCCTGCCGTGGGTGACGCTCGCGCTCATCACCGCAGCCACGTACTCACGCTTGACGCGCAGCTCGCTGCTCGAGACGCTCGGCGAGGACTACATCCGGACGGCGCGTGCCAAGGGACTGAGTGAGCGCCGCGTCGTGTATCGCCACGCGCTGCGGAGCTCGTTGACGCCGATTCTCACGCAGTTCGGCATCGACCTCGCCACCGTTATGGGTGGCGCGATCATCACCGAAAGCATCTTCGGGCTACCAGGCCTTGGTCTGACGGTCGTGCAGGCGATTCAGGTGCAGAACCTGCCGGTAGTCATCGGCATCGTGCTGGTCGCGTCGTTCTTTGTCGTGGCAGCGAATATTGCCGTGGATGCGCTGTACGCGGTCCTTGATCCGCGCGTCAGGGTCAGCTAAGGCGAAGGAGACTGCACCGTCAGGACGGCTCGATATCGGGCACCGACCGCAAGCGGCGCGGCGGTCTCGTTGAAGGAAGGCGACCGGCATCGACGAGCGCGCGACGAAGCACGAACTCGATCTGGGAGTTCGTGCTGCGGAGCTCTTCGCCTGCCCACCGCGCGAGCGCGTCGTGCACCACGGGATCGAGGCGCACCAGCACCGATTTCCTCCGGATCGGCAGGACCGTAGCCGTGTCGGCGACCTCGCTCATCAGTACAACGAGCCGGCGTTGACGACGGGCTGGAGGTCGTGGTCGCTGCAGAGCACGACGAGCAGGTTGCCGACCATGGTTGCCTTGCGCTCCTCATCGAGCTCGACCACGGCATCCGCCGACAGACGGTCCAGAGCCAGCTCGACCATACCCACCGCGCCCTCCACGATGCGATGCCGTGCAGCCACAACCGCGTTGGCCTGCTGCACCCTCAGCATCGCCTGAGCGATCTCGGGCGCATACGCAAGTCGCGTGAGCCGCGACTCGATGATCCTCACGCCTGCGGCGATGACGCGAACCGCGATCTCCGACGAGAGTTCCGCGTTGATCTCGTCGGCGTTTTCGCGAAGCGAGGGTACGTCGCTCCCTCGTGTGTCATAGGCGTATCCGCTCGCGATATGGCGCACGCCGGCCTCGGCCTGGACCCGTACGAACTCGACGTAGTTGTCGACTGCAAAGAGTGCGCGCGCCGTGTCCTCCACGACCCAGACCACGGCAGCAGCGATTTCGATCGGGTTGCCATCACCGTCGTTCACTTTGAGCATGCCCGTCTCGTGGTTTCGGATCCTCGTCGAAACGCGATCGCGTCGCGCTGCGGGATGCACCCACCACAGGCCTGGACGGCGCACCGTGCCCTGGTAGCTGCCGGCAAGCCGGAGCACCACGGCTTCACCGGATGTCACCGATGTCAGTCCACGCAGGCCGGCAATGGCGAGCGCCAGCAGCGCCACGCCGATACCAATGCTCGCGCCGGGTGAGCCGCTTCCGTGGAACCGGTCCGACAGCCCTCGGCTGAGGAGGATCATGCCAACGACGAGCACGACCGCCACGGGGATGAGCGCTGCCCAGCCGGACACAGCGCGTGGTGGATGCTCGGTGATGGGAGGGGGAGTCTGCGCGAGTGAGATTCTGTCCTGGGGATTCTCCGAACTCATGGCTGTCCTCGTGAGCTTGACGTGGGAGCTACCGGAATGATATCACTGAGATATGGCATCCGAAACAATGCCCGGTGCCCGCGGAGCCCAGCCTTCCGGCCAGGTCCTTGCGCTGGAGGTGGACCATCTCACCAAGCGGTTTCACCACCGGACTGCATTCGAGGACGTTTCGTTCTCGGTAGCGCAGGGCGAAGTGTTCGGGTTCCTCGGGCCCAACGGGGCGGGGAAGACCACCACCGTTCGGACCCTGGGCACGCTCATCGCGCCAACGTCAGGCTCGGCGAGCGTCGCCGGCATCCCGTTGACGCCGGAGAACGGACCGGAGATCCGTCAGCGGATAGCGATCATGCCGGAAAACCCAGGGCTGTACCGGCGCCTCACCGTGACCGAGAACTTGCAACTCTTTGCAAAGCTCTACCAGCAACGGAACGCCGCGGTTCGGATTGGTGAGGCGCTCGAGGCGGTCAACCTCACTGCGCGTGCGCAAGACCTGTGCGGTGGACTGTCCAAGGGACTCCTGCAACGCGTGGGACTGGCGCGCGCGTTGCTCAACGACCCCACGGTGATGTTCCTCGACGAGCCGACGTCCGGTCTGGATCCGGTGGCGACACGCGAGGTGTACGACCTCATCAACGGCCTGCGCCGGAGGGGAGTCACCGTGTTCCTGACGACCCACCGGTTGGAGGAGGCTGAGCGTCTCTGCGACCGGGTCGCCATCCTCAACACAAAGCTCCGTCTGGTGGGACGGCCCGACGAGCTCCGTGAGCAGCTGTTCACGCGGTCGCTGGTTGTGGAGACCCTGACACCGCTCGCTGCGCCGGATGAGGTCTTCAACAGCACTGACGGCGTCGACAGCTGGCAACCTCAGGGATCGTCCACGTACGTACTCGACGTCGCTGATCCGAGGAATATCGCTCCTCAGGTGACGCGAGCGCTCGTCGCCGCGGGCGCTGACGTTGTGTCGATCAGCGAGTCGCGTCACTCGCTCGAGGACGTGTATCTGCAGTTGATCGACGACGATCCGGAGGCATCGAAGCGATGAAGTTCAGCTACCTGCGTCTGGGTGCGGTGCTCCAGAAGGAGCTCCGTGAGTATCGCCGCAGCCCCTTCATCGTCGGCACCATGGCCGTGCTTCCGCTGGTCTTCCTCGTCGAGCCCATCATCATCATCTTCAGACTCGGCGCATCGGTGTCGCCGGCCGTGGTGGACAGGTCGGTGAGTGCCACGTTCCTGCTGCTGCTGATCTCGCCCGTCTTGATCCCCGCGGTTCTGTCCGCGTACTCGGTGGTTGGTGAGCGCGAACAGGGCACGCTCGAGCCACTGCTCACCACACCTGTGCGCCGCGAGGAACTGCTGCTCGGCAAAGCGTTGGGAGTTGTCGTTCCGACCATTGCCATCGCGTATGTCGTCTTCGCGATCGTCGAGTTGAGTGCGCACCTCTTCGCCTCCAACCCCGAGGTCGCGGTGGCACTGTCGCAGGGCCCGCATGTGCTTGCCGAGCTGCTGTTTGCTCCGCTGCTTGCGGGATGGTCGATCTGGGTCGGAATCGGGATCTCCACACGCGCAAGTGAGGTACGTGTCGCTCAGCAACTCGGGACGCTCGCGAGCCTCCCTCCGCTCGCGGTGGTGGCACTGGTGTCGTTCAATGTCTTCACGCCGAGCTTTGGTACGTCGCTCGCATTTGCGCTCGGGCTGCTCGTGGCGGATATCGTGATGTGGCGCATCGTGGCGGCGATGTTCGATCGCGAGCGACTCATTGTCGGAGCATCTGCGCAGCGGGAGCCGAGTGGCGGCGGTGGGAACCGGCCCACCGGTGTGGTGCGACGGATACCACGCGCAGGAGGCAGCGATCATGCGTGACGGGACGCTGACGCATCTGCCCTCGCGACCTGCCGACGCCATCGTCGGGGGCATCTTCGGAGGTGGTTCCGGCAACCACATCATCCAGGTCGTCATCATCATCGTGGTGGTGACGGCGGTCATCGCCTATTTCGTGTTGCGCCTTCGACGAGGAAGCGGCGCGGGATTCTCCGCCGGTGCACCGGTTGTGAGACAGCGAGCGCCTTCTGCAGAGGGCGCGGATGCCGGCGATGCGACACTCAGGTTGGTGCGGATGTGGACATCGATCATCGGCGCGCCAAACGAGGAGTGGAGCATCGCGATCGACGGGATCGTCGTGGGGTCCATCGCGAACAACGAGACAGTCGAGGTGGCCGTAGAACCGGGGCACCATACATTGCGGCTCGGGTCGGGAAGACATCGGAGCGCGGAGCCTTCCTTCGACGTCGCACGCCAGGAGGTCGTCGGATTCAATTGCCACGGACCGAGGTACTGGCCGCTGTTGCTCGTTGCGCTTGTCAACCCGAAGATCTGGATCTCCCTCAAGCGCGACTGACGCCACCCGGGTAGATTCCTGGCTGTGACCACCAGATACGACGTGAGCGGCGTTCCCCTCCAGGGCGGCTACGTCGCGAAGCAGTGCCCGGTGCGAGCGCAGAACGAGGTGATGCGCCCCGCCGAGCCGGTACCGCCCGACCCGTTCACCGAGCGCCTCTTCGCGCATGGCAACAGCTTTGAGGCGGAGGTCGTGGCCGAGATTCTCGCGGTGCATGAACGAGCGGTCTCGGTCGAGGGCATCGATGCGGGCGCACTGGAAGCAGCGACCATCAGCGCAGTCTCGGCAGGCAGGTCGCCGATTCTGAACGCGCGGATCCCTTCGGACCTCGTTCACCGCCGCGTCGGGAGGCCCGACCTGCTCGTCGCCGCAACCGGCGGAGGGTATCGAGCCGTTGACGTCAAGTGGCATCAATCGTTGTTGCCCTCCGCCGGAAAGCCGTCGGAGCTCCCGGGAATGTGCGCCGGACTTGGCGAGCTCGCATACGAAGCCGCGAGAGTCGATCCGGATTTCGCCGCCCGCAAATCGCAGAACGATCTGCTCCAGCTGGCGCACTACCAACGCATGCTGGAAGCAGCGGGTGCGGCAGCGCCAGGACCGCGGCTCGGCGGAGTCATCGGGACCGAACGGCGGGTGGTCTGGTACGACCTCGACCTGCCGATGTGGCGGACACCTTCGTCTACCGGCAGGACGAAGCTGCGCACCACGATGGAGCGATACGACTTCGAGTTCGACTTCCGGCTCGATATCGTGGCGGCAGCGCAGCGCCATCTGGTTGATCCGCACACCCCGCTGCTGGTGGTACCGGTTCGCTGTTCCGAATGTCCGACCTGCCCCTGGAACGACTACTGCCGTCCCGTCCTGGAAGCGGGATGGGGAGACGTGAGCCTGCTGCCGAATATCGGTTGGGCGCACTGGAAGATCCATCGCGATCACGGGGTCACGAATCGGGCGGAGCTTGCTGCGCTGGACTGGGAGACCGCGTCGGCAGTCGCCGCAGGTGTCGACGTGACCGGACTGCCGACGGCGGACGAGGCGACGACACGCTACGCGGGCTCGGGACTCACCTCGCTGCCGAAGGAGATCGACCTGGCACGAGCTGCAGTCGGTCCTGCGCCGGTCTACCGGCGACGTGGCGTGGAGCGGATCGCAGTCCCGCGTGCCGACGTCGAAGTCGACATCGACATGGAGAACACCGAGGTGGGCGTCTACCTGTGGGGTTGCCTGCTCACGGACCGAGCCACCGGCGACGTGTTCGGCTCCGAGTACCACCCGTTCGTCACGTGGGAGCTGTTGACCCCGGAGCGTGAAGCGGCAAACAGTGTTGCCTTCTGGCTATGGCTCATGGGAATTCGGTCAGCGGCTCGCGCGCGGGGCCTGACATTCCGGGCGTACTGCTACAACGCGAGTGCCGAAAATCAGTACCTCCGAAGGCTCGCGCTCGCTGCGGGTCTCGCCGCCGATGTCGAGTCATTCATCGCCTCTGACGAGTGGATGGACCTGCTGCAGGTCTGGGACTCCCAACTCATCACTGGAGGCGCGAGCGGGCTCAAAGTGGTGGCCTCGCTCATCGGCTTTCGGTGGGCGGTGGACGATCCCGGCGGCGGCATGTCGATGGTGCGGTACGACGACGCGGCGGCCGGCGACGAGTCTGCGCGACGGTGGCTGTTGGACTACAACCGCAGCGATGTCGAAGCGACACGCGTACTTCGCGAGTGGATGAGCGCCGCGGTTGTCCCTTCCGTCGAGGACGTCGACGTCGAGATGCTGGTCACTACCAAAACTCCTCCGCACTAGGAAACACTTCGGTCGCCGGGTGCTGTGCCGGGAGTTGCTACGATGCGAGTGACCGCGAGAGTGCCGAGCTAGAGAAGGGGACGAACCATGCGCAGGATCCAGATGTTGTTCGGTGCTGCCGCAGCGGCCGTCGTCATCGTTGCCGGCATCAACGTGAACCCGGTGTCGGCGGCGACCCAAGGACCACTCACCGTGGCGGACTGGCAGGCGGACATCGGCCAGGTCTCCGCAGTGGGATCCGGCTGCTTTCAGGCTTCGTTCCCCGCACTGGTGTGGCATGCGGCGAAATGCGTGACGGCGCCCGAGCGGCCGTTGGCACCGGCGACATCGACGTCGCGCATCAGTGGTCCTGACACGGTGGGCAACGGACTTGACTACTCCGCCGTCGTGTCGGGAAAGATCACCAAAGCCACCGGTACCTTCACCGGTGTCAGCGCGAAGATCAGCGAAACCGGGAAGATCGGTAACGTAGGTTCGGCGCGGGCCAATGAGTTCACCCTGCAGCTGAACACGCAGTTCTTCTCCGGATCGCCGGCGTGCAACAAGGCGAGTGTTCCGGCGGATTGCCTGGCATGGGAACAGTTCGTCTATGAGACGGACGTCAATCAGGTCTATATGCAGTACTGGCTCATCGACTACAACACCACCTGCCCGAGCGGCTGGTTCACGGCCTTGGGCTCAGGCTTCATCGACTGTTACACCAACAGCTCGGCGAGCACGTTGAGCGGCGCAGCGTTGACGGCCAAGAGCCTCGCGACGGTCTCGTTTTCGGGGAGCGCAAAATCGGGCGGTAACGACGTGGTGCAACTCGTCTCCGGCGGTCACGCCACGATGGCAACCGGGAAGGACACCAAGGTCGACCTGGCGCCCAACTGGAACACCTCCGAGTGGGGCGTCTATGGAGACGGTGGTGGCGGCGTGGCCACCTTCGGCGCGAACAACACGCTCGAGGCCGTGACCAAGTTGAAGGCCACCAGCCCGTCTGCGCTCACCTGCGTCGAAGAGGGCTTCACGGGCGAGACGAACAACCTCACGCTGGCAGCCACGCCGGCGCTTGGAAGCGAGTCATCGCCGACGCTCGCGTCGAAGCAGACGAACGGCACGGCCGGAACCGCGAGCTGCGCCGTCAAGGCCTGAGGCTGTAGAAGGCGCCCTCTTGTGCGGGCCCGGACGTCTGTACGTTGCAGTACAACGGTGTACGCTCGTGTCGTCTGTTCGGCAACCTATCGGAGCAGCGAAGAAGGCAGCACGGCGGATGAGCAGCGTCACGATCTCAGCCTCGTACGGAGCCCGCGGCGAAGGGGTGGCACAGGCCGTCGCATCCGAGCTCAAGCTGCCCTTCCTTGATCGAGCGATTCCTCATGCGGTTGCCCGGCAACTGCACGTCACCGAGGAAATCGCTGAAAAGCAGGACGAGCATGCACCGAGCCGTTGGGATCAGTTCTTCGGTGCATTTGCGAGTGTCGAGGCAGTGTCAACAGCCGTGGGCATCTCGCACGAGGCTCTCCAGAGTCCGGCGGCCTATGTCGAGGCCACGGAGCGCGTGATCCGGCGCGTCGCCGACACAACCGGTGCCGTGATTCTCGGCCGTGCGGGCATGGTTGTACTGGGCGGTCGCGACGACGTCCTCTGTGTCCGGCTCGACGGCCCGCTGCAAGCGCGGATCGCTCAGGCGATCAGCGACGGAGCCGACGAGGCAACGGCGCGCGACACGCAGCGGGACGTTGACGACGCACGCGAGCGGTATGCCAGCGTGTTCTACAACGTTCATCAAGGCGATGTCCGTCTGTACCACCTGGTGATCGACAGCACAGTTCTGCCGTTGGACGCGTGTGTGGACATCGTCCTGAGGGCCGCTCAAACCCGTAGCTAGTTGGTCAGCGGGCGGGAGGTCGCCGGGGTCGATCGCCAGCGATACCAAGAATATGTGGTGTCCCAAACGGTCGTGGCACAACCGATCGTGGGGTAGACTCATGTCGTCGGCGGCCACTGGGCGGGTAGGAATCCGGCCCGTATCCGCAGGCTTGCAGAGGGAAGGAGATGGAAACCATGACCAGGTACCGAGGCTCTGGTCGGCTCTCTCTTGCCACTCTGGCGGTAATCGCTGCCGTCCTGGCGTTCGGACGTGCTCCTGTCTTCGCATCATCCGCGGGCTCGGCCTCAAGTACAGCTGGCACTCCTGCAACCGGGCGGGCGTTCACGCAAGCCGCCGCTCACCGCGAGCCCCTGAAGCGGGTGTCCTTCACGGTCAATCACGCCGTGATTGCGAGTCCCTTGAAGCCAGGCGTTGGCTCTCACGCCGCTCGAACTCGTCATTCGTCGAGTTCCCCTGCGGTCGCAGGCGTGCCTACCGAACTTCAGGGAACCATCGGCAACGAGCAATCGGCTCAGCTCGAGCAATTCGGCGAGTTCGACGAAAACAACGCGCCGCCCGACGCCAACATTGCGGTCGGTCCCACCCAAGCCATCGAAGTCACCGACGAAGCGATGTACGTGTACTCGTCAATCAGTGGTCAGCAGGAATGGGGCTTGGATCTCAACACCTTCGTCAACGGCAACATGTATCCCAGCTACATCGTGAGCGATGTCCACGTGATTTACGACGCACCCTCTGGCCGCTTCTTTCTCAGCGAGCTCGATACCTACCGTCCGCAGATTGGGAGCTGTGGCGACTATCCCTCGTTTGACATCGTTCTGGTTTCACCGTCGTCAACGGTGCTTGACACCGATCTCTGGACTGGATTCGAGTGGGCGCCGTTCAAGACTGTTGCCGACGGACTCACGGGGGTGCAGCCGGGACTCGGGATCTCCAGCAACCTCATAGCCTCCACGATGAATGCCGACGACACGTGCGACGGCACGTTCAATGAGAACGAGCTGCTGGTGGTGCAAAAGTCGGATGTCCTCGACGGCAACTTCTCCGTGGCGGACAGCACGGTGGACTTTTTCGACGGCCCGGAGTCGGCACAGCCGGTCGACGAGCTCGGCGCGAACCCGACCCAGTACGTTGTCTGGAACAACTCCGACGCGCTCGAAGGCGGCTGCACACCCACGTGCTCGATCGGCGTCAACGCCGTGCAAGGAACACCTGAAGCGGGGAATGTGACCATTTCGGCGCCCATCTACGAACCGATGACACCGACGGCTGTGCAGTGCTCCACGACCTGTAGCAACCCACCCGCCAGCCAGGAAGGAACGACCGGCCCGCTTCAGACGGGTGACGACCACTTCCTAAACGCCGTCTGGTCGGGCAATACCATATGGACGGCTGACGGGACGACATGTACGCCGAGTGGCGATACCACGCCTCGGTCGTGTCTCGACTTCGTCAGCGTGCAAGCCGATACGAGCGGTGATGTTGCCGCAGGCGCGCAGATCAACAACGTGGGCATCGCCGGCGCATCGCTGGCGTTCCCCGCGGTCGGTGTGGACGCCGCTGGCGACATGATCGCCGTGTTCGACGAATCGTCCGCAACGACGTATCCAGCCATCGAGGTTGCCGCCGTTGACCGCGGCACCACCACGTTGACGAGCTTCACAACAGTGATCTCCAGCGACACGTATTACGCGCTGTGCGCCCAGGTCAACAACGCTCCGTGCGCCTGGGGAAACTACTCGGGCGCGGCCGTTGACCCGAGTGATCTGAACGACGTGTGGGTCGTCGGCGAGATTGTCAGCGGGAACGCGGTTCCCGACTGTTCGAACAGTCCTCACCTGTGCTGGGATACATGGATCGCGCGATACACGTTCAGTGGACCGACCATCTCCGCAGTCACCCCGACCAGTGGGCCGGTTGCCGGCGGGCAGACCGTCACGGTGACCGGCGACGAGTTCGCGGCGGGCGCGACTGTCACCTTCGATGGTGCACCGATCGCGATCAGCTACCTAACGCCTGAGTCATTCACGCTCACCACCCCGCAGCATGCCACCGCAGGCGGCGCCGCTCAGATACAGGTCACCGACGCGATCGGTGCTTCAACGGAGGACGCCGAGTCGGCATACACCTATGTTGGACTGGCGAACTTCGTGCCAGTCACGCCGTTTCGAATCCTGGACACGCGAACTCCTGGTGAAGGTGGTGCAATTGGTGCCGAAGCGGTACGCGCCCTGCAGGTGACTGGCGTCGGGACTTCGCCGATTCCTTCAACAGCGACGGCTGCAGTGCTCAATGTCACCGAGGTCAACGGAACCGCCGCGAGCCTGCTCACGGTCTACCCCTTCGGCCCAACTCGTCCGACGGCCTCGAACCTCAATTTCCCGGCACACACCACCATGGCGAATCTCGTGACCGTGACACTCGGACCCGGCGGCAAGGCCGACATCTACAACTCGGTGGGGAGCGTGAACGTTGTCGTCGACGTGGAGGGCTATTTGACGCCGCAACCTGTGAGCGATGTCCAGGGTCTGTTTCATCCCATCTCACCGGTGCGTGTGTGCGACACCCGACATCGCTCTCCCACGCCGGCTTGCAGCGCTCACGGTGCATTGAACGCTCGTTCATCAATGGTCGTCGTCGTGTCGAGCGCCACCGGTATCCCGGCGACGGGAGCGGCCGAAGCGGCGGTCGTGAATCTCACCGGTGTGCAGGGAACGGCCGCCACCTACCTCACGCTGTTTCCGACGAGCGCCAACGGCACGTGCCGGTATGGCCCATCCCAAACGCCCCCGTCATCGACAATCAACCTTGTCGCGGGCGCCGTGCAGGCCAACCGTGTGATGGTCGAGCTCGGTCCGTCGTCGTCCGGCGGCAACGACGACGCCGTATGCGTGTACAACTCGACCGGTTCCATCAACTTCCTCATCGACGTGAACGGATGGTATGGCAGCGCGACTGCGCCGACCACACCGGCCGGCTACCAATATCAAGCCATCGAACCGGACAGAGTGTGCGACACGCGGGTCGCTGAATATGGGTCGTGTGATCAGCGAGCGCCGGACCCGATCCTTGGCGGCACGAGCCACCTGGTCCAGATCGCTGGAGTCCCGGAGATTCCTGGTGTCTACAGCGGAACGCTGGTTGTGGCCGTGATCGCCAACCTGACGGCGATCACCCCGACCGAATCGACGTACCTGACGCTGTATCCAGCTGTCACGTCGCATCCACCGACGGTCTCGGACCTCAACGTCGGCGCCGGCGCCGTGCTCCCGAATCTCGCTGTCGTTGAGCTAACGCCCAACGAGGGCGATGTGGCCCTCTACAACAGCGTCGGGTCGGTGAACGCCATCGTCGACGTTGAGGGCTGGTTCCAGTAGCGGAGGCCGCCATCCATCCAAGGATAGGCGGACCGATGATCGCGGAGCCCGGCTTTCGACTACGCTCGCCAGATGTCCGCCGAAGATCTGGCCGGCGACCTGGGTTTGCCGCTGACGAACCTCGACGATCTGCTGTTCGACGGGGCGGGCGCGACCAAGCGCGATCTCATCACCTACCTGGACGGCGTCGCCGATCGGATTCTCCCGGAGCTCACCGATCGGGCGCTGTCCGTGATCCGCGTGCATCGTGGGCAGGAAGCGTTCATGCAGAAGAACCTGCCCTCGTACACGCCGCCATGGGTACCGCGTCTGACCATGTGGGCAGAGTCGTCGAAACGTGAGGTGACGTACGCGCTGTGCAATGACCGGCGGACGCTGCTGTGGTTTGGGAACCAGCGCGCCGTCGAGTATCACCCATCGCTGATTCGCATCGACCACCCCGAGCACATGACGCATCTCGTGCTCGACATCGATCCCCCGGAAGGACAACCGTTTGCCGTCGCGGTGCGAGCGGCGCGTGTTGTGCGCCGAGTCCTGACCGATGCAAGCCTCGCTGCTGTCATCAAGACGAGCGGCGCAAAGGGCTTGCACATCTTCGTTCCGATCGGCACCAACGTGTCCATCGATGCAGCCGCAGCCGCGACACGTGCCATCGCCGCGCGTGCCGAGCGACTGGATCCACCCGCGGTCACGACCGCGTTCGTCAAAGAAGACCGCGAAGGGAAAGTGTTCGTGGACGCGACCCGCGTCGGTGGGGCAACGGTTGCCGCTGCGTACAGCCCGCGAGTCCGACCAGGCGCTCCCGTCTCGTTTCCGGTGGATTGGGACGAGTTGGATGACATATCGCCAAGTGACTTCACGGTGCTTACCGCCGTGGGTCAGCTCGGCAAACGCGACCGGTGGGCGGCCCGGATGCCCCCGCCGCAGAGCCTCAGCACCGAGCTGATCGAGGAGGGCCGAGCCA
Source organism: Candidatus Dormiibacterota bacterium (assembly GCA_036521195.1). Taxonomy (GTDB): domain Bacteria; phylum Chloroflexota; class Dormibacteria; order Aeolococcales; family Aeolococcaceae; genus Palsa-851. The sequence goes on from DATDID010000018.1 coordinate 27,350, forward strand.
TCCCGATCGGGCGGGTCCAGGCGATGCACGAGGGCAAGCGCCGCGCTCGCGAGGGTGAGCAACCGCGCTGATAGCCGGTTGACGCTTACGGGTAGTACTGGTGTTCCCTACCATAGTAGTATCGCGGTATGAAAGTCAGCATGAGCCTTCCCGGTGAGGACGTTGCATTCCTGGATGCATACGCTCGGACCCGCGGGTTTCCCTCTCGTTCCGCCGTGCTGCACAAGGCGGTTCGCCTGCTCCGCGCCGCAGAGCTGACCGACGCATATGAGGACGCTTGGGCGGTTTGGGCCGTGTCCGACGAAGCTGATCTGTGGGAGGGCACCGTCGGGGACGGTGTCAACCCCTGATGCGGCGAGGTGACATCTGCCTTGTGGACCTCGAACCGGCCCGCGGGACCGAGGCGAACACAACGCGACCTGCAGTGATCGTGAGCAACGACGGCGCGAATGCCACGGCGACACGACTCGGACGTGGTGTGGTGACGGTTGTCCCCGTCACGGCAAACGTCGAGCGGATCTACCCCTTTCAGGCTCTTATGACCGCCGCTGCCACCGGACTGCATCGCGACTCCAAGGCACAGGCGGAGCAGGTGCGCTCCGTTGCGGTCGAACGAATCGGAAAGCGAGTGGCCGTGGTACCGCCCTCCGTGATGGCCGAACTCGATGAGGCTCTGAGACTTCACCTCTCGCTGTAGCGGACACCGCGAGGCAGGCGGGAGCTTGGGATGCAACAATGCAGCACCCGTGGCCGGAGAGGGGAGCGCTCAGCGATCAGGCCCAGTTCGGGAAGCCGAGGCGGGATCGGGCGCGCCCATGCAGCGCGCTCGGCGTCGAGCCGTCCGTGGACCGGGAGTCCTCCAGCCTCCGATTCATCCATCCATTCACGTTTGGAGGCGGCACGATCGCGCGCCGCGCCCAGGCGGTCGGCGCGGCAACGTGGCGCATCGGTGAGAAGCCTGTTGCCGTGTGGGAGGCGGGATCGTTTCCCACCGATGACGTGCTTTCCGAGGCGCCGATTTCGTCGATCCTCCGACCGGTTCGCTCGTCAGCGCCGGCCGGTGGCGGGTCGGCGACACTGTGCTCCGCTCGCCGTCGGGTCTCGGTGGGGCGCACGCCATCCGGGTGCGGACTGGACACTCACCACGGCCGCACTGGGTTCGGAGAAGCATGTCTTCGGCGAGGTGATCGAGCATCTGTTGTCAACCGCCGTGCTTGCGGAAGAACGACCGCGCTGGTGGGGCGAGATCTTCGTCCCCGGCATGATGCTTCCCCACGTCGCGCTCTTCGTCGACCAGTGCCCAGTGGAGGACACGCCGGTGCATCTGCACCGGTTGCGGAATTTCTTCCACGCCGACCAGGCGGTGCACCCGTCGTTGTCGAGGGCGGCGGCGAGCACCTTGACGGCGACCGACTGATCGAAACCCTGGCGCCGGCCCCGATACACGACAGCAAACCCGCCACGACCGATCTCTGCGGTTTCGACGATGCCGGGGATCCCGAGATCCACCGCCGGCCCGCCGGGCGGTCCTCCCGCGTCCGAAGTCCCGCTCACCGTTTGTATCCCCTGTGCAAGCCGGTCACGTCCGTGCTGGCGAACGGATCCTGACGATCCGGCGCTCCCTCGAATCCGGCGCCGATTGTGCCATGAATCGGCAGCCCCCATTGCGCTCGCGGGTCGCCGCGTCACCGACGGGTGTGATATTGCTACTATCACTAGTACTGATAGTCAATACCCGATAGGCTGGGCACAGCCGACCACCGATCAGGGCATCGATAGAGGAGGAACCCGTGCTCGACGACACGCTCCTGCGCAATGAGATCACGTGGGTCACCGACCCGGAGCTGCTCCTTCCCGGCGAGGATCCGGCCTCCAACGAGATCCGTGACGCCATCCACTGGCTCCAGGTCTATGGCGAGTTGATCGGGATGACGAGTGCTCTGCTGGAACGCAGCGAGCCGACGGTGCGGAGCATGCACCAGGACGCGGCCACTGAGGCAGGCGGGACCCAGGAGGTCCTGCGCGCACAGCGCCAGCAGTACCAGGCGAGATACGACTTCTGGCAAGAGCGCGCGACTGCCCTGAGCCCGCGTTCCGGGTAGCGCTGCGCATGCGTGCGCGGAGGCTCGCCGGCCCCACGCGTGACGACGCATGATTCTCGAAAGCGTCATATTTTTCGCGCTGCTCCTGGCGACGACGCTCCTGGTCGCGGTGCTGCCGCGGACGATGACCGCGCACACGTGGTTGTCGATCCCGTGTTGCGCAATCGCTCTCGCGGGAGCGGGTGCCGCGTTTCTCGCGATCGAACACGACGAACCGGGCATGACGACGCTCGGCATCGTGGCCATCGTGCTGATTCTCGTCATGCGCATCGCCCAGCCACGCTGGAGCTTTGTCGGCGCGCAGCTCTTCGTGGCCGTCACCGGGGCTGCGGTCTGCTACCTCGTGTATGCGGCGCTGCAGACGTTCCTCGGCCAGCTGCCGATCGGGGCCGTGCTCGCGTCGATTCCCTTGCTGGTGCTCGAGTTCCTCGCGCTGGCGCTGTCGGTGTCGTTCACCTTCGAGATCTGCGATGTGCTCTCGCGGCGCGAGCGCAGGAGAGGCATCCCGCCCCTGACGCGCGAGCCGTGGGTTGCCCTGCAGGTCCCGACGTACAACGAGCCGGTGGAGGTGGTTGGGCCGACGCTGGCATCACTGGCGGCCATCGACTACCCGCACCTGCTGGTGCAGGTCGTCGACAACAACACGACAGACCCTGCGCTGTGGCGACCGCTCGAGGCACTCTGCGCGCAGCTCGGACCGCGCTTCTCGTTCGTCCATCTCGAGAACTGGCCGGGATTCAAGGCCGGCGCGTTGAACGAGGCGACACCGCGGCTGCCCGCAGAGGTCGAGATTCTCGGCATCGTGGACGCCGACTACCAGGTGCACCCGCAGTGGCTGCGCAACACCATCGGCTACTTCGACGATCCGTCGGTCGCGTTCATGCAGACCTCGCAGCACTACCGCGAGTGGCGCGACAACCAGTATCTGCGCGGCCTCTTCTACAGCTTCCGCTACTTCTTCGACATCACGATGATCGCGCGCAGCCATCGCAACGCGATCATCTTCTGCGGCACGATGGGCCTGATTCGGCGATCAGCGTTCAACGAGATCGGCGGCTGGAACCAGGAATGCATCACTGAGGACGCCGAGGCGTCGCTACGCATGCTCGGCGCGGGCTATCGCGGCGTCTACGACTCCGCCGCGTACGGCGAAGGGTTGATGCCGCTCGACTTCGACGGCCTCAAGAAGCAGCGCTTCCGCTGGGCACTCGGCGGCATTCAGATCCTCAAGTTCCACTGGCGCGAGATGGTGCCGTTCGCGAACCACCGTATGCGCCTCACGTTCTCCCAGCGCATCCACTACCTGCTCGGGAGCGTGCAGTGGTTTGCCGAGGCACTGACGGCAACGTTCACCGTGCTGCTGCTCGCAACCGCGCTCGCAGCGTCACTGCACGAGAAGCTCCCGGTGCGGCAGTTGACCGGTGCGGTGCTGGTGGTGCCGGTTGCGTTTGCCGGGACCGGGATGCTGCGTGCGGTCTGGGCGATGCGGCGTGCGTGTCATGCGCGCACCCGGGACGCACTGAACGCGCTGCGCGTGTGGTTCGCGCTGTCGTGGGTGGTGACGCTCGCGTGCGTGCGGGGTCTCGTGCAGAAGCACGCAGAGTTTCTGCGCACCGCGAAGAGCAAGGAAGGGCGTTCCTTGCTCGGCGCGCTCCGCTCGTCGCGTGCCGAGACGCTGCTCGTGGTGGCCGGCGTGGCCGGCGCGGCCGCAATGGTGGTGCGCTCACCGAGTGCCGCGACGATCGTGCTTGCTGTGCTGCTGCTCTTCGAGGCATTCGTGTATTCCAACGCCCCGTGGGCGAGCCTGGCGGCCGAGGGCATCATCCTCACGCCGGAACGTCGAGCGTATGCGAGGTCCCCGCAGAACACCGGGGATTGGCCCGAGCGCCGGCGCCCATTCGTCGCCCCGATTGCTGCAGCCGGGATCGTTGCCGTGGTCGCGGTCGGTGCGCTCGTCTTCTTCTCGCCCAGTCAGAACGCGCCGTTCGGTGGCCCGCAGACGGACCTGCCACGCATCGGGAACCTCGTCCCGAATATCAAGCTCGGGCCGGTGCCGGACGTGACGCCATCCCCGAGTGCGTCGGTATCGCCATCGCCGAGCGCGTCTGCGGCGCCGTCGCCCAGTGCATCGCCTTCGCCGTCGCCGACAGCATCACCGACGCCCGCTCCGACACCCACCGTGCCGCCACCCACCCCGACGCCGGTGCCCCCGACACCCACGCCGTCGCCCTGAGGCGGTGAGCCTCGTCCTTGAGGACGATGTCAGGACGTCGTGTCTCCGCTAGGCTCGGAGTGACGACGATGCTCAAAGACTGGATATGGCGTTTCGAAGCGCTACCGCCGATCGTGCCCGACGGCGCGCTCGCGCTGCTGCTGATGGTGAGCGCCGACGCGGCGGCATATCAGGATGCAGGGAAACTCACCGCGCTCCAGGTGGTCATCGTCGCGTTCATCACAATGCCGGTGGCGGCACGCCGGCTGTTCCCCGCAACGGTCACCACGGTGATCGGCGCCGCACTCATCGTGAATCTCCTCGTTGGCTTCAACAACTCGTTCATTGAGAACTTCGCCGTCCTCGTTGCGCTCTACACGTTGTACGCGTCGGTCGGCGCCGAGTGGCGTCTGGTCGTCGTCAGCGGAATCCTCGTGGTCGGCCTCGTTGCCGGCGTCGTCCTGGGATGGCGCAACCAGCACCGTGTGTACCTCGCCGACATCGGCTACAACGCGATCATCTTTGCGCTGCCCGTGATCCTCGGCTTCGGTGTCCGCACACGGCGGGCGTACATCGCGCAACTGCACGAGCAGTCTCGACTCCTCGCGCGCGAGGCTGCAGCAGGCGAGCGCACCGCGATTGCCCGCGAGCTGCACGACGTGATCGCGCACAGCGTCAGCGTCATGGTGATGCAGGCGGCGGCCGGTGGGCGGATCGCTCGCCGGGATCCTCCCGGTGCGGTGGCGACATTCGCTGTCATCGAACAGACCGGTCGCGATGCGCTCGCCGACATGCGTCGCGTTGTCGGCGTGCTCAAGGATGACGGCGTCGAGGACACGATGCTGTCGCCGCAACCCGATCTGGTTCAGCTGGATGCGCTGGTCGAGCAGGTGCGGCATGCCGGCCTGAATGTGCATGTCAGCGTCGATGGCGAACGGCGCCCGCTGGCCCCTGGGGTCGAACTGTCCGCCTATCGGATCGTGCAGGAATCGCTGACGAACGTGCTGCGACACTCGGGCGCGAGCGATGCTGAGGTGGCCATTCGCTATGGGGTGGACGACCTGACCGTCGAGGTCACCGACAATGGACACAATGGCACGGCCGACAGGGGAGGAGGCAACGGACTCACCGGTATGCGCGAGCGGGTGGCATTGCTGAACGGCGACTTCGAGGCCAGCGAAACCACGCGCGGCTTCAGGGTCTCCGCCCGCCTGCCGCTCGAAGCGCGACCGGGATGATCAGCGTTCTGCTTGTCGATGATCAGCCCCTGGTGCGAACGGGGCTTCGGACGCTCCTCGAGGACGAGGCTGATATCACTGTGGTGTGTGATGCCGCCGACGGCGAGGAGGCTGTGCGTGCGGTTGTGGCACTTGCGCCGGATGTCGTGCTCATGGACATTCGCATGCCTGTGCTTGACGGACTTGAGGCGACGCGTCAGATCATCGCGGGCGGGTCTGCCGCACGAGTCGTGATTCTGACGACGTTCGACCTGGACGCGTATGTCTTCGATGCGCTGCGTGCGGGTGCATCAGGTTTCCTGTTGAAGGACGCGCCGAGCGAGGAGATCGTTCGAGCCGTTCGAATTGCTGCTGCCGGTGAGGCGTTACTTGCACCGTCGGTCACGCGCCGCTTGATCGAGCGGTTCAGTGGTCACGCGACGCGCGCCGACGCGCCGCGCCTTCGAGATCTCACCGAACGTGAGCGTGAAGTGTTGCTGCTCGTGGCTCGCGGACTGAGCAACGCCGAGATCGCCCAGCAACTCTTCCTCGGGGAAACGACGGTGAAGACCCATGTCGCGCACATTCTCGACAAGCTCGAGATCCGCGACCGCGTTCAGGCCGTTGTTCTCGCCTACGAATCGGGGCTGGTTGCGCCTTCCATGCAATAGCGAATGGGGCGAATCTCATCCGTCCGGATGACGGTGATTCACTCCTGCGGCTGACGCCGGGCGACCAGCCACAGTCGGACGATCGAAGCACCGGATACCGCGAACGGATCGACCGAGGATCGACAGCATGAGCGAACAGTGGCGGTTGCCGATACACCCAAACACGAAGTCGGCCGTACTCACGGCCCCCGCCCGCGTGTCTTCCAATGGCGCAACGCAGACGCCTTCGTTGCGCGGCGCTCCTTCACACCGGCATGCGGACCGCTGGGTGATCGGTGGCATCGCCCTCGCCGTGCTGATGGTGCACTTGATGACCAACGGCCTCTACGGCTTCCAGCGCGACGAGATGTACTACCTCGACAGCGCGCGCCATCTGGCGTGGGGGTTTGTCGACTATCCACCGCTGACGCCCGCCATCGCGCGGTTCAGCCTCCTGCTCTTCGGACCCACGAACGTGTGGGGCCTCCGTCTCTGGCCGAGCCTCGCCGGGGCGGTGATGGTCGTGTTGAGCGCGCAGGTCGCATGCCAGCTCGGCGGGGGCCGCAGAGCACGCATCCTCGCTGCCATCGGTGCTGCCACGAGTCCGGTGCTTCTCGGTGCGAACTGGCTCTTTCAGACGGTGACCTTCGATCAACTGACGTGGCTGGTCTGCGTGTGGATCTTCGCGCGCGTTATACGGACCGGAGATCGACGCCTTTGGCTTGCGCTCGGCACAGCGATCGGTATTGGACTCGAGACCAAGTACACGATCCTCGCGCTCGTCGTTGGGTTGGCGGTCGCAGTCATGGTTACCCCGCTGCGCGGGCACCTGCGCACGCCGTGGCCGTGGCTCGGGGTGCTCATCGCCAGTCTGATCCTGCTGCCCAACGTCATTTGGCAGATCGCGAACGGCTGGCCGTCGGTGGCGTTCACACTCGCCCATCCGGTGGCGCAGTCCGGCGACTTCGGGCCGGTGGCGTTCCTCTCAGAACAGCTCCCCCTCATCGGCCCGCTCGCGGTTCCCTTGTGGATTGCAGGGTGCTACTGGCTGCTCGCCGGGCGAGCGCGTCCCATCGGTATCGCAGCTGTGGTGGCCTTCGGCATCTTCCTGCTCGTCGGCAAGGGGTATTACATCGGACCGCTGCATCCGGTCCTCGTGGCATCAGGTGCTTGCGCCGTCGAGTCCTGGACGCGTCAGCGCGGGCGATGGCTCACAGCGACCGCCGCAGTTGCATTGTTGGTCCAGGCAGTCGTGCTCGCCCCCATCGCGATACCGCTTATTCCCGAGCCGGTCATGGCACGGTCGGCACTCGCCTCGATCCGCACCGACTTTGCGGACACCGTCGGCTGGCAGGATCTCGTGAACGAGGTCGCGGCCGTCTATCGCAGGCTGCCGGCGAGCGAACGATCCTCCGCCGTGATCCTCACCAACAACTACGGCGAGGCCGGTGCCGTGAACACTTATGGACCGGCTCTCGGCTTGCCGACGGCAGTGTCGGGCGAGCTCACCTACTACTACTGGAAGCCGTTGCGCCTGGACGGTCCGGTCATTGCCGTCGGGCTCGACGTCGGCTTCCTCTCGACGCTCTTCGACCACTGCACCGCAGCCGGGACTGTCTCCAACGCGTACGGGTTGGACAACCAGGAGTCCGGCGCCCCGATCGTGACGTGCGGGCACCCCAGGCTCCCACTCCAAGATCTCTGGCGCCTGCTGAAGTCGTTTGAATGACGGTCAGAGCTATTACTGAATGACGAACTGGTACGAGAAGGGCCCGACGTCTGAGAAGTTGACGATCAGCTCATACGTACTATGGACATACCCGCGTCAGCAATTGCATGCGCGCCCCGCTGGGGTTCACTGGAGCATCCATGAGTCAGGCCGAGCAACACTTCACAACGCAGGCGGACGGCACGCCGACCGCACCGGGACGGTATGTCGACGTCGATGCGATCGAAGCCGTCGAGTTCCTGCCCGGGCTTGGGTTTCGACCGGTCCTTGGCGAGCGCACGATGCTCAACTTCGTCTCGTTCGAACCGAACACGGAAGCCCCGATGCACGTCCACGAGGAGGAGCAGATCGTCCTCGTCCTCGAAGGCGAATTCGAGTTCGAAATCGATGGCGACATTCGAGCGATGCACGTGGGCGATGTCGCGGTCGTCCCCGGCTGGGTGCCGCACGGAGCGCGCACTCGCGGTACGTCCTGCCGCGAGGTCGACATCTTCAACCCGCCGCGACGCTCGCTTCTGGAGCACGCGCGCCGTCAGACGTCCAGTTAGCTCGTGACGGTGATCTCCCCCTTCATGTTCGGCGCGTGGATCGTGCAGAGGTAGTTGTAGGTTCCCGCCTGGGTGAACTTGACTTCCCACGTGGAACCGGGGTCAAGGCTGGCGTCGGTGAGACATCCGTCGTTCGCGTCCTGGAACGTGACGGTGTGCTTCATCGAGCCGGTGTTCTTGAACTCGATAACAGCACCGACCTGCGCCGTCGTCGATGCGGGAACGAACACCAGGTTGTCGGTCGCGTCGATGGTGGCGGCCGGGCTTCCGAGACCGCTCACTGCGGCGGAACCATTGCAGGCGGCCGCCGGCGAGCTGGAACCGCCCGTCCCACCACCCGACGAACCGCAGCCGGCCAGGAACGCCACCGCGCAGACGCCGGCTCCGAGCGTCAGGACTTGGCGAACAGTCATTGCGTTCTCCTCGAGGCAGGCCGGGACGGCCTGCCAAACAGACTAGTCAGTCCTATACTTACTGTACGAGGATACGCATCCGGGACCGCAAGCCGCCCACGGCGAAATACGATTGACAGGTTGGTGAAGTGCGATGATCGAGCGCCCCGCTCGCCACGGCCTGCTCGAGCCGGCCATGGAGACTGACCGCGCTGTTTACCTGGAGCGGCAACCGGGAGGAGCAGCGTCGAGTGCCCCGGCGCTGGCGGTGATCCCCGGGTCATGGCAGCTACTCGCGAAGCTGCCGGTCACTGCATTCGCGGTGGTGATGGCCACCGGCATCGTGTCCATCGCTGCGGCCGGCGCAGGTCAGGGGTTGATCGCGGGCTTCTTGCGGTGGATCGGCGCAGTGACCCTTGTCGCACTGCTCGGCTTGCATGCTGCTCGAGTGCTGCTGCATCGGCACGTGAGCGCCGGCGAGATCGGACATCCCACGACCGTCTTCGACCCCTTCAGCCTGGTGGCGGCACTCGGCGTCACGGCCATGGCACTGGGCCCGGTGCTGACGAACGCTGCGCTCGTCGGTCTCTGGATCTGCGCTGGGATGATCTGGTTAACGATCGCTGCGGCTACCTTCGGTGCACTGGTCCGGCATCGCGGCTTCGGCCTCATCCATTTCGCCTCAGGTCGCTGGCTGCTCGGCGTTGTCTCCATCGAGTCGATCGCGGTGCTCGGCGTGGCAGCGGCGATGGCAACGCACGACTCAGCGCTCGCGGTAATCGCGCTTGTTGCATGGGCGGCCGGCATCGCGGTGTATCCGGCAATCGCGTTGACCATCGTGCTGCGCATCCACACGCGCGGCTGGCATGCCGTCGATGTCACGCCGGATCACTGGATTCTCATGGGGGCGCTGGCGATCTGCACGCTGGCGGGCGCCGACCTCGCTGCGACGTCAACCGTGTTCCCGAGCGTGCAGCGTTCGGGAATCGACGCTGTGGTGTGGACCACTTGGAGCTGCGCCGGTGTTCTCTACGTGGTGCTCACGGCGGTGAGCGTCCGTCGCTGGCTTGTGTCGAGCACTGCTCGTCGAGCCGACATCCGCTGGTGGGCATCGGTGTTTCCCCTGGGCATGTACTCGGCGTGCACGTTCGAGCTCTTTCGTGTGAGCAACGTCGCTGCGCAACAGGACATCGCGACCGTCACCTTCTGGCCCGCACTCGGGGCGTGGGTTCTGGCAGCACTGATGACCCTGCGTGCGGTCGCCCGAGCCGTGCAGGCTCAAGCATGAGCAAGGAGTTTCCGATGGTGACCCACACGTCTGCGCATTCACTGGAGGTCGCAGCGACGGCGCTGGCGGCCTTGCGAGAGGCTCGCATGATCGCGGCGGATGCCTGCCTGGCATACCAGATGACGCTTCCTCCTGAGCAACGCCCATCGGCTCGGACAGATCGCGTGCCGGTGATCACCGTCGGGCCACCTCGCGCTGCGCTGGAGTGCGCCGTCGCCATGCTGGCGACGTGTGACGCCGCGGCGGGGCTTGCGCTGGAGCTGTCGCTCACGTTTGACGATGCACCTCGGATCGTCGCGCTGACGGCGGCAGTGGAGGCGACCTCGTTGAGCACCCGAGTCGGCGTGCGTGCGCTGCGGTTGCGCAGTTCAAGCGACCTGCGACAGCAACTCGCTCACGCAACGGCACACGCAACGCACCAGGTCGCGCACGCGCTGACCGTACACGGCGCCGGCCGCGATCCGCGTGAGAAGCCGCGCCGGTGGGAGATGCTGCACAACCGGTTTCCGCCGGCCTGGCGGGATGTTGTCACCTGTCTCGGCGACCGCCTGGCCACGCGGCGTGCCGACGAACAAGAGGGACCTCGAGCCGGAGCAGCGGCCGCCCACGACGCGGCGGAGCGTGTCATGCACGTGTACGAGGAATTTGGCACGGTGGGCGCCGCCGACGGGGCGCTCCGGCGCTACGCGCGCATCGCGGCGCTGGCCTCGATCTATGCAGGCTGGTCAGCACTGGAGGCCGTACCCACTACTCTGTGAGCCGTGGTCAGCAGGCTGCGGCACGTCGGCTAGTCAGTGCCTGATTTCTCTGGACCTGCGATCGTGCTGTGGCTGCACATCGTCGCAGCGTGCGTGTGGATCGGCGGCCAGATAACGGTGGCGGCGATCATCCCCATGTTGCGCGATCAGCGCGACGTTGCACGGCGAGTGGGGCGCCGCTACCAGGCGATCGCCTGGCCGGCATTTGCGGTGCTCATCGTCACGGGTGTGCTGAACGTGGGCAACGCAGGCCTGCGCTGGTCGCAACTGTTCGACAGCCCTGATGGGCGAACACTTGTCGTCAAGCTGGGCTTCGTCGCGCTCTCCGGGCTGGCAGCGGGTGTGCACGCGCTCCTGCAGGCGCCGCTTGGCCGGCATACCGGTGGTTCGCGGCTCGTGTCGTCGGTGCTGGGATCGCTCAGTCTTGTGGCGGCGCTCATTGCCGCGCTCTACGGCGTCGCGATCGCCCGCGCGTGATGCAACAGCGTTGATCGGCCAAACGAACTCATGGGTACGCTTCTGGTATTCTGAAAGGGTGCCAAAGCTGCTCGAGAGAACTCGCGAGCAGCGTCGCCGGCAGCTCCTCGACGCCGCATGGCGATGCATCGCGAGAGAGGGATTCCGCGATCTCACCGTCGACGACGTCTGCGCCGATGCGGGGTTGAGCAAAGGGGCCTTCTACAGCCATTTCGTGTCGAAAGAGGCGCTGCTCATGGGCTTGATCACGGATGACGCGGCGTCAATCGCGCGCGTCGCCGAAGATCCCGCAACGCTCCGGCTCAGCCCGGTCCAGCGCATTCGCAAGGTGACCGAGTCGATGTTGATGCAGGGCGCCGACCCCGCTCGCGTGCAACTGCGCGCGGATGTCTGGGGGGCGATGCAGACGTACCCCGCAGTGCGCGCCGCGGTCACTGCTGCAGTCGCGGAACGGCAGCGCGTGTTGCGCGAATGGATTGACGAGGCGGTTCGCGACGGGGAGCTGTCGATCGACTTCCCGCCGAATGCGCTGGCCGCGCTGCTGCTTGCGATCAGCGACGGACTCGTCCTGCACTACGCGCTCGATCCCAACGCGTTCCGCTGGGGAAAGATCAGCAAGGCGGTGGACGCAATGCTCGATGGGTTCGCGACGCAGCGACGGCTCGAGAAGGTTCGATGAAGGGGTTGCTGTGTTCCGAACCATCCTGATCGCCACCGACGGCCTGGAGGCCGGCGATGCGGCGGTCCAGTACGGCCGCGATCTCGCGCTGGAGCAGCGATGCCGCCTGCGCATCCTGCACGTCGATGAGCTCATCCCCGCGCGCGGCGGTGTGCATCACCTCCAGCCGCTCGAGCCGGAGATCCGGGCGAAGATCCGGGATCAGGTGTCGGACCTGCAGGAGGACGGCCTGGATGCGGATTTCGAGATTCGCCAGGTCGTGGCGAAGAGCCCGGCGCATGCGATCGCGGGTGCTGCGAATGCCGTCGATGCCGACCTGATCGTGCTCGGTCAGGTCGAGGGCGGGCCGGTGCGGGGGATGCTCAAGGGCCGGCTCGCTGGGCGTTTGATGCAGCTTGCGCGGTGTGCTGTCCTGGTCGTCCCGAGGCGGCGGGAGCCGGTCGAGAAAGGTCGCGTGCAGCTCCGGGTGGTGGACTTCACAGCGGAGGCGTAGCTCCCACGGCGTGTGGCTGTGAGCATTTGCTCACCGCCTTGATATTTGCTCACTCGAGCCGCTACCGTGCCGGGCAATGGCGCTCGTCCCGCTCCAGCAACTCCTCGCCGGCGCGCAGGCGGGCGGCTACGCCGTCGGGTATTTCGAGGCCTGGGACGCGTGCTCACTTGAGGCGGTGCTGAACGCCGCCGAGGCGGAATCCGTTCCGGTGATCCTCGGGTTCGGGGCGATGATGCTCGACGCTCCGTGGCTGGACGGTGGCGGTGTCGAAGTGCTCGGCGCTATCGGCCGCAGCTGCGCCGCCCGGAGTGCCGTCGACGTGTCGTTGCTGTTCAACGAGGCCCACACCCTTGAGCAGGCCAAGCGAGGCATCGACGCGGGGTTCAACGCGGTGATGATCGACACGCATTCCTGGCCGACCGAGGACGCGATCGTTGCGGTGCGCGAACTCTGCCGGGTGGCGCACCGGTCGGGTGTTGCCGTTGAGGGTGAGCTCGGCAGTCCCGCGGAGGCCACAGCGTCAGGCGTGGATCACAGCCACGAGCGCCTCACCGATCCGGAGGAGGCTGCGCGCTTCGTCGCGGAGACTGGCGTGGACTGCTTGGCCGTTTCCATCGGGAATGTCCACATCCTCATGGGCCATGAGGCATCCATCGACATGGAGCGTTTGCGTGGGATCCACGAGCGCGTCGACCTCCCGCTTGTCGTTCACGGCGGGACGAGTTTTCCTGCATCGGCGGTGGCGCCGGCGATCGCGCTCGGGGTCGCGAAGTTCAATGTCGGCACGATCCTCAAGCACGAGTTCTGGACTGGTCTTGTGTCATCTGTTGGTGCCGCCGGTGCCCATCCCGACGTGCACCAGCTCCTCGGCTCGCACAAGAGCTCGGACGTGATGGCTGTCGCGCAGGCGCGAATGACCGCGAAGGTCCGAACGCTGATTCAGCAGTACGGTGGAAGCGGCCGCCAAGCCGCTGCGCGTGAGGTGGACGCGCGATGAGCGACGCTACACACGAGCTGGATCTCTATCGCCGGATGCTCACGATCCGACGATTCGAGGAGCGCGTCTATCTCCTCTATCTACAGGGGGAGATTCCGGGAACGCTGCACCAGAGCCAGGGTCAGGAGGCCGTCGCCGTCGGCGTGTGCGACGTCCTGCGACCGACGGACTGGATCACGTCGACGCATCGCCCGCACGGTCATGCGCTCGCCAAGGGCATCGACCTTCGGGCCGCGATGGCCGAGCTCTTCGGCAAGGCGACCGGCTGCTGCGGCGGCAAGGGCGGTTCAATGCATCTCGGGGATCCGGCGGTTGGCATGCTCCCGGCGATCGCGAT
>DATDID010000019.1:0-5522 GCA_036521195.1 Candidatus Dormiibacterota bacterium
GATATACACCAGGCCGGCGGCAGCGGCCGTGTTCGCCACCTCGGCCGAATGGGCGTCTTCCTTGCTGCGTATGCGGAGTTCCCGGATCTCGAGGCCGAGCGTGTGGAACCAGTTGCGGGCGGTTTCCACCGCTCCGGCGGCGTACTCCTGCGCTGCCGTGGCGACCACGTAGGCAGGTCGACCGGCGCACGCATCACGGAGGATTTCGTCCTGGCGTTCGTTGCCGGGGTGGAACTCGTCGCCGCCGACGAGGGCGAGAGGCCCGTACATCTGCGTCACAGTCTCTGCTCTTTCGGCAAAAGAGGCGTCGCGAGTGCTTCCCCCTACACTCTGACCGCGCATGATCGATCCGGAGAAGTACGCCTCGGCAACCGTCGTCTCGCGTCGCGATCCGGCACCAGACCTCTGGATCATCCGGATTCGCGCCGACGCGGAACTCCCATACCGCCCCGGTCAGTACGTCACGGTCGGCCTCCAGGTGGACGGCAGGATCATCGAACGCCCGTATTCGATCTGTTCATCGCCGATCGAGGACGAGATCGAGCTGTTCATCGAGCGGGTTCCCGGTGGCGAGCTCTCCGACCCGCTGTTCGCACTCGGAGTCGGCGGCGAGCTGATCGTGCGCAGGCGGACGAAGGGGCTCTTTCTCAAGGAGGCGCCGATCGTCGACCAGCCGCACCTCTTCGTCGCGACCGTGACCGGAATCGCGCCGTTCGTCAGCCTCCTGCGCACGCTGGTCTCGCGTGCGAGCAGCGGGGACTGGACGCCCGTCCCCGTCATCACCCTCCAGGGGGCGGCTCGATCCGAGGAGCTCTCGTACGCCGATGAGCTCACCGCGCTCGACCGTCAGTTCGACTGGTTCACCTACGTCCCGACCGTCAGCCGGCCATGGGAAGACCCAGACTGGCCTGGCGAGCGGGGAAGGGTTGAGGACGTGATGCGCAAGCATTCCGACGCCGCGGGTATGGTGCCCGGCTATGGCGGCATCTTTCTCTGCGGTCACCCCGGGATGATCAGCGGGGCGCGCGCGATCATGCGCCGCGCCGGCTTCGACGACAAGGCGATCCGCGAAGAGCAGTACTGGCCCGACTGATGCTTGCAGCCATCGATTGGGTCAACCTCCACGACAAGATCGGCTTCTTCATCGTGGTCGCCGCGATCGTCGGCGGGATCATTGCGCTGATCTCACTCGTGACCCCGTTCGTCGGGGTCGTCCTCAAGCTCTACCTACGACTGCTCCTGCTCGTCGTTGCGATCCAGATCGTCCTTGGGGCCGGGCTCTATCTCGGCGGGAACCGGCCGCCCCATGAGATCCACTATCTCTTCGGCGCGGCCGTGGCGGTCACCCTCGGCGTCACCTTCGCGGTGAGCCGGCGAACGCCTTGGCCCGTCTCGAAGCTCCCGCTCGTTGTCGGGGCGATCGTCGCCACGCTGTTCGCGATCCTCGCCCTGTTCTCGGGCGGGGCCTGAGGGTCTCGGCCTCAGCCTGACGTGGCCGCCAGGCCCGGGAGGCGGTCAGGGCCGGCGTTCGGCTCGACCACAACCACGCTGAAGCGTGAGCGCATGCGAATCAGTCCTGCGAGCACCGGTGCCCCGAGCACGCTGACGGCGATGACGTTGCCCACCGCGCGGACGCTGTCGTACACGAAGGACGTCGCCACGTAAAACCGGCCGAAGCGGGCCAGCGCGGCACCGACGGTCAGCCCGGGTTGCCAGCCAAAGCCCGGCGTGCCGCGATAGAAGGTGGTCCAGTCCCAGACGTCAAGCAGGGCGCCGTACGCGAAGCCGGTGACCCCGCCGACCGCGGCCAGGACGACGACGTCGCGCCACGTGACCGGCCCTGAACGGTGCAGGCCGGCGAGTCCAGCCACCAGACCGACGAACCCACAGCCGACCATCTCGTAGGGCAACCAGGGCCCGATGCCGCCTGTCGCCACCGCGGAGGCGAGCAACGCCACCGACCCGGCGAGGAATCCGTACGAAGGCCCGTAGACGTAGCCGGCCGCGAGGATGAGGAAGAAGATCGGGCTGAACCCTCCAAGGCCGGTGACGAGCACGAGCCGCAGTCCCGCGTCGATGGCCGCGATGGCTGCCAGGAGCGCAAAGCGACGCGCGTCAAGCTTGCGAGTCGACGCTTCCACGAAGACCAGCACCGCCACGACACCGATGCTCAGCGCGACCGCCGCGGCAGCGGGTGGTGTGTCGGACGCGGCGAACGGCCACAGAAACAATGCAAGGCCCGCGATCGAGATGGCGGCGACTCTCATGCGACACCCACCGCGACGAGCTCGCTTGCAGCGCCCGCACCGACGCTCACGATGCGATCCGCCACCGAGCGTGCAAGGTTGATGTCGTGTGTGGCGAGAACAATGGAACAACCGGCAGCGCGCATGCGCAGGACGACGCGGCACAGTGCGTCGCGGGCCCCATCATCCATGCCTCGCGTCGGTTCGTCGAGCAGTGCTATCTGCGGTGAGCCGGCGAGCACCGCTGCGATTGCTGCGCGCTGACGCTCGCCGGTGCTGAGGTCGCGTGGATCACGTTGCGCAAGGTTCGCGAGGCCAAGTTCAGCCATGAGGTCGGTTGCGTCGCCTGCAGCGGGGTCGCGGCGCACCGTCCATGCGATCTCTGCTGCCACGGACGCGCGGTGGAGGAGTGCCATCGGGTTCTGGGGCAGGAATGCGACGCGACCGGGCGCACGCTCGACGGTTCCGGAGATTGGCGTCAGGAGGCCTGCCAGCGTGCGCAGCAGGGTCGTCTTGCCACCGCCGTTCGGACCGACGAGGGCAACCACCTCACCTGTTCTGCCCTCGAGCGTCACGCCCTCGAGGACCGGCGTACGCAAAGGGCCGGTCGCCAGCCCGTCCACTCGCCATGCGACGGGTCCGGTTGGGCGCGGATGCGCAGACGGCCGCAATGGTCGAGCAGCAGCGGGAATACCGCTCGACGCCTCGACACTGACAGCACGGCCGCCGTCGACCGCGATGCGCCGTCCCTGCACCATACCGAGCTTCTCGAAGCGATGTTCCGCCACGACAACCGCAGTGCCTTGGTGCGCGAGGTCCACGAGCGTCGTCACGAGTGCGGCAGCGCCCTCGTCGTCGAGCTGCGAGAGCGGCTCGTCAAGTACCAGCAAACGTGGGTTCATCGCGAGAACGCCCGCTATTGCAAGGCGTTGACGCTCGCCGCCGGAGAGCGTCGCGACCGCGCGGCTCCGGAGATGCGCGATGCCGGCGCGTTCGAGCGCTTCGCCGACGCGGCGCAGCATCAGGGTAGGCGGAGTGCCGATGTTCTCGAGGCCGAAGGCGGCATCGCGCTCGACGGTGGGGTAGACCGCCTGCAACTCGGGATCCTGGAAGACGAATCCCACCTGCGCGGCGAGCGTCCGAGTCGGCGTGGTGATCACGTCGCGTCCGCACACCTCGGCGAACCCTGAGACGGTACCGCCGTGGAAGTGGGGGACAAGGCCGTTGAAAACGCGCAGCAGCGACGACTTGCCGCTGCCCGACGCACCGGCGACGACCGTGATGCCGTCATCCACGTCGAGATCGACGTCATCGAGCGCGGCGCGGCTCGCATTCGGATAGCGATACGTGAAGCCACGCAACGAAGCGACGGTCATCGCCGCCACGCAACCAGTGGCGCTGCGAGCGCAAGGCAACAAGCCACACCTGCGATGCTCACGGGCGGTGCGCTGACATCGGGGAACGGGTACCAGTCGCTCACGACACCGGAGATGCGCAACGCCACGAAGAGCATCGCGGCAACAACCGCGACCGCGGCCACCGCGACGTCCGCGCGATGCCACGCCTCCTCGGCGTAGTGGGTGCGCATCCCGGAGCCGTACCCGCGAGCCTCCATCGCTTCAGCGAGCGTGATCGAGCCTTCGAGCGCGGTGAGCACCACGGGCACTGCGAGATCCGGCCACTCACGAACACGCCGCGGACGCCAGCCGCGCATCCGTTGCGCGTCGCGAATTTCAGTCGCGCTCCGCGCGATGCCTGGAATGAGGTTGAGCGCCGTACCGATTGCGGCGCCGGTGCGCGCGAGCGCAGGCGGGAGTGCATCGACGAGCGCATGCGGTTCGAGCACGAGTGACAGCGGCGCCGCCGCGAGAACGGCCGCTGCAATGCCGATCCCGGTGGCCAGTCCGAAGAGCGCGGCTTCCAGCGTCAGCCGACCACCGATCACTGGGATACCCGACGGCAGCATCAGGAATGCGTGGTCTCCCGTATGGCTGGCGAGAGTCGTGGTCGCGACGGCGATCGCGGTGGCGACGAGCAGCGCGACGACCAGACCGCGGATCGACACTCCGGGCCGCCGCAACGCGATGAGCACGTTGAGCGCGCAGAGCAGCACGAGCACCCGATAGACCGGGTTGCCGGTTGCGAGCGCGATGGTCACGCCCGACACTGCCCAAGCGCCAAGCGCTCTCGGATTCATTGACGTCGTCGGCGCAGCCCCTGGATACCGACCAGCGTGATCAAGGCGGCGATGGCGATGACCGCGATGACGAGCGCCGGGTTGAAGGGACTGTCGATGACCGCGTTGGTCGCGACACCGAGCGCGGGCACCGGCGACGCTTGCGGGGTGCTCGCGCCAAGCACGCCGTCGGCCGGTAGTGCGCTATTCGATGCTGTCGGAGCCGAGCTTCCGCCCGCGCCTGTGGCGATTACCGTGCCGGTGGGTTTGGGCACCGCCGTTCCCGATGGCCCCGGGGGTGACGTCCCTCCGGGTGTCGGGCGCGCGCTCGCAGTCGGCGCCGGCGTCGGAGTCGGTGATGGCGGTGTCGCCGGGCAGACATTGGCCGGAGACGCCGGCGCTGGGTCGCCTCCCGTCAGTGCGTCGTAGCGAAAGCCGACGTCGTCGCCGTTGCTCACAGTCGCCGTCGATATGCCATGCGCTGCGCCTGTCCACGCCCGGCCCGAGGTCGCGGTGAAGAAAACCCAATACGAGCCTGAGGACGGCAGGCACTGCGTGTACTGCTGAGGCTCGTTCCCGATCTGACACACGGCCTCACCGAGGCCGGGGTACGTCTCGGTCGCGTACTCGAAGCTGCTGTCCTGCGAGGCCGCTGCCTGCAAAACCGCAAGGGCGGTGATCGTCGGGGTATCGAAGCCGACGCATTGCGTCACCACGTCCCCGTTCCCGTGCTCCACCACGATCCCTACGTGGTTCGTATCCGCCGCCTGAGCGCAGAGCGGCTTGGCCGGTCCAACGTGCGCAACCGCAGACGCGGCGCCGAGTCCGATCGTGAGCAGCGGAGCAGCGAACGCGATGCGCAGGACCCCCCTCACGGCAGCGTCGCTCCACTCTTGAAGCACGGTGCCGCCCCGCACGCCAGCGGAAACGCGGCGCGCTCCAACGCCGGTGGCACCTGCGCAGTGGTGAAGGGGTCAGCTCCGGAACCGCCCGGGAACGTGTACCCGCCATCAGCGTCCTGCGTGGCGAGCAACGAGCTCAACGCGGTGTTGCCGCCGACCGCCCAGTTCGACGCGACCGGGTTCTGAGCGCTGGCGATG
>DATDID010000020.1:0-5349 GCA_036521195.1 Candidatus Dormiibacterota bacterium
CGTCAGCCGCCTCGGTCGACTTCGTTGCGTATCGGGTTACCAGTCGCTTCTGCATCGGGGCGCCCTTTAAAAGTGTCGGTACGGGTCTCGATACACTACGCGCATGGACATGAAGATCGAACTCGTCGCGATTCCAGTCACTGACGTTGACCGCGCCAAGGCGTTCTACGTCGATCAGGTCGGCTTCAACGCCGATCACGACATTCCAGTGCGTGAAGGTCTCCGATTCGTGCAACTCACGCCTCCGGGGTCGGCCTGTTCCGTGGTCATGGGCACGGGCATCACGGAGATGCCGCCCGGCTCCCAGAAAGGCATCCAGATGGTCGTGGCAAATGCAGAAGCCGCCAGACAGGAGCTGATCAGCCGTGGTGTCGCGGCGAGCGATGTCGATGCGCAGCCGTGGGGCAAATTCGTCTTCTTCAGTGACCCTGATGGCAACACCTGGTCGCTGCAGGAGCTCCCGGCGTGGTCGGGTGGAGGCTCCGGCGAGGCGTCAACGCAGGCATAGCGGGCCGGCCGCGCGGCCAGCCCTGCAGATCTGGGCCTTTAGAAAGGCACCGGAGTGGCGAGCAGGCCCGCGCCCTTCATGCGCCCCGAGAGTGTCCAGCAGAAGTCGAGTGCATCGAGCTCGATCGCTTCCCCGCCACTCCCGGACTGCCACCGCCCGCCCGCTTCGCCGGTGAGCGTCAGGCTGAACGGCTGGCCATGGCGATGCGCCCACTCGGCGACCACGGCCGAAACGATGCGACCGTCATGCTCGTGCGTGAGCACGACGTCGCGCCCGGTGGCGCGGGAGATGTCGATGCGGTGCACCCACGGGTCTCGGGTGAAGATCGTGTCAAGAAGAAACCCGTACGTCCACCGCTCCGTGTCGAACGGCGGGTCCTGCTTCATGAGCTTGAACTTGCGCATCAACGCGGGCGTGCGGCGGCGCGAGCGCACCGCGCGCGGCGCGGTTGCGACGAGGCGTTCGACCAACTGTCCGGTGTTCATGTGCGCGCGCTCGCGAACCTGAGTCGCGTTCATGGCATCGATCATCGCGCCGCCGCTGCGCTTGCGTGCGCTGCGAAAGTCGTGCAGGAACTGGAGGAACGACGCTTGCGCGTCGGCCATGCCGACGACGTGCGCGACGAGCTCGTGCACGGTCCACGGTGAGCAGACTGTCGGTTGCAACCACTCGTCTGCCGTGAGCTGCTCGAGCAGATCGATCATCCGCGCGAACTCGCCGGCGGCCAGGACCATCGCCTCGTCGTGACCAATGCCGGGGATGTCGACGGCCTCGACCCCCGCTGCCGTCGCCGGCGGTGGGATCGCGATCGGCAGTGCTGTGGTCATCGTCCCTTCCTTTTCGATGTGGCGGTTCTGGGCGTCGTCGTTGTTGCTTGCTCAGGCAGCGTGTGCTCGACGTACATGTCCACCACGTCGTCCACGAGTCGGAGCCATCGGTCACCGCCCGGATCGTTGGCGATCTGCTGGGCCGCGAGCCCGCTTACCAGCGCCGTCCATGTGTCGAACGCGGACGCGTCTGTCACGCCGACTCTCGCGATCCGCGCGCGCATGTCGTCGAGCAACTGAACGGCGACACCGTACGCGTCTGCCGACGGCTCGAAGTTGGGGATGGTGCGCTGGAACAGCAGTTGGTATCGCTGCACGTCCTCGACACAGAATTCGACGAAGACCCTGGCCCCGAGACGGAGGGAGGCCCTCGCATCCGTGGGCCAGTTCTGCGCCTCGAGGCGCTCGAGCAACTGGCGATTACCCTGGACGAACATCGCGTCGTAGATCGCGCTCTTCGACGCGAAGTACCAGTAGAGAGAGGGCGGTCGCATGCCGATCCTCTGGGCGACGTCCCGAAGATTCAGCCCCGCCAGCCCTTCGGAGCGGGCGACGTCCCAGGCTGCCTCGAGGATCTCCGCCGCAACTGCTTCGCGGCGTTCAGCGCGTCTATCGCGGGTTGGGATAGCTACCACGGTTAGAATTATCTCACAGCGTTAGAGAGAACGCAAATGGTGCGGGGTCTGCTCAGTCCGAGACCTTCAACGCTGCGGGTGGGCCGGCATCCTGCGCCGGAGGCGACGTGGTGCCGGACCGCGTGGTGGTGATCGCGCGCAGGCGCGAGCGGACACGCACCCGGGACCCGTTCATGACGGTGGGGCCTGCGGCTGCCCGCACCACACAGTTCCTCCCGGAGGCCTTTGCCTGGTACATCGCTTTATCTGCGGCAGCAACCAACGACGGTCCGTCAACGGCGTCGTCGGGCATCGACGCGATACCGAGCGACGCGGTGACCATTGGCGAACCGCCGACGCCAGCAAATCGCTGTGCGATCACGCTCCTCAGGCGCTCGGCGACGACACCCGCGGCATCCCCATCGGTCTCGCGGAGAATCACGCAGAACTCCTCGCCGCCGTAGCGATATGCCGTGTCCGTCTCGCGCAGCGAAGCCTTGAACGCGCTTTGAAATTCCGAGAGCACTTCGTCGCCCGCCTGATGCCCGTGCAGGTCATTCACACTCTTGAAATGGTCGACGTCGAGCATGATGAACGCGACCGGGCGGTTGTATCGCGTGCTGCGCGCGACCTCTGCCTCCAGGTCGACCTCGAGTCGCCGGCGGTTCGGAAGGCGCGTCAGGACATCCGTGTGACTCAACTCATCGGCACGTTCGTGAAACCGCGCCGCCTCGACGGCGGACGCTGCCTGACCGGTGAGGCTGTGCACGACGTCGAGCTTGGTGGCATCGATCTCCACCGGCTCGTTGGCGGTGAGCTCGAGGACACCGACGATCCGGGCGCCGACGATCATCGGCAGCGCGATCACCGCGACCGGCACGCCGGGCGTGTACTCGGTTGCGAGCGACCCCGCGCTGCGCGTCGCGAGCGTTCGCCCAAACTGCCCCGCTCTGCCGACGAGACCCTCGCCGAGTAGCACAGTCTCCCGGTCTTCCGTCGACCCCACGTGATCGCCCGAGTCATGGACGACGGTGAGTTCACGCCTCGCTTCGTCGATCAGCCACATGCGTGCGGCGTCGAACCCACCGATGATCAACGCCGCCTTGCTCACCGCGTCTGCGACATATCGGAGGCTGAGGCTGCCTGAGATCTCACGACCGACGCTGACAATCAAGCCCAAGCGTTCCGCCTGTGACCGAGCGTCGGCCTCCATCGACGCGATTCGGAATCGCTCCTCAACGAGCGTGTCCGTCATTCGCGAGAGCTCGGCTGCCACTTCGCGGAGCTCCGGCGGACCTGATGACGTGGGACGCGCGGTGAGGTCTCCGGAACCGACGCGACGCATCGTCATCACCAGGTCGTCAATCGGCTCGACCACGGCGAGGCGGAGGCTTCGATGCTGCCGGCGTGCGACTACGGTCGTAATGACAAGCGAGATCGCGACAAGTCCGAATGCGACGACAACCAGGTCGTGCTCGTCCTCCTGCTGCACGACGATGTCCTCGTCGACGTCAAGGTTCACCAGGTCATTGGCGGTGCGGTACGTGTCGAACAATGCCTTTCCCTGCAAGAGGAACGTGTCGACCTCGGCCGCTCCGCTCTCAGCTTTTCCGGAGGCGAGCGCCGGTGTCGCCCACTCGCTGATCCACCGCTGCTGCGCGATACGCATGGCGATGATCGGGCCTGTCAAAGCAGGGTTCGCGGCAAGATCGGTTGAGTTGGCGTTGCCCTGTGCGATCTCCGTTCGTCCCAGGTAGTACGGGGTCAGGAAGATCTGATTGCCGGAGTCGAGGTATCCGCGGAGACCCGTCTCCTCGTCGAGCATGCCGTCGTTCGCCCCGTCCACTGCGTCGCGTCCCGCGAGCAGCGTGGAGAGCGAGGGCTCGAAGTGTCCGAGCACCGCTGCAAAGCAAGCGCCCGTGAGCACGAGCGTCGCGACAATCAGGATCGCGACAGCTCTGAACGCTTGGCTCAATCGCGCCGAGAGGCTCTGTTGCGAGGCTGGCCGCTGCCTCACCTTCATCGACGCAGCGTGTGCCTACTGCCGGTGCGCAGCCGCCGTCGCGCAACTCCGTGACCAAGTTGGTCGGTCAGTGCCGCCCTTGTGACGGTTCCCGCCGTCTATCAGGACAGGTCGAGCTTCAGCCGGTCGAGAAAGTCCTGCGCGAGCGCCCGAACGTCAGATGAGGCGTCGGAATCGGCGACGACCGCCTTCGCCATCGCCTCGGCGCGGTCCAGCAATTCGGCCATGACATCCGGATCCTCGGTCGTCCAGCCCCCGGACGCGACAAACCGCAGAGCCCGGCCGATCTGAGCTTTGTTGTCGGTCATTGGGTGAGTCTGATCGTCGGCACACCCGTCTGCGAGCCCTCAGGCTGCGTCGGGGACGGGTGGCTCGCGATGCGGGATGGGCGAGGCGTTGATGATCGACGTCGTCGTCTCGCCGAAGGCGAGGAACCTGTCGAGCAGGCTCGTAAGCTCGTCGATTGAGCGCAGGTGGAGCTTCAGGTAGAAGCAGTCCTCGCCGGTGATGCGGTGACACTCACCGATCTCCGGAATCTGCAACGCGAGCTCCGGAATGCGATGCAACTGACCGGGGGCGGGCCTCACGCGGACGATCGCGGTGAGCTGGTAGCCGAGTGCGCGAGCGTCGATGACGGCCCGGTATCCGGTGATGACCCCGGCCTCTTCCAGGCGCGCGACGCGCTCCGACACGGCCGGCGGCGAGAGGTTGACCCGGCGGCCGAGTTCGGCGAGCGGAGTCCGCCCGTCCGCCACCAGTTCACCGATGATCTTGCGGTCGATTTGATCGAGAGTGACAGGAAACGATCGTGTGGAGCGCGCAGTGCCGAGCTTCATGAGGTAAATGCAGCCTAATGCCGATGATCACCTCTGTCAAACGGAGTTTGCGTGCGATACGGTGGTCGTCATGTCGGGAATGCTCCTCCGTCGGCCCTCGAGGCTCAGTCATGGGGCGGTGCCACCACAGGCGTATTTCGTCGGAAGCGCCGTCTTCCACTACCTGGGTCCGTCATTTGCCGTGCTCCTGTTCGCGCGGGTCGACGTCCTCGGGGTTGCGTGGTTGCGCATCGCAGCCGCGGCGATAGTGTTTGCCGTCTGGCGGCGGCCCTGGCGAGGGTTCTTCGCGCTCGATCGGCGTGGCCGGGGCTTGATCGTCGCGCTCGGTGCGATTTTCGCCGTCATGAACGTCTGCTTCTACGAGTCGATCGACCGGCTTCCACTCGCAACCGTGGCGGCCATCGAGTTCATCGGTCCGATCGTCCTTGCGGTGATCGCCGCTCGTCTCGGTCGCAATGTTGCCGCGGTCGTACTCGCTGCAGCCGGCGTGTATCTGCTGACGCACGCACGCTTCGCCGGTGACCCGACGGGTGTGGCGTTT
>DATDID010000021.1:0-37773 GCA_036521195.1 Candidatus Dormiibacterota bacterium
GAAGCTCCAGTACTGCACGAGGATCGGGCGGTCGAGTCCGTACTCGTGGAGCAGGAGCTTCAGGGCGTTGCCATGCACGCGCTGGCTCTCGAACGCGTTGCCCGGGAGGCTGTGCACCGTGATGAAGACCAGGAAGGAGACAGCGACGAGCGTGAAGACGATCAGCGCCAATCGCTGCGCGATGTAGATGAGTGTTCCCCGGGTCAGCATCTACCTTTTTCCTCCCGTGTAGCGGAAAGGCGGAAGGCGCCCGGCTCGGTGCCGGGCGCCTTCTATTCGGTTCTAGTCGCGCGCCCTCTTAGTGAGAGAGGATCTTGATCTCGTCCCAGTAGTGGTCGAAGGCGGTGTTCGAACCGGCTCCGCTCACGTACGGCTGGATGAGGAAGTTACCGACGGAGTAGTACAGCGGGATGTACACAACGTCGTTCTGCAGGATCTGCCCAAGCTGGTTGTAGAGCGGGAGTGCTGTCGTCAGCGGCTCCGCGTCGGCCTGCTTGAGGATGCTGTCGTACGTCGGGTCGTCGAACCCGCTGGTGTTGGCGCCTTCCGCAGTCGGGATCGCGCCCCAGAGGTTGTCGTACCAGTCCTGCGGGTGGTTGTAGTCGAACTGCCAGCCGTCGCGCGACATCTCGTACTTGCCCGAGAGCCGGTTGCTGATGAAGATCGACGCATCCGACACCGAGTTGAGGTTGACCTTGATGCCGAGGTTGGTCTGCCACTCGTTCTGCAGGTACTCGGCGACGCTCTCGTTGAGGCTGCCCGCGTTGTACGAGTAGGTGAGGTTCTTGGTCAGCGCGCCCGTCGGGTCGTACTGCTTGAGCAACGACTTGGCCTGGGTCGCGTCGAACTTGGCCAGCGGGTCGCTGTTCGGTCCGCCGTTGCCGACGAGTCCGGTGGTGATGAGACCGCCGGTTGCTGCCGAGCAGATGAGGTTGTGGCACACCGTCGTGGCCAGACCCTGCTTGTCGACTGCGAGGTCGAATGCGAGGCGGAGACCCTTGGCAGCCGCGCTCTCACCAAGGAACGGTCCACCGGTCGACGGGTAGCCGATGTTGAAGCTCAGCCACGTGGTACGGCCCTTGGGCTGGGTCAACAGCTCCGGCTTCTCGCGCGAGTTGGTCTGGATCGCCAGGATGTTCGCGAGCGGGATCGTGGCGCTGTCACCGCCGTAGCCGACGATGTCGTAGCCCTTCTGGAAGAAGGCGTCGACCGTGGTCGGTGCAGTCGACGGGTCCTTGATGTCGATGTTGATCGTCTTCAACGTCGGCTTCGGAGAACCCCACCAGTTCGGCACTGCGCTGAACACCATGGACTGCTTGGCGGTGTAGGAGGTGAGCTTGTAGGCGCCGGTGCCGACGAGGTCGGTGGGCGTCTGCCACCAGTTGACCGGATCAACACCCGCTGCATCGATGACCTTCTCGTCGACGATCGCGCCGACGGTACCTTCGAGGGTCCACGCGGTGAGGCACCAGCCGCAGCCGTTCGCGAGCTTGACCTGAACGGTTTCAGGGTCCGGCGCGGTGAGGCCGCTCATCATGAATGCAGGGTTGCCTGCCTTCAGCTGGGTCTCGATGTTGGCCTGGAAGCTGGTCGGAGAGCCGGAGGACGGCGGAGCGCCGGCGGCCTTCTGAACGTCCGAGAAGCCCTGGATGGCGCTCAAGATCGAGGCGTATCCACCCTGGAGCTCCGCACCGCGGTTCCAGGAGTACAACACGTCTTTCGAGGTGACCGGGTCGCCGTTGGAGAACTTGGCCTTGGGATTCAGGTGAATCGTGTACGTGGTGCCATCCGCGGAGATGCCGCCGTTGGCCTGCGTCGGCACGGTCAGGGCGATGTCCGGAACGATGTTCAGGTTGTCGTCGAAACGCCAGAGGTTGTCGAACACGTTCTGCATGAGCTCGGTGTCGACCTCGGCGTCCATCTCGCCGGGATCCCATGTACCTGGGTCCTGGAAGACGGGGAAGTGCAGCACCTGCGACGAGGCGAGCGCGCCTGACGTCGACGGGGTACCGCTGGTGCTACCGCATGCCGCGGCGGTGAGCAGGCCAAGCACTCCCAGGCCTATCCCACCAATGGTCAATTTGTTCGGTCGCAAGTCGAGATCCTCCCGTTTTATATGGCTCATCGCCGCCCTGGCTCGGTTTCATGGTCCCGAGCCAAGTCTCAGATTGTGAGACGTGCGCCGGATCATATCGAGTTGGTCTGCCCCATGCGGTTCAGGAAGGCGAAAGTCACCCTGTTGGGTGACCGCCAGCTTCGGAATTCGTCACGTTGGGGGATGCTGGAGCGCTTTGGTGGAGCCAGGGAGGATCGAACTCCCGACCTCTTGCATGCCATGCAAGCGCTCTCCCAGCTGAGCTATGGCCCCGCCGGACATGGTACCGGCCGGAAGGATGACGACGCGACTGATGGTGATCGCGTGACATCACCGCCAGACACGTGACGATTGCAGTCCACGCAATGCCGCGATTGCATCCATGCCGCCGGGTATCGGACAATGCTGGTGAGTGGAGCGGGACGGCGATTTGGATCGCCGCGATTGCGCCAATGGCACATTGCCCGGGAGTCCTCATGCCTGATACCGCCGATCGCGATCTTGCTTCGAGCGCCGCGTCGCCGATCGTGCAGGCCGCGGAGCGGTTGGTGTCACGCATCGAGGCGCTCGTTGGTCAGGTAGCTGAACTGAAAGCGGACAACGCGGCATTGCGGCGCGAAGTCCGCGCGGCGGTGGCATTGCTCGATCGCGCCGGCGATGCTGCCACTCCTCCGCGAGTCGCCAAACGGGCATCAGCGCCCGCTGTTCGGCACGCAAAGGGTCGCCGTCGCGGCAAGGGACCGAAGGGGCGCGCGACGCCTGCGTCGGTGACCCCGGACATCGTCCTTGCCACCATCGGCAAGCTCGGGTCCGCGACCGCCTCGGAGATCGCGCGCGAGTTGAGCGTCCTCGGAGATCCGGTGTCCGGTCGCGCAGTCCGCTGGCTTGCCGAGCGCGCCGGCGCCGCGACCACCGTCGGTGACGACGGCCAGTTGCGTTACCGGCTTCCCGCGTCTCCGCCTCGCTCCTACTGACCGCGCGCTGCCTGCCGATCATCCAGGTTTTGTGAGCCTTGCGTCCGGAAGCAGTCGGCTATACACTTCTGTGTATGTCGTCACCTGCAAACAGACTCTTCGGAACCGGCCCTCGCCGGATTGCGCTTGCCGCTGCCGGAATGCTCGCTATGACCGGAGCCGGCGGATGGCTCGTCGTGCATCAGTCGGCGGCGCATATCCCAGTACCCGTCGGCGAAACCGCCGACCCACCCGCACCGTCCACCGTGCTCGTCTTCGTCAGCGGCGCTGTCGAGCATGCGGGTCTCTATGAGCTGAGCCCGGACGCGCGAGTTGCGGATGCGCTGGCAGCGGCCGGCGGGATCACAAACCTCGCCGATCCGGGGCACCTTCCCAACATGGCCGAACGGGTGCACGACGGCCGTCAGATCAACGTGCCCTTTCTCAAGAGCGGTACCACCGTGGCGAAGCTGGATATCAACAGCGCTGCGGAAGACGAGCTCGATGCGGTCCCGGGAATGCCCGATGGACTCGGTGCCGCGATCCTCGCCTATCGAAATGAGTGGGGACCGTTCACATCGATGAGTCAGCTCCACGGCGATCTCGGCGTTGATGCCGCGACGGTGACAGGCCTGGAGCACTACCTGCGCGTCGTCCTGTCCGGGTGAGGCTGCGAGCCGGCTCTCGCGCCGGTCGTGCCGCGACGTGGATCTGGGGTGCCTTCGCACTGGGATGCGGCGCTGGTTTCGCCTGCTCGATCGGCCCTTCGCTGCTGCTGCCGGTCGGCGTCGGCGCAACCGGAGGCGCGTTGGTCGTGGCAGCGATTGGTCGTTCCTCCGCGATGCCCTTGGCGGTCGCGGCTTCGCTCGTCCTCGGGCTGTTCCGTGGCTCGATGGTGGTGGTGGTGCCGGGGCCGGCGACGATCGCCGGCAACCTGGGCACGCGGCCTGTGGTTCTCACAGGACAGGTGCGAACGGCCGATCCGGGAGCCGGGACTTCGGCGATCGTCGACGTCGCGCACCTTGCCGACACCGACGTCGATCGAGCCGTGTCGGGCACCGTCCTGGTGAGCGGTCCACTCATTCCCTCGTTGTCGCCGGGAGACAGCGTGGAAATCGACGCGTCCGGCCTTCGAAGGCTGGACCGGCGTCCGGGGGCGAACTCTGCGGACACTCTCGAACGCGAGGGTGTCGAGGGAATCGCCATATCACCGCAGGTGTTTGTCCTCAGGAGTGGCGGTGCGTCGCCGGCGTCGGTGATCGTTTGGGTGCAGGGCCGGTTGATCGCGGCGGTGGACGCGGAACTGCCCGAGCCGGCAGCCGCGCTCCTTCTGGGCATTGCGTTCGGTATCCATCAGCCGCTGAGCGCGGACGTGCGCGCGCCGCTGCAAAACGCCGGACTCATCCATATCGTCGTGGTGTCCGGTCTCAAGGTCGTTCTGATCATCGGGCTGCTGAGCGCGCTGGCGCGCGTCCTCCAGTGGTCGCGACGGCGAACACTCCTGGTCGCGATGCCTGTCGTGGTCGCCTACGTCCTGGTCAGCGGCGCGGGGCCCGCCGCAATCCGCAGTGCACTGATGGCGGGAGCGGCGATGTTCGCCGCGACTGGCGGGCGACGCATCGATCCGGTGCCCATGCTCACGCTCGTCGCGGCGTTGATGCTTGCAGTGTCCCCTGCACTGCTGGAGGATCCGGGCTTTCAGCTCTCGTTTCTCGGGACGGTCGGGATACTCGTGCTCGCTACGCCGATCGCGGCGAAGCTGCCCGGCCCGCGACTGTTTGCGGAGCCGTTTGCGCTGACTGTCGCGGCGCAGATCGCGACCATCCCGGTCATGGCTGGGACGTTCGGCGTCATCGCACTCGGTGGCCCGATCGCCAACGCGTTGGTGCTGCCGCTCCTGCCCGTGATGATCGTCGCCGGTGGATTCGGAGCAGCACTCAGCGCGTTCCACCCCGGACTCGGCTGGATCCCGTTGCAGTTCGCGAGCCTCGGGACCTCGGCGTCGACAACCGTTGCGCGCGTCGTCAGCGCGATCCCCGGCGCCGCCATCCAGATCGGAACGTGGCCGGCGGCGTGGTCATACGCCGAAGCGTGTGGCCTCGCCGCCGCACTCGCCGTCCTGGCGTGGTCGGCACTGCGCACCCGGGTACCGGCGTGAGCGTTCGAACGATCGCCATCGCTGTCCTGAGCGGGGTCCTCGCCGCTGCCGTGGCGTGGGCGGTCGCCTCGCGCCCGGATGGTCTGCTGCACGTCAACGTTCTCAGCACCGGCTCGTCCACCGCGGTGCTCGTGCGTACAGCCGACGGTAGCAGCGTGCTCGTCGACGGAGGCGCGTCACAGACGCTGCTCCTTGCTGCGCTCGGCCGGGAGTTGCCTCCAACGACGAACCACATCGACATGGTGGTGATCACCGGCGGTGAGCAGGCGGCTGTCGATGGGCTGAACGGACTTCCAGGTCACTACTCGGTCGGGACGGTCGTCGATCCTGGCGGGCTCACGGCCGGTGCCAACGCCGTCGTGGCAGGACTTGCGGGCGCCGGTGCGACCGTCCTCGATCCAGCGGGCGCCGCGTGGTCGTTTGGTGGTGCCACGTGGAGGTGCCTCGGCTTTCTGGCGCTGGCGACATCGCGAGCGATGTGCGTGCTGACCGTCGGCGATCGCTCCGGACGTGCGCTCGTCCTCGGAGACGCCGGAACGGCAGACCAGGAGGAGCTCTGTGCTGTCTACGGAAGTCAGCTCACGGCCGACCTCGTGGTGACACCGCCGGGCGGCGCGGTTTCGCCCGTCCTCCTTTCCACTGCGCATCCGCTCGAGCTCGCCGTTCCCCTTGCAAAGGGGGCGCCGGGCGTCGCCGCACCGCGGGGTTACACCACGGACCGCACGGGCACGAACGGCGACATCGATTACGCCGGTGGTCCCGACGGGCTCGTGGAGAGCACCTGAGCCGGCTGCGATACTGGCTCGGTGGCCGCGACAGCTCTGCTCAACCCCCTCACCCTGATCCATGGCGACGAGGGATACCTCGTCGATCAGGCAGTGCGGGCATGGCGCGAGCGCGCGAAGCCGCCGCAGCTCGACGTCGAGGTCTTCGAGGCACCCGGCCGCCTTGACGCACTCCGGAGTGCAGTCGCGGAGATGCCGCTCTTCGATCCCGAGCGAGCGCTGCTCGTGCGTGATCCTCCGCAGCTCACCGGCGCCGCAAAACGGGGCGGAGCCGACCCTCCCGAACGTCTGGCGGCCATCCTCGCGGAGCGAGCTCCGACGACACTCCTCTGCCTTGTCGCCCACGCCAAGGTGCCCGACAGGAATCCCGTGCTGGCAGCGGTCAAGGAGCTGGGCGGTGCCATCACCTTCCATGCGGCGAAGAAGGGCCGGGAGCTTCGTTCGTGGGTGGAGGGCGAGATCGCCTCACGGGGCCTCCGCCTCGGATCGGGATCCGTCGAGCATCTCGTTCGCTTCGCGGGGCCCGACCTCGGGACCATCGCGTCGGAGCTCGACAAGCTCGTCGCGTATGCCGCGGGACGCCCGCTCTCGGTGAGTGACGTCCGACTCGCGGTCGCCGGCGATGAGGAGAGCGGGCTCTACGACACGCTCGGGGACCTGCTCGGCCCGGTGCCGGCACGTGGCGCCGACTCGATCGACCGGCTGCTGTCAGAAGGACGAGCCGGACCCTACCTCCTCGCCATCCTTGCCGGGCAGATCCGCGATCTGCTGCTGGTCCAGGCCTATTTGCAGACGCACGGATCGGCCTCGGGTCTTGCCGCGGCAATCGGCAAACCGGACTGGATGGTCGAGCGCCTCGTCCGCCAGGCCCGGCTCGTCCCCGCGCCGGTTGCTGCCAGGTGGCTTGGCGCGCTCCACGACGCCGACCGCAAGCTCAAGATCGGTGAGATCTCGGACACCGACGGGGTCCGCCTCGCCGTCCTGCGAGCAGCGGCCGATCTGACCGCATCGCGCGCGGAACGTCGGAGTTAGCAACCCGGCGCGACCCGGGTCCTCCCGGCGAGACCTATTTGGTCTTGGGCGCTTTGGCCGGCGCCTTCGTCGCGCTGGCCGCCGTCGGTGCTGCTGCTGCCTTGGGGGCTGCCGCCTTCGTGGTGGCCCTCACCGCACTTGCCTTGGGGGCAGGCGCTTTGCCGGCCGGCTTCGCCGCTGCCTTGGATGCCGCAGCCCGCGCCGGCTGCTTCGCGCTCCGACCCTTGGCGCCGCCCGCCGCAGCGGACCGCGCGGCTGCGCCTTCGCTGCCCTCGGCCACGTTGGCGAGGCGAGCGGCCATGGACGCCAGCCGCGACTTGCGGCGGCGCACGTTGTTGCGATGAAGGATGCCCTTCTCGGCAGCACGGTCCAGTGCCTTGATCGCGGCGTGCAGCTCGGCTTCGCCGGTTGCCTGGCCCTCTTCGAGGAGCGCGTGACGCGCCTTGATCACCTTGGTGCGGACTGCGGACTTAACAGCGCGATTGCGCACATGTTTGCGTTCGCTGGACCGGATGCGCTTGCGCGCGGATCGGGAGTTGGCCATGCTCGCTCTTCTACGTCACTCAATCACGGTCTGGGGCGCGCCGCCCGGGCGGCATGCCAGCCAGGGACGCACGAAGGCAGCAGTATATCAGCGTCTGTGTCCCATCTCTCCGCGCGGGTCGTTCCCGCATACGCAAAGCTGAACCTCTCGCTGAGTGTCATCGGCCGCCGAGCCGACGGATTTCACGACATCGACAGCATCCTGGTGCCGATCGACTGGCACGACCTCGTCGGCGTCGGCGTCACGTTTGCAGCGACCGAGTCGGTCTCACTCAACGTGACCGGCCCGGCCGCCGCCGGGGTCCCGAACGGCGACTCCAACCTCACGGTGGGGGCCGCACATGCGCTCATCCAACTCGCCGGGCGTCCCCTCGACGTGCGCCTCTGGCTCAACAAGACCGTCCCGCACGGCGCAGGACTCGGCGGCGGGTCCGGAGATGCGGCGGCGGTGCTTCGAGCGGGGACCGCCGAGCTCGCGGCACTCGGCATTGGGGTCCACTCGGATCAGGTCGCCGCCGCAGCTCTCCGGATCGGGAGCGACATCCCGGCGTTGCTCGACCTCGGCGCCCATCGGGTGCGCGGACGAGGCGAGCGCCTCGAGCAGCTGCCCACGCCGCAGCTCCACGTCACCATCGTGTCGACCG
This sequence comes from Candidatus Dormiibacterota bacterium, assembly GCA_036521195.1. Taxonomy (GTDB): domain Bacteria; phylum Chloroflexota; class Dormibacteria; order Aeolococcales; family Aeolococcaceae; genus Palsa-851. Next base: position 8,211 of record DATDID010000021.1, read on the forward strand.
TGCCGAGCTCGACTGCGGCAACGTACCGTGCGCTGCTTGCCGCGGACATTCGCGACGATGGGCGAGCGGCGCGACTTGCCGAGCTGCTCGCGACTGGTCACATGCACGACGCTGCAGTCATGGACGCCGTGATGGGGAGTGCGCTTGAACCCGCGGCATGCCGGGCGGATGCGACGGTGGCAACCGCTGTACGACGGGCGCGGGCCGCCCACCCCGAGATCGAGTGGCACATGACCGGGAGCGGCGGCGCCTTGTTTGCAGTTGCCGCCGACGCGGTCGAGTCGGAGCGTCTCGCGGCCGCGATGCGCGCAGCGGGTTTCGCCGCCCGCGCCGCCCGCACCATCGGCTGACCGCCCTCGGCACTACAATCCGATTCTCAGTGGCTGTCGCAGACGCGCCCTCCGCCTTGCCGCTGACACCGGAAACCTGCGACCACCCAGCGCCGGTCACGGGAGTCATGGCCCACGAGTTTGCCCACTACGAGGGCGCTGTCGGGCCTGAAGGCTTGCGTCGCACCGTCACCTATTACGGGCCGATCGTCGGGGGCCTGCCGATTCAGGCCTGGCATTGCGAGCAGTGCGGCCTCCTCCGTCTGAGCTACCCCGACGGTCGCACCGAAGAGCGTCGCCTGTTCCCCGGTCCGCAGCCCGGTCTCCTCGCGTCTGCGAGCCCGGTGGCGACCGAGCGCGTCCACTACGGGATGCAGGCTCGCGTCTCGGGACTCAGCGGTCAGCCGGCGTTCATCGACCAGCTCACCGGTGGCGCTCCGACGATGCGGACCTTCACCCTCCCGACGGTCACGTTGCCTGTCTGGGACGCGATCACGTGGCTGACGGTGCTCGGCATGACCGCGGTGGTCCTGGGTCTGCTGCTTGCCGGCCTGTTCGCGACGCTTTCCTACAGCACCCCGAGCGTGGAGCTGCCGCTGGTACTCGTCATCGTCGGCATCTTCGTCGGCATTCTTCTGCTCCGCCTGATCGTCCTGGCGATTCGCCACTTCGCGCCCGCGGAGCCGCTGACGCCGAGCCTCGCGGTGCTGATGCGCGGCAAACCGGAACTCGACTCGCTCACCAAGACCGTCGTCTTTCTCCTCGGTCTCTGCGTCACCGGGCTGTTCTTCACCGCGGTGCTCGCGACATACACGTACTCGACGCCCGGCGCGCTGCTCCCGGTGCTGGTCATCAGTCTTGCCAGTGCGATCGTCGCGATTGTGATCAAGCTCGTCGATGTCACCGTACGTCACTTCAGCGGCAAGTAGGCTCGTACGCCGGCTCGATGCCGCTCAAAGCGCCCCCCGATCAGGACATCGTCATCGTTGGTGCGACGGGCGATCTCGCGCAGCGCAAGCTCATTCCCGCGCTCTACAACCTGCAGGTCCAGCGATTGCTGCCGGCCGGCTGCGACATCATCGGCGCGGCACCATTCGACTGGGACGACCAGCGTTTTCGCGACCTCGCGGAGTCGTCCGTCAAGCAGTTCTCACGGACACCCCTGCAGAGGTCGGCGTTCAATGCGTTTGCGTCGCGGCTCCATTTCGTGCCGCTCGCGGCTGACGGTGACCTGAGCGCCGTTCGGCAGGTGGCGACGCGGGATCGACGCCTCGCATACCTCGCGGTGCCCCCGTCTGCATTCACGTCGCTCATCGACGGCATCAGGACCGCGGGCCTTGCGGAGGGGACGTCGATCATCATCGAGAAACCGTTCGGGCACGACCTGAAGTCGGCGGAGGAGTTGAACAAGACGCTCCACGACGTGGTCCCCGAGCAACAGATATTCCGCATCGATCACTACATGGGCAAGGAGACGGTCCAGAACCTGTTGATCTTCCGTTTCGGCAACTCGCTGTTCGAACGGATCTGGAGCCGTGACGCCATCTCGAGAGTGGAGATCACGGTTGCCGAGTCACTCGGTGTCGAGCAACGCGGCAAGCTCTACGAGGAGATCGGCGCGGTCCGTGACATCGTGCAGAACCATATGTTCCAGGTGCTCGCGCTCGTCGCGATGGACCCGCCCTTGTCGTTCGACGCCGAGGCGATCCGCAACGAGAAGGTGAAGGTGCTGCAGTCGATTCAGCCGATCCATCCGCACGTCGTCGTCCGCGGGCAGTACACGGCCGGCACGGTTGACGGCGAGCCTGTTGCCGGGTACCGCGATGAGCCCGGCGTTTCGCCGGAATCCACGACCGAGACATACGCCGCGTTGCGCCTGCACCTCGAGTCGTGGCGCTGGTCCGGTGTTCCGTTCCTGTTGCGTACGGGAAAGCGGTTGCCGAAGCGCGATACGCGTGTCGTCATCACCTTCCACGACGTGCCGCTGCACTTGTTCAAGACGGCGGGTGTGCACACGTTGCATCGCAATCGCCTCGTCGTGCGGATCCAACCCGACGAGGGCATCGCGCTCTCCTTCGTCGCCAAACAGCCGGGACCTGAGGTGACCGCGCAGTCGGTCGACATGAACTTCAACTACGGCGACTCATTCAAGACATCGCCCCCTGAGGCGTACGAGCGTCTGCTCCACGATGCGCTGGAGGGCGATCACACGCTGTTCATCCGCGAGGACGAGGTCGAGTTCGGATGGAAGGCGGTGGAACCGGTCATCGAAGCCCCGCCGCCAATCACGTTCTACCCCGCCGGCTCCTGGGGGCCGGATGATGCCGCGCGCATCGCGAGCCCGAGCCAGTGGGACGACTCGGTCGCCGCGGTATGACCGACACGCTCATCGGCGTCGACCTCGGCGGCACGAGCATACGTGCGGCAGTCGCGACGGGCGAGGTCACACATGGCGAACCCGTGCATCGCGATACCCCATCGCGTGAAGGCCCCGCGGCTGTGCTTGACGCGGTCGCCCAATGCGCGCGGCAGGCCGCCGGCGGTGCGGCAATCAGCGGTCTGGCCATCGGTATTCCTGGCCCGGTCGATCCGCACGCCGGTGTGGTGCACGACACGCCGAACATGACCGGCTGGAACGAGGTTCCGGCGGCGAAGATGCTTTCCGAGCGTGTCGGCTGTCCGGTGGTCATCTGCCATGACGCCGCGGCTGCCGGCTACGCGGAGCTCAAGGCCGGGGCGGGGCGCGGAGCGCGGCACCTGCTGTTCATAACGGTGAGCACCGGTATCGGAGGCGCGCTGTTCATCAACGGCGATCTCTACGACGGCGCAACGGGTTCCGCGGGTGAGGTCGGCCATACGCCGATCAGCGACGACGGACCTGCATGCGGGCAGGGTCATCCGGGGTGCCTGGAAGGGATGTCGTCAGGCACCGCCATCGCAGCGCGGGCGCATGCCGAACTCGCCGCCGGTGCGGTCACCTCCCTTCGCGGGATGGACGCGGCGCTCATCGACGCTCGCACCATCAGCACGGCCGCGAGTGCGGGCGATGCGCTGTCGCTTCGGCTGTTCAGTGACGCGGGACACGCGCTCGGTCGCGCCATCGGCGGCTTCATCAACGTGCTCGCTCCCGACGCCATCGTCATCGGCGGCGGGCTCATCCACGCGGGCGATCTCCTGCTTGGTCCGGCGCGTCATGCGGTGTCGCAGATCGCCTTTGCCATCCCGGCGAGCAGGTGCAAGATCGTGACTGCCGCGCTGGGAACCGATGCCGGTCTCATCGGCGCGGTGGCGTGGGCGGTGCGCAGCTTCAGCGGACGCCCCGTCAGGGAACTCTAGGGTCGATTACGCGGGCGACCGCGGCGTGCTTGGTACCACGGAAGCCTGCGCTGACAGCAGAGCGGCGCGCTGCAACAGGTAGTCGTCACGGCCGATCTCGCCGCGCGCGTACCGCATGTCGAGCGCAAGCAGCACGGGTCCATGGCGCAGGGACTGACGGTGATTGAGCCACTGCGCGTGCCACGCTCGCCGGTACGTGCGCCGGCGGCCGGCCCGCATCAGGGCGATGATCGTGATGACGACGGCGACCGCGAGGAGAGTCCAGACCGCGCCGCCCAGGAACGATGAGCCGAACCGCATGTGGAGATCGTAGGAAGGCCTCGTCGCGATTCGGTGATGATCCGGATGGGATGTGCAGGACAACGCAGATTGCCTGCCTTCGAACCCCCCGTCCAACCGAGCCCGGCGGCTCCTTTGCGCGGAGAACCTGTCACTGTTCCAGTTGTATGGCACGCCATTGATCACTGCGGTGTCCGCCGGCGGGCTGATCGCGATGCTGGGCATCGTCGTCGTCGGCTTCGGGTCCGCCAGCGTGACTCTGGAGCGGTGTGACATCGCTGGATAGGAGGTTGGCGTGAGCGATCTACCGGTCGACAATGGCCCGATGAAGGATGCGATCCGCGCCATGTGGTCGCGCGGCGACTATGGCGCCCTGGCCGTTCATCTCGAGCCACATGCCGTCGAGCTCGCGCAGCGATCCCGTCTGCAACCGGGCAGCGAAGTGCTCGATGTCGCCGCGGGCAACGGCAACTTCGCGATCGCGGCAGCCCGCCTCGGCGCGACCGTCGTCGCCACCGACCTCGCTCCCGCGATGGTCGATCTCGGCAAGGCGCGGAGCCGCGAGCAGGGCGTGGCGATCGAGTGGCTCGAGGCCGACGCCGAGGCACTGCCCTTCCCGGACGAACGCTTCGACGTCGTTGCGTCGGTGTTCGGCGCGATGTTCGCTCCGGACCCCGAGCGGGCGGCGAGCGAGTTGTTCCGAGTCACCAAGCCAGGCGGGCTCGTGGCGATGGCCAACTACGGCCCGAAGGGATTCCTGCCGCGGTTCACCGCGCTCATGGCCACGCGCGGTCCCGCGCCGCCTCCGGGCATGCCGTCGCCGTTCGAGTGGGGCGATACCGACACGCTGCACAAACGATTCAAGGGACTGACCGCGAAGATCGAGGTCTATCCGCAGGCGCTCACGTTCGAGTTCGATTCCCCGGACGCCGGCTGGGAATTCTGGGAGCGCACCAACCCGCCCGTCGCTACGCTGAAGTCGATGCTCAGCCCTGAGCAGTTCGCCGAGCTCCGCGAGGAGGGCAAGCGACTCTTCGGTGAGATGAACCAGTCAGCCGGTGGCAGCCGCCTCACGCTCGAGTCGGACTACCTCCAGGTGCTCGCCCGGAAGGCTTGACTTGTCTGAGCCGGCCGCGCGCTCGCGCGCCGCGACGATCGCGTACTCGAACGCGTCGGCGAGCGCACTCCATGAGGCTTCGATGATGTTGGTGCTGCACCCGACGGTGCTCCAGCGCCGATGGTGGTCGCCGCTCTCGACGAGCACGCGCACACCCGCGGCGGTTCCGTCGCGCCCGTCCAGCACGCGCACCTTGTAGTCGAACAGCTGCGTCGCCCCGATCTCCGGATATGCGGATGACAGTGCTTTGCGCAACGCGGCGTCCAGCGCGTTCACCGGGCCGTTTCCCTCTGCGGCGGTGTGCACCACAGCATCCCCGACCTGCACCTTGATGGTCGCCTCGCAGACGAGGGAACGGCCTTCGCGCTGCTCGACGAGCGCGATGTAGTCGATGAGCGTGAACGGCGGGACGTTGCCCCGCGCGCGATGCACGAGCAGCTCGAAGGAAGCCTCGGCTCCCTCGAAGGAGTGACCGGTGTGCTCGAGACGCTTGACCTCGTCGGCGACGCGGCGCGCGAGTGCCTGGTCCTGCGTGAGATCGACGCCGAAACCCGCAGCTTTCTCCATGACGGTGCCGCGTCCTGATTGCTGCGTGATGACGGAGTGGCGGCGGTTGCCGACGCGCGCCGGATCGATGTGCTGGTATGCATACGACGCCTTGCTCATCGCGTCGATGTGCTGGCCGCCCTTGTGCGTGAACGCTGCCTGGCCGATGTACGGCGCCGACAGCGGTGGCGAGATGTTGGCGATCTCGGCGACGTCGCGCGCGACCTCGGTGAGTCGCGCAAGCTGTTCGTCGTCGATGACGCGCATCCCCATCTTGATCTGCAGGTTGGGGATGAGCGTGCAGAGGTTCGCGTTCCCGGTGCGCTCACCGTAGCCGTTGATGCAACCCTGCACCTGCACAGCGCCGGCGCGCACCGCTGCCAGCGTGTTGGCGACGGCACACCCGGAGTCGTCGTGACAGTGGATGCCCGCGATGCTGCCGAAACGCGAGGTGATATCCCGGACGACCTTCTCCACCTGGTCGGGCAGAGTCCCGCCGCGCGTGTCGCACAGCGTCACGCGCTCGGCGCCGGCCGTGACCGCGGCATCGAGGCATCGCAGGACGTACTCCGGATTGCTGGTCTGTCCGTCGAAGAAGTGCTCCGCGTCAAACACGACGCGCCGGCCCTCGTCGACGAGCCAGCGCACGGACTCTGCGATCATGGCCAGGTTCTCCGCGGTCGTCGTGCGGAGCACGTCGACCACCTGCAGATCCCACGTCTTGCCGACAAGCGTCACCATCGGTGCCATCGAGTCGAGCAGCGTGCGCAGCTGCGGGTCGTCCTGCGGCCGGACGCCGGCGCGCCGTGTGGCACCGAACGCGGCCAGCGTGGCGTTGCGCAGCGGGCGCGTGGTCATCGCGGCAAAGAACTCGGTGTCGGTGGGATTGGCCCCGGGCCAGCCACCTTCGACCACGGCGACGCCGAGCGTGTCGAGATGCTCGGCGATGCGGAGCTTGTCGGAGACCGAGAAGTTGATACCGACGCCCTGCGCGCCGTCGCGCAGCGTCGTGTCGTAGATCTCGATGCTCATGCGCGCGCACCGAGCGAGGCGCCGAGCGCGCGCATGGCCTCGCGCGACACCGCGTCGGCGACGGCGTCCGTGCTTGCGCTGCCGCCGAGATCCTCGGTGAGCACGTCCTCGCTGATGCACACATCGACCGCGGCCTCGATCGCTGCCGCGAGGTCCTCACGATGCAGCGAGTGACGCAGCATCATCGCGACCGAGAGAATCGCGCCGTACGGGTTGGCGATGCCCCTCCCCGCGAGACGCGGTGCGCTGCCGTGGATGGGCTCGTACAGCCCTTGATCGGTGGCGCCGAGGCTGGCCGAGGGAAGCAAACCGAGTGAACCCGCGAGGACCGCGGCCTCGTCGCTGAGGATATCCCCGAAAAGGTTCTCGGCGACGATGACATCCACCGTCGCGGGCTCGCGGACGAGGCGCATCGCGAAGGAGTCGACGAGCTCGTGCGTCAACGTCACCGTCGGATACTCGTGGGCGAGCCCGCTCACCACCTCGCGCCAGAGCTGGCTCGTGATGAGCACGTTGGCTTTGTCGATCGAGATGAGCTCGCCGCGCCGGCCGGCTGCAAGCGCGAATGCCACGCGTGCGACTCGCTCGATCTCCGCTGCGCTGTAGACGATGCTGTCGCGCGCGATCTCCAAAGCGCCGCTGCCTGTGCGACCGCGCGGCTGCCCGAAATACGCGCCGCCGGTGAGCTCGCGGACCACGACGAGATCGGTGCCGCTGACGACGTCGCGTCGCAGCGTCGTGCGGTCGGCGAGATGTGGGTGCACGCGCACCGGGCGGACGTTGGCGAACACGTCCAGCTCGCGGCGCAGCTTGAGCAGCCCCGCTTCGCAACGATGCTCGCCGCGAAGGTGGTCCCACGCCGGACCGCCGACTGCGCCGAGGAGGATCGCGTCCGCATCGCGGCAGGCGTCGAGGGTCTCGTCCGGGAGCGGCGTGCCGTACTCGTCGATCGCGCGGCCACCGATCACCTGCACGTCGATGCTGATCTCCGCGTCTGCCGCGGTACACACCCCGGCAAGAACGCTCAGCGCGGCATTGATCACCTCCGGTCCGATGCCGTCGCCCGGGAGCACGACAACGTTCGCCCTCACACGGATGCTCCGGCACGGCTGAGGTCCGGCATCCACGCCGGTCGTTGCGCCTCGAACGCGGTGATCGCAGCCTCGTGGTCGAGCGTCAACGAGATGTCGTCGAGCCCTTCGAGCAGGCGCTTGCGCACGAACGGGTCGAGGCGAAAGCCGAAGCGCAGATCCCCGCACGTCACCGTCTCGGTGACAAGGTCGACCGCGACGGTGATGCCCGGTTGCTCGGTGGCGAGGTCGATCAGGGCGCGGACCTCGTGTTCCGGCAGCGGCACAGGGACGAGCCCGCTGCCGAGGGCGTTGGTGCTGAAGATGTCGCCGAAGGACTCGGAGATCACAGCGCGGATGCCGTGGTCGGCGAGCGCCCACACCGCATGCTCGCGAGACGAGCCGCACCCGAAGTTGCGCCCGGTGACGAGCACCGTTCCCGACCTGTACTCCTCCTGGTTGAGCACGAAGTCCGGGCGCGGCGCGCCGGTGGCGTCGCGACGCCAGTCGTTGAACAGGAACTCGCCGTAGCCGTTGCGCTCGATGCGCTTCAGGAATTGCTTGGGAATGATCTGGTCGGTGTCGACGTCGGAGCGGTCCAGGGGGACGAGCACTCCTTCCTCGCGCTGAAACGGCCTCATGCGCGCGCTCCCGCGGCGTCGAGTTGGCGGACGTCGACGAAATGCCCTTCGACGGCCGCTGCGGCGGCCATGACCGGCGAGACGAGATGCGTGCGTCCACCGCGTCCCTGCCGGCCTTCGAAGTTGCGGTTGCTCGTGCTCGCGCACCGCTCGCCGGGCTGGAGGATGTCGGGATTCATGCCGAGGCACATCGAGCAACCGGGGTTGCGCCACTCGGCGCCTGCGTCACGGAAGATCGCATCCAGTCCTTCGTTCTCCGCCTGCACCTTGACCTGTGCAGAGCCGGGCACCACGAGCATGCGCAGACCGTCGTGCACGCGCCGGCCCGCGAGCACTGCGGCCGCCGCGCGCAAATCCTCGATGCGCCCATTGGTACACGAGCCAAGGAACACGGTGTCGAGCGCGATGTCGGCGATCGGCGTGCCGGGCTCGAGTCCCATGTACGCCAGCGCGCGCACCGCAGACTCACGCTCGGCCGCGTCCGCGAACGACTCGGGGTCGGGCACGCGGCCGCTGACGGGAACCGACTGTGCAGGTGTCGTGCCCCACGTCACCGTCGGCTCGAGGGTGGCGGCGTCGATGGTCACCGTGCGGTCGTAGCGCGCGCCGGGGTCGCTACGCAGCTCGCTCCACGCCGCAACCGCGGCGTCCCACTGCTCGTCGCGCGGCGCGTACGGACGGTTGGCGATGTACGCGATCGTGACGTCGTCCGGAGCGATCATCCCCGCGCGGCCGCCACCTTCGATGGTGAGGTTGCAGAGCGTCATGCGCTGTTCCATCGAGAAGCCGTGCACCACGGGTCCCGTGTACTCGACGACATGCCCGACCGCACCGGCAGTGCCGATGGCGTTGAGGATGCCGAGCGCCGTGTCCTTCGCGGTGACGCCGGGCGGCAGCGTCCCCTCGATGCGCACCTCCATCGTCAGGGGCCGAGCCTGACGCAGACACTGAGTGGCGAGCACGTGCTCGACCTCGGACGTGCCGATACCGAGCGCGAAGGCACCGAAGGCACCATGCGTTGCGGTGTGCGAGTCGCCGCAGACGATGACGGTACCGGGAAGTGTCAGCCCGAGTTCCGGGCCGATCACGTGCACGATGCCCTGCCATCGGTGCCCGGCACCGAAGCACGCGATCCCTGACTCGTCGCAGTTGCGGCGCAGCGTGTCCATCTGGGCCACGCTCATCTCGTCGGCGCCTCCGGCGTCCATGCCGGTGGTCGGCACGTTGTGGTCCATCGTGGCAACAACAAGTCCGGGCCGGCGCACCGAGCGGCCCTCGATGCGCAACCCCTCGAATGCCTGGGGCGACGTCACCTCGTGGACGAGGTGCAGGTCGACGTACAGGAGCGCGGGCTCGCCGTCGGTCTCGGTGACGACGTGCGCGTCCCAGATCTTGTCGAAAAGGGTTCGTGCGGTCATTCGGCAATCGCGACCGCCACGCTGCCGAGCTGTTCGGGGGTGATGCGCGGTCCGGCGGCGACGCGCGCCGTGAGCCGGTTGAGCGCGTGTACGTACGCCTTTGCCGCCGCAACGATGATGTCGGTGTCGGCGCCGTGGCCGGCGCACAGCGCGCCATCCTGGCGCAACCTGACGCTCACCTCGCCGACGGCGTCCATGCCTTCGGTGATCGCCTGGATCGTCAACTCCTCGAGCTCGGCCTTGACCTGGACGAGGGAATCGATCGCCCGATAGGCGGCATCGACCGGCCCGTCGCCGGTGGACACCGCCTCGCGACTCACGCCGTCGCTGAGGAGCATGCGCACGGTGGCGGTGGGTCGCATGTTCGTCCCGCAGCTCACCTGAAGGTGCTCGAGTCGGAACGTCTCCTCGCCACCCTGGCGCTCGTCCGCGACGATCGCCTCGAGATCCCGGTCGGTGACGTCACGCTTGCGGTCGGCGAGGCCCTTGAAGCGCACGAAGGCACGTTGCAACTCCTCGCCGTCCAGGCGGTAGCCGAGCTGCTCGAGGCGATCGCGCAGCGCATGACGGCCGCTCAGCTTGCCGAGCACGAGCGTCGATCCGGCGCCGACTTGACCGGGCTCCATGATCTCGAACGTACGCCGGTCTTTCAGCATGCCGTCCTGGTGGATGCCCGAGTGATGCGCGAACGCGTTGGCGCCGACCACCGATTTGTTGGGCTGCACGAGCATCCCCGTCAGCTGCGAGACGAGTCGCGACGTGCGATACAGCTGTGAATGGTCGAGTTGCGTGGTGACGCCGTACACCTCGGGGTGCAGGCGGGTCGCCATCGCGACCTCCTCGAGTGCGGCGTTGCCGGCGCGCTCGCCGATGCCGTTCACGCACGTCTCGACCTGGCGGGCACCGCCGAGCACGCTGACGAGCGAGTTCGCCGTTGCCAGCCCGAGATCGTTGTGGCAGTGGACCGAGAGCACGACATCGCGCAGCGCCGGCACCTGCTCGTACATCCACCCGATCAGCTCGCGCCACTCGTCGGGTGTGGCGTAGCCGACTGTGTCCGGGAGATTGATGGTGGTGGCCCCGGCCTCGATGCACCCGTTGACGACCTCCGCGAGGTAATCGCGCTCCGTGCGGCTCGCGTCCATCGGCGAGAACTCGACGTCATCACGGAACGACTTGGCGAGCGCGGTCATCTCCACAGCGTGGTCGTAGACCTGACGCTGCGTCATGTGCAGCTGGCCTTCGCGGTGGATCGGGGAGGTGCCGATGAACGTGTGGATGCGCGCACGGCCTGCAGGTTCGAGCGCCGAGGCGCACGCGCGCACATCGGCTTCGAAGCAGCGTGAGAGCCCGGCGATGACCGGACCTTGCACCTGCTCCGCAATCGCCTTCACCGCCGCGAAGTCTCCCGGGGAGCTGTGTGGGAATCCCGCTTCGATGACGTCGACGCGAAGCCGCGCAAGCTGGTGCGCGATCTGCAGTTTGTCCTCCGCGTTGAGCGCGACACCCGGCGACTGCTCGCCGTCGCGTAGCGTCGTGTCGAGGATGACGAGGTTCTCGGTCATGCGGTCGCCTCCGCCTCGACCCCGTTCAGCACCTCGTCCATGCCGGGCGCCGTCTTGGTGTCGAGCCAGCCCATCTTCGAGCGCAGCTCGGCACCGACCCGTTCGATGGGCAGATGCATCTCCTCGTCGCGGTACTCGATGAAGTTCGGCCGTCCGGCGTCGTTCTCCTCGATCCATCGCCTGGCGAACGTGCCGTCCTGGATATCCGTGAGCAGCTTGCGCATGGTGGCGCGGGTTCGGTCGTCGACGACCTTGGGGCCGCTCACGTAGTCCCCGTACTCCGCGGTCTCGCTGACCGAGTAGCGCATCCAGGACAGGCCACCCTGGTACATGAGGTCGACGATCAACTTCAGCTCGTGCATGACCTCGAAGTACGCGAGCTCCGGTTGGTATCCGGCCTCGGTGAGCGTGTCGAATCCCGCCTTGACCAGCGACGTGATGCCGCCGCACAAAACGGCCTGCTCGCCGAACAGGTCGGTTTCCGTCTCCTCGGCGAACGTCGTCTCCAGTACGCCGGCACGAGTGCCGCCGATGGCGCGCGCGTACGCGAGGGTGCGCTCGCGGGCCTTACCGGTGGCGTCCTGGTGCACCGCGAACAGACACGGCACTCCCTGGCCGGCGGCATATGTGCTGCGCACCAGGTGGCCCGGGCCCTTCGGCGCGACCATGCTCACGTCGACACCGGCGGGCGGGTCGATGAGCGCGTAGCGGATGTTGAACCCGTGCGCGAACATGAGCATCTTCCCGGGCTCGAGGCTGGGCAGGATCGCGCTGTCGTAGAGCGCGCGCTGCCCCGTGTCCGGCGTGAGCACCATGATCACGTCGGCTTCGGCGCACGCCTCCTCGGGTGTGAGCACGCGCAGGCCCTCCGCCTCGGCGGCAGCGCGGCTGCGACTCGTCGCGGGGAGGCCGATGCGCACGTCACGACCCGAGTCACGCAGGTTGAGTGCATGCGCGTGGCCTTGCGAACCGTAGCCGAGCACGGCGATCCGCCGGCCGGCGAGCGCCGCCGGGTCCGCGTCGACGTCGTAGTACATCCGAGCCGTCATGAAAGGTCGCCTCCTCTGGGGTGCTTCACACGTTGCCGGTGGTGTCGCCCGCCACGACGGGCACGCTCGATGCCTCGGCCTGGTCGTCGCCGTCGATGGCGAAATCCATGAGCCGGATGCGCGCCTGATCTCCACGCACGAGCGCGACAACGCCACTGCGCGCGAGCTCCTTGATGCCATACGGACGCATCAGTTCGATGAAGTTGTCGATCTTCTCGGCGCTGCCGGTGACTTCGACGATCACGGAGCTCGCTGCGACGTCGACAACCCTGCCCCGGAAGATGTCGACCAGGTTGAGGAGCTCGGTACGCTCGCCGGGCGGTGCGTGCATCCGGACGAGCACCAGCTCGTGCGCGACGTTGCGCAGGCCGGTGATGTCGTCAATGGTGATGACATCGACGAGCTTCGCGAGCTGTTTCGTGGCCTGCTCGGCCTGCTGGCGGCCGACGTGCACGGTGATGGTCATCCGGGACACCGAGTCGTCGTCCGTCGGCCCAACCGACAGCGAGTCGATGTTGAATCCGCGTCGGCGGATCATCGATGCGACGCGCTGGAGTACGCCGGGTTTGTTGTCGACGAGCACCGAGAGCAGCCGGCTCTGACTCATCAACTCGCCTCGACGAAGTCGAGCATCCCCATGCCGAGCGGCACGATGGGATACACGTTGGCATTGGGGTCGATGTTGAAGTTGAGCAGCACCGGTCCCTTGTGCGCCATCGCCTCGTCGAGCAGCCGGGGCACGTCCTCCAGACGATCGGTGGACATCGCTTTCATGCCGAAGGCGTCACCGAGCTTGACGAAGTCGGGTGTGAACGTCAGGTCCACCGCTGAGCGGACACCGTCGTAGAAGTCGTCCTGGAACTGGCGCACCATGCCGAGCGAGGAGTTGTTGAGGATGACGACGTTGACGTCGATGTTGTTCTCGACCATCGTCGCCATCTCCTGCATGTTCATCACGAAGCCGCCCTCGCCCGTGACGCAGAACACCGTCTTGTCGGGGTTGGCGAGCTTCGCGCCCATCGATGCCGGAAACGCGTATCCCATCGTCCCGGTACCGCCGGAGTTGAGGAACAGACCCGGCTTGCGATAGCTGAACCAGAGCGCGGCCCAGATCTGGTTCTGCCCGACGTCGGCGAGCACGATGGCCTCGTCCTCGCAGCGCGCGTACATCGCCTCGAGCACTTCCTGCGGCTGGAGGAGCCCGTTGTGATTCGTGTACCGAACCGGGTGCTCCTCCTTCCACTGATCGATCTGGGTGAGCCACTGATGCTCACGCTTCGGCTCGACGAGCAGGTTGAGCTCGCGGAGCGCGACCTTCGCGTCGGCGACGACGCTGACGTGCGGAACGACGTTCTTGCCGATCTCCGCCGGGTCGATGTCGATGTGGACGAGGTGCTCCACACGCGGCGCGAACGAGTCGAGGCGCGTCGTGACGCGGTCATCGCAGCGCATCCCGATCATGATCAGGACGTCCGCGTCGCACACCGCCTTGTTCGTGAAGCCCGCGCCCATGAAGCCGACCATCTGCAGCGCCATCGGGTCGGTGACCGGGAACGCTCCAGTCCCGAGCAGCGTCCAGCCGACCGGGATGTGTGCCTGGTGGGCGAGCTCCAGTAGCTCGTGCTCGGCGCCGGCGATGAGCACGCCGCGGCCCGCGAGGATCACCGGCCGCTTGGCGCCTTCGATCAGCTGTGCGATCCGCCGGAGCTTCGCCGGATCGGGCAGTGGTGGAGCGGGGTAGGAGCGCCGCCGGATCGGGCCCTCCGGATAGTTGAAGGGTGTCCTGGCGGCCTGGAGGTCTTTCGGGAAGTCGATGAGGACCGGTCCCGGCCGTCCCGTCCGCGCGACGTGGAACGCCTCCTTGATCGTCGGGGCGATGTCCTCGGCCCGCGTGATCAGGTACGAGTGCTTGACGACCGACATCGTCGAGCCGATGACGTCCGACTCCTGGAAGCTGTCCGTCCCGATCGCGGTGCTCGGCACCTGGCCGGTGATGGCGACGACGGGAACAGAATCCATGTACGCGGTGGCGAGCCCGGTCACGAGGTTGAGCGCACCCGGACCGCTCGTCGCGAAGACGACGCCGACCGATCCCCGCTTGCTGCGCGCGTAGCCGTCGGCAGCATGCGCACCGCCCTGCTCGTGGCGGACCAGGATGTGATGCAGTTCCGGGTAGTCGGACAGATAGCGATAGAGCCAGAGGTTGGCTCCGCCGGGGTACCCGAAGATGGTGTCGACACCCTCACGGATGAGCGACTCGAGGGCGACCTGGGCGCCGGTCAGCAGGCGCGCGGGTTCCGTCGCGCGTCCCGGCAATGCCGTCACGGCCGCGACCGCCCCCGAGCGACGATCCGTTCGGGCGCTGATCACTGGTAGTAGCGGCTGAGCGAGCGGCGCACGAAGTCGTCACTCTCGTCATGTGCGCGTGTCGCGCCCGGCGCATGTCGCTCCGCGCGCACAGCTTCGAAACGCTCGGCGGGCGCGCCGTCCTCGTTCGCGCGCATGTCCATGCGCGTCGGTGTCCCCATCCCGTCGTATGGGGTTGGTGCCTGTCCCGATCCGGCCATGACGAAGCCTCCTTGTGGTGATGCCGGAGAACAAAAAAAGGCCCCCTCTGGAAGGGGGCCTTTTGCTTCTTTCCGGCTGGTGCTGGGTTTACCTGCGCACGCGCCTGGTCTGAAGCCTGATGGCCCCGCTCCTAATCAGGAGCAGGCCAACCAGCAGAACCAGGACGGACGCGAACGACATAGTGCGGCGAAGGATAAGGCCTCGCCGTTCTTCGCGTCAACACACGGAGTTGTGACGGTCTCGCCGTATGCTTCCGCGAATGACTGACGTGAATGCGACGCGCCGCAGCGCAGTGATGTTGCACGGACCCGATCGCGCGCCCGCGCGCGCGATGCTTCGCGCGATCGGATTCAGTCGCGAGGATCTCGAGCGTCCGATCATCGGCGTCGGCCATTCCTGGATCGAGACCATGCCCTGCAACTGGAATCACCGGGCGCTCGCCGAACGGGTGAAGGCCGGAATACGCGCTGCGGGCGGCACGCCGATGGAGTTCAACACCATCGCCGTCAGCGACGGCGTGACCATGGGGACGCAGGGCATGAAGGCGTCGCTCGTGTCTCGCGAGGTCATCGCCGACTCGATCGAGCTCGTGACGCGCGGTCACAGCTTCGACGGTCTCGTCCTTATCGTCGGATGTGACAAGACGATTCCGGCCGCCGCGATGGCGCTGTGCCGCATGGATCTTCCCGGCCTCGTCCTCTACGGGGGCACCATCCAGCCGGGCCGGCTGCACGACCGCGATCTGACGGTCCAGGACGTGTTCGAGGCCGTCGGCGCATACAACGCGGGAAGGATCGATGCGTCCGAGCTGCGCGCCGTCGAAGAGCACGCATGTCCCGGCGCCGGCGCGTGCGGTGGTCAGTACACGGCGAACACGATGAGCAATGCGCTGGAGTTCCTCGGCATCTCGCCTCCAGGTGCCAACGCGGTGCCGGCGACACATCCGGACAAACCTGCGGTTGCAGAGGCAGCGGGACGCCTCGCCGTCAAGCTCGTCCAGGACGGCACCAGTTCGCGCGCGATCGTGAATCGGGCGGCGCTCGAGAACGCCGTCGCGTCGTTCTCGGCCACCGGCGGGTCAACCAACGCGGTGTTGCATCTCCTCGCCATCGCCGCCGAGGCGGATGTGCCGATGACCATCGACGACATGGACGCCATCTGCGCCCGCACGCCGATCCTCGCCGATCTCCGGCCGGGTGGACGCTTCGTCGCGACCGATCTGTTCGCCGCGGGCGGGCTCGGGGTGCTCATGCAGCGACTCCTCGAGTTAGGTCTGCTCCACGGCGACGCGCGCACCGTCGACGGACGGACACTCGCCGAAGTCGCAGCCGCGGCGGTGGCGACGCCGGGGCAGGAGGTGTTCCGAGATGCCGACCGTCCCCTGCGAGCGCATGGCGGCATCGCAGTGCTCCGCGGCAACCTCGCCGCCGAGGGTTGCGTCGTGAAGCTGGCCGGCAACGACCGCGGCTCGCATCGCGGGCCGGCACGCGTCTTCGACTCGGAGGAGGAGGCGTTCGCCGCTGTCCGCGACGGGAGGATCCATGCGGGTGATGTCGTGGTGATTCGCTACGAGGGCCCTGTTGGCGGGCCCGGCATGCGCGAGATGCTCGGAGTCACTGGCGCTATCGTCGGCGCCGGGCTCGGCGACTCCGTCGCGCTCATCACCGATGGGCGCTTCTCAGGCGCAACCCACGGCTTCATGGTGGCGCACATGGCGCCCGAGGCCGCACTCGGCGGCGCTCTCGCGGCTGTTCGTGACGGAGATGTCATCAACATCGATGTGGCGACACGGCGTGTCGACGTCGAGCTTGACGACGCTGAGATCGCGCGGCGCCTCAGCGGATGGGCCGCACCCGTACCGCGGTACGCAACCGGCGTGTTCGCGAAGTACGCGGCGACCGTGTCGAACGCCAGCCGGGGAGCAGTTACCGGGCGCTGACCCCCACCTTCCCCACTGCTCCGCGGAGGCCGCGGCAGCCGACGCAGCCGATGCAGCCGACACAGTCGGTGCATGCGACACACGCGATGCAGCGCGTGCAGCGCAGACAGGCGATGGTCAGGGCGCAGCGACGGATTGCGGCACTCAGGAATGTCGCGACGCTGCCGCTGACGGCAACGCTTGCAGCGGTCAAGGCGCTGCCGGCAACCGCGACGCTCAACGACGTTGCCGCGCTGCCTGCCACCGCGGCGGACGCTGTGGTCATCGTCGAACCCGCGACCGCCGCCGAGTCGCTGGTGACGGCGGATCCCGCGACTGCCGCCGAGCGCCGCGTGGCCACGCTCCCCGCGACGGCGGTGCTGTCGACGGTGAGCACGCTTCCTGCGACGGCGTTGCTCGACCGGGTTTTCACGGACCCGACGACGCTGTCCCACTCCTCGCCGTCCTGCTGCAACTCCTGGCGCATCGCGACGATGCGTGCCACCGCTGTTGCCGCGATGATCGCGAAGGCGGCACCGATCGCCACCCGTTTGGCTGGGAACTGCATGACCGAGCCAGTCTAGTCCGAGTGGACGCGAGGATCTCCTCAGTCGGGCGGGGCGACGATGTCGATGACCGAGCCGATGCCGAGCGCAAGGATCCCGACGAAGAAGACTGGAATCCCGGGGCCGGCCTGACCCGTGCTGAAGCCGGGATCCGCGAGGTCGCTCAGCAGGCCGATCACACTGATCGCGCCGGCGAGTCCGCCGACGAGCGCGGCCGAAAGCGTCAGCGCCGAAGAGCTCGGACCGCGATGCAGGACGAGCCGTTCGACGGCGGCCAGCGCGACACACCACGCGACCAGCACGCCGACGAGGAGGAGTCCGTTCGACGCGCCGAGCTGGAGCGTGTCCGAGGGGATGCCCCCAAAGCTCTGCACATCCTCGAATGTCGTCGACGCGAACGGAATCGTGAGCGAGGCAAGGACGATGACGCCGCCCACGATCGCCAGGTACACGCCGGGGGCTTGTCGCGGTCGTACCGCGCGCCCGGTGCGCTCGGGCTTGGCGCGCCACAAGGGGATTGCGCCCGGATAGCGCGACGCCAGCTCCGACTCGGTGATCTGCGTGTCCCAGTCGATCTCCACTGCAGCACCGAGCTGCTCGGCCACCGCGTGGATCTGTGTATCCGTGAATCCGCGCGCGGACACCCAGCGTGCGGCGCCGTTGTGAGCCACGAGCAGGACACGGAGATGACCTGCGACGAAGTCGCCCGGTCCGACGTTCACCCCGGCGACGAGCGCGATCGAACCCGGTGGGAGATCCCGGCCCCAGGCCAGGAGCCTTCCGGGGAGTGCGACCACCGAGCTGCCGGTGGCCATCGCGAGCACCGGACCGGCGAGCGCGGCGGGAAGCGCGAGCAGGACCCAGTCCTGGTCGATGACCGCAACGCCGGCACAGAGCAGGGCAAATCCAAGCCCCGCTGCAAACGCGACCAGCAGCGATGGCCGGGCCTGCCCCTGCGGGCGCAGCACCGGGAGTTGCGGTCCACGGAGCACCGCAGAGGAAGACGCCACGGTTTGACCATAGGTGGCTCGGCAGGGATCGAACTCCGGCGTGACACCTCTGAGTCGGCGAGAATCCGCAGCCATGACGACTGATCCAGGCGCGATGAGCGAAGCGCGAACCGCGCCGCCGACGTCGCGCCGTTATTCGGCGCTGCTCGTCACTGAGGCCTGGCTCCTCGCCGCCTGGGTCTCCGTTGCGACACCGATCCTGTTCCGCGCGCAGGGAGGTGTCGGGCCGTTTGACCCGGGTGCTCCGCTGCTGGGAACGCTGCGCATTCTCGCCGTGGCCGGCGCGCTGGTCTGCCTGGCCGCGTGCCGGACTCCCGCCGATATCGCGGCAAGCCACCCGTCCTTGATCAAAGGTGGTGCCATCGGTCCGCTCGTCGCTGCGATCCTGCTCGTCACGATCAGTGGATTCACCGCACTGGACCTCGCGGCGGGTGTCGGCGAGGGCATCGTCATCGCCGCGCTCGTCGCGATGGTGGTCGTGCACTTCGCGGTGCCCCCACTGGCCACACCGATGCGGCGTGCGCTCGTCACTCCGTTCGTGCTCGTGTCCGGCGCGCTGTTCTGGACGTTCATCGCCGCAGTCACCGGCGAGCCGGGGAGCGCAACGCCCGCAGCCGCCATCACCAACCCGTCGACTGCGCTTGCGGCCGGCGGGTTTCTGATCGCGTTCTCGGGCGTGTTCTACGCGATGCTCATTTTCGCGCCGCGCCAGGTCGCCGAACGCGAGGGCGGCCTTGCCACCTGGTTCCTCCGCTATCTCCTGTTCGCCGCAGGCGTGATCGCCGGCCTCGCGTGGCCACGCCTGCTCGGACTCCGAGGCGCGAGTTAGAGCAGGTCGCCGCCGACGCCCGCTTCGACGGGAACCGGGCCGCCGGTGTCGGTCTCCAGGTCGAGCCCAACCGGCTCATCCTGTGCCGGGATGCCACGCGCCTTGGTGCGCAACGGCACTTCCCTGATCAGCAGCGTCAGCAGGAACGCGATCACGAGGATCGGCACAGCCGCGAGGAAGACGACGTGGAGCGACTCCGACACCGAGTTGATCAGCCCTGAATGAATCGCCGGTGGCAGGTGCGCGAGGGAGGCGGGATTGCCTTCGAGCGACGCGGGATTGATCCCGTGCTGCAGTGCGCTCGCGGGCAGGTTCTTGCGCAGGTTGGAGGCGAGCTGGTTGCTGAAGATCGCGCCGAAGATCGCAACGCCGAATGACGCACCCATCGACCGCAGGAACGTTGCGGAGCTGGTGCCGACACCGAGGTCGCGCTGTTCGACAGCGTTCTGCACGGCGATGACGAGCACCTGCATGACGCACCCGAGCCCGAGCCCGAGAACAACCATGTACAGCGAGAGGAAGATGCGCGGCGTCTGCGGGTCGATCGTCGAAAGGAGGAAGACGCCGATCGCTGACAACGCCGTGCCGACGATGGGGAAGATCTTGTAGCGGCCCCGGCGGCTGATGATCTGACCGCTCGTGATCGAGGCGGTGAGCAGGCCTGCCATGAGCGGGAGGATGTTCAAGCCCGAGCTTGTGGCACTGGCACCGTCAACGAGCTGCAGGAACACGGGCAGGAAGGTGATAGCGCCGAACATCGCGAACCCGATGACGAAACCGACACCGCTCGCCACGTTGAACACCTGGATCCGGAAGAGCCGGAACGGCAGGATCGGCTCTGACGCGCGGCGCTCGACGGCGACGAACCCGGCCAGCATCACGGCACCCAGGAGCGCGAGCCCGACGGTCTGCCACGAGCCCCACGCGTAGGTGGTGCCGCCCAAGGTGGTCATGAGGATGAGTGACGATGCGCCGGCCGCCAGGAAGAACGCGCCCAGCCAGTCGATGCTGTGCGAGATCCGGCGGGTGTGTGTCTTGAGCACGGTCGCCGTGACGAAGAGCGCGATGCCCGCGATCGGCACATTGATGTAGAAGATCCAGCGCCACGACACGTCGTCGGTCAGGAAGCCACCGATGAGTGGCCCCGCCACGCTCGCGAGCGCGAACACACCACCCATCCATCCCTGATACTTGCCGCGCTCGCGGGGAGGAACGACGTCGCCGATGATCGCCTGCGCACCGACCATGAGGCCGCCGGCGCCGATGCCCTGCATCGCGCGGAAGGCGATGAGCTCGACCATGTTCTGCGACAGCCCGGAGAGCATCGAGCCGACGATGAAGATGACGATCGCCAGCTGGAACAAGGACTTTCGTCCGTACAGATCGCCGAGCTTTCCGTAGAGCGGCGTCGAGACCGTCGATGCGAGCAGGTACGAGGTGACCACCCACGAGAGCTGGTTCAAACCGCCCAGGTCTCCGACGATGGTGGGGAGTGAGGTCGCGACGATCGTCTGGTCGAGCGCTGCGAGCAGCATCCCGAGCATGAGGGCACCGAGGACGGCGTAGATCTGGCGCTGGGTCATGCGGTTGCCCTCCGAAGCAGATGCTGATCGCCCTCGTGGGCTGCCGATGAGACGCGCTCTGTGAGCACCACGTACGTGCTCAACTCCTCGTCATTCAATGTGCTGAACAGCTCCTGCGACGCGCGCCGGAGCCCTGTCTTGAATCGCGCCGCGAGCTCCCGGGCCCGCTCGGTGGGGATGACATGCTGCACGCGCCGGTCCTGGAGATCGCGGACGCGGGTCACGAGCTGCCGGCGCTCGAGACGGTCGACGAGTTGCGTGGCGCCGCTGAGCCCGATGCCTTGTGCGGCTGCGACGTCACGCATCGTCATGCCGTCGCCCAGGAGCAGGCGGCGCACGACTTCCATCTGATGGACGGTGACGCTCCCGACCTCGGCGAGCTCAGCCTGCAGGGTGGGGGACACCGCCTCGAGAAATCGGCGGCGCAACTCCGCCTGGGCAGCCTCGAGCCGCTCCAGCAGCTCAGCGCGTTGCTTCATGCCAGTGATTATACATCACGTGAAGTATTCTGCGCCATCCTGATCGGGCGAGCTTGCCGGCGGGGGTCTGGGTGCGCTTCCGCGGCGGCTCGGGTGATCCGCGCGATGTCCCCGACCGCAGCGCCGCGGTGCTCGAGGTCGCTTTTCAGATACGCCTTCGCACCGACCGCCCGTTGCGGCCTGCCGACGGCGGGTCGCTCGCTCGATCTCGCCCGCCGTCGCGACAATGTCGATGCGCCGCATGTCAACCGGAACGTCGGCACCGCGTGCGGCCGGGACGAATCCCGGGCGCGATGGTCTATAAGTCGTGGTGGCGATACACGGTTCTCACTGCGGTGTCGGTGAGTCATGTGCGGGAGGCAGTGCAATGGGAAACCCGATCGTTCACTTCGAGATCATCGGCAAGGACGCAGCCGGGGTCAAGGCGTTCTACTCGGAGCTGTTCGGCTGGAAGATCGGTGACCTCATGCCCGACATGGGCAATTACGGACTCATCGACGAGGCGAGCAGCGGTCTTGCCGGCGGCGTCGGACAGTCCGATGACGGCGCTCCGCGCGTGACCGTGTATGCGCAGGCGGACGATCTCCAGGCGACGCTCGATCACGCGGTGGCGCTTGGCGGCAGCATCGTCATGCCACCGACCCCCATTCCGGGAGTCACGACACTGGCGTTGTTCGCGGATCCGGACGGTAACGTCATCGGACTCACGACCGGCTCCAGCTCGTAGCCGTGCCTCCGATGGGTGCGTGGCGCGTCCGATGATCCAGCACCCGTCGGCGAGTTTCGCGTTCACCGCTCGATGCCGGATCGTCAACCGGCCGGGGATGCTCGGCCAGCTCACGTCGGCGATCGGCGATGTCGGCGGCGACATCCGAGCGGTTGACATCGTTCGCGTCGAGCGCACTGGCATCGTTCGCGACATCACGGTGCTCGCCGCTGACGCCGACCATGCGCAGCTGCTGATTCAGCGCATGTCTGAGGTTCCCGGCGTCGAGGTCCTCGAGTACTCGGATCGCACGTTCCTCGCGCACCTCGGCGGGAAGATCGAGGTGACCGCGCGGCATCCGATCCGCACTCGCGACGACCTCTCGATGGTCTACACGCCCGGCGTCGCACGAATCTGCAAGGCCATCGCCGAGGACCCGCGGCGCGCGCGCAACCTCACGATCAAGCGCAACGCAGTCGCGATCATCACCGACGGCAGTGCCGTGCTCGGGCTCGGGAATATCGGCCCCGAGGCGGCGATCCCGGTGATGGAAGGCAAAGCCATGCTCTTCAAGGAGTTCGGCAACGTCGACGCGTTCCCGCTGTGCCTCGCAACGCAGGATGTCGATGCGATCGTGGCGACAGTGGTCAACATCGCACCGATCTTCGGGGGCATCAACCTCGAGGACATTGCCGCACCACGCTGCTTCGAGATCGAGCGACGCCTGTCGGCGACCATCGACATCCCCGTCTTCCACGACGACCAGCACGGAACCGCCATCGTCGTCACCGCAGCGCTGATCAACGCGCTGGCCATCGTCGGCAAGCGACTCGAGGATGTGCGCATCGTGTGCCTCGGCGTCGGCGCGGCGGGGACCGCGGTCTCGCAGCTGCTGCTTGCAGCTGGTGCCGGCGACGTCATCGGCGTTGATCGTGGCGGCATCCTCAGCGATGACTCGACCGGCCTGAGCGAGGCGCAACGCGCGTACGCGGCCTGCACGAACCGCAGCCGCCGCAGCGGTGGGTTGCTTGAGGCGATGACCGGTGCGGACGTGTTCATCGGCACGAGCGTCGGCGGGATCCTCGACCCCGAGCTTGTCAGTCGCATGGCGGTCAACCCGATCGTCTTCGCGCTTGCGAACCCCGAGCCCGAGGTGCAGCCCGAGGCGATCGAGAGTGTCGCCGCCGTCATCGCCACGGGGCGCAGCGACTACCCCAATCAGATCAACAACGTGCTCTGCTTCCCCGGCTTCTTCCGAGGTCTGCTGGACAGCGGAGCACAGCAGATCACCGATGGGATGAAGCTGGCGGCCGCGCGCGCGATTGCGCGCGTGGTCGGTGATGACCTGCATCCGGAGTACATCATCCCGTCGGTGTTCAACCGCGATGTCGCGCCTGCTGTGGCCGCCGCTGTGAGCGACGAGGCGACGCAGAGCGGGCTCGCTCGGGAGTTCACGGATCTCATCGATCCGCTCCACATGGCGGGCCGGGATCGCGTCGACCGCGGCTAGGTGGCGCCGATCTCCTTGTAGAGATACGTCGTCGAACACGGCCGTCCGTCCGGAAACAGCGCAAAGCCGGGGATCACGCCGACCTTCGTCCACCCGAGGCGCATGTACAGGCGCTCGGCATCGCCACCGGTGACCGCGTCGAGGACGAGCAGCGTCTTGCCTGCGGCGCGCGCCTCGGTGTCGGCGCGCTCCATCAGTGCCTGAGCGATGCCACGTTTGCGAGCGGAGCGACTCACCAGGAGCTTCGCGATCTCTGCCCGGTGTGGCTGATTCGGTGGCAGTGCCACCACGAGCTGGACACTGCCGACGACGACGCCGTCGAGAAACGCAGCAAGGAGCAGGCGGCGCCCCTGCTCGACCTCGGCGATCATCCCCTCGAACGCATGACGGGCTGCCTCACGGGAAAACGGCGCCATGTAGTTGACCGACGCGCCCCCGGCGACACAGTCGGCGAGCACCGCGGCCAGGCCATCGACGATGTCGCGTGCCGCTGTGCCGTCGAGACGGCGAATCTCGACCAGGCCGGATGCCGCCACCTCATTCTTCACGCCGTGTCCTCCCGATGACATTGACGGTCGCACCGATGGGTGCGACGAGGTGTCATGGTGCGCGGGCGGCATGGCGGCGGGTGTAGCCGCGGTGCGAGACTGGGCGCGTGGACATCGAACAGGAGATCGCGAGAGTCCGGAGCGAAGGCGAGGCGCTCGCGCATGCCGCCGAGGCGGCACCGTTCGACGCACCGGTGCCCGGGTGTCCGGGATGGGATGTCGAGGCGCTGATCCGGCACGTCGGCGATGTGCACCGCTGGGCCGGAACCGTCGTCCGGGAGCGGGTTCCCGAGCGCTTGCAACGTGACTTCGAGGGACCGGCGGATCGCGAGGCGCTGCTTGTCTGGTACCTCGAAGGCTGCGTCGCGCTCGTCGAGGCGCTCGCAACTGCCTCACCGGACGATACGTTCTGGTTCTGGGGATCCGCGCCGAACGCGCTCGCGTTCTGGGCGCGCCGGCAGGCAAACGAGACGGCGATTCATCGATGTGACGCGGAATCCGCGCGTGGTGAGATCACTCCACTGGCAACGGTCGACGCCGTCGACGGACTCGACGAATGGGTCGGCCTGGCGACGCGCCGGGCGAAGGCACCCGAGGGCGACGGCCGCATCCTTCGCCTCGCGCCGATCGATGCGAACACGAGCTGGAGCGTCATCCTCGGCGATCGTGTCGAGGTGACCAGCGATCGCGGGCGCGGCCACTGCGAGCTGCGCGGTAGCGCGTCGGATCTGTACCTGTGGTCGATGAACAGACGCGGTACCGAGGGACTGACGGCCACCGGAGACGAGAGCCTGCTCCAGGTGTGGACCGATAACATCAGGTTCTGATGGCCGACGCGCAGCACCACGATCCGAGTGCGGGAGAGCTTCGCATCCGCGCTGCGACCATCGGCGAGCCTGTTCGTGTGGACGGCGCCATCGAGTTGCGACCGTCCAACCCGCAGTGGCCGGAGCAGTACCGCTTGGAAGCAGAACGTGTGCGCTCCGTTCTGGGAGTGCGGGCGTTGCGTGTCGAGCACGTCGGATCCACGTCCGTGCCGGGACTGGTCGCCAAACCGATCATCGACATGCTGCTCGTCGTCACCGACTCATCGGACGAGGCGGACTACGTGCCGCTCATGGAAGCGGCCGGCTACACGCTGCGCATTCGTGAACCGGATTGGTACGAGCACCGGCTCTTCAAGGGGCCACTCGTGAACATCAACCTGCATGTGTTCCCGGCCGGATGTCCGGAGATCAGTCGCATGCTGGGTTTCCGCGATCACCTTCGCGTCAATGCGGATGACCGCGAACTCTATCAGCGGACGAAGCAAGAACTCGCTGCGCGGCACTGGCGCTACGTCCAGGAGTACGCGGACGCCAAGACCGAGGTGGTCGAGGCGATCATCGCCAGGGCAAGCGTTGGCTAGCCGGCCTCCGTCCGACGCTCCGTAACGGCCTGGATCTCCTCGAGCCCATACAGGAAGTGCGCGCGGCGCACCTCGTCGAGCGCAGCCTCGTCGACCTCACTCCGTTGCGGCGCCACGGCCGGCGAAGCAGCGGTGTCAGCTGCATACGCGACCAGGTCCGCGTCCGCGACGTCGATGCCGCCGCCGATGGGCATGTAGCCGAGGCCCTCGTCCTCCGCAGCCTTCATCATCCAGCGCGCCACCGCGGCGCCGATCGGTGCCAGCACCTCCTGGTCGAGCCACCGCAGATCGGCCTCCGTCGGCTCGCTCAGCTCACGGTTCCACGGCGGAGGGACGACGTTGACGTCGTGGCCGTTGACCTGGATGTGGATCTCGGTCGGCCTCGCCTCATCCGAGCTGATGCAGACGCGCAGCGAGATGTTGGTGGGGGAGAGCGTCTTCCACTGCTTTTCCCATACACGGCTGTGCGCCACCGGATTGAACTTGCGCCGCACCGGCTCGGCCACGAGCATCTCGCCATGCAGCGCGCAGTAGACGTTGAGGGTGGCGATGACCTCGTCCGCCGCTGCTGACGAGATCCATTGCAGGATCGGGACCGTCCGGCTGTCGATGTCGGGATGGGACGCGGCGCCGAACTCCCACTCCAGTGCCTGCATCGCGTGCGCGTGGAGCGCGCAGTAGATCTGGCCTTCGACGACGTTGCGATCCGCCGGGCACCACGCGGTCTTACAGCGACGGCCACGCCGATCGACGTAGCTGCACGGCATCCCGGCGAGCGATGAGCAGCGGAGCGCCGAGCACGCCTGGTTGCCCGCGACGGTCTCGGGATTGCGCCCAGCGCCGTGCAGCGAGCGAAACTCGAACTCGCCGGTTTCTGGGTGCGACGTGCCTTTTCGCAACCCGATCATGGTGGTGACCTGCTTTCAGATGGATCGGCCCGCCTCGTTCGTCAGATCGTATGCGGCGGCAACGATTCCTTATGACAAGCTCGTAACAAGAGGAATTGCCGGCGCCGGACGTTTATCGGATCCGGCCATGCCGCTCCGACACCGTTGTCACATCAGCTCGGCGGGTGGTCGTGTGCGTGGTCGTGGTCATGCTCGTGGTCGTTGACGGGAGCCGCATCGCGCGTGGACCGGCGCTTGGCGGTCAGCTTGCGAATCCGGGCGAACTCGGCGGACGGTTCGCGGTGCGGCGGACGCTCCGGTGGCTGCAGTCGCGGTGGCAGGTTGCGTCGCGGACCGCCCCAGAGGACCGGTGGGGCGTTGACCGCGTCGGCGAGGCGGTATGCCACCGACTCGTAGTTCACACGCCAGCCGCGGAAATGGACCCACGCGCTGGCCGCGTCACGCTCCATCGGCCACCCGGCGGTGGCGAGATGCTCGAGCGCGTCCTGGAAGTTGTCCTCGGTGAGCTGGATCGGATCCTCCGGCAGCGGGTCGCTGTTGAAGGTGATCCCGATCACCCGGGCCAGGTCGCGAAGGCACACGTAGCCCATGCGCAGGAAGGCTCGAGCCTCCGACGGCGCCTCCAGTGGCCGGGTTGCCTGCTGGATGGCCGCAGCATCCAGCACCGCCAGCAATCCGATCACCCACGAGCGGTACGGATGGGGCGAACGGAACCAGAGCAGGACCGGGTACGAGGCGTGCGTCTCGGCGACGTCGGCAGCCCACGCCTCCCACTGCTGGTAGAGGAGCCCCAGGTTATGGACGTTATCGACTAATTCTGCGCGGGCAAGGAGCTCCGGACCCCAGGCCGGCGAGCCCGCGCGGCTGTCGAGCATCGTCACCAGCACCTCGCGCCGGTTGAACGCGCCATAGAGGACGGGAAGGTACGCGATCTGCAGCGCGACAATGGTGAGACCCGCGGCCGCCGCGCAGAAGGTGATGAGTCGCGGCGCCACTCCGGGCTCGGAGTCGAACCCGAGCGTGAAGATGGACGACCCGCTCACCGTCAGCGCATGCGCGAGACCGCCAGCATGCATGAACGGCCAGAGCATGAGCGCGAACCCGATGAGCAGCGCTGTCAACCACGTGGCGAGGATGACGATGAGATAGAGCGGTGCCTGAAGGGCGAGAAACCGGTCACGCGCCTCGTACGTCTCGAAGCGGTGGGAGATGCGCGAGAACAGCTGAATCATCCCGCGGCCCACGTACAGCTGGATCCTCGACGACCCGAGACGCGGCAACACGAGCGATGTAACGACGCTCATCAGCGTGGAGAGCACAACGGCCAGTCCCACCGCGGCTGCGATCCATTCGACGACCGTCATCCGCGCATCATCGCCGAACGCCCGCCTCGCGAGGAGGCGAGCGCCGGCTGCGTGATGCCTACGCGGTTACCACTCCACCCATTCGCCCGGGGCAGTCCGCCAGACCGAGGTCTCCGGCGCTCCCGCGAAGACGGGGCCGAAGTGATCGAAGCCGAGTGACAGGTCGTAGTACTCGTTCATGCGGTCGGCGTCCATCCACGTGTCGACACCGATGATCTCGTTCGTCGCGGGCTCGCCCGGGTTCGGGAGACGCAACCAGGTGGTGTGACTCACCATCCCGTACGAGCGAGCCGTGTTGATCGTCGTGCCGGCGTACGCGGTGAATGCCTTGGCCGCGCCGTCGACCGAGGTGACCGGCACCTGGATGAGTCCGACGGCACCGGTCGTGCGACCTGCGGGTACCGGAAGGGCGAAGCCACCAAAGCCGTCGAGGCGCGACCAGACGATTCCGTCCCGATTGGAGAACAGCTGTCCTGCCGCTTCCTGGACGTGTGGGTTCGCGAAGAAATCGCCGAGCCCGGACAGGCTGTTCCAGCGGTCGATGAAGAGCAGCTGTCCGTCCAGCTCCTTGTTGATGGGCGCGAACACGTTGTGGCTCAGGTCGCCGAGCGCACGAGCACCGGCGGCACTCTGCGGCGCTCCCGCGGTCGCGTTGTGGATCGTGCGCGCTTCGTCGAGCGTCGATGCGTTCGCCGCGCCGCGAACGGTGAGCAAGTACGTCGTCGCTCCCGCGTCAGGCGGGTATGTGGCGATGTCGTCGGGCATTTCCATTCTCCTCATGGTCTGACTGGACCTACTCAGACGACGAACGGACGGCGCGAATATCGACACCAGGTAGGATTCGGTGTCGGCGTCCGCACTGCAACGGCGTCGTGAACGGCTGGAGGAAACCATGCAGCGAGACGAACTGATGCGGCGCTACGAGGAAGGCCCAGAGCGTCTCATCACCGCGATTCAGGATGTTTCGGACGCCGAGCTCGACTACCGGCCGGCGGATGGCGGTTGGTCCGCGCGCGAGGTGGTGCACCACACGGCCGACAGTGAGCTCACGTCAGCAATCCGCTTGCGCAAACTCCTCGCCGAGGATAACGCGCGGATCGAAGGCTACGACGAGATGGCGTTCTCGCGGCGTCTGCACTATCGCGAGCGTCCGATTGCGTCGTCGCTCGTCGCAGTGCAAGCTGCGCGCGAGTCATGCGCCTCGATCCTGGCCTGCCTCAGCGATGCCGAATGGGAGCGCAGCGGCGTCCACAGCGAGAGTGGTCCGTACTCCGTCACGACATGGCTCGAGATCTACGCCGCGCACTGCCACGACCACGCGGAACAGATCGAGCGTGCGGTGCAGGAGTCGAGGCAAGCGGGAGGCTAGTTCGGCAGCCGGCGTCAGCTGATGTCGGTGATGTACGCCCCGACAAGCGTCGCTTTCTGCTGGTTGACGCCGCCTTCGCGACGCTCCTCGTGACCGTCCTGGAAGTGAGCAAATGCAGCGGTCGACGAGATCGGGTTCACCTCGTCATCGCCGTGATCGTGGAACGACACGTGGACGAACGAGCCGTCCTCGAGGCGTAGAACGATGTAGCTCACGTTGTCGGGTTTGTTCGCCTCGAGCTCGGCGAAAACGCCTTCCACTCGGCGCTGATTCTCGTCAGCCGCCTCGGTCGACTTCGTTGCGTATCGGGTTACCAGTCGCTTCTGCATCGGGGCGCCCTTTAAAAGTGTCGGTACGGGTCTCGATACACTACGCGCATGGACATGAAGATCGAACTCGTCGCGATTCCAGTCAC
>DATDID010000022.1:0-60276 GCA_036521195.1 Candidatus Dormiibacterota bacterium
ATGCGGCGTTCTCGACTCGATGACGTTCGGTGTGTTTCGCCTCCTGCGCCTGTGGCTGCCGATTTCAGCCGCAGTCACGATTGCCTGTGGGCTGATATACGCCGAGGAGCAGTCGTCGTTGCGTGAAGCAGCAAACGACCCGCAGATCCAGATGGCCGAGGACGCCGCGTCGAGACTGGCGGCGGGTACACCGGCGAGAGCACTCGTCTCCGACAGCACCGTAGACATCGCAGCGTCTCTGGCGCCGTTCTTGATTGTCTACGACACGCACGGCACCGCGATCGGATCCTCCGCGCACCTTCACGGCGGCACTCCGACGCTGCCGTCGGGCGTGCTCTCCTCGGCGCGACAGGCTGGTGAGGACCGCGTCACATGGGAGCCTGCGTCAGGCATCCGTATCGCCGCGGTTGTCGTTTCGTACGCCGGTGGTGCAGTGCTCGCCGGTCGATCGCTGCGTGAGGTGGAGCAACGCGAGTCGGATGCCCTTGGCCTCGCCGCAGCCGGATGGCTGACGGCTGAGGTGGCTGCCGCGCTCACCATCTTCGCCTGCGAGGTTATCGCCGAGCGGCGGTATCCTCGCCATCGATCGCGTTGAGACCCTCGTCGCGCTCAGAGCGCGGCAGCAAGCGCTCCGACGAAGAACACGAGCGCGAGGTATGCCAGCGAGTAGTGGAACAGGAGCGCAGCAGCGCGAGAGCTTCCCTCGCGTTGCGCCCACCGAGCGAGGCCGAAGTAGAGCGCGCCGAGCGCAATCACCGGGATCAGGTACCCGACGCCGAGCAAGAGCGCGGGGATCAGGCTGGCCGCGATGAGGATTGCGAGGTACACGAGGATCCGCCGGTAGGTCGCCGCGGTGCTGATGAGCGTTGGGAGCATCGGGACACGTGCGCTGCGATAGTCATCGCGGAGCAGCAGGGCGAGCGACCAGAAATGCGGCGGTGTCCAGAGAAACACCAGCGCGAACAACGCCACCGCCAGCCATCCGACATCACCACGCACCGCGGCCCAGCCGACGAGCGGCGGAAACGCGCCCGCGGCGCCGCCGATGACGATGTTGAGCGACGTCGTCCGCTTCAGGACCATCGTATAGATGAAGACGTAGAACATCCCGCCGCCGAGCGCGAGTGCGGCCGAAAGCGGGTTCACCGCCAACGCGAACACGATGACCGCAGCCGCGATCAGCGATCCACCGAAGACGAGCGCCTGCCACGGCCGGATCCGGCCGGATGGCAGCGGGCGGCTGCAGGTTCGCGCCATCACTCGGTCGATGTCGCGGTCATACCAGCAGTTGATCGCCCCGGAGCCGCCCGATGCGAGCGCACCGCCGAGTGCGGCCCAGAGCAGGAGCGTCACCGGCGGAAGCGTCCGTGCGGCGATCACCATCGTCGCAAGCTCGGTGAGGACGAGGAGCACGATGATGCGCGGCTTGGTGAGGCTGACATAGTCGCGCGCCGTGAGTCGCACCCGAGCCATCGAGCCGGACACCACGACCGGGCGCGCGGAGATGTCGAGAGCACCCGCGGCGTCAGCGGGGGTCAGGACCTCGGCGCTCGTCTGCATTCCGTGCTCCTACGCGCTCGTGCTCGCGGAGCCGAGCAGCGACGTGATCTCGGTGTTGAAGTCGGCGACGCTCATTGTCCCAAGCGCGCCAAGGACGACGTCAGCCACCTTACCCTGCGCGGTGAGGAACACGAGCGCGGGCGCCGACGGAATCCGGTAGTCGACCGCGAGCGTGGCCTGCGTGTCGGCAATGCTCGGGTACGGGATCTTGAGCTCACGCTGGAACGCAAGCGCGTCCTTCGTGTCGTCACGCAGATCGACCCCGAGAAACTCCACGCCGCGCGCGGACCACTGGGTGTAGACGCTGTTCAGATCGGGCTGCTCGTCGCGGCACGGACCGCACCAGGACGCCCAGAAGACGAGGACCACAGGGTGCCCGCGGAAGGCCGTGATGCTGACGTCGCTGCCCGTCAGGGTCGGACCGCCGGACGCGGTGACGCTCTGCGGCGGGCTTGCCGTGATATGCGCCGCCCCACATCCCGCGATGCCAAGCGACGCCCCGGCGAGAGCAGCAAGCGTCAACGCACGTGTCATCGCTGGACCGCAACCGGCGCGGCGGCGCGGCTGTCCTCGGTGTCGAACCAGCGGATGCCAAGGCAGATCAGGGCGACGAGGAAGGGCACGCTGCCTGGCACCCACATGACCCCCGCGGCGATCTCCTGATCGGCGAGGAGGCTGAGGCCGCCGGTGGGCGTCGGATACGCGTAGAGCGGATGCGCGGCGTACCCGATCGCGATCGCGAGGAGCCAGCTGACGCCCATGCCGCCGAGGATCACGGAAGCGCGACCCATGAGTGTGAGCCGATTCGTCATGCCGAAGACCGTGATGACCTGGTCCCAGAACAGCAAACCGAGCACGAGAAAGCTGAGGTGCTCGAGGTCGTGAATCGAGTCGATCCGCAAGGTCGCGTTGTAGACGGATGGCAGGTGCCAGAAGAGCAGATTCACGCTGAAAAGCAGGGCGATGATCGCAGCCGGTTTCGCTCCGGCGTGGAGCATCCTCGACACTCGAGCGGGGCGCCCTCTGCCCAGTTCCACCGGCCGGCCCTGAGCTGCGAGATAGCCCGCCCATGCGGTGCGGAATGGATCACCCAAAAGAATCAGTGGTGGAGCGACCAGCAGCAACAACACGTGCTGGAGCATGTGGTCCCACTGCAGCGTGATGTCGAAGAAGGCGATCGGCGAAACGAGCGCGAGGACGAGTGTCGCGAGTCCCAGCGCGAACGCGGTATCGCCGTTGTCCCACGTCGCCGCTCGCCCCAGGGCGGGTGTTGCCGTGCGGCGCCCGCGCCAGTACAGATAGGCAGCCGTCGCGGTGCCGACGATCGGTACTGGCTCAAAACTCCAGTCAAGCAGGGGAGACCAGGGCATGCCGGTCGTCTACGTGACGAACTCGATGAGGGCGTACACCGCGAAACTGACGACGGTGATGTACGACCATTGCTCGACAACCGCTCGAGCCTGTGCGGCCGTGATCGGGGATGTGCCGCGGACGTGACCCATGACAAGGCTCAGCACCCAGAGGCCGACCATGATGAACTCAGCGAGCATCACGCCGTACCACACCGTCGAGATGTCGATGTATGTGCCGTTCTGGAGGTCCCAGCCGAACTGGTACATCAGCAGAATTCGAACAGCACCGGTGAACACCACGAAGGCAAGGGCCAGCCAGAGCAGCGCGTTGATGCTCGTCGTGCCGCGTGCGATGGCTCGCGACACGGCCCACAGTGCAAGCAGCGCAACGATTGGGACGAGCAGAGCGACCAGTGCCAGCACCTCGGGCGGCGGATTGACGCCACTCGGGTGCCACATGCCGCCGAAGTTGTTAGCCCGCAGATACAAGAACGTGAAGAGGAACGTCAGCTGGAGCGTCGTGTTCGCGGCCATCGCCAGGCGCGAACCCACGATCAGGGTGTGTTCACCCCCGGAAACGTCCTGCACATCGGTGAGGCCGGTGGGGCTTGCGACGTCGCTCATCTCTCTATGCTCCGCTCAACGCAGGGCTGACCGATCCGAGGTCCGTGGCCGGCTTACCCGTGTCGTAGTCATACGGGAGCGACCATGACGTCGGCACCTTGTCGAAATTGAACACCGGGACCGGCGTCGGCACTTGCCACTCGACGCCGAGGGACTCCCACGGGTTCTCGACAGCCCGCGTCCGCTTGATGACAGCCTCCCAGATCAGGATTCCGAGGAAGAGCGCCATCGACGCGCCGAGTCCGAACGCGAACACGGATGCGGACACGTTGAGAGGTTGCAGGTCCGCGGCGTAACTGATGGTCCGGCGCGTCATGCCGAGTATGCCCACCGAGATCAGGGAGATGAATGTGCCGTTGAATGTCAGGAACACCGCCCAGAACTGGAACTTGAGCAGTTTCGTATCCATGGTGAAGCCCGTCATCTTCGGCAGGAAATACACGATTGCGGCCATGAGCGCGAAGACCTCAGCACCCATGATCGTGTAGTGGAAATGGGCTTGAACGAAGTAGCTTGCATGGAGGGTGAAGTCGCTTGGGACGTCGGAGAGGAACACTCCGGTGAATCCGCCGATGAGGAAGTTGAAGAAGAACGCGCCGATGAACAGCATTGGCGTGCTGAATCGCGTTCGCGCCCGCCACATGGAGCCCAGGGCGATCAGGTAGATGATGCCTGTCGGCACCGAGATCAGCTCGGTCGAGAACATGTAGAACGGACGCAGTGACGGCGCAAGCCCACTCACGAAGAGGTGGTGCTGCCACACCGTGAAGCTGAGCAACCCGACACCGACCATGCCACCGATCGAGACCCGATAGCCCCATAGCGGCTTGCGTGTGAATACCGGCAGCATCTCCATGACGACGCCGAATGCCGGGATGATGAAGATGTACACCTCGGGATGCCCGAAGAACCAGAACAGGTTCTCCCAGAGGAACGGCGATCCACCGCCTGCGGGAACGTAGAAGGTCGTCTGGAACGAGCGGTCGATCGTCTCCATCAACACCGCGCCAATGAGGGCCGGCGCGGCGAGCAGCCCGAGGAACGACGTGACGAAGACCCCCCACACGAAGATCGGCATCCGGGTCAGAGGCATCCCGGGAGCGCGTTTGGTGATGATCGTCGCGATCATGTTCAAGCCCGACAACCCGATCGAGAGGCCGATCAGCGCGAACGCCATCAGATAGGAGTCCATTCCCGCCACGTTCTGGTCGGAGAGTGGGGCATAGCCAGTCCAGCCCGTGCTGAAGCCGCCGAGGAAGACGGTCGAGAGGAGGATCAGCCCCGCCGGCGGAAGCAGCCAGAAGGTCAGCGCCTCAAGGCGCGGGAAGGCCATGTTCCGCGAGCCGATCATGATTGGCACGAAGTAGTTCCCGAACGGCCCGATGATCGCGGCTGACGCCATGAAGATCATCAGCGTGCTGTGCAGCCCGACCAGCGTCAGATACGACTGGGGGGTGGCAACCGTGGGCGAAGGCGTCAGCAGTTCGGCGCGGATGAACATCGCCCCGAGACCACCGATGAACAGGAACGCGAGGATCATGACGAGGTACTGCAGGCCGATGACCTTGTGATCGGTGGTCATACGGAAGTAGCGCGCGATCCCGCCGCCCTCGCCGTGAAGGTAGGCGTTGTCCTCTTCCGACGCCTTCGGCCTTCCAAGCAGCCGGCCGATCGGGTAGTTCAGGAAACCCATTCCCGCCAGGAACCCGACGACGCTGAGGCTGTACCCCAGAAGGATTCCGGGGTCGGAGCCGAGCGAGTTGTCCTCTCCGAATGAGTACGCGATGGCAACACTGCCAATTCCCCACCCGACGACAAATCCGACGATCGCGCCGATGACGCCGACGAGGAGCCCCCAATCGTTCAACCGGCGAGACAGCGTCGGCCGCGAATCAATCGGTGGGCGGGCCGGTGCTACAGCGTCCACATCTGCATCCTCTCGTGTACTTGCGTGTTGAGCACGATCACGACCCGTAGACCGTTGGTTCTGGCTCGTACGTATGGCTGTACGGCGGCAGATACTTCATGATCGGCGCGTCGAGCGCTGTCTGTTGCTGGATCCAGGTGGCGAAATCCGACTGGCTGACGACCATTGCGGTGTTTTCAGCCATATTGCCGTGCCACAGACCGCACAACTCGGTGCATTGGATCCGGTACGTCCCGATCTCTGTCGGGGTGACGGTGACCTGGTTGTCGTTGAGCGGAACGGCGTCTGCCTTGACCCCGAGGGCGTAGAAGTTGAACGAGTGGACGACGTCGAGCGACGTCACGTTGAACTCGATCTTCTGGCCGACGGGTAGGACGAGGTTCGCGGTCTCGACTCCGCCATACGACGGATAGCGGAATGTGAACCACCACTGCTGTGCGATGACCTGTACCTCGAGGGGCTGGTCGGCGGACGCAGGCTGCGGCAGCGGTGCTGACACCGTTGTGATCCCGCCTCCAGGCTCTTCGACGGCCAGTTCCACGGTGCCGTACGTCGCCAGGATGAGCACGAGGACGACGGTGGTCACGATCCAGATCGACTGGAGCCGGCCATTGCCGCGCAGCTCGGTCGCCGTCGCCTCGCTCTGCGAAGGCGCGAACTTGTTGATGATGAGGGTGAAGAACATTCCGGCCAGGACGCCGGAGAAGATCGGCCACGCAGCCATTGCGAGAATTCGGATGACGGTGCTCTCGTCGGAGGCAAGGTTCGACGCCAGACCCGGAGGCATCGGCGCCAGGCCGAGACCGATGTCACCAGCGATTGCGAGGACGATCCACGTCCCGATGAGCACCCGAACGGCGGTCGCTCTGTTCCTCATCGCTCAGCCGACCTGCAACTCGCCGGCCATGTAGCCGAGCGTCTGCATGGGACCGCCGTTGCCATAGAGCGTCCCCGCGGCGCAGGGCACGAAGCACTGCCAGCGGAAAAGGCCTGGCGTGCTCGGCACGACGAAGTCGAACTCCACGACCACTTGGGCGTTCGCGGGTGCGTCGTCGGCGACGCCCTCGAGCGGGACGCTGATCCCGAGATCGGGGATCGTGAAGGTGTGTGCCGCCAGGCTGGGATCCAGCGCAGACATCACCTTCCCGTTCACGGTCATCTGGTCGTTGACCGTGCCTCTGACGAGACCGAAGTACTCGTTGCGGAGACCGGTCTGCCCGTCCTGCTGGTCGATCGTCATGTGCACCACGGACCCGGCCGGGACGTGGAGGTAGGTCGTCGGCAGATAGCCAACCCAGTTCGGATGCTCGTTGTTGCCATCACCCTCCGACCCGACGGCCGCGACCGTCGTGAGCGTGATGTCGACGACCGGCTTCCCCTGCAGGGTCGCCGACGTTGACGTCGCGACGATCGTGGGCGGCACGGGGTTGAGGAACCGCGTCACGAAGAACCCGACCAGCACGCCTGCTACGACCAGGCTCGCCACGAGGACCCAGAGTCTCATCCGCATGCTTGCCTCACTTTTGTGAACGCGTCGCCGTCACGTCCGAACGCGGGCGCGCTCAGACGTCCTCCCGGCCGGGTCGATGTTGTGAATACGCGCACCCTGTCCTCCGCCAACTGGAAGGAATGCACCCCGCGGGCCGCATGATCGGCCGATGCGTATGGCTTCGTCAAGACCCTACGCGCACGAATGTTTGCGCAACGTTGCGCAAACGCCCCCGACACGCTACTCGGCCGCAACCGTCTTGATCGCCGACACGACGTCGCTGACGAACAGCGGCGCCGGGTACGTGACGCGGAGATACCCCTGCGGGTCGATGACGTCCAGATAGTTGGACTTCGGCGGCTCGAGTGGCTCACCCCACGCCAGCCATGTCAACTTGAGCGCCGCGTCGCTCGGACCGATGAGCCAGTGCCAGCCGGCGTCCCACTGCGTCGAGAGATTCGTCTTGATGAACTCCTGCACGTCGGCTGGCGTGCGTCCGGACGTGACGCTCACGATCAGCAGGACGGGCTTGATCGTCTTGGGGAGCGCCTGCTCGACGGCGACGATGTCCCTGCCGAGCACCGGGCAGAGATCGACGCAAAGCGGATCCATGAACGCCACCAGCACGACCTGCCCCTTGTACGCGGTCAGCGAGATCTCCTTCCCGTTCTGGTCGGTCAACCCGCTGAGCGCCGGGGTGGGCTGACGCGTCAGTGGGGCCCCGATGACGTTTGTGGCGGGCGAGACCGCCACCGGTGCGGCGACTGCGGAGCGATGCATGGTGAGCGCGAGCACCGCGCCCACACCGAGTCCCGCCGTGACCGCAGCGATCGCAATCAGCGCTTGCGCTCGCTTCGATCGGGTCGTGACCTCGCTCAACGGCAACCTCCATCATCAGCGAACGGACCGCGGCGATTATCGTGCCGCATCTTCCTCAGTTGTCAAGCAGGCGGCGTGCCTTTGCCGAATGCGCCGCCACGCTCGAGCTCGTCGATCCGCGCCTGGTCGTACCCCAGCGTGGAGCGGAGGACGGCATCTCGATGCTCGCCGCGCAACGGCGCGCGTCCGTATTCCGGTTCGGCCGAGCCCACGCGGACCGGGCCTCGCAGCTGAAGCACCGTGCCGAATCGCGGGTGGGTGGTCTCCACCACCATGCCCCGCGCCGCCGTCTGCTCATCGCGCAGGGCCGCAGCGACGGAGTTGACCGGCGCGCACGGGACGCCGGCGCCACCCAGGATGTCGAGCCATTCGCGAGCCGTGCGCGTCGCGAACACCGGCTCGAGCAGCGCCAGCAGTTCCTCAGCGTTGCGACTGCGTTCGGCGAACGTCGCAAAGCGAGAGGCGTTCGCGAGCTCGGGTCGATCGATGGCGATCGCGAGCCGCTGCCAGAACTTCTCCTTCGCGCAACCGACGACGATCCACGCGTCGCTGGTCGCGAATGCCTGAAAGGGTACCAGCGAAGGGTGCGCGGAGTGGCGCGTCCGCTTCGGCACGAAGTCGCCGTTGAGACTCCAGATCGCGGGGTACGTGAGCATCGACATCGCCGTGTCGAACAGGCTGACATCACAGTCCATACCGATACCGTCGCGACGCGCGGCGTGAACGCCGGCAAGCATCGCGACCGCCGCGACGAGCCCCGCGGAGTAGTCGACGAGCGACAGGCCGGACTTCGTCGGCGG
This sequence comes from Candidatus Dormiibacterota bacterium, assembly GCA_036521195.1. Classification (GTDB taxonomy): domain Bacteria; phylum Chloroflexota; class Dormibacteria; order Aeolococcales; family Aeolococcaceae; genus Palsa-851. The sequence continues at coordinate 8,632 of DATDID010000022.1, forward strand.
ACCCGACGGCTCGCCGGTGAGGTCCATCCATCCCGCGATGCCCTGCAGGAGATAGTCGTATCCGGGTTCGGCGGCACGCGGACCTGACGTTCCGTACCCCGTCAGCGGGCAACAGACGATCCGGGCGTTGAGGTGCGCGAGGTCGGCATACGTGAGCCGTAGCTTCGCCGGGACATCGCCGCGAAGATTCGAGTAGACGACGTCGCTGACGCGGACGAGATCCTCGAACACCGCGCGCCCGTCCGTCGTGGTGAGGTCGAGGCTGACGCTCAGCTTGTTGCGGTTGAATGCCTCGAAGAACAGGCTGTCCTCACCCTCCTGATACGGAGGGACGTAGCGGCCGATGTCACCACCAGTCGCCGGATCCTCGATCTTGATCACCTCCGCGCCCAGATCCGCAAGATGCACGCTGCCGAATGGGCCGGCGCCGTACTGCTCGATGGCGATGATGCGAATGTCGGCGAGCGGCTTCATGCGAGAGCGCGGGCGCGCGCGCCGACCAGTGCCGCGACACGAGCCATCTCGTTGCCCACGATCATCATGCCTTCGTCGACGCCCATGCCGGGTTTGGCAAGCACCTGCGCGGCGCCACACGCCATGGCGATGTGTGCAGAGACCTGGGCCGACCGATCCGTCTCATTGCAACTCCCGCCGCAGTACGCTTCGAGCCCTGCGCTGCGCACGAGCAGCAACGCCTCGATGGTGTTGTTGATGCCGCCGAGATCGGGCGTCTTGACATGGATGACATCGGCGGCGCCGGCATCGACGAACAGCTCGATGTCTTCGAGTGTGTTGCACCACTCATCGACGGCGATGCGCACGTTACTCTCCAGCGCCGCGAGCACGCGACGAAGTGCCGCCGACACCTCGATCTGTGCCGAGCGGCTGCCTGCGTCGATCGGATGCTCGATGCAGACGCTAAACGGCCTCGCGGCATCGCCGACACGCGCGAGATACGCAGCCACGCGTGAAACGTCGCCGTCGAATGCCTTGCCGAGGGTCCCGTACACGTCGAAATGAAGCCTCGGCTCATAGTCGGGCCGCGTGCGCAGTGCCAGGATCCTTTCGCGGACCCAGGCCACGTACGTGAGCAGCAGCTCACCACCCTTCCCCAGCTTCGTCCCAACTTCGTTGATCAGGCCGTGCGGCAGGACGTCCGCTTCCTTGAGCACCATCTTGTCGACATTGGTGTGGCGCTCGTCGCCCGACTGCACGAACATCGGCACCGGTTGTATCGCGATGCCCGTCCGATACTCGTCACGCACCACCTCTGCCATGGTCACGCTCCGTGCACGCGCGGCTGCGTCGAGCAGTGCCTGCGTGACGCCGTACCTGATGGCAGTGTGGAGCGGACGGCCATCCACGACGTGTCTGTCGACCACCGTCGCGGTCGAACGGAAATCGCCGACCTGCGTTCCACGGAACAGCGGCGCCACGTGACGCTCGATCGTCCCGGCAGCGGCGACCGCGTCGAAGACGGCGTCGCGCCCGCCGACGCCTGAGTACTGAACGGCGGCACAGTCTCCATAAGCGACCTGCCCGTCATCGAGGAGCAGCAACACTGAGACGGCTTCACCCGCCTGGCGGATCGCGCTGAATCCAGCGGTCATCGGGTTGCCGGCATATGTGAATCCGTCGTGGGTCGCACCGGCACCGATCGCCGCCTGGTCGTCGACGAAGAACCCCGAGCGGATCGGGACAGCGAGGGCGTCGGTGATGATCATGCAAACTCCGGTGGCGCGGGCGACTTGGCGCACGCGTTGGACTCAGACGTCGACGTGCTGCTCCGGCGCAGCGCGCCACACGCCGCTGATCTCTTGAGCATTCGCGAGATCGAAGCGATGCCGCATGAGCAACATGGACGCCTCATGCTGCTCGCGGTCGTCGCTGGCAACACAATCGGTCGCGATCACAACATAGAAGTCGCTGAACATGGCGTCTCGCGCAGTCGACTCCACGCACCCCTCGGTGGTGCAGCCGCCGATCACGACCGTCTTGATGGCGTTGCTGCGTAGAAGCAGGTCGAGATTGGTACCGAAGAATGCGCTCGAACGATACTTGTGTACGACAAGCTCATCGGGCAGCGGTGCAAGGTCGGCGACGATGTCGTGGCCCCGCGTGCCGGGTACCGAGTAGCGCAGTGCCGCGCCGTCACCTCGATACTCCTTGTGCATCCGCAGGTTGAACCGGATCTGCGCCGGCGAGTCGCTCTTCCGGTCAGGCAGAGCTCTGTTCTGTACATGGATGACGAGCACGGAGGAACGACGGGCCTCCTCGAGCAGCCGCGCGAGTGCCGGGCGCGACTCGCTGTACATCGAGACGTCGACGCCCATGGAGGCGAAGACACCGTCGGGCTCGACGAAGTCGCATTGCATGTCGATGAGCAGCAATGCGGTATGCGCAGCGTCGACCAGTTCATGCAACTCCGTAAACACGGCCTTGCCGTCAACGACGATCACCGCCGACCCCCTGCACTCCCGCGGACGTCTTCGCGACGATCCTATACCAGCCGGCTGTGAGCCCTAGGCGACGGAGCGATGCCCTTCCTCAGCAAGGATGGCTTCGAGCCTTGCCTCAATCCATGCAGATGGCTCGGGGCGGCCTTCGCGGCACCAGTCGATTGCGAGCGCGGGTGGAAGCCCGGCGGGTACCTCGGGATCGGCCTGATAGTGGCTCTGGATGGCGCTGATGTTGCGCCCGCGGATGGCCGGGCTTTGCCAGTCCCACTCCCGGACGGTCGTTGTCCAGGCCTCGCGGAACTCCGGCGGCACGACGATCCGACCCTGCTGCTCGCTCGAAGCGGGGATCAGCCACGCGCGCACTCTCTCGGCCATCAATTGAGCATGGGTCAGCGGGCCGAACGTTCCCGGAAGGCAGTGCAACGAGCGCTCAGACCACCGTCAGCGTCCGTGTCACGACGGTGTCACCGCTCATCTGACATCGTGATCGGGTTACTTGCTGAGGAGCGTTGCGACGACGTTGATGGTGGTCGCGAAGACGACGACCCCGAAGAGATACGACAGCAGCGAATGACGCACCGCCGTCATCCGGATCGCCTTGGAGTTGAGATCCGTGTCCGACACCTGGAAGGTCATCCCGATGGTGATCGCGACGTAGAAGAAGTCGCCGAAATCCGGGAGCATGTCTTTGGCGTGGAAGTCGATCCCACCGCCATCGCGGTAGTAGATCCGGGCGTAGCGGAGTGTGAAGACGGCATGGACGGAGGACCACGAGACGAGGACGCTCAGCACCACGAGCCCGCTGATCGCCGATTTCGTCAGCCCGTTCGTGTCTGCGGCAGCGATGAGCGCGAACGCGACGCCCACCAGACTGAAGATGCTCGCCCCGACGAGCACTGCCTCTGCAGCGCTTCGTGAGTCGTCCTCATGCGTCGCCACCGCCTTCGTGGCAGCGCTGTCCTTGCCGTGGGTCGCGACAACGATGAACCCGATGAAGACGATCGCGGTGATATCCCAGCCAGCGAGTGCGGCCACCTGCCACTCCGTGAGCAGGAAGATAGGTACGGCCGCAACGATGCCGCAGGTCAGACAGATGGCGAGACGGAGACGAGCCTCCATCTGGCAAGCCTACCCCGTGTTCTGCAGACCTGCCGCTATTCCGTTGACGGTGAGGAGCAGAAGCTGCTCGAGTCGTCGCTGCTCGGACTCGCCCGTTTCTCTGCTGCGCAGTGCGCGAAGCGCGCGTAGCTGCAGATGACTCAGCGCATCGATGTACGGACTGCGCAACTCCACCGCCCAGGACAGCACGCGGCGATGCTCGAGCAGCCGGTTTTGATCAGTGATCGCGAGCAGACGGTCAATGGTGCGGTCGTACTCAGCGAGGATCCGGTCAGCGATCGCCGGGTGTTTCCCGAGCCGCAGGTACTCGAGCGCCATGAATCGATCCGTCTTGGCGAGGCTCATCTCGGCGTTGTCGATGAGCACGCGCAGCAGTGGCCACTCCCGGTATGCCACGCGTAATTCGTCGACATCGGCTTCGGCAAGCGCGCTCCCGATGCCGTACCAGGCGGGAAGGTTGAGGCGGATCTGCGACCACGCGAAGACCCACGGGATAGCACGCAGTGACTCGAGCGACGCATCGTTGGTGCGATTCGCGGGTCGGGAACCAAGGTGGAGCCGTGCAAGCTCGCGTACGGGCGTGACCTCGGAAAAATACGCGGCGAATCCGTCGACGTGCGTGAGCTCTGTGTAAGCGGCGAGTGCCGCCGAGTCCAGGATGCGCGCGAGCTCGGCAAAGCGGATCGCTGCTCGTTCCGTCCGCTCCCGTGCGGCCGGCGCCGACGCCAGGAGCACGGCGGACGTCACCTGCTCGAGGTGGCGTCGGGCGAGGGTGCGGTTACCGTAGCGCGCGAAGATCACCTCCCCCTGCTCGGTCACCTTGAACCGGCCGGCAACCGAGCCCGGCGCCTGCGCCATCACCGCACGGTTGGCCGGCCCACCACCGCGCCCGAGTGCGCCGCCCCGACCGTGGAAGAGCGTGAGCCGGATCGACCGCTCCGCGGCCCATGACGCGAGTGCAGCCTGCGCGGCGTAGAGCGCGAGGTTCGCGCTCAGCGGACCGGACTCCTTGGCCGAATCCGAGTAGCCGAGCATGACCTCGAGTGAACGCCCGGATGCGACGAGCCGTCGCTGCACCGGTTCGAGCTCAAGCATGCTGTCCAGGATGTCGCGTGCGTGACGAAGGTCGAGGATCGTCTCGAACAATGGCACGACATCGAGCTGTGGAGCGGGGTTCGGCGCGCACGCACGCTCCGCGAGGGCGTATACGGCCGCAATGTCGGCCGCGCTCCGGGTGAAGCTGACGATATAGCGATGGCACGCGGCGGCACCGAATCGCTGCTGCAGCAAGGCCACGGTGCGAAGCGTCGCGAGCACTTCGTCGGTCTCGTGTGATCGAACGCCGCCGCTGTCGAGCTCCGCGAGCGCGGCGCTGTGCACGCTGCTGTGTTGGCGGATCTCGAGATCCGCGAGATGGAAGCCGAACGTCTCCACCTGCCAGACGAGATCGTGCAGCTCTCCGTGCGCCTGGCGTGGCGCGCCCGCCACCGCGAGTGACTCCTGAATGCATTGAAGGTCATGGAGCAGCTGGTCCGGACCGGTGTAAGCAAGCGCGAGATCTGCGCGGCGTGTCGCCGCGATGCGTTCCGCAACCAGCAGCAGGAACTGGCGATACGGCTCCTCGGGCGCACGCGCCTCGATCGGGTCCGCCCTCCCCGCCGCAATTGCACGTGTGGCGCGAAGGCGTTGCAGCAATGCCGCATCGGGCGGCGTTGTCAGCGTGTCGACGGTGAAACTCCTGCCGATCCGGGTGGCCGCCGCTTCCAGTCCACGGAGGATGTGCTCGGACTGGATGAGCATGGTCTCGAGTGTCACGTGCGCGGTGATGTGCGGATTGCCGTCACGGTCGCCGCCCACCCAGCTGCCAAAACGCAGAAACGCTGGTGCGTGCGCCGGTACGGCGCCGGAGTCTGACGTCCCGAGTCCGGCGTTGAGCTCTCGATAGACGTCGGGAACGAGGCGGAAGAGAGTCTCGTCAAAGACGCCCATGAGCGCGCGTACCTCATCGAGTGGCTGCAGCTCCTGACTGCGCAGCTGCGCTGTTCGCCACAGTGCGTCGACGGACTCGAGGAGCTGACGACGTGCGTCCACCTGTTCCGCGTCCGACGTCCGGGGATCACTCCGACGCTCGAGCTGCTCTCCGATGCGACGGACCGCCGACGTGACGGCGCGCCGTCGCGCCTCGGTGGGATGTGCGGTGAACACGGGGGAAACCCGAAGGCGGGCAAGGAGCTCGGCGAGCCCACTTTCGCCGAGCTCGTCGCGCACCGCTGCCAGCGCTGCGGCCAGGGCTTCTGGCGGACCCTCGGCCCCGTAGTCCGGCTCGCGCAGCGCGCGTGCGCGGAACCGCTCCTCCGCGAGGTTGACGAGGTGGAAGTAGCACGTGAATGCTCGAGCGACCAACTCTGCTCGATCGAGCGACCACGAGCTGACGAGTGCGTCCGCCGCCTCCGCGTGACCGCCGCGGCCATCGCCGTCGCCGCGCGCACGGATGACGGTTCTTCGCAGCCGCTCGACGTCGGCGAGCAACCCGTCGCCGCCGTACTCCGCGATCACCTGCCCGAGCACGTCGCCAAGGACGCGCACCTCGTCGCGAACCGATGCCGGCATCTCCTGGCGAGCCGTCTCGCGCACGGTCGTGAGGTCGTTGACGCGCTCACGAGGTGTTGCCATGCGCCTCAACCTTAGCGACACTCCACGCGGCGACGGCGCGGTCCGACCGGGCCAGGCGGCCAGAATGGCAGCGAATGAGTGAGCAGACGGTGTCCGGCCGCGCAGTCACTGCGGCGGGCTTCGTCGCGTTCCTCCTGACCGGGGTCGTCCAGTCCACCTATGGACCGTCGCTCCCGCATATCGCCTCGAGGTTCCATATCAGTGGCAGCACTGCGGGGCTGATCGTGACCGCGTACTTTCTGGGCGAGTGCATCGGCATCGCGACAATGGGCCTGACCCGCTCCCGCGTGGGCGTCGGTCGCCGACTCATGCTCTGTGCCCTCGTCTTCTGCGTCGGCTTGATGGCGGCGGCGCTCGCGCCATCATGGCCGCTGCTTCTCCTGGCGGCCGGCATCGCCGGATGCGGAGCGGGCGGCCTTGTCATTCTTGTGAATCTCTACTTCGCCACGCGATTCGGTCATCGCAGTGCGGCGATGTTGAGCCTGGTCAACGCGATCTATGGGGTCGGCTCGTTTCTGGGGCCGGCCCTGGTCGGCATCACCGGCGGGTATGCACCGGTTCTCGCCGGTGCGGGCATCGTTGGGCTGCTGAGCGTTGCGGGCTTTACGCGAACCCCACGCTCGACGCCGCAGGTCACCGTCGAGCCGCGACTCGTCACAGGCCGAACCGTGGGCTTCGTTGCCGCCTTTGCAGTGTTGCTGTTCATCTACGAAGGTCTGGAAGCAGGCGTCGGCACGTGGGAAGCGACCGACCTCGTTTCGCTCGGTGGATCGGTGCAGTTCGCTGCAGCCGCGACGTCGTTCTACTGGGTTGCCTTCACGCTCGGTCGAGTGTTCGCGGCGCCGCTGGCGGTGCGCCTCAGCCCACCGACGCTCATCCTCGGCGCATTAGCGGTAGCGGCGGTCGTGCTGCTCGGGATTCGCGCGAACTTCTACGCTCCACTCGGTTTCGCGATCGTCGGCCTGTGCGCTGCCCCGATATTTCCGGTCGCGCTGACATGGCTCACGAAAGTGCTCCCCAACGCCGCCACCGTGCTGACCTACGTGATCCTCGGCGCGATCTTCGGCAGCGCGATGGTCCCCGCCATACTCGGCAGGTTGATCAGCGTCGCAGGTATCCGGTCGTTGCCCCTCGGCGTCGCGGCGTGCGCGATCGCCACGTTCTGCATCGTCGCCGTTGTCTCGGTACGCCTGCGCGAGCGGCTCGAGGCGAGCGCTTAGGCTGTCTGCAGCACCGGCTTGCTGGATGCGTATACGGCGACGAATCCGGTACGCCAGCTCGGATACCGCAACGACAACCCGAGCTCTCGCTTTGCCTTTGCGTTCGACGCGCCTCGGGATTCCGTCCCCATGACCACACCACCTTCGCCGGCGATCAGACGAACGATCCAGGTCGGCATGTGCCGTGGTGGTTTGGCACCGAGCGCCTTCGCGAGTTCCGGCAGCCACACGCTGGTCGGAGCCGGCTCGTCGTCGACGATGTTGTAGATCCCGGGCCCGTCGTGCTGCAGCGCGATGACCGTCGCCGCGGCTGCATCGTCGAGGTGGATGAACGACATGACGCCTCCTCCGTTGCCGACAACCGGGAACATTCGCTTGCGGACCGGACCGATGAGGCCGTCACTCGCGTCACCGTAGAAGCCGCCATAGCGAAGGGCGATCCCGCCCGCCGCAGTCACTGCTACGTCCAGATGGCGCATCGCGGCATTCGTCTCCTCGGTTCCGGCGACTGGAGCGGGATCAAGCGGGTCCTCCTCCGTTTTCACCGGGCCGCCAGTGCGCGCGTAGCGGTAGCAGGCGAAGCTCTGAGCGACAAAACGGCGGACGCCCGCGTCAGCGGCAGCGGCGAGCAGCGCGTCTGTGCCCTCGTTGCGAAGCCGGTTGGTCGGCGCGAACGTGCGATCGAGATGCCTGCCGAATTTCGCGTTGGCGAGCGCTGTCGCCTGATGGACGATTGCGTCCGGTTTGCTCTCCAGGACGGCCGTTCGTACCGCGCGGGCATCGAGGAGATCAAGAGCGACAGCTTCCGCACCCATCGCCCGTATGCGCTCGGCATTTTCGGGCGAATGGCACGTACCGATTACCTGGTGCCCAGCACGGATCAGTTGAGGGACGAGGCGGCTGCCGATGGCGCCGCTCGCTCCCGCTACAAACACTCGCATCGTTGTCGCCTCCTGGTGTTGCTCGCTATGGCGCGGTCACTACGTCTGACACCCCGCGCGGCCAGAATGTGACCGATGGACGAGACCAGCACCCTGCAGCGGTTATTGAGCGATCTGTATCAGGGGCCGCTCGATGAGTTCGTGGCTCGCCGCACACGGCTGGTGCGTGAGACGCGGACGTCCGACCCGGAGGCCGCCGGAGCGATCGGGAGGGCGCGCAAGCCTCCGATCTCCGTGTGGGCGATCGATCAGCTGGCGATCGACGATCAGAATGCGCTCGCGGAGCTGCTCGCGGCCTCCGCGGACGCGAGCGATGCCCAGCAAGGCGTCGCCGACCAATCAGAGACGCGCGAGACCCTACTTGCTGCTTCCGGTCGCCTCCGCGATGCCGTCGAGCGGGCTGCGCGTGGCGCCGACGCCATCCTCGAGCGCGCCGGCAACACGAGCAGTGACGACACACGACGTCGCATCCAGACGACGCTGCACGCGGCCGCGACCGGTGGTCGTGACGATCGCCTGGCGCTCTGGCACGGCACGTTGGACCATGAGATCGCACCGTCCGGTTTCGGCACTGCGGACGGCGTGCAGGCCGACACACCCGAGCTCGCCGCCGTACTCGCGCCGTTGCGACACGTCAACGCACACAGCAAACCACGTCCACGCGTGTTGTCCCGGGAGCGCGACAAGCGCGAGAGCGACAAACGCGCAGCGCGAGAAGCAGCTGAACGAGCGTCCGAACAGCTCCGTGCGGCCGCCGTGCGCGCGAGAGATCTCGCCAAGGCCAAACGGCTGCACGTCGACACGCTCTCGGACGAGCTTCGTGCCGCCGAACAGGAAGCCGCGACCGCGGAGAAAGCGGCTGATGAAGCCGAGCGTGCTGTAAAGAGCGCCCGCTCAGCGTTGCCTCACTAAGAGGCGACTATCCTTTCGGAGGGAGTGATTTCGCGTACTCGACGCCACGCGATGCCCAGGTGCGAATGTCCCCTTCCCGCCGGCCGGCCCGGGGTGCGCACCGGACCCGTCACCCTTGGGAACGACGGAGCGATCTACGCGATCGGCGGCACCAACGACGAGACGATGGGGCGGTACACCTCGTCGGGCGTCACGACTGGAATCCAGATCCCCGGCAACAACCTGATCGCGCTGCTTCCCAGCTCCGGTGGAACGTTCTGGGTGGCTGAACCCAAACTCTGCATCGGTCAGCCGACAGACATCTCCCTTCGCATCAACCGCTTCGCTCCAGATGTTACCGACACCTCGGGCGGCTTCATGTTCCCGGTGGCGATCAGCCTCGGGGCCGCACATCAGCTGGGCGTCGACGCCACGAGCTCGCTCTGGGAGGCAGGCGCCGAACGCAGCGATCCCGACCGCTTCTTCCGAATGGATGCCACCGGGACGATCGACCGAAGCGCAGCGTTCCCCACTGTCGGCGGCGCGACGCTGCACACCGACGGGACGCTGGTCGTGAGCAACGACGGCGCGCTCTGGGCCAGCGCGCAGACGCCGTCGAGCCACGAGTACCTCATTCGGTTCGTCCCCAGTCCCTGACGGAACCAACCGGGCTCAGCGCACCTCGCTGATGCGGATGAGGTTGCCCGCGGGGTCGCGGATGGCGCAGTCGCGAATTCCGTACGGCTGGTCCATCGGCTCCTGGACCACTTCGGCGCCGCTGGCCTGGACACGTTCGAAAGCGCCGTCCAGGTCTTCGGTGGCGAAGAGGATGGTGGCGTAGCTGCCCTTGGCCATCATCTCGACGATGGTGCGGCGTTCCTCCGGAGTGATTCCGGGGTCGACGGCCGGCGGGTGCAGAACGATCGAGGTACCCGGTTGGCCCGCCGGGCCAACCGTGATCCATCGCAACCCGCCGTAGCCGACGTCGTTGCGGACCTCGAAACCGAGGGTGTCGCGATAGAACGCCAGCGACGCATCGGGGTCGTTGTGCGGGAGGAAGCTCCCGTGGATGGTGATGTCCATTGCGTCAGCGGTCCTGGATGAGCCCGAGGACGTTGCCGTCCGGATCGGTGAAGGTGGCGACGAGCCGTCCACCGCCGACGTCGCGCGGCGACTCCTTCAACGTCGCGCCGGCTGCGGTCACCTCGGCCAGCTTTGCCTCGATGTCCGCCACGTGCCAGTACGTCACCGGCGACGTCATGCCGCCGCCACCCGGCACCAGTCCGATCTGCTGGCCTTCGGCCTCGTAGCCGACGTAGTACGGCGCATCCGCCATGGGCGCGACGCCGAGCAATGCGGTGTACACGGGCTTTGCCTTCTCGACATCGGTCACGGGATGCAGCACGGTCTTGATTCCCTGCGTCGTCGTCATGGTCATCTCCTGAACGTGATTGGCGGGTTCCATGACGGTCATGCTAGTTGTGGTTCCGAGACGGTCGCTTCTCGATTCCTGACCGGTCTGGTCACCTGTTTCACGACACACGACGGCATGCCCGCGGTCGCGCGTGCTGCATGCCGCCGGTAGACGCTGGGAGGCATGCCGACAAGCTCGGCGAAGCGCGTGCTGAAGGTGCCGAGGGATGAGCAGCCGACGGTGAAGCAGACGTCGGTGACGCTGAGATCGCCGCGACGCAGCAGCGCCATAGCTCGCTCGATGCGTCGGGTCATCAGGTACCCATACGGCGCCTCACCGAACGCGAGCTTGAACTCGCGGCTGAGGTGTCCGGCCGACATGTTCGCCCCGCGCGCAAGCGCCTCGACGTCCAGCGGCTGCGCGTACTCGCGGTCGATCCGATCACGAACCCGGCGCAGCCGAGCGAGATCGCGAAGATGCTGGTCGGCCGCGGATATGCTCACTACGCGGATGCCGCTCGAAGCGCCTGTCCGTGGCGAAGGTACCGCGTTGCGCCGACCTCGCTGTAGAACGCGAGCGCTCGTTGCAACAGCTCCGGGCGCGTGGTGCAGACGACAAGGATCGGCACGCCCACGGCCCAATCGACAACGTATTCAACGAAGTCGAGGAGGTTGTCGTCAGCCCAGTGCAGAGCGTCGAAGACGAGGATGAGCGGGCTCTCATCACTCAGCGCCTCGAAGAATCGCCGCCATGCGCTGAACGCCTCGTCGCGGCGGTTGCCCACCGGATCGGTGTCGCGCTTGATCCCGGCGAGCGGCCGCAGGTGACCCTCCACCCATTGCGCATCCACCTGGTCCGGAATGAGCGCGGCGACGCACGTCGCGAGCTTCTCGCCGGCTTCGTCGGGCGAGTCGGTCTCGAGGATGCCCGCCTGCGCCTTCACCATCTCTGCCAGCGCCGAGAGCGTCACACCGTCGCCGTAGGGCAGCGATCGTCCCTGACGCCAGTGGAGGAAGCCCGCGTCGGCCTCGTCGACGCTCCAGAGCTCCGCGATGAGCCGGCTCTTGCCGATGCCGGGGACGCCGACGAGGGTCACGAGTTGCGGCGACCGATCGCGGCGCATTCGCGCGAGCGCGTCCGTGAGCACCCGAAGCTCGCTGGCGCGACCCACCATCGGCCCACGCGTGTTCGCGATATCGTCGACGTCGACTCGAGCGCGAGCCTCCACCGCTTCCCACCGGGACGGGGTCTGTTTTTCCTTGGCCGTAACGGGCGGTGCCGCCCGGTGCGTGATGGCCTGATCCGTTGCCTGTGGGTGGTCTCGTCGACAAGGACGCCGTTGATCGGCGCGGCCGTCTGGAGGCCGGTGACGACCTTGCGTTCCTCCCGGACCGGGGCGGCGGAATCCACCATCGGAGATGCGCACTCCGAGCAGAACTTGGCGCCGGCCTGGTTCTCGTGCCCACAGGCGGGACCGCGATTCATCGGAATGAAGCCTACCCCCCGCGCTGCGGTTCACAGTGGTCCCGGACCGAGTTCGGCGCCCAGGACTCAGCCGCCCGGCTTTGCCTGGCGTCCGGCCGACTACCCTGGGACGGCAATGCGAGGCGCAACCGCTTTGGACGGTCGACGATGAGAGTCCTGCTGATCTCGTGCTACGAGCTTGGCCACCAGCCGTTGCACGTCGCATCGGCGGCAGCTTTCCTCCGTGCGGCGGACCATGACGTTCGCGCGGTGGACCTGTCGGTGCAGACGCTCGCCGACGCGGACCTCGACTCGCCCGAGCTGGTCGCCATCGCGGTCCCGATGCACACCGCGATGCGCCTCGCCGTGCCGGTTGCCCGGGCCTTGCGGGCTCGTCGCGGTAAGGACATCCGCATTGCGATCTTCGGCCTCTACGCACCACTTTGCGGGCCCGCGCTCGAGCCCGGCCTCGTCGATGCCGTGCTGGGCGGAGAGTACGAGCAGGCGCTCGTCGGCCTGGCGAGCGGCGACGCAGACCCACGGACGATCGTGCTCGACCGGCTCCGGTTCCCGCTGCCTGCACGTGATCTGCTGCCGCCGCTCGACCGCTACACGACGCTCCTCATCGAGGGTGAAGCACGCACCACCGGCTACGTCGAGGCCACGCGTGGCTGCGTGCACCGCTGCCGTCACTGCCCCGTCCCGGCCGTGTACGACGGCCGCATTCGGGTGTGGCAGCGTCAGACACTGATGGACGACGCGGTACGGCTGTGGGACGACGGCATGCGCCATCTCACCTTTGGGGATCCAGATTTTCTCAACGCGGTCCCCCACGCGCTCGCGGTTGCACACGCGGTGCACGAGCGCTTGCCGGGGCTGACGTTCGACATCACCACGAAGGTCGAGCACATCCTCGAACACCCGGACGTCATCTCCGAGCTCCGCGACCTCGGTCTGCTGTTCATCGTCTCGGCGGTGGAGTCCACATCCGCGCTCGTGCTGGACATCCTCGACAAGGGACATTCGGCAGAGGACGTCCTGACCGCGCTGCAGATCTGTCGGTCGGTGGATGTCGCGTTCCGCCCATCGCTCCTCCCTTTCACGCCGTGGAGCACACTGCAGGACCAGACGGATCTGCTCGACCTGATCGCGGACAACGACCTCATCGACAGCGTCGACCCGGTACAGCTCAGCATCCGGCTGCTCGTGCCTCCCGGATCGCTGCTGCTCGCACGGCCGGAGATGCGCGAGCATCTGCACGCCTACGACCCCGACGGTTTCAGCCATCTCTGGCAGCATCCGGATCCCGCGATGGATCGCCTCCAGGCGGGGATCGCGGAGCTGGTCGCGATCGATGCCGACAGCGGTGCGGCGCCGCGAGCCACACATGCCGCCATCCGCCGTCTCACCGCACGCGCCGTGGAGGCGTCTGGCCTCTCGTGGCCCGATGCGGACCGTGAGCTCCCGCCCGCGCATCGTGCCGCACCGCGATTGAGCGAGCCATGGTTCTGCTGCGCGGAGCCCACGACGGCGCAGCTTGCGGTGGCCGGCGCCGGGCTCGGCGTCTGAGGCGGTCACACGAGCGTCCTCGGGCATGATGGCGCGGTGATGAGCACTGAACCCGCCTCCACGTCGTGGTCGGAACTCGCCGACCGGCTCACCACCGCGCTGCACCCGCTCGCCGCGCCGGTGGCCATCTCGTTTCTCGACACCGTGCCCGACGACGTCCCGGCCTTCGACAGTCCCATGCCGGAACCCACGCCCGATGGCCGCACCGGACGGGTGGCGGCCGGCTGCGTCTTCTGGATGCATGCCCCGGACCGGACGTTCAGTACCGTCGCCGCCGACCACGCCAACTGCAGCGTCGGCAGCTACACGCACGGCCTGCTGGGTCTCGAGGAGGCCGCCACGCATGCCGACATCGGCGCTCTCGTGAAATCCGGCTGGGTGACGCCCGACGTGTTTCCGACGATTCCGGCAGTAACCACGCGGCCTGCCGCGATCGTCTACGGCCCGCTCGCCGAGACGCAGGACCCGAGCGTCATCCTCCTGCGCCTGAATGCCCAGGCGATGATGGTCATGTCCGACGCGCTGCCCGATCTGCGCATCGAGGGCAAGCCGCAGTGCCACATCATCGCCGTCGCGCACGAGCAGCACCGAGTTGCGGCGAGCGTCGGCTGCGCGCTGAGCCGCGCTCGGACGGGCATGGGCGCAAATGCGATGACGTGCGCCATCCCTGCCGCGATGGCGGCGGAGGTCACGGAGCGGGTCGAGCGTGCCGCGGGGATTGACAGCGGCGTGGCCCGCTATGCGGCAACGGACGCGCAGCGTTTCCGCTGAGCCTCAAGCGCCAAAGCCCCGCATGACGCTGTCGACGATCTGCTCGGCGAAGTCGATGTCGAGGACCCCTCCGAACATGAGCCGGAAGTAGACCGGGCCGACGAGCAGCTCGGTGGCGACACCGGGATCGGCATCGCCGCGTAGATCCCCGCGCGCGATCCCGCGTTCGATCACTTTGGTGATCTCCGCCCGGCGAGCCCCGACGACGGTCGCCCGGAAGGGATCGCCGACGCGGGGGTTGCTCGCGATCTGAGAAAGCATCGCCCGGATGACCGGCCCGAAATCGCTCTCGGTCACGGCGCGCATGGGGTTGACGACGGCGGCGAGCATCTCCTCGCGCGTGCTGCCCGTGTCTGCGACCTCGATATGCGGTCCTGCCAGCTGGGTCAGCAGGTCCTGAGCGAGCGCTTCCTTGGACGCCCATCGGCGATAGATCGTCGCCTTCCCCACGCCGGCCAGAGCTGCCACGTGCTCGAGACGCAACGACGCGAACCCCTCCTCGATGAGGAGCTTGCGGGCTGCTGTGAGGATGGCCTGGTGCGCTCGCTCGCTCCTGGGACGACCGCCCCGCACCGCGGCGACCGGGTCCCGCTGGTCGCCGGGAAGGCTGTCGTTCGGCATGGGGATGCTATGATACGGAACGCATCGTATTGATGCAATGGGAGACTAATATGACCGAGATTGACAACACCCGCATTGTTGCCCTCATCGAGCAGGCCGAGCGCGAGACGCCGTTTTGCGACTGCGGCGAGCCGATGGCCGCAATCGCCGACGACCGGCAGATCTGGCTCGACTGCACCGCACAGAAGCACCTCGAGGGAGGCGCCGTCCGCCGGTTCCTCGCGTCGATGGGTGCGTTCGGACACACCCGCAAGCTCATCGTCGAACCCGTCTAGACTTCGCCTGCGGCGGCCGCCGCGGTGGCGCCAAAGCCGCGCGCATGCGTCCCGCGTCGCCGCCGCGATTGCTCATGACGAAGGCGATCCGATCGATCAGTTTTCAAGAAGCCACGCCAGTAGTTGCTCCGTAGCATGACCAGCGTCTCCATCAGATTCGCCACGAGACGGCTGACACATGAGTGCAACGAAAAGCATTGGCAACGCGAGCATTTCGAGAGGAAGGCGGGCG
Organism: Candidatus Dormiibacterota bacterium; assembly: GCA_036521195.1. Taxonomy (GTDB): domain Bacteria; phylum Chloroflexota; class Dormibacteria; order Aeolococcales; family Aeolococcaceae; genus Palsa-851. The sequence continues at coordinate 24,281 of DATDID010000022.1, forward strand.
TTCCGTCTTGAGAGCGTCGTGATGCCGTACAGGCAGGCGCTGCATTCGCGTCCGTTCCGCCGCCTCCTCGCCGGATACGGTGTCAGCGCGCTCGGCGATGGTGCCGGTTACGTCGCAGTCGCATGGCTCGCGGCATCGATCGTGCCGCCCGCACAACGACCATATGTTGTCGGGTTCGCGCTCGCGGCGTACATCCTGCCCGGTGCCCTCGTCGGTCTCGGTGCGGGACGCCTGACCCATCGCATGCCACCCCGCGGGCTGATCGCGATCGACGCCGTGACGAGGATGGTTGCGCTCGGGGCGGTGGCCGCGCTCGCGTTAGCCGGCCGGTTGGGGCTCGCTCCTTTCATCGTGCTGCTGGCCGCGTCGTCGCTCTTCCGCACGCTGGGACTCGGCGGTTTCGTCGGGCTGGTCCCGACGTACGTCGAGCGCGAACACCGATTCGCGGCGAACTCGGCAGTGGAAGCGACGAACACGTTGTCGCTCATGGTCATCGGCCCCGCATTGGGTGGTATCGGGGTCGCCGCATTCGGAGCACCAGCCGTCATCGCAATCGACGTTGCGACGTTCGCGGTACTCCTTGCTGCTGTTGCGACGGTGCCCGGTCGCGTCGTCTCCGCGGTCGAGGGATCGGCACCCGCAGGCGCAACAGGCCACGGACTCAGGATCCTGCTGAGCCGGCCGACGCTTGCATGGCTTCTGGCGTTGACGGTCGTTTTCTACGGCCTCTACGGACCGGTCGAGACGGTGCTGCCGATCCTCGTGCAGCGCGATCTGCACGGAGGGCCGGGGCTTCTGGGCCTGATCTGGGCATCGTTCGGTGCGGGCGCGTTGATCGGCGGTCTCGTCGCAGGAACCCGCCCGATCACCAATCTCCGACGATTCGCGCTGATCGTGGTGGCTGCCTGGGGTGTCGCGCTGCTCGTTGTGGCAGCGACCGATCAGGCGGTTGTCGTGCTGCTCGGAATCGCCATGGGAGGCTTGGTCTACGCGCCGTACCCTGCCGCGTCGACCACGCTGCTCCAGCAGGAGCTTTCCGAGGGTGAGCTGACCGCCGGCGCGGTGGCGTGGCATGGCGTGTCGAGCGGTGTCGTCCCGCTGGGCAGCGCGCTCGGCGGCCCGATGATCGCGCTGCTCGGACCGCGCAGCACGCTGGCAGTTTCGGCCGTCGCGACCGTGCTCCTCGCGCTTGTGTTCACGGGGTTCATCCGGCAGCGCAACTAGCCGGGGGCTTGGGACCGTTGTTCGCAACCTCGGTCCAGTTCGTGCCATTCCATGTCCAGGTATCGCCAAATGATTCCTGTGGATTGCCGATTGGGCCGCCGTAGAGGACGACAACGCCGAGCTTCGCGTCGTACGTCATCATCCCGGACTCGGCCTCGACCCCACGCGCCGGTGGGACATTCTGAGGATGTGCCTGCGTCCAGTCGGAGCCATTCCACGTCCACGTGTCGTTGGCGGATGCGACGGTGTTCGGCCCGGTGACCTCCTCGCCGCCGAACAGGACGATCGTTTGATTCGCAGTATCCGCGGCCATCACCGTGGAATCGCGTCCTCGAGGCTGCGGCACACCTTTCGCGAAGCGCACCCGCGTCCACGCATGGCCGTTGAAGAGCCATGTCTCATTGCTCGTCGTATTCCCCGCGTCGCCGCCGAATATGAGCAGGTTGTGCGACACCGGGTCGTACGCCATCACAGATCCCGCACGCGGTGCCGGATTACTCGAAGGATGCAGCTCCGTCCAGTTGGTGCCATCCCACGTCCACGTGTCGCCATCCATCGATGCGCCACCCGAGGCTGCATCCCAGCCGCCGAACATCACGATCTTGCCCAGCGCTGGGTCGAAGGCGATGGCCGCATCGTTTCGAGGGGGTGGGTTCGTCGCCGGTCGCGCGTCGCGCCACGACGCACCGTTCCAGACCCAGGTGTCGTCCTCAGCCTTGCTGTCGTTTCCGATGCCGCTGAACAGCACGACCTGCTTCGTCACTGGGTCGTAGGCCATCGCTGCACCGATTCGCCCGGGGGGACTCGGACTGACCTTGCGTTGCGACCATAGGGTCCCGTTCCAGATCCACGTGTCGGCAAGGGCGTTCCCCTTGCCGTTGTACGTGTCGCCGCCGAACAGCACGACCTGGCCGGTCGCGTCGTCGTATGCCATCGCCGCCGCCGAGCGTGGCGGCGTCGGACCATTTCGAGGGACCGAAGCCGGAGATGGACACACGGTCGCGCTTGGCGCGCCGGATGGCCCGCCTTGCCCCGTCTGCGGAGGGCCGGCCGTTCTGAGATTCCGCCCGACGACAACGACGACAGTCAACACCGCACACAGCGCCGCGAACACTGCGACGGCGGCGAGAGCGCGGCCAATGCCGAAGCCGGCAGGGCGGCGGTCGAACATCGGGTTGGCGACCGTCAGGCTCGACGGGACCTGACTCGTCTCGACTGCGGCGAAGTACCGCAGAGCGATCGTTTGCAGCGCAGGATCAAGGAAGAGCTCGTCAGGCACGTTCCATCTCCTTCCTGAGGGTGGCGACAGCGCGGGCGAGATGACTCCGCGCGGTCCCTGGCCTGCACCCGACGAGCTCAGCGCATTCAGTGACGGTGTAACCGTGGCGCACGTGCAGCGTGAAGACCGCTCGCTGCCGCGCTGTGAGCAGGCCGAACGCCCGGTCGAAGTCGACCAGGTCGCCGCCCAACTCGATTTGCCGTCTTGCAGTCACGTCCGCAATCGAGGCATCGTCGAGCGCCACCGGCGGGGAGAACCGGCGGCGTCGACGGATGCACTGATTGACGCAGATACGGGTCAGCCACCCTCCCGGACGGTACGGATCGCTGACAGTCGGCCAGGCCTTCCAGGCCGCAAGCAGCGTCTCCTGCACGGCATCCTCCGCCGCTGAACGATCGCGGGTGATGACCAGCGCAAGCGCAAAGAGCCGCCCGCGCTCGGGCAGGACGGACACCTCGAAAGCCCGATCCAGTTCAAGCGTGCTCAGCCTGATCGCCGCAGCCTCCACATACATGACACCTGGATAGAGACCGCGAACCCACGTTTTTCTTACGTCCCCTTCCCGCGGTGTCAACCCACCCACGCCATTCCGCCAATCGGTCAGTTTTCAAGAAGCCATGGCGGGAACGGCATCCTACGCTGAATGCCGTCCCCATCAGGAATCGCATCGGAGGAAAGCGAAATGCCCGCAGTGACAGCAGCGCAGAAGCCCGCCAATCGCTCGACCGGATTCACAGCCGAGGAACGTGCCGCGATGCGCGAGCGCGCCAAAGAGATGAAGGCATCAGCGGTGGCCGCGGATGGCGAGGCCGATGTGGTCGCGAAGATCGCCGAGTTGCCGGAACCGGATCGCTCAATGGCCACGCGGCTCCACGCCCTTGTCAAAGAAGCGGCGCCCGGGCTCACCTCGCGAACCTGGTACGGAATGCCTGCATACGCCAAGGACGGCAAGGTCGTCTGCTTCTTCAAGGGCAAGTCCAAGTTCAATGTCCGCTATGCGACGTTCGGCTTCAGTGATGAGGCGCGCCTCGACGAAGGCTCGATGTGGCCGGACTCGTATGCGCTGACGAAGCTCACCTCAGCAGACGAGGCACGGATCACCGCGCTCGTGAAGCAAGCGGTGGGCTGACGGCCGGTCTGATTACTCCTGCCGGCCGCGCAGGACGACGGAATTCGCCATGTGGTCATGCCACCCACGTTTGCGCGGGTCGAACGCAGCCCAGAGGAGACCGATCGCGAGGAGGACTCCCGAGATCACGAATCCGAGGTACCTGGCGAACGACCTCCCGAGGCTGAGCGGTTTCTCAGTCGCTGCGTCGGCCACGCGGATCCGCAGCAGGCGCTGCCCCAGCGTGGCACCGGTGCTCCACATGAACGTGAAGTAGACAAGGCCGAGCAGGAAGTAGACGAGGTAACCGGCGCCGGTAGGGCTGCACGAGTAGTTGACGCCCTGGAAGGACACGCCCGAGGAGATCACCGTGTAGTGCGAGTTGACGCAGAGGAAACCGCTGTTGCCGAATGCGACGAGGTTGAGCGGCACCGCGACGATGTTCAGCACGACCGCATCGACGAGGTACGCGACGAGGCGAATCCAGAAGCCGGCATAGCGCACCGTTGGGACGGCAGCCCACGGTTGGGGGAATGAGCCGACCGGCGGCGGCGGTGCCGGCAGCCACGTGGCGCCATTCCACCACCAGCGTCCATCGGGCGAGTACTGAGGCGGTGCGATCACGCACCGAGCGTAGCTGGGGATCCCCTAGGTGAACGCGACGATCTGCAACGTTTCTGGGACGGCGCGGAATCGGTCAGCGCGGCCTAGCGCTCCGCGCGCTGTGCCCACTCGGCAGCCAGCATCGCATACACCAACTCGCTCTGCCACTCCTCCTTGACCCATTCGTTTTCTATGAAGTGCGCCTCAGGCCGCATCCCCAGTTTCTCAAGCACGCGCGCCGAGGCGGCGTTGCGCGCCTCGGTGCGACCGATGACGCGGTGCAAGCCCACTGTGTTGAAGGCGAAGTCGAGCATCGCTCGTGACGCCTCGGTTGCATACCCCTTGCGTTGATGGGCAGGGTGCGTCTCGAAACCGAGCTCGCCTTGTTGGTGGCCTTCGCTCACCACCCATAGCGAGAGGTCCGCAACGACCTCGCCGGTGTCGCGTAGGACAACGGCCGAACTGACACCGTCGCCTTCGCCTGTGATCGCAACGGAATCCATCTTTCGGGCCAGGGAGGTGCGGGCGGCATCAAGCGAGCGCACATCATAGTAGAGCCATCGGACGACCTCCTCGTCGGACTGCATCGCATGCAGGAAGTCCAGGTCACCCTCTTCCCACGGGCGAAGCAGCAGCCGTTCGGTGAGCAGCGGCCAGTCAGGTACGTACATGTCCAGCGATTATCCGCATTGATTGTGTCCGGATGCGGCGAGGTTTCGACCGTGGAGATCGTCGATGATTGGTTGTATGGACTTCACTGAGACGACCTTGTCGCCAATCGTCGAGCTGCGGCAGTACACGCTGCATCCTGGAAAGCGTGATGTCTTGATTGAGCTGTTCGATCGTGCGTTCATCGAGAGTCAGGAAGAGCTCGGCATGACGGTGATCGGTCAGTTCCGTGATGTCGACGACCCGGATCGATTCGTCTGGCTGCGGGGCTTCCCCGACATGACCACTCGTGCCGAGTCGTTGCAGGCCTTTTACGGTGGTCCGATCTGGAAGGCGAGCCGTGATGTGGCAAACGCCACGATGATCGACTCGGACAACGTCCTGCTGCTGCGCCCCGCGCGGGCGGGCTCCGGATTCTCAACCGACCTCGCACGCCGCCCACCTCGAGATGCGACCGGCTCTGGTCTGGGAAGCGTCTTGGCGGCGATCTACTCGTTGGAGTCGGGTGCGGAGAGCGCACTTGTCGAGCACTTCAACCGTGACGTCTTGCCTGCGCTGACGGACCATGGAGGCGCAGTCCTCGCCCTCTTTGTCACCGAGCCGAGCGTGAACACATTCCCCGCACTGCCGATTCGCGAGAACGAAAGCGTGTTCGTCTGGTTTGCGGGCCTCCGCAACGACGCAGGCGACCTTTCGTTTGTACACGATGACGCTCCCGGAGTGATCGGATCGCCGCAGGTGCTCCGCCTCGTTCCAACCGCACGATCGCGACTCAGTGGCACGTCGCCGGCATGCCACGTGCTATCGCAGCAGCGAGAGCGCCATGCTTAAGACGTGCGCCACGCGACCGACGACGACCTCGATCACATAGAACCGCTGTTGGAGGAGTTGCGCAAGCTTCCTCAGCTGCGGGAGCGCAAGCGCGGCTCCTTCTCTCGTGGATCTCGTGCGTTCCTGCACTTCCACGAAGATCGCGGCGACTTTTTCGTCGACGCGAAGCTCGACACCGCTTTCAGCCGCTCCCGGGTCACGACCACCGACGAGCAGACGGACTTTCTCTCGCGTGTGGAGGCGGCGCTCGGTTCGACGGCGTAGCCGGTCAGACGTGACGATCAGCCTGCGATTTCTGCGGCCTCGAACTCGCTGACGGTGGCGCCGGGCCGCTGACAGCCCGTGGTACCGAATCCCTCGATCTGCAGCGGAACGCTGAGCGTTCCGGTCGGCAGGACGACCGCGACGCGCGTGATCGGCGCGGATGTGGCGCACATGCCGTCGGGCCACTCAATCTCGACGCCGGCCTGCCCACGTATGCCGGCCGTTCCAGTCGTTCCAGCCTTTGTCAGCGCCACCAGGCCGACGCCGGCATTCGCAATCGCTGGAAAGAAGCCTTGACCTCCGGTCTGATCAAGGACGGCGAGCGGGACGACCCGTCCCTGCCGATCAAGGAACCGAACCTCGGGCGTCCCGTCCAGCTTGCAGCGGTGCGATCCCGCATCGGTCAGCACGAGGATTTCGGCCGCCGATCCTGCACCTGCACCGAACGTCCTGACCGCATCGTTAGATCCCGTGCGTTGCAGGTGGGTCCAATCGGTACGAGCAACGGCTCTGGCGTTGCCGTTGCGGTGGGGACCGGGACTGTTGGGGGGGTGACGATGATGGTCGGCGACGGGAGCGGGGCCGGCGTTGTCGATGCCGTTGGCGTCGTCACTTTCGCGGCGCAGGCCGGCAGGATGGCCAGGAGCGAAATAAACCACCCTCGTCGTGCCATACCGGATCGTGACCTCCTGTGCAGCGCCTCGTTGCGGCGCGCGATGAGTCAACGTCCGCCACGCGTTGGGTGTTACATCGCGGAACCCAAGCGATGGGCCGAGCGTTCGATCGGCATGGGAATGAGAGTGCGCGCCGTCGGCGTGGCGATCTTGTGCGTCTCAACTGGCCTGCTCGCCGCGTGCAGCAGCCACACCGACTCCTTCCGTCCAGTGCGCCCGCCGACAACACCGCTGAGCACGCCAACGCCCACGCCGCCGCCACCCACGGTGGCCGCAACCGCCACCTCTGCACCGTCGCCCGCCACGACCGGGTTGACCGGCGCGTCAATCCGTCCGGAGTCCGTCACGTTCGTCTCCTCCGACGACGGGTGGGTGCTCGGCCTCTCGATGTGCGGTCACGCGGCGTGCCTGCGTCTCGCGAAAACCCTCGACGCCGGTCGGACGTGGGCGTGGGTGAGCACCGAGAGCTTGTCCTCCCTCTCCGTGAGCGCTCAGTGGGAGCTTCGATTCGCCGACAGCGAGGACGGGTGGATATCGGGTCCGCGTTTGTATTCCACACACGATGCGGGTCGCGTCTGGACGCGCATTGCACTGGCCGGCCTCGAGGCACCGAACAGTTCCGTCGGCGCGCTGGAGGCGGCGGATGGCCGAGTCTACGCGGAGGTAGCGGAAGGAATCGAGCCGAATACCCTTGGACCGGTTGTGCTGTTCGGGAGCCGCACCGACAGCGATGCCTGGTACTCCGTACAGAGCGTGACCACGGGACCGGCGGGATTCGCGGGCAACATCTCAGTCGCACAAGGCGTGTTCTGGCTCTCGCTCCACCCGGCAATCGTGACCCCGCAGGACAGCGAATCCCTTTCGACGCTCTATCGCAGTGTTGACGGCATCACGTGGCGGAGTGAGCCGCAGCCTTGCCCTTCTCACTCGGTGGCCACAGTTGCTGCGTCGACCGCCGATCGCGTGTTTGTTGTGTGCGCCGACGGTCTTGCAGCCGGCTCAGAGGGCAAGACCGCGTACAGGTCGGACAATGGAGGTGCAACGTACGCGGCAGTAGCAGACCCTCCCTTGGGCGGCGACTTCGAAGAGGTCAGCGCGGCATCGTCCAGCGTGTCGGTCGCCGCGTCCTCCGGCGCAACGGAGATCTACACGAGCTTCGATGGCGGGCTCACCTGGCTGACGACGCTGACGATCGGCGACGCGGGGCTGGGTTTGTCGGAACTCGGGTTCACGACGGCGTCGCAAGGTGTGGCCATCCACGGGCAAACGGACTATCCGGACAGCCTCCAGCTCTGGATGACCCGCGATGGTGGACGTCAATGGTTGGCCGTCCCCGTCAATCCACGCTGAGGAACTAGTCCGTCCGCTGCAAAACGCGCGTCACTTGCGTCACAAAAGTTTGTATCGGTTCCAGAGGTACCGGCAACCTACGGCCGGTTCGGTGCCGGATCCACTTCTCCGGCAGGCGACCTCAACAACCCGACCGGTATCTCGGTCGCGCCAGACGGCAGCATCTGGATTTCCGACACCGGCAATAACCGGATCGTGTCAATGGACACGTCGGGCAATCTCATCTTCAGCGCCAACGAGCAGAACATGGGCATCCCGGCAACATCGCAGGACACCTTCATCTACCCGTTTGCCATCGCCTTCAGCGGCGACGCCGTCTACCTGAGCGACCTCTGGAACAACGCGTGCTGGTGCTGACCACCAGCTGAGCGTCGCGCTCACGCCGCACATGTGGCGGCAGGTCGACCTTGTCCCGGCTCCGGGGGTCGGAAGCATCAGAAGGACCGATGAGTTTGGCCTTGCTGCTTCGTCTAATGCCTTGGGGGTGATCCCGCCCCCATGAGGCAACATACCGGCTCGAGGAGCCTTCGAGTACGACCGTCGACGAACGGAAGGAGCCAGACATGACCGCGATGCCCGAGATCGTCTCAGCCGAGCAGTGGCAGGAGCAGCGCGACGCGTTGCTCAAGACTGAGAAGGAGGCCACCCGGGCGCTCGACAAGATCGCGGCGCAGCGCCGCCGCCTCCCGATGGTCAGGTTCGACAACAACAAGTACGTCTTCGAGACCGCAGACGGACCGAAGCATCTTGCAGACCTGTTTGACGGCAAGTGCCAGCTCGTTCTCTATCAATTCATGGACCGTGGTCCCGACGAATACTGCCCGGGCTGCACCCACCTGACGAACAACGTCACGGATCTCGAGTCGCTCGCCGACACCGACGTCGCCTGGGTGACCGTGTCCAACATGCCGCTTCCGCAGATTGAGGCGTACAAAGCGAAGAAGGGCTGGACCGTGCCGTTCGTGTCGTCTCATGGCACGAGCTTCGCCGACGACTGCGGCGCAGGCGGCGGGTTCATGCTCAGCGTGTTTCTCCGCGACGGCGACGACGTCTTCCGGACGTACAACACCAACGGGCGCGGCGTCGACCGGGTGATGTTCTCGCACAACATCCTCGACCTCACTCCGTACGGACGCCAGGAGGACTGGGAAGACTCGCCAGAGGGTTGGCCGAAGACCCAGTAACCGCCGCTGCGGTCCTTCAACAGTGTGTCCGATGCTTACATGACATTCCCGCGCGTGGTGACACCGCCAGACGAAGCAGCGACTCACGAGTCGCTGACTCAAGTCGACGCTATGAAAGAACGCGAAATGCGAAGGCGGTCCCAGTCCCGTAGGCGAGATGCTGGAGCAGATCGGGCGCGAGCTCCTTCACGCTGTACTTCCAGATCGGCTTGAAGAGGCCGGCGAGCGGCAGGCTCACATAGCTGCTGGCCCAGACCGTCGTCCCGAACAGAGGTCCGAAGGCGAGGCGCTGCCGACCGGCCGAGGCCGCGACGATGCCATATGCAGCGCCCCACGACATGCCGTATCCCCAGTGCATGACATTGTTCGTCAAGCGCGCCCAGCGTTCGTTCAGCGGGCGCTGCATGTACCCCTCGTACAAGCGGCGCCCGACCTGCGCCGGCGCTGCAACCGCATCCCACGTGCTCGGGCCGCCGAACTCCCATTGCAGCGGCGGCTGATCTCCAATGGAGTTGCGATGCAGCGCATAGCTGACAATATCCATTGCCACGGTGCCCGCGGCGCCGGCAAGCGCTCCACGCACCACTACCTGGACGGGTGTCAGCGTTCGCATCCGGGGACCCCTTCAGATTCGCTCGGTTAAGTGCACCGTGACGATATCGCCTGCGCCCTTCCCGATGGCGCTCTGCAGGTCTGCCTTGATCGGGAGCTTGTGCGTCCCATCCCCGAGTGCCATGAAGGCACTCTCGAATGGTTGACGATCGACGGTGCCGCGAACCTTCACAAGACCGCGCGTCCCGAAGAACTCCGCTGAGCCCGGCATCACGACGTACGTCCAGCCGCCCTTGCTTGGGCTCTTCTGCAGCGTCGCACGGAATTGCTTTCGCAACGCGGTCACCCTCTACCGCACTTCGATGATTTCGAGACCGTTGCCATCGTGGTCTCGGAAAGCGAACATGGGCGGGCTGCCGGGCCAGCGCAGCACATCGTCGGCATCGACAGAGTGTGCAAGGAAGTTGCCGTGCATCGCCTCGGCATCCCCGGTTGTCAGCCGGATGCCCGTCTCGACCCCGGCGGGCAGCCCGTCGTGCGCGCGAATGAGCGCGATCGTCGTCACCGCATTCGTCGGTGCAACTTCAATCCAGCGAGCGCCGCTGCCCATTGGAACGTCGAGGCGCTTCTCGAACCCGAGCGTCTCGACGTAGAAACGCACGGCCTCTTCCTGGTCAACGACGGGAATACCGACCGTTCGGATGTCCCTGATGCCGGTTGCGGTGCCTGTCTCGCCCATCACTGCTCCTCCACTGTTGTTCATGCGTACATCAACGATCCCGGGGTCGTCAGCGTCTCGCCGGTTTCGATCCAGGTCTTGAGCCCGGACAGGATCATCGGCCAGCCACCGAAGAGCTGCGCGTTCGCGCCCTCGCGCAGCTGGTCGTGGGTGACGGTGAGGCGACACGAGTCGCCGACCGGCTCGATCTCCCACGTGACCCGTGTCGTGCCTTCCTTCACCACATCCTCGCCCCACAGCGCACGAGCGGACTGCACCAACCGCCGTGGCGGATCGACTTCGACGTTCTCCCCTTCGATGAGCGGCGCGCCGGCGCGCGGGTTGGTGACGAGATACGCAGACCCCGGAGCCCATGTCGATTCGACGCGATTGCCGAACTGAAACTTGGTGCGGATCTCGCTGTCGGTGATCGCCTCCCACAGACGCTCCGGGGTCGTGCGAATGTAGATCTCGAAGACTTTTTCCATGGTCTGCTCCAGTTGTTGTTTGATCTCACTGAGGGTTGCCACCCACGGTTCGGCGTACTTGCTCACCCACCGGTCGTGGACGAGCCGGATCGGAATCGGATTGAGGAAGTGCAGCTTTTCCCGGCCGCGGCGCTTGGTGACGACCAGGCGTGCGTCCTCGAGGATCTGCAGATGTTTCATGACCCCGATGCGCGTCATCGGGTAGCCCGTTGCCAGCGCACGAAGCGCCTGGCCATCCTCGCGATACAGGCGGTCCAGCAGGTCGCGGCGGGTCGGGTCGGCGAGAGCCCGAAAGACGTCATCCACCGCCCAAGCATAGGTAACTAGTCGGTTACCTGTCAAGGTCCGCTACGCGGTGGAAGGAGCCCTCCAGAGATCGATACCGCTCTCGACGGCGTGCTGGTCGATCTCAGCGAGCTCCTCGGCCGGGAAGTCGGGATGCTCGAGCGCGGCGACATTCTGCTCGAGCTGGCGGACGCTGCTTGCCCCGATGAGCGCTGACGTGACGCGCGGATCGCGCAGCGTCCAGGAGATCGCCATCTGCGCGAGGCTCTGACCGCGCCGCTCGGCGATGCTGTTCAGCGCGCGCACGTTCACCAGGTTTTCCTCGCTGAGCATCTCCGGGCTGAGCGAGCTGTTCTCACGGGCCCGCGAGTCCTCTGGGATGCCGTGCAGATAGCGATCGGTCAGCAGCCCTTGCGCGTGCGGCGAGAACGCGATGCACCCGACACCCTCGCTCTCGAGAACATCGAGCAGGCCGTGCTCGATCCAGCGGTTGAGCATCGAGTACGAGGGTTGGTGGATGAGCAGGGGCGTGCCGAGACGGCGCAGAATCGCAACCGCTTCGGCAGTGCGCCTGTCCGAGTAGGAAGAGATGCCGACGTAGAGCGCCTTGCCCTGTTGCACCGCCGTGTGCAGCGCGCCCAGCGACTCCTCGAGCGGCGTGCTCGCGTCGAAATGGTGGTGATAGAAGATGTCGACGTAGTCGACGCCGAGTCGCTGCAGGCTCTGGTCCAGGCTCGCAAGCAGGTGTTTGCGCGAACCGAGGTCGCCATACGGACCGGGCCACATGTCCCAGCCCGCTTTCGTCGAGATGACGAGCTCATCCCGGAGGCCGCGAAAGTCCGAATCGAGGATGCGACCGAAGTTCGATTCAGCGCTGCCATACGGCGGCCCGTAGTTGTTCGCAAGATCGAAGTGCGTGATGCCGAGGTCGAACGCACGGCGCAGGATGGCGCGCTGCGCCTCGAACGATCGGTCGCCGCCGAAGTTGTGCCACAACCCCAGCGACACGGCCGGAAGCATGAGGCCACTGAGCCCGCATCGGCGGTACTGCATCGATGCGTAGCGGCCGGGGTCCGGGAGGTACGCGTTGGCGCCGATCACAACGCCGAATTGTCGCTGATCGACCCTCCGATTCAGCGGTCTGCAGTCTTGATGACGGCGACAAAGTACGCTGGAGACCGATCGCACCACTGCAGAGCAACTTCAAGTCCGGAGAACAGCCAATGACCACCAACGACGATCCAGTCGTCACTTCGACGCCGCCCGAACCGCAAGGCGACGAAACCGATCCGGACAAGGATTCGGGGGCAACGCCGACCGATCACGCGGTCGATCCGGAGAATGCCGACCTCAATGCCGGTGCGTTGAGTCAGCCAACAAGCCCTGACGAGAGCTAGGCGCTCGTCAGACCGCCGTCTCCGCCAGCTGCGGCGCCGCCGGCACGTCGCGACGCTGTCCGAACCGGGCGCGCTGAGCGACCAGGACGCAGGCGAGGACGACGGCGCCGGCCAGATAGGTGCTCAGACCCGGTCGCTCACCGAGGAGAACGGCGGACAGCGCGATGGTGAGAAACGGCTGCGCCAGCTGGAGTTGGCTCGCCCGAGCGATGCCCGCGCGCGCGAGTCCGCTGTACCAGGCAAAGAAGCCGACGAGCATCGTCACCGACGCGAGATACACGAACGCCGCGCCACTCGCGAGGTCCGGATGCGGATGACTGACGATACCCGCGATGACCGCCAGCGGCAGCGACACAGGCAACGCCAGAACCACCACCCAGCAGATGACCTGCCAACCCGGCATCTCACGCGACAGCCGCCCACCTTCGGCGTAGCCGACCGCGCCCAGGATCAGCGCTACGAGGAGCAGGAGATCCGCAGCGTGCACGCTGCCGACATTGCTGGTCGTGAGTGCGAACGCCACGACCGCGCATGCGCCGGTGATGCTCGCCGCCCAGAAGAGCCGTCCCGGGCGCTCGCCTGCGCGCCAGGTCGCGACGACGGCTGTTCCTGCGGGCAGCAGGCCGGTGACCACCGCGGCGTGCGACGCGGTGACGTTGTCGAGCGCAATGGCGGTGAGCACGCCGTACCCGATCCCGACTCCCGGAACGCACGCCAGGAGCATCTTCAGCTGGCGCGCGGTTGGACGTGGCGACTTCGTGAACCACAAAATCGCCCCGGCGAGCAGCGCCGCCCCAACCGACCTGCCCGCTCCGATGAACACGGCGTCGAAGCCACGCAGCGCAATCGTCGTGACCGGGAAGGTCGCGGAGAACAACACGACACCGAGGCCGGCGAGCGTCATGCCCGACAGCGCCCCACGGTTGGTCAGGACGTTACGCACGCGGTTCGACCTCGTTCAGCCCGATTGGACAGCACTTGACCGCGATGATGGATCGAATTGGCTCTTGATGTAAAGAGCCAATCTGGCGAGAATTGGCCGGTGGCAACCCTCGAATCGCAGCGAATCGCCAGCCTCCTCGGGTGGGACGAAGACACCGATGGGCCGCTCTTTCGACGCCTAGCCGAGGGGTTGCGCCGGCTCGCCGAGGAGGGATACCTCGTCAACGGAAGCCCGCTCCCACCCGAGCGCCAGCTGGCACAGGCACTCGCCGTGAGCCGCAACACCGTGACCGCGGCCTACGCGCTCCTGCGCACCGACGGCTGGATCGAGGCGCGACAAGGGTCAGCGACGCGAATCGCCACGTCACGCACGTCGGAAGCGGCAGTGCATCGCGCCGATTCGGTCATGGCGACGCTGCTTCGCGACCTGGGCAGCACGACGATCGACCTCAGTGTCGCAGCGCCCGCCGCTGCACCGATCGTCGCGCGCTCCATGGCGGATCCGAGCTCATTGCTCGCGGACGCGGGCATCCTCACCATGGGTCACGGGTACTACGCGGGTGGGCATCCGCTCCTTCGCTCCGCGGTCGCTGCTTTGCTCACCGCTCAAGGGCTGGCGACGCGCCACGAGGAGGTGATGATCACCAACGGCGCCCAGCAGGCACTGTCATTGCTCCTTTCGGAGCTGGCCCGCCCTGGATTTGGTCTCGCGATCGAAGACGTCGCGTACCCGGGCGTCATCGACCTCGCCATGCGCTCCGGCGCGCTGGTCCATCTGCTGCCCGTCGGGAGGGACGGAGCGGACGTGACTGCGCTCGACGTCGCCTGTCACCGAGGTCGCATAGACGCAGCGATCGTCGCGACGGACTTTCAGAACCCGACCGGCGCGGTGATGTCAGCGGAGACACGGCGCCGACTCGTGCATGTCGCGCAAAGGGAAGACGTCGTTGTGATCGATGACCGAACGCACAGTGACCTCGATCACGGCGCCGAGCTGCCACCGCCGTTGGGTTCGTTCGACGAGCAGTCGCGCGTCATCACGATCGGTGGAATGTCGAAGCTGTACTGGGGCGGCCTCCGGCTTGGATGGATCCGTGCACGAGAGTCACTGATCAATCGCCTCACCGAGCAGAAGGCCGGGATGGACCTCGGGACGTCGGCACCGATGCAGATCATCGCCGCCGAGATCATTCGGCAACATCACGACGCCACGCGTGTGTGGCGCAACGAGCAGCTGCGCGAGTCGCTCGGTGCGCTCGAAACGGCGTTGCGAATGTCGATGCCGGGCGCCGAATGGGTCACGCCGTCGGGTGGTCCGAATCTCTGGATCCGGCTGCCGGGCACCGATGCGCTCGAGTTCAGTCATCGAGCACTTCGCGATGGGGTTGCCGTCATCGCTGGACCGCTGCTGACGTCGCGTCCGGGACGGGCGACGGACCGCATACGCATTCCGTTCTATGCGGATCCGGCAACGCTCACCGAGGCGGTCTCGCGCCTGGCGCGTAGTTGGGCGCAGATGACGGGCCGATGAGTATGCGCGTGCACATCCGCTCTGCCGTCGTGGTGGCGGCTACTGTGCTCGTGTGTGCCGGGTGCGATGCAGCCTCCACCGGTGCGTCCCCCACCGTCGCCCAATCGACCTCCTCGCCCACTGCATCCGGACCACAACTCTCCGGTACCGTTGCGATCTCGGGCGCCGCGACCATCCCCACGACGTCCTTCACCACACGCGCTCGACTCGATACAGGGCAGACGCAGGCAGCGCCACCGTCCGGGGCGACGTGTGCTGATTACGCGAACGGGTTCGGGCACGCGCCGAACGTCGTGCCGCTCAGTTTCGTCGCGCCGATGATTCAGACGTCCGGATTCCACAGCATCTACGTCCAGGTGATCATGCGCACCGGGTACACGGGTCCGGGAACGTACGACAGTGAACGTGTGCCGTCCATGAGCGGCAGTGCCGTCGAGGGCATCGGCACCGGATCCTCCGCGGTCTACACCACTTTCAACGCCAAGGACTCGGGGCGCATGATCCTCACCGTCAGGCCCGACGGATCCGGCTCACTGCAGATCGAACACTGGGACAGCGATGAGGTCCGGCAGATTGCGGGATCCTCGCAGGTGAACATCTCGGGCATGGTCAGCTGGGCCTGCAATAGCTGACCCGAGTTGTCTCGCTGCTAGCATGCCGTCGTGAGCGAGGGCCGGCGAGAGCGTGGGAGTGCGCATCGCTCGCGCAATGTCCTGCGTCGCCTGGGTATCGGCCGCATCGCCTTGCGACAGTTGCGCTCGCGCCCGGCTCCGGCGATTGCCGAAGGACTGATCCTCGCGGCTGCGGCCACACTCATCGCGAGCGTGGTGCTGATCCAGGGCAACATCACCGACCAGGGGCTCAGAAGCACGATCGTCGCTGCTGGCAGCGGGGCCAATGTGATCATCGAGCAGGACGGCATCGCTCAGCCGGCCGCGTACGACGCTTTCCAACAGCTTGCAGCCGAGCGTGTGCGCGCACAACTCGGCAACACCGTCACCCCAGGGGCGCAGTTCGGCGTCTCCAACACCCTCTCCGCCCAGAACCTCGACTGCACCGTTGAGGGGCCGCCGGTCCACTGCAAGCTGTCGGTCGCGACATATGCCGGAATCAACGATCACGCGCACATCGTGAGCGGCCGGTGGGCTACCGACGCGCGTCAGGGCGCTGACTGGGAGTTCACGATCTCAGCGCAGGCCACCGACCAGACCGGCGTTCCTCTCCATCTGACCATCGGCAACGAATACTGCTTCCAGAACCTCGCGATCCGAACCAACCAGCCGCAGATCTGGTGCGGGCGACTCGTCGGTACGTGGCTGCCGAACAGCGTTGCCGACCCGTACTGGGCCGGCAACGTTCCCGACAGCGACGTGATCGTCACGCACACCAGCTTCTTTCAAATCCTTGTCGAGATTCCGGACGCCGTGGGAGCTTCCGACCAGCAATACAGCCCCAACACGGCTGCCATTCACGCGTCCGATGCGAACACGATCGTCGCGGGCGTCAATCGGCTGCGCGGCTACAGCCTTTCAAGCAACGGAGTGTTCGTTTCAGCGCTGGACACCACCGTCAGCGGCTACCTCGCTCGTCAGGATGCGTCTTCGGGGCCAATCCTGGTGACCACGTTGGGGCTGCTCGTGATTGCCCTGGCCGCCATGGGCTTTGCGGCGATCTATCTCCTGCAGAGTCACGTGCCTCAGGTCGCACTCTGGCGCGCGCGTGGCTGGTCGCGTCCGCGCGTATGGGGCTTGTACAGCACGGAGTTCGCTGTCCTGGCGGTGGTTGCGACGCCGTTTGCTGTCATCGCGTCGGCGGCGATCAGCTCCCTGGCGGCAGGGGCGTCGTCGACGCCTGCACAGAATCTCTGGGAACGTCTCGGCGACGCGCTCCTCCCCACCGCCGTCGCGGAGCTTGCATTCCTGGCGGTCCTGATCGCGATGTCGGCAATCGTCAGCAGTCCCGAACTCTCCGCACGGCGGCAGGCGCGCGCTGCAATGGGTGCGCGAAGTGCGCGGCGCCGCGCGCTCGACATCGTCCTGCTCGTCGTGGGCATCGGCCTGCTCTGGTACGTGCACCAGGGTGGTGTCGGGACCGACGAGGCGCAGAGCAGCGTTCTCGCCTTTGTGCTCTCGGCGATCGCCGTCGGACTCATCGCCTCTCCGTCGCTCCGTCTTGTCGGGCTGATGGGCCGGGTGCTCACCGTCACGCGCGGTGTGGGTGGGCGGCTCGCGAGATGGGAGATCGAACGCGATCCCCGCCAGTACTCGCGCCTCAGCCTGCTCGTCATGCTCGCCGTCGCGGTGAGCGTGTTCGCGACCACCTACATCAGCAGCGACAACGCCGGGGCCATCGACCGCGCCGACTACCAGGTGGGGGCCGACATGCGCGCAACCTTCTCGACGGCAGGCGGCCCACCACAGGTGGCGCCGCTCGTTGCATCGCTGCCATCGGGCGTCCACGCCGCCGAGGCCTTTCGCGACGCCGGCAGGCCGGGACAGACGGGGCTCGAGTCAACGGTGCTCGGCGTTCAGGGGACGGACTTCTGGAACGTCGCGTACTCGCGTCCGGACTTCGCGTCGGAATCACTGCGATCCCTCACCGCCAAGATGAACGCCGGCGACCCGGATGGCGCGAAAGTGCCCGGCGCGCCACATGCGCTCGTGCTGTCGGTGTACAGCTCTGGCGTGAGTGCGCGGATCGACGTGCAGATCAGTGACTCGTCAGGGAACGTCCACGATGTGCGGTTCGGCACCACTACCAATCCCGGGTGGAATGACATGACCGCGACCCTCAAGGGTGTGTCATTCCCGATCCGCGTGCGCGCGATCACGATCATGCCGACAGCCATCGGCGTCGCAGGCGACGTGGCGTTCCGGAACCTGCGAACGGATTCCGGCAGTGTCATCGAGTCGTTCGACATCACCGACGGATGGTGGGACGAAGACTTCGCGCCCGACCCGGCGGCGCTCCCAGTCTCACCGACGTTCACCCGCACCGACCAGGGTGAGCCGTCGGTCGACATCGCCGTCGACAACGAGGAGGTGCTGCTCATGCCACCCGCTTCGACGCGGCCGCTGCCCGTGCTGATCGCCGGCCAATCGCTGGCCGACCTCGGTCTGACCATCGGGCAGCCGTTTCCGATTCACATCGAGACGGTGAACATCGAACTGGTGGCTGTCGGATCCTTCGACGAGTTCCCCACGTACTACCCGGGCAGCGAGGATTTCCTTGTCGCGCCGATGGCCTCCCTCCTTGGCCGCATGGGGAGGTTCGGCGTCGTCAGCCCGTGGGCAAACGAGCTCTGGATGAGTGTCCCGAGCGGCGACGTCGCCGCCGTCACCGCCAAGGTGAACTCCGACCTCACATTGCTGAACACGCAACTGATGACCGACACGCAGGCTCGGGCCACCGCGCTCAATGATCCGTTGCGGAGCGGATTCGCTCAAGAGCTCGGCATTGGGGCCGTCATCGCCCTGCTCGTCGTCGTCATCAACTTCGCAATGCATTTCCTTGCCGCGGCACGAAACCGCACGACGCAGTACGCGATCATGCGCGCGAACGGTGTCCCGCAATCGACACTGCGCAATGCACTGATCGGCGAGCAGATCGCCGTGCTCATCAGCGGGATCATCGCCGGCACCGCCATTGGTCTCGGCGTCGCCTGGGCGGTGCTCCCGGTGTTCCACCTCGGAAATCAGCCGACGGACCTCATCCCGCCATCGCTGTTCCACGTCGATCCACTGACGCTGATTGCCGTTGCCCTGGGCACCGGCGCCCTGGCATTGTTGACCGGCGCCGTTGTCGCCGGCCGCGGTGCGCACGTGCACGTGATGAATGCGATTCGGGCACTCACGTGACACCGGATATCGTCAGCTGTGAAGGCGTCGTCCACATTTACAAGACGGCGGATCTCGAGGTGGTGGCGCTGCAAGGGCTCGACCTTCAGGTCGCGCGGGGCGAGATGGTGGCAATCGCCGGGCGCAGCGGAAGCGGCAAGACCACGCTGATGAACATCCTCGCGGGACTCGAGCGACCGAGCGCCGGTCTCGTGAACGTCGCAGGTCACGACCTCACCCGACTCGAACGATCCGAGGAGGAGGCGTACCGGCGCGATGTCGTCGGCTACGTGCTGCAGCGCGCGCTCGGCAATCTCGCCCCGTACCTCACCGCGCTGGAGAACGTGCAGGCGGCAACGGTCACCGGACCGCCGCGAGAGCGCGCATCGGCTGCCGCGGACCTGCTCGATCGCCTCGGCCTCGGTGACCACCTCTCGCGACGCCCGTCCGAGCTCGCGGGGCACCAGACCCAACGCCTGGCACTCGCGACGGCACTCGCCAACCGGCCCCAACTCCTCCTCGCTGACGAGCCGACGGCAGAGCTCGACACGGCCGCAACCGTGGCGCTCCTGGGCGACCTCACCGACGTGCTCCGCGAAGCCGGCGCTGCGGCCGTCATCGTCACGCACGACACGCTGGTGGAGAAATACGTCGACCGCGTGGTCATGATCCGTGACGGAAGGACCAGCAGTGAGCGCCGCTGGATCGAACGCGGTGGGGAGCTGGTCGACGACGAGGTCGCGATCATGGACCGCGCTGGACGCATCCAACTCCCGCAGGCGTACATCGCCCGCTTGGGGCTGAGCGGTCGGGTGCGTCTGCACCTCGAGAGCGACCGCATCGTGATCGTGCCTGCCGCCGGAGATGGCGATGCCTGACCTGGTGGTCGCGAAGAGCCTGATCCGCGAGTTCGTTGTCGGCGGCGAGCGGATTCGTCCGGTGAACGGCGTCGACCTCACGATGCAGACGGGCGAGTTCGTGATGATCCTCGGGCGGTCCGGCGCCGGCAAGACGACACTGCTCAGCCTCATCGGCGCGCTCGATCTCCCAGACAGCGGCACGATCGTTGTTGCCGACACGCACGTGGAGACGCTGCATGGTCGCGAGCGCGACCGATTCCTCCAGGCTTCAGTGGGTTGGGTGTTTCAGACGGCGGGACTGGTGCCGATGCTCACCGCACAAGAGAACGTCGAACTGTCCCTACGCGTCGCCGGAGTCGATGAGGGTTCGATCGCCTCACGCGCAACAGAGACCCTCGCACTCGTGGGACTCGAGGGCCGGTTCGCGCACACCGCTGCGGAGCTGTCGGGTGGCGAGCAGCATCGTGTTGCGCTGGCACGAGCCGTTGCCAAGCGGCCGATGATCGTCATCGCAGACGAACCGACCGCACAGCTCGACAGCGAGACTGCGGCGGGGATCATCAACCTTCTCTGCACCGTGGCGAACACGGGCACGGCGGTGCTCATGGCGACGCACGACCTCGCGGCCGTGACCTCAGCGAACCGGGTGATGCTCATGGAGGACGGTCGCCTGACGCCGTCGCCTGCGACGAAGGAGCCGTCGGTCGAGCGTTCGGTCTGACGACCTTGACCTGCCGACTGCGGGGGCAGCGTCGGACTCAGCTGGGCTTCGGGCCCTCACTGATCGGCGGCCAGCCGGCGGGCCACCAGTCCCCGTGCGCATCGGTGGTCTGCCCGACCTCGATGATGTAGCCGTCTGGATCTCGGATGTAGCAGCGGATCTCGTATGCGTGCTGCTTCGGCTCCGTGAGGAACTGCGCGCCCCGAGCGCTCCACTCGGCATAAACGGCATGGATGTCCTCGACCCGGATGTTGAGGAAGCTGCTGACACGGTCGGGGTCGCTCGGTGTCTCGAGCGTGACCGTCGGCTTGTCGTCCGTGGGGCCGCCGCCGGTATTGATGATGATGAAAGTGTTCCCGAGTTCGATATTCGTCGGCACCGGGCCGAAGACCACCCTGCCGCCGAGGACCTCGGTATAGAAGCGCGCGGAGCGCTCGACGTCATCGGAGACGATGAAGTGGCACACGATCATTC
Source organism: Candidatus Dormiibacterota bacterium (assembly GCA_036521195.1). GTDB lineage: Bacteria > Chloroflexota > Dormibacteria > Aeolococcales > Aeolococcaceae > Palsa-851. Next base: position 45,271 of record DATDID010000022.1, read on the forward strand.
GCGGTGCGGGCGGTGTTGGTTCAGCCACAAGGCACCTCCGGTCGAGGCTCATCCCCGCCGACGACGGGGTTCTGCAGCCTGCATTAAAGCCACTGCGGGGCTGGAGACCAAGATGTGACCGTTTCCTGCGTTGCGGCGTCTCATCATCATGGGAATTGCCTCAATAGGGAGCGTCATGCCTGAGGTTGCGGTCCGCTCTGCCGAGCCCGACGACGGGCTGCGCTTCCAGCGCCTCATCGAGCCGCATCTCGGTGACGCGTTTGCCCTGGCACAGGCACTCTCAGCCGATCGCAGCTCCGCTCAGGACGCCGTGCAGAGTGCGGCCTTCAAGGCATGGCGACAGATGGGACGGCTCCGCGATGACAGGAGCGCCCGCGCGTGGTTCCTCGCGATCGTCGTCAACGAGTGCCGGAGCTCGTGGCGCAAGCGCAAGCCCGCTCCAGCCGATCCCCACACCGGCGGCGAGGCGATCAACTGGCCACCCGGCGTCGACCAGCGCATGGATGTGCGGGCCGTTATGCGCCGGTTGAGAACGAACGACCGCGTCGTTCTCTCGCTCCGGTTCCTCATGGACATGAGCGTGGAGGAGTCGGCACGCGCGCTCGGGATATCGGTATCCGCAGTCAAGCAACGCACGACCCGAGCGGCGTCGAGGTTTCGGGAGTTGATGGCCCACCCAGAAGTGAGTGAATAGATGGAAGACGACGACATCCGGCAACTGCTCCACTCGACGTACAGCGTCGACCGCGCCCCCACTGTCGTGCGCGGTGCGCTCGCACGGCACCCGCGTGGGCCGCGCCGCAGTGGACTGGTCACCGCACTGATAGCGGCTGCAGTGATCATCGTCGTTGCGGTTCCGATCGGAGCGGGCGTTCTGCTTCGCACTGGCGTCATCGGCGGTTCTTCAGCGTCGCCGATGCACGTGTTCGACCTGAAGATGTACGGCACGAGCCAGGGCTGGGCGTGGTCGGGCGGCAACAATATCCTGCACACCAACTCCGGCGTGCAGCACTGGGCCATCGTGCCGCCGCCGATCGGGGGTCAATTGATCACGGGAGTCGCATGGGCCGGCGCCGACTCGGCGCGAATCCTTACGGCACCTGCCGACTCGCTCAATGAACTCGAGCGAACCTACACGTTGACTCCGTGGGTGACGGACGATGGCGGTGCGAGCTGGATGGAGGGCGAACCGTTCCGAGCCCTGCTCGAGACCGGTGTGGATGCGACCGATGGATCTCTCTACGGAAATCTGGACTTTGTCGATCCGCTGCACGGGTGGTTCTTCAACAGCCAGGGGCCTGCGATTGGTGCTCCAATATTCATCGACCGCACGGTGGACGGCGGATTGCACTGGTCACAGGTGGAGATGACACCCGCGACTGGGACGGCAGCCCGCGGTGCCCTGCCGGTGGGGTGCTCTCCGTATGGCATGACGTTCCTCAATGTCACGACGGGATGGGTGGCCGGCAGCTGCGGGCACGCAACGCTTTTCGATGTCACCCACGACGGCGGCATGACGTGGACCCCGCAACCGTTCCCATGCCCCAACTGCGCGCTCTATCCCCCCACGTTCACCTCATCGCTTGATGGCGAGGTGTTCGGTGGCAGCAACACGTATGGACTGTTCGTCACGTCGGACGGCGGTCAGACCTGGAATGCGACAGCATCGCCTCCCCCGGGAAACTGGCCCGACTTCGTCAACGCCAATGATGGGTTCACGATGGGGCTGACCGGCAACGCCAACCCGTTGGTCGTGCTGTGGACCACGACCGACGGCGGCAATACATGGCGCGAGGCGCCGAACGGTGCGATTCACGGGAGCGGACCCGTCCAGACATCCCAGCTCGACTTCATCACACCATCCACCGGCTGGGCCGTCTCCATTCCCATCTATATGGAGTTGCCAGATCACCCGATTCCGCCGCAGTTGTGGGGGACGACCGACGGCGGCTCGACGTGGGCGCTGATCACGCCGACGTACGCGTCTGCGACGTGACCAGATCAGCCCTGGAGCCCAAGATGAGGATTGAACTCAGGGATCCGTCGACGTGATCACCTGGTCCACTGCGAACGCAACGTGCAGCAAGGTTTCCCCCGTTGCAATGAACGCCTCGAATCAGTGGCGAGGCCGAGCGGGTGGCGTCGGTGGGCCACCATGCGTCTTCCCTGGCGGTGCGGTGGCCGGCTGTTTCGGCGCGGGCGGACCGGGCTTCGAGGGCGGCGTCGGCCTCTTCGAGGCGGGCGGTACGGGCGGATTTGGCGGCCCCGGTGGCGTCGGCCCTTTCGGCCCCGGCGGTGCAGGATCGGTCCTTGGTAACGGTCCCGGACGTATAGCCGTGCCATGGTTGCTGCGGTGCGTCCTGGCCGCAGCGTTGTGACCTGGTGTCTTCCACGCTGAGCCGAGCGATTGAGACACCACCTGCGGATTCGCCGCCGCACTCGGCGGACTTGGCCCTGCGATCGATGCTCCGGTCACCAAGAAGAGACTTGCTGCGCTGCTGCTGGCGATCGGGCCGGCTTGCGCGCCGGCGAGACTCAATCCTGAGCTGATCTGCGGCAGGAGCGGGATCTGCGAGATGACCGCACTAATGCCAATGGTGCGCCAGAGCCGTCCGAGCGATACGTTGAGAAACGCTCGAACGACGGCCGGATCGAACTGCGCACCGGAACACGCCACCAGTTCGTTCCGTGCAGCCTTGGGTGACAGCGGTCGCTTGTACGGGCGAGCGGCAGTCATGGTCTCGTAGGAGTCGGCAACCGCGACGATGCGGCCCGCGAGGGAGATCTGCTGTCCCCGCAACTGATGCGGATAGCCGGCGCCGTCAAAGCGTTCGTGGTGATGGTCAACCGCGAGCGCCCATGGCCCGAGCCAGGGAGCAATCGACGCCACCAGGCGACGTCCGTCCTCAGGATGCCGTTTCAGCTCAGCCCACTCGCCCGCCGTGGGCGCGCCGGGTTTCTTCAGCAAGCTCGGCGAGACATTCAACTTGCCGACGTCATGCAGCAGTGCCGCCCAGCGGAGTCGCTCCTGGTCCGCTTCGGGCAGCTTCAACTCGTCGGCAATCATGTCGGTGAAGATGCGAACGCGCTCGGAGTGCCCCCGGGTAGCCCGATCGTGGACGCTGAGTGCGGCTACGAGCTCGAGCACCGTCTGTGGAGCGAGAGCCTCGGCACCGTCGGCACTCGCGGCTCTCGCGTCGTCGACCATCCGCTTGAGCTCGTTAGGGCTGCCCACCCGACGCGCGAGCTTGTAGCGGGCAGGTGCCTGGTCGGGGAAGAGCAGCGAGAGGTTGAGCAGCGCCGCAAGGGGCAAGAGGCGTCGTGCCACACGTTGCACCGCGATGAGGACGATCAGCGCGAGTGTTCCGAGTGCCAGCCACCAGCCGACTCGTCCGCCCACGGAGTGCGGCGGCGGAAACATCCGGCTTGCGACCAGCGAGAACGCGAAAGCCACTACCGCAGGAATCAGGAGCGCAGCGGCGCGAACGAGTGCGCTCAGAAAGGGATGGGCGTGCCAGCGACTCCCTACCTCACTTGATGGCGACTTTGGTCGCTCCACCCAGGCCCCTCGCTTATAACCGGTCTGTCAGCACCTGTCCGCGTCAGCTAATGAACATGCTCCCTTGCTCGTGACGGAACCCCGTCCAAGCGCTGGTTGGGAGGTCACACATGTGTGACGGATCGCCTGCGAGGGCTAAGGCGAACTGAGCGCGAAGATCGGGATCGGTCAATCCCGCTTCCGACCGCGCGCATATCGCCGTGCGACACGACGTATCTGGAGCATCCGAGCTGCCCCGAGGAGAAACGCGATGACGCCTCCAAGAAGCGCCGCCAGAAGGAGGTCGAGCCCGAGAGGAATCGTCCACTTGAGACCGAAGAAACTCGTTGTCGCATTGGTCAGGTTTTGCAGAACGAAGATCAGGACCACAACAAGCAGCAACAGACTGAAGCCGAGCGCCCACCAAGCGACGCCGGTTCGCGTCACCGGGAGGAGCGCTGGCTGCGATGAATCGGAGCCCATCGAGCGGTGCGCCTCCGGACTCGTCGCCGACGAGCTCGGCAGTTGCGGTTGGGCCGGCGCAGAATCAGGAGTATCGGTCATCGCGAATGAGACTCAGTGACCGCTAGGTCAGATGTGGCTCGATGGGCCCAAAGATCGCGTTCATCCTGAGAGTCCTCACGTCCTGCGTCAGGCTGCGAGTGCCGCTCATCCATCGCCCGACGAACCAAAGCAGCGACGCCGACGCTCGCTGCTGTCTCGAGCGCGGTTGCAGCGGCGCGTCGCCACAGCGGGTTCGCCTTGCGCTGCGCTCGAGCCTGGTTCTCGGCGATGCGCGCCGAGAGCTCTTCGATGATCTCCTCACGGCGACGGCGTGCTGACTGTGCGCGGCTGGCGAGCCATCGGTCCGTAAAGCGAGCCGCCGGAAGGACCGCCTCTTGCGGAATCGGTGGGAGATGTTTCGTGGCGCGTGTCACCGGGCCACCACGGCGCCGACGGACGACAAGTACGCTCGCAATCACCACACTAGCGGTACCGGCGGCGGCACCGGCTATTGCGACGACGCGTATGACTCTACCGCGCACCACAACAGTGCGCTTCCGCAACGTGGCAAGCGTGGTGCCCAGTGCGCGTCGGGCTTCTTCTACTTCTCTTCGAGTGTCATCTGCTGCTTCGCCCATTCGACGTCCTCCTTGATTGTCTGGATGGTCTGCCGTAGCGGACTGAGGCGTTTCACACGCCCAAGTGCGATCGATGCCCCGGCGATGGCGATGATCAAGAACACAATCGCGCATGCGAGCGCCGCGACCCAGTGCAGCGGTATGGCGACGACCAGAGTCACGATTCCCATGATCAGGAATGCGATCAGGCCGAAAGCCGCAAGTGCCCCGGTGACGAATGCCATCACCGCTGCGCGAAGGGTTTGCGCAATCTCCTGCTTTGCCAGCTGAATCTCCGCGGTGATGAGATGACTGGCCTCGGTGATCGCACGCTGGATCAGCCCGCCGGTGCCACCTGGCGCTTGCATATCAGACGGGTCATCGAAGCGCCGGCCCTGTTGATTCGTCATGTGGTGAGTGCTCCTGTGATGTGATCACGATGCTTTGAGAGACGCAACGCCGCTGTCCCCACCGGCTGCTGGCTCTGGCCGTACGCCGCGACCACTTGCACTGGCCGCCATGACGTGATGCTCTTGAACATTCCTCTTCGCCCCCCCGGCGGCGCTGGGGTCTTTACTGATAGTGCGACTATCAGAATAGCAGCCGAGCCTCCCGCCGCGCGGCTCTTCGCGAGGGGCGGCTCGGCACCGGTATGCCGGCATCCCTACGCTGAGGGGCCGTGCGGTGCGGCGCCTCGGGCGGCTGACCTTTGCGGCCCGCCACCTGGAGACGGTTTAGCGTGGGCGTCACCTTGGTACACCGGACGTCGGCCGCCGTTCGGGCGGCATCAGCCCGCGTAAAAAAGGAGGCATCAGGCACATGGCCGTCATACGCTGGAACCCGTGGAACGAGCTTTTTGACCTCCATAGCCATATGGACGAGCTATTCCAGACCTTGAACCCGGACCGTTTGCGCGCCTTCGGCAGCGACCGCGATGGATTTAGCCATCTGCCGGTGGATATCCGCCAGACCGAGGACGCTTTCCTCGTTGAGGCTTCGGTGCCGGGCTTGGAGCCCGAAGACGTGAATGTGACGTTCGATGGGGGCGTACTCACCATTACCGGCACGTCACGCGCCAAGGATGAGGACGGTGAGGAGACGTACGTTCGGCGAGAGCGCGGCACGACATCCGTCTTCCGTCAGATCAGTCTCCCCACAGATATTCGACCCGAGGAGATCAGCGCGGCCTTTGTCAACGGTGAATTGATCATCACGCTTCCGCGCGCAAAGAAGGCCTCGCCGATGAAGATTCCGGTGACCTCGAATGGAACGAGGGATGCCGAGAGCCCGCAGCGTATCGTGGAGCATCAGCCCGACTGATCCGATACATCGGAGCTCGACGAGCTAGCGGCCGCGGGAGGTGGCTGCCCGCGGTCGCTGGTTCACCAGGGGTCGACGCGGCGTAGTGGGTGCGAGCGGCGCCGGCGGTTGAGAAGGGAGGTTCCGGAACCAACACAAGCCAAGCAGTCCGTGGGTCGTTCTGCTCGATCCGAATTCGGACTCATCGCATACATCACTGCGACAGGAGGTACCACAGTGAACTCGAAATCGCCGGATGAACCAGCTGGAGCCCAAGGTGAGGATTGAACTCACGGCCTACGCCTTACCAAGATGCCGGCCGGAAATCCAGCGAATTCGTATTCAAAAACCCACGGGCGCCATCCTGAGGCCAACGCATTTCAGGTTCTCGAGACGGACTTAACGTAGGTTGCGGCACGACTGCCGTGAGCCGCCGGCGGCCAATTATGGGTCGAGTGACACAGGACGCTCGCCTGAGCAGCGTCCCCGTCAGTTGACCCCGGTAGCCCAGACGATGAGCGACCGTCGCCGAGACCGATCAGGAGGCACTGGTGGACATTCCGGCACTTGCTGGAGCGTACGTCCGACGCGAACCTCAAGGAGACAGCGAAGAAGCCGAGAGCCAACTCCATCGCATGCTCCGAGAAGATCCCGAGGATGCGTGGGACTTCATGATCGCAGCGATCGACGCGGCGCGTAGCGTCGACGACCTCGGATTCATCGGCGCAGGACCCATTGAGGACATGCTCAGGTTCTGGGGCGGGCGATTCAATGACGACTTGATTGCCCGGGCACGAGTTGATCCTCGTTGGGGATATGCGGCTCGAAATGCTCCAAGGCACGCCTGGAGCGCAGGAGGCGGCTGACGCGGCTGAGGTCGCATGGCCGGACTTTCAGAGCCTCACGCAACTTGCAGGCGAGGTCCTTCGCAAGGGCTGACCTCTAGCGACATTGGCGGATGCTGGCCTGCTCCGGTACGCCCTCGCTAGCGCCGTCCGTGTAGCCATCATCTGCCTCCCAGCCATACTCTCTCAGCCCAGCGGTTCCCATGCGCTCCCAGCCCATAGCCACATGTGAATCGGCGTCGAACTTTCCGTAACCACATTGGCCGACCCCACCAGAAGTGCGACCCCCACGGTCGTGTTCACCAGCGTGTCACCGCTCGAGATATCAGGATCCGACGCACCATTGAGCGGGACCCACTCGTGGTTGGCCAGTCGCCATAGCAGAGCCGCCTGAGGAGAACCGAATGTCTTCTGTGCACCGAGGAGCAACGACTGGCTCGCCGAATCCCAAACTAAACCCAGCAACGCCGCGGCGATCGGATTCGAGGTGACCACCAAGTGCTGCCACACTGACCCGCCCCAACGCCAAGTCTCAGTCGTCCCTACGCCGCTCGACGTCTGTGTCGTCCCGCAACAACTCACACCCACGAGCGTGTGCTCGGCAGCGTCGTAACCCAGCGCGAGGCCGTTCGCCAAGAACGGCGTATGCCCACCTTTCGGCATCCACATGTTCTTGCCCCAGATCCATGTCTGACCGCTAGATGCGCTGGTTGCGGACAGTGGCACGACCAAGACCATCTCATCGAGCGCGTCGTCCCAGGCCATCGTCCCGGATCCCGGTGGCGGTCCGCCGATGCCGGCATTGAGCTCTTGCCAGGTCTCGCCATTCCACCCCCACGTAGCGCTGGAGTCTCCCGACCACCTACCTGACCGCCGAAAAGCATGACCATGCGCAATGCTGGATCGTAGGTCGCCGCGGAACCCAGAAGGGCCGGCGGGTGCGTGGTAGGCGAGAGAAGCGCCCACCGCTTGCCGTTCCAGACCCACGTATCGTCGCCTGACCCTGTACTCCCCCCGAACACGACCAACTGGGCAGTGGCTTGATCGTCTGCGACGCTGTATCCGTAGCCAATTGTCGCTGGTGGGGTCGGCGGCGCAGGCGCAGGCGATCGAGAGATTGACGACGATGGCGGCTCGAACGGCGATGACCGTGAGGGTGGTCGCGAAATCAGGTAGCCGACCAAGCCGGTGCCCGCAATAGCCACGACAAGCGCCAAACCGGCGCGCCGGTTTGGTCGTGAATGGTCTCCCATGGCGAGTCGATGATGCGCTCAGGCATTGCATGCCGCACGACCTCGTTCGGAGCCACGGTCCGACTTGCTAAGCGCTCCGAGACGGGGCTTTGTGCTCTGCGTGTCACCTCACTGGAGCCAGAACGATCGAGCACCAGCGTTTGTCCCGCGGATCCCTCAAGGTACCTTCGCGGATACTCGCCTGGACAGCCCTCACCTCTCTCGGTCCGCTGTAGATGTCCGAGTGACGTGTCGTCACTAGGCTGGGTGTCGGGCGAGCATTTGCTGCATGCGGCGTGTATTCCCGCGCCAGGTAGCCGAGGGCCTCGGCCCGCTCAAGGTTGTGCCGCGTTGCCCTATACCGGAGAGAGTCGCGATCCGCGCCCCTTTCATTCGGTCGCCGGATCACCCAACCTGAGCGGCGAACACAATCACTTCCGAGACATCCTGACCATCAACTTGGAAGGCGTAGCAGCCCGAGTGCTGCACTCGTACGGTAGATGGTTGCCCTGTCCAGCCCGCGTTTGTTGGCGAAGGCGCAACCCGAAGCTCAGGCGACGGAGGCACAACATTGTCGAAGCCCAGCGGCCCCTGGCCGTCAATTTGACGACCGCGTACGCGAACCTCACTGCCGACACTCGGGGCGAGCATCCACAGAACCTTTCCTCCGTACCAGCCCCCGACGGGTTCGCCGAAACCGACGACGCCGTTGCTTGCGCCGCCCAGCAGCGCATAGACGGGTCCGCTCCCGGCAGCGTAGCCACTACCGAAGGGCGAGAAGGTGTCGGCCGGGTGTCCTGGAGTCACGGGGCATGCAGAACCCGGCGACACCGATGGCAGAAGCAGCGGTCCCCCACAGGTGGACTGGAAGCGGCGGTCGCTAATGCTGCCGGCTTAGCCGCTGAACAGGCACAAACAGGCAAGAGGACGAGCAGTAAGCCGAGCGATATGCATCTCACGGAGCCAACCTACCGGCACCCGACGCTATCCAAGGCCGAGGTGCGACCGTCCGATGCCGACGGCGTTCGCGATGACCGCACTCAAAGTCATGTTGCCAACGGTCCTTGCTGCGGTGAGTACGCGCTCCAGGCTCGATCGGCTTTGAGGATCAGCCTCCTCGCCGATGGCCCGCTCTAGCGCAGCGAAAAATGCCGACGATAGGTCCTCAGCCGGCCAAAGCCCCGCTTGGCGCAGACCCTTCGGCAGCAAACGCACGCTCGCAGCTCGCACGGGGTAGTCGGCCTGGTCGGGCTGGACGAGGACTGCGTCGATGTACCCGTCCTCTTTTAGGCTTCGGAGGGCGTGCATGAGAGGTGGTGGGTCGAGGCCGGTCGCTTCCCGCAGTTCTTGGTCGCCCATTGGAGTTCCGTCGCCAACCGCCAGTGCCTCAAGGATTCTCTGCTCGACGCGCTCCCAACGCCTTCCATCCGTCACGTTACCTCGAACTCTAGAGCAAAGAGCGGACGCGCAAACTCGTCTGCCCCGGGCATTGCTGTTTCGAGAGCCTCTACGGCCTCTTTGGTCGAGCGAAGCTATCTCGCGCTTCAATAGCAGTCGGCGGCTCCATCCTTCCGTCACGGATGGCGAGGTGCACGTCGCATCGTGCGTCCACCGCCGGATCATGGGTGGCGACAAGCAAGGTTGTCCCGGTGCGGGAGTGCAGCTCGATCAGCAGATCGAAGATCGTCTCGCCGGTCGCGGAGTCGAGGTTTCCCGTCGGCTCATCGGCGAGCAGCAACGGCGGATCGACGATGAGCGCCCGCGCGATGGCAACTCGCTGCTGTTCGCCGCCAGAGAGCTGCGAAGGAAGCGAGTCGCCCCGTCCTCCCAACCCAACCTGCTCGAGCAGTTCCTGCGCACGTCGCTGCAACGCCTTCCCCGCTTGATACGGCAGCAGCGGCGCGGCCACGTTGTCCGCCGCGGTCAGCGCTGGCAGTAGGTGGAAACGTTGAAAGACGAATCCGACGCGGCGGCGATAGCCAACCAACTTGCGTGGTGGCAACTCGTCGAGCTGCGTGTCCCCCACCCGCAATGTGCCGGACGTCAGGATGTCCATGCCACCGATAACGTGTAGCAGGGTGGATTTCCCCGAACCGGATGGACCGGTGACCGCCACCAGGGCTCCGGGATCAACATCCAAGTCCACGTGGTCGAGTGCCGTCAGCGATCGCTCGCCTGCGGGATACTCGCGCGTCAACCCGCGGCCGGTGATGGCGACACCTGGCACCGTCAGTCTTCCGCGAGTGCTGCGGCAGGGGCGGTCTGCGAGGCCTGCCAGGAGGGGAACATGAGCACTCCACCGACGAGGATAAGCCCGATCACAGCAGCCAGTATCGCGGCGGGAACAACGGCGAGTGCCGAACCGGTGAGCAGGGTGGCCAAGCCCAGCCCCACCGCGCCGCCGGCAACTGCCCCTACAATGCCGACCACCATCCCTTCGGTGAAGGCGAGGCGGAACAATGTCGCCGGACGCCAGCCCGTGGCAGCTAGCACCGCCTGCTCTCCGGCGCGGTCGCGAAGACTCACCGCCAGCACATCGGCGACGCTAAAGGCACCGAGCAAGAGTGCGAGCACCGCGGCAACGAGGTCGACGCCGCGGACCTGAACGCTCACCAGATTCCCGAGCACACTGCCCGCCACCTGGCCTTGAAACGCCAGTTGCACCGCGAGCAGCGTCGCGAACGCCGCTACGCCGATGAACAATCCGAGCGCGCCGCTGACGAGGCGAGCCGGACGCCGGAACGTGTTCGCAATCGCGATCCCGGAGAGTCCGTGCACTGGGCGACGACGTCCTCCACCTCCCCCAACCGCGTACACGGCGTCGAGAGGTCGTCCACGTGTCGCCGCCCACGCTGGGATCAACCCCGCCACACAGGCGAGCAGGAACGCAATCGGCACCACCAGCAGCGCGTGCCACCAGGGAAGTTGCAGTCGCAGCGCTATGGCGAGCGCCGCGGCCAAGGCTGCACCGACGACTCCAGTGGCCACTCCCACCAGGGCGAGTTCTCCGAGCACGAGCCGGAATAACGCGGATCGGCCCCAGCCCAGGCACGCAAGCACACCCAACTCGGTGCGTCGCGAACGGACGCTTGCATACGCTCCGTTGGCAAGGAAGAGAACACAGACCACCAGGATCAGCACGAAGAGCACCAGGCTCTTTTGGTCGAGACCCGCGATGATCGCGAGCGCCACCCCCTTCTTGATCCACGGCTCACTGAGTTGCAGGGCCGGTCGCCCGAAACGACCCGCGGGAAGTGCGATGGTCCGAGGGGACGGCGATGAGCCGGCCGTGATGTCCACATCGAGCCCGGTCTCGGTTTCGATGCGCTGCGCGGCGAGCCGCACCCGCTCCCGGCTCAGCGGGTCGATCCCCACGACACCCGACACCCGGACCTCGATGGCGCTGATCGGTGCATCCTCCGAATTCGGCTCGAAGTTCTGTCCCTCAAAGGCCGGCAGCGAGGCGAGGTCCGTGACCAGCAGCGGCGGCTGCGTCAGATAGCCGCCGAGGTTGCCGTTCGGCAGCAGCGGCTGCCCATGCAGCAACGCTGCAGTCCTCGAGTCGGCGGGCTCGAGACCCGGGGCGCTGAAGGTGTCGAGTGCATCGGGAAGCGCACTGGTGAAGCCCGCGAGCTTGGACGGATTGAAGACGCCCACCGAGTGAAGGAATGCGAAATCCTCGCCGAGTTGGTACATCGACGGACTCTGATGTTCGATGAGGGTGCGAAACTGGACGTCCTCGGCGCTCAGCGGTGCCTCGAAGAAACCGCCGGCCGCGAATGATTGCCACACGGATGGGTCGCTGGCGACTTGCTTCGGAATGAGGTCGCCGTTCGCGCTGGTTTGGTACCTCGTCGGCCCCACCGACCAGTATGCGGTGACCACTGGCAGCGAGTCGGCTGGCCCAGCAAGGGACTTGAGAAGTGCGTCCTGCGCCTGCTGCGCGCTGATGTGCACAACGGTGACGACCACACCGGGTTGGGCTGCGAGAAAGGTTGCAAGGTCGGTACCGAGAAGCGGTGCGCCCTGCACGAGCCGATCGGCAGCTGTGAGGGGGAGTCGCTCCACCGTCGCGACGACGCTCTCATCAGCGTAGGGCTGGCTGGACGCAACTACGGGCACGGCCGGAAAATCAGGGAAGGCAGAGAACGGATGCGATGGCTGGTCATCAGCGCTCAGGTACCGCCCCGCGACGACCGCCGAATTGAGTCCGTCGAGCATGGACTGTTGAGAAGGATCGATGGCAGCGATGACAAACGGTAGGTAGAGCGGAACCAGTGCGCCGAAGTGACCCGCTGGAAAGGGCTCAAAATTCGGCTGTGTTTGATCCTCGAGGCCATCTTTGAGCGACCAGCATTCCACGTCGCCGAGCGCGACATCGCCACCGCGGTTTAACGCATCGAATGGACCTTGCGTGCTCAGTGACTCGGCGCAGATTGGTTGGTCCTCGCCTGATGGAAGGATCTCCTCCGGCGCTGAGTGCGCGAGGTCGGACGGATCGAACTGTTCCGGCCTTGGCACCATCGGATTCCGGGTTACGTAGACGTAGAGTGGCGAATCCGCCTGACGTGTGAGACCGTCGTCAGTGATTCGCTCGACATTGACACGGAAGAGCGCGCGCTGAGCTGCGCCGAGATACGGCGTGAGATCAATCGGGAACTCGCTCTGCGGCAGTGCGTACCCCACGACGGCAATCGGCGCAGCCACGGAGACGCCGGGCGTGTGAAGCACTTTCTGCCACTCACTTAAGGTGATGCCACCGGAGATACCGGAGATCGCGCCCGGTCGGACCACACCCTGACCGGTTTCCTCTGCGGTTCGAGCTCCCTTGGGTCGAACAAGGATGTCGTAGGTGGACTGGAAGTTGCGCGCAACCGTCCCGGTCACCTCCAACTGGCTGGTCGAGACGTCCGCGGTCAGCAGGGAGAAGCTCACCGAGGCTACAAGGATCCCTGCACCGAGGGCGATCGACCGATCCCGTCGCGACCGCACCTGGTTGCCGACCATCCGCCACAAGTTCGTGGATCTCATCTACCTGGCCACGCCGATGCGGTGTCGAGCGACGGCCACGCTTCAGTCCTCCGCCAACGCTGCGGCAGGTGCCGTTTGCGAGGCTTGCCAGGCTGGGACCATGAGCACGGCGCCGACCAAAATCAACCCGATGATCGCTGCCAGGACCGCGGCTGGGGCCACCGCTAGCGCGGATCCCGTCAGGATCGCCGCGAGCGCGAGACCAACGGCACCCCCGGCGATCGCACCCACAACTCCGACCACCATCCCTTCCGTGAACGCAAGACGGAACAATGTCACCGGCCGCCACCCGGTCGCCGCAAGCACCGCCTGCTCGCCGGCGCGGTCGCGAAGGTTCACCGCTAGCACGTCGGCGACGCTAAAAGCGCCAAGCAGTAGTGCCATAACTGCTGCGATGAGGTCGACGCCGCGCACCTGCACGCTGACGATATTGCCGAGCTCCGTCCCAACTACTTGTCCCTGGAATGCCAATTGGACAGCGAGCAACACCGCGAAAGCGGCGACGCCGATGAACAAGCCGAGTGCGCCGCTCACGATCCGCGCAGGACGTCGAAGAAGATTCGCGCGCGCAATACCGGACACGTGCCGCACTTGCCGGTGACGCCCTCCGCCGCCAGGAACAGCGTAGACGGCATCCAATGGACGGCCCCGGGTCGCCGCGTACGCCGGTGCAAGGCCGGCGATGCACGCGAGTCCGAATGCGATCGGCACGACGAGTAGCGCATGCCACCACGGCAGATCCAGACGCAGTGCCAATGCGAGGATCTCAGCGAGCGCTGCGCCGACTACCCCCGCAGCCAGACCGACCAGCGCAAGCTCACCCAGCACAAGTCTGAAGAGCGCGGCCCGACCCCAACCGAGACACGCCAAGACCCCTAATTCGGTTCGCCGAGAGCGAACACTCGCGTAGGCACCGTTGGCGAGAAAGAGCACGCAGACCACCAGAACCAACACGAACAAAAGGACACTCTTCGCGTCGACGGCCTTGAGGATGGCGAGAGCCGCACCCTTCGATATCCACCCTTCGGCGACCGTGAGAGCCGGCTCTCCGCAGCAACCCGTCGGGAGGTTTACGTCGACAGTCGTCGGCGACGATCCAGCTGTGATGTCCACTTGCAGCCCAGTGTCTTTCTTGATCGCCGTTGCGACCGCGAGGATGCGGGCTCGATCGATCGGCTCGAAGCCATGGACGTTCGCCACGCGAACCCGAATCGCGCTGATCGGCGCCGCGATATCCGTGTCGGAGTAGCGAGTGCAGGACGGCACCTCTTTGTTGGCTTCGATGTAGCAGGACTGGGACAGCATCTGCTCCATCGCGGTCAAGGTCGTGAGCAACAGGGGTGGCTGAGCAACGTAACCGCCGAGGTTCATCGTCGGACCGAGCGGCTGATTCTTGAGCGCCTTGCGCGAGGCCGCGTTCGCTCCGGTAACCACCGGTGGGTAGTACGTCTCCAGCGGCACCGCACTGAGGGGATTGAAGCCAGGAAGCTTGTCCGGATCGAACTCCCCGATGACGTGGGGCGTCACGGTACCGCTCTGTTCGGTCGAGAAGTTGAAAGCGTTATTCCCTTGATGGGATGTCAACCTCTGAAATTGAGTGTCCGCGTTGCCAGGAGGTGCCAGTAGCTGATACTCAAACTCGTTGTCGCCTGCGTCCCACACCGAGGCGGGGTTTGACGTCTTGATCGGAGTGAGGACGCCTCCGCTCTCCCGGTACTGCACTCCTGTCGTCGTCCAGTAGTCCTCGATCGCGCTGGTGTCTATGGGCTCATCCATGAAACCTCGGAGGGGGTACTGCAACTGGTGAAGCAGTGTTGCGTAGCTCGACTGCGCTGACAATGTCTGATCCTTCGCTGCTCCGACGGAGAGACCCCGCAAGAAAGGCTCGACAGTTGTGCCGTTGGCGAGCTGCTGCACGACGTTCACGCCCGCAGGAATCA
>DATDID010000023.1:0-138764 GCA_036521195.1 Candidatus Dormiibacterota bacterium
CGTCGTCCACTCGGTTCGATCCGCAGGCCAAGGCGCTCGGCGAATGGTTGCGCTCTCGCACCGTCGACCTTCCGGAGGGAATCTGATGTCCGAGACCGAACTCGTCCACCTCACCGTCGATCGCGGCATTGCGACGATCACATTGGACTCGCCGCCCAATCGCAACGCTCTCTCCGCGCAGCTGGTGACCGAGCTCACCGAACGCCTCCGCACCGCGGATGCCGACGCCGGCGTCCGCGCCATCGTCCTCACGCACACTGGCACGACGTTCTGCGCCGGCGCCGATCTCTCCGAGGCGCGGAGCGGCTCGATGAGCGGGACCGCCTCGACGTTGCTGGGCCTCATCCGTGGGCTGGTCGACACGTCCAAGCCTGTTATTGCCAATATCGACGGGAACGTGCGCGCCGGCGGTCTCGGACTGATCGGTGCCTGCGACATCGTGGTCGCTGGTCCGCGCTGCACGTTCGCCCTCACCGAGGTGCGCCTCGGCCTCGCGGCGGCAGTCATCTCCACAGCCCTCCTTCCCCGTCTGGACGAGCGTGCCGCCGCGCGCTACTTCCTCACCGGCGAGACGTTCGACACGGCGGAAGCACTGCGCATCGGTCTGGTGACGATCGCAGGCGACAACGCATCCCAGGCGACCGAGGCAATCACGGCTCATCTGCTCAAGGGATCTCCGCAGGGGCTCGCCGAATCGAAACGGCTGATCACGAGCCGCATCCGAGCCGCGATCGATGCCGACGGAGAGCGCATGGTCGAACTCTCTGCGCGACTCTTCGCCTCCGAGGAGGCGCACGAAGGCATGGTCGCCTTCCTCGAGCGACGCCCTCCTCGCTGGGCCGTCTGATCAGATCCGTGCCGGGCGAGGACATAATCCCGCGGTGAGCAGCGAAGCGCGGAGCGCGAGCCCGAGCCCGGCAGTCGCGCTCCGCCACATCCTGCTGTGGGCATCGCGGCGCCGTCAGATCAAGCGAGCGATCACGGCCGCTCCGGTGACCCGAGGCGTGGTCCGTCGCTTCGTCGCCGGTGAGGGCATCGACGATGCGCTCAGAGTGACGCGCGAGCTCATAGCGGATGGGCTGCTGGTCTCGCTCGATCACCTTGGCGAGGACACGCTCGACAGAGCAACCGCCCTGGCGGCAGTCGAGGCGTACCGGACGCTCGCCGGACGCCTCGCGGACGAGGGGCTGGCGTCGAGATCGGAGATGTCCGTGAAGCTGTCCGCCGTTGGTCAGGCGCTCGACGAGACGATGGCGCTGGACAACGCCCGGCTCATCTGCGACGCGGCGCGCTCCGCGGGCGTGATGGTGACGATCGACATGGAGGACCACACCACGACCGATTCGACGCTACGGGTCGTCGGCCTCCTTCGCGAGGACTTCCCCACAACGGGAGCGGTCCTGCAGGCATCGCTGAACAGAACGGAGGACGACTGCCGGCAGCTCGGGGTGACGGGCTCGCGCGTGCGGCTGTGCAAGGGCGCCTACCAGGAGCCGCCATCGCTGGCGTGGCAGCGACCCGACGACATCCGTGCGGCGTATCTGCGCTGCCTCGGCCTGCTCATCGGCGGTGGCGCGCTGCCGATGGCGGCGACGCACGATCCGAAGCTCATCGACGCCACGGGCCGGATGGTGGCGGCCATCGGCGGACCGGGGTTCGCGCACGAGTATCAGATGCTCCACGGCATCCGCCCGGACGAGCAGCGCAGACTCGCGGCCGATGGAGAGACGGTCCGTGTCTACGTGCCGTTCGGCGTGCAGTGGTATGGCTACCTCATGCGCCGTATGGCCGAGCGACCCGCCAACACCGCGCTTTTCCTGCGCGCGCTGATGAGCCGCAACTGATGTCGGGCGGCGTGTCCGGTCAGCGTGTCGTCGTCACCGGCGGTGCGGGCTTCATCGGTGTCCACAGCGTCGAAGCGCTGCTCGACGCAGGTGCCGAGGTGATGGTCATCGACGATCTCCGCCACGCCTCGTATCGCCCGCTGCCGGCTGCAGCGAAGCTCGAGAACGCCGATATCGCCGAGCAGCCGGCCCGCGCAGCGATCGCCGCGTGGCGGCCGACCGCAATCCTCCATCTCGCCGCGCAGGGTGGCGTCAACCGCTCGTGGAGAGAGCCCGCCGCCGACGCGCACATCAACGTGCTCGGGACGGTGAGCATCCTGGCTGCAGCGATCGCGGCGGGATGCCGGCGGCTGGTGGTTGCGTCCTCGGGCGGAGCGCTGTATGGCGCTGCCGGCCGTCTGCCGACCCCGGAGGACGAGCCCTCCAAGCCGCGCTCACCGTACGGCACGG
The DNA here is from genome assembly GCA_036521195.1 of Candidatus Dormiibacterota bacterium. Lineage (GTDB taxonomy): Bacteria > Chloroflexota > Dormibacteria > Aeolococcales > Aeolococcaceae > Palsa-851. Next base: position 2,295 of record DATDID010000023.1, read on the forward strand.
CCAAGCTCTGCATCGAGTACTACCTCGAACACTTCACGCGCGCAGGCTCGCTGGACGCGCTCGCGCTTCGGTACGGCAACGTCTACGGCCCCGGGCAGGACGGCACGGGTGAGGCGGGGGTGGTGGCCATCTCGAGCTCGCGGCTCCTCGGCGGTCGAGCGCCGGTGATCCGAGGCGACGGCTCGCAGACGCGCGACTTCACCTACGTCGGCGACATCGTCGCTGCCAACGTGCTCGGGCTCGGCTCGACGGCGACGGGCGCGATGAACATCGGGACCGGCCAGGAGACGGCGATCGGCGACCTGGTGCGCAGCCTCTGCGTGCTTGCCGGGTATGGCGATGACCCGGTTGCCGAACCGCTGCCGCCCGGCGAGGTGACCCGGAGCGCACTCGACAACACCCTGGCCGCAGACCGCCTGGGGTGGCACCCGCAGGTCACGCTGGCGGACGGGCTGGCGCGAACCTTCGAGAGTTTCCGCGACGTCAGGCTCGTGCAGTAATGCTGCCCACCTCTGTCCAAATAGCGACGCTGCCATACAGGATCGGTGGCTCGCCAAGCAACGCCGTCCAGAAGTTCCGAAATTCCGAAGCGTCGGACTCCGCGAACACTACGATGGTCTGGATGCCTGCCTCTCGGAGCAGAACCAGTGCTTGCGCGCGAGCTGCACTGCTGGCAAGTGTGGCCACACGCAGCTGAGTGGAACCCGCGGCATCGAGGCGCGCAAGGGCTGACGCCGGCGCAACGGGCGGTAGGTTGGGTGCGTACGCGTATCCGCCGGGAATCGTGAATGCGAAGTTGCTTTCGGCCTGAACGAGCATCGCCACGGGATCCTCGCTGGTCGCAAACGGTGACGGGAGAACGACACCACCTCCTGCCAGCACGTCCCGTGCCTCGCTCGGGATCCGCGAGCTTGCAGGGAGAGGTGTTGACGGTCTGAAAAGAGCGGGCATGAAGCACAGCCCGGCGGCCAGCGCAACGATGCCGGCACGCCGTCGCGCCGCTGGGGTCCGGGGCCAGTGGTGAGTGATGTAGGCGATCAAGACACCAACCAGGAGGTACACCTCCGACATGAACCGGTTGGGGAGAAGGTTCTTGAGTACTGGTATGTGTTCCGTAACCAGCCACGGCAGAGGGATTGGGAATTGATGGCCCCGAATAACGACGTATGGCCCGAGAGAGAGGATCGTGATGATGACCGCTGTACACGCGAGCACCCGCACCAGTTGTGCGCTCCACTCAGTCCACACGACCCACACAACCACGCCGCAGAGCGGTAGCCCGAGGTAGGCGTCCCACTCGGACGGGTTGCCTCGGAAATGCTGGGCGACCGCGACCAGTGTTGATGGTGCAATGAATTGATTCGCTGTCGGAACGATGAAACCCACGGGATCGGTGACAAAGCCGCCAAATGCCTGCAGCGTCTGATGGACTTGGTCGGGTCCGGTGAACTGAAACCACACGGCCCATCCACAGAGAACGGCGGCGACAGCAACACTCGCAAGCGCTGCTCGCAGCGCATACGCGAGCCTTGCTTGCGAGCACTGATTGCGGTGGAGCACCGCCAGGGTCAACGTTCCGACGGCAGCGGCGATTGCTGTCGAGGCGAGAACCTCTTCCGAGATGAACAGCTGACCAGATGTCGCCACACCGAGCATTACCCCGAGGAACCACCAACGATGACGCTGCAACACGACGATCTCGTGGAACAACACCAGAACGATCGGTGGATAGACCATGACCACCAGGGTGAGGTGGCCTAATGACTGGCCCATCATGTAAGGAGAGAACCCATACAGCAGACCGCCGACGATGCTTCCGATTCGAGAGGGCACCAGACGGCCGATCGCCCAGTACCCGGACCAGGCGGAGGCAACCACCGCAGCGTACATCCCCAGGTTGTAGGCGACCACCGGCCCCCACAGCGCGCTCACAGGCGCCAGGACGACGCCGAGGAGCAGTGTGCTGTTGTTCCACATCATGTTGATGCCGGTCGGATAGTTAATTGCCGAGCTGTACAGGAGCGGCTGGTGATGTGACAGCGCATATGGCGCCCAGGAGAGAAACCACATCTTCTCGATGGGGTCTGACCCTGCGGCTCCGATGAATCGATGCGCAGGGTCAATCAGGGCCGGAGCGAAACAAATGAACGCCACGAACGCACATCCCAACGCTACGAGCGCGTGGAGCCGCACTCCCGAAATCCGAGACCCACGAGCGGCGAGCGCGCTGAGCGCACGCATGGCGCTCACCGGATTTGCGCCGCGATGTCGGATCGCACCCACACGGCGTCCGGGTAGCTCTGGAACTCGTCGATGTACTGGACGCCGTCGAGCAGCTTCGCTATCTCCGGATACTGCTGGAGCGAGTCCGCCGACGTCACGATCACCACGGGCCGGACGCTCGCGACTGCCTCCTCCACCGGCCCGCTGAAGCCGAGCAGGACCTCGTCGTTGTAGATCGGCGGCGTCGGCAGGACGATCTGCAGGTTCGCCAGCGCGTAGACCCACGCATCCGACGACCACACCACGGCGGTCGATCCGCTCAACCCGTTCGCGCCGAGCCACGCCACCACGGCCGCGTCACCGGCGACGCGAAAGTCGAAGTTGTCGTCCCACTGCGTGCGGTCGGACGAGCTGATCAGCGCCTGCACGGCGCCTCCGTAGTACTGGCTGAGTGAGTGCGTCGAACCGGGTGCGAACGTGAGCGGTGGGAGCCAGTCGAGACCCGCAACCGCCGCCATGACCGAGGCAATCAGCAGTCCGGCGATCTGCGGCGCGACATCGGCTGCGGGTCGCCAGCCGGCGTTGCGGAGTCGCGACGGGACCGGCAACGACGCACCGGCGATCAGCAGCGTCAGCGGCGCCACCGCCGGTGCCAGGAAGTGCGGAAAGGGTTGCCCTGCAACGGCCGTGACGAGGATGGTCGCGCCCGCCCACAGCAGCAGCACCCAGTCGAGACGCACACGCTTGCGCGCGAGGAACGCACCCGCCGCGATGAGCAGCGCGGCGAACCCGGCGAGCGCGAAGTGCGCCAGCGCGCCAAATCCCGATGACGGCAGCACCTTCTGCGTGTAGCCGACGTAGAAGCCCGCGAGTGCAAACGCGACGTTGCTCGGTCCGGCCGTGATGATCGCGGCGACCAGCCACGTAACCGTGATGACGGTGACCGTCCCAAGAAAGATGAACGCGTCGCGGCGCAACAGCTTTGGCGCAAGGAGCATCGCGAAGCAGAATGCCGACGTCTCTGCGATAGCGGTCTGCTGATATGCGATGGCACCAGCCATGAGCACGCCGACGAGCACCGGCCAGCGCGGGATGCGCCGGCTCGCCGGGATGCGATCGCCGCGCAGAATGTGCACGAGCGTGATGGCGCCGGCCCAGGTGAGCGGCGCGATCATCAGGCTCTCGGGAATCGCCAGTTCGGCATCGACGATCGGCAGGCCGAGCACCACTGCGGCGATGAGTCCCGCGACCATCGCCCGGCGCGGCGTGTACAACCGATCCGCCGCCCAGATGATCGCGCCGACGGCGAGGAGCCCGCTGATCATCGTGAGCACATGCAGGCCGGTCTCGCTCGACCCGAACAACTTCACCTCGCCGGCGATCGTCCACAACATCAACGGCGGCTTGTTGTTCCAGGTCTGCGAATAGAGGATCTTGCCGTTGAGCAGCGAGCGCGCGACGTTCACGTAGCCGGCCTCGTCCGTGTACCAGTGGGGCTCCATCAGCGACGGCAGACGCAGCACCACCAGGGTGAGCAGCCCAGGTACGGCCGACCTGGAGACCCTGATCACTACGAGCGCTCCCGGCGGGCACCCTCCGGTCGCCAGTGCATCGCAAGCCAGATCCGCAACCGGATGACATCGCGCATCGCACGCGCGACGGGGATCAGGCGGCCACCCGAGCGCACGCCAGCGATCCTCGGCAGATGCTCGACCTGGGTCTGCACGACCTTGAAGCCGAGTCGATGCGCTTTGAAGAACATCTCGGGGTTGAAGACCGCCGAGCGAGCCTGGATCGGTGTCACCCCGTTCCAGACCTCGCGCGTGAATGTCTTGAGGCCACAATCGAAGTCGCGTTCGCGAATCCCGAAGGACAGCCGGACGACGCGGTTGTACACGCCGCTGACAAACGACCGGTACCAGGGGTCGGCGCGACGTTTGCGGATCCCCGCGACGAAGTCCGCCTTGTCCAGCATGGTGATGAGGCGCCCGAGGTCGGTGGGGTCGAACTGCCCGTCACCGTCCATGAACGCGAGCACCTTGCCGCGCGAAGCGCGCAAGCCGTCGCAGACGGTGATCGCGTATCCGCGCTGCATCTTGTGCGACACGACAGTCAGGCTCTTCGCGTCGGCACCCATCGCAGTGCGCGCCGCGGCGACCGTATCGTCGTGGCTGGCGTCGTCGACGAGCACGATCTCATAGGTGCGCCCGCCCTCGGACAGCACCTTCATCACGTCGCGCAGGACGCGACCGATGTTCTCGGCCTCGTTATGGGCCGGAATGGTGAGACTGACGTCCACCTCGGGTAGCGCCACGAGCGCTACGCCACCGTCTCCGCTGGGGCCGCTACCTGCGCCTTGCCGGTGGTCGACCGGGTCCGGCCGGTGGACCATTCGACATCGGAGACGCCGACCTGCGAGAGGTCGACGCGGTCGATGTGCGCATCCACCACCTCGATCACGGAGTCGATGAGCGTGCTCCGGAGCTTGTGCGCCTCAAGGCCGAGATCGACGAGCAGCTGGTGCTTGGCGTTGTAGTAGTGAGTGGCCTTCTCGAAACGGGGATTCGCGGTGTGCTCGATCGTGGTCTCGAGGCCATGTGCAGCGCGCGCGTCACGGACCAACTCGGCCAGTTGCAGCACCGAGAATTGCTCGGTGAACTGGTTGAACACCCGGAACTCACCGGGCTGGGCAGGATGCTCGATGCTCAGCTGCACGCACGCCATGGTGTCGCGAATATCGAGGAATCCGCGCGTCTGCCCGCCAGTACCGTAGACCGTGAGTGGCTTGCCGATTGCCGACTGCACGATGAACCGGTTGAGCACGGTGCCCCAGATCCCGTCGTAGTCGAATCGGGTTGCAAGCTCGGCGTGGAGCCCAGTCTCCGGCGTGTTGCAGCCATACACAACGCCCTGGTTGAGATCCGTGGCTGCGATGCCCCACGCGCGGCACACGAAGTGGATGTTGTGGCTGTCGTGCACCTTGGAGAGGTGGTAGAAGCTGCCGGGCAGTTTGGGGAACGGCAGCGTGTCCGACCTGCCGTTGTGTTCGATGGTGATGTACCCCTCTTCGATGTCGATGTTCGGGGTCCCGTACTCGCCCATCGTGCCGAGCTTCACCAGGTGGCAGGCGGGCGCATGCTCGTGGATCGCGAACAGCAGGTTGAGGGTGCCGGCGACGTTGTTGAGCTGGGTCATGACGGCGTGCTCGCGGTCGATCATCGAGAACGGCGCCGAACGCTGCTCCGCGAAGTGGACGACGGCGTCGGGCTTCGTGGACGCGATCAACTCGGTGAGCGCGTCGGCGTCGGTGAGGTCGACGTTGCGCCACTCGATGTCGCCCTTACCCTCCTCACGCCACCGCTCGACACGGCGCTCCATCGTTGAGATCGGGATAAGCGACGACGTGCCGCATTCGAGGTCCCAACGGCGGCGGACAAGATTGTCGACGGCGATGACCTTGTATCCCTCGTTGGAGAGGTGCATCGCCTGCGGCCATCCCAGATAGCCGTCCCCACCGAGCACGATCACCGTCTTGTCACGCATGCAAAAAGCTCCTGAGACTGTTCATACCCTGCGACCTTCGGCGAGAAGACCTTTCAAGAGGGTTAGTGACTGGGGATTATGCCTTTCCCACCCCCCGATTGGCCATCTGGGCTGGTTTTCGAGGCTTTGCGATTGACCCGATTCGACCAGAAGTGGGGCAAAAGGGTGACAATCCTCTTTCGTGTCGGTCTCCGGTTCTGCTCGCCGCGGGCGTCTGATTCGCGCGGCGATCACCAGTGTCGTCACAGTTCTGGTGCTCGTCCTCGTATGGCGACTGCTCGGTCACGGCGTGACCTGGCACAGCGTCGACCTCTCGGTGGGCTCGATTCTGCTTGCAGCCTTCGGTGCCGCATGTTTCCTCGTCGGACGTGCGTGGCGCTTCGGGGCGCTGCTGCCGCGGCGCGATGGGAGCGCGCGAGAGCTCCTGGGCGCGACGGCCGCATCGTGGGGGGTGGGATTGCTGCTGCCCGGACCCTCTGCCGACGTCACATTCGTCGCTCTTGCCCGGACCCGGTTCGCCGTGGGGGTTGCCCGGGGCTCCGGCAGTGCGGTCGTCGCGAGGATCCTCGATGCGGTGAGCCTCGCGCTCATCGCGGTGGTCGCCTCGTTCTTCACCTCGTACGACGAGCCGGCACCTGTGCTCCTGCTGGCCGCGGGCGTCCTCGTCGTCGGGGTGGGCGTGCTCCTCGGGATGATCATTCCCGGTCCGCGGACGGTCGTGACCCGCCTCGCAGCCCGGATACCGAAACTGGCCGGGCTGGCGGCGCGCGCCGAAGCCGAGCTCGACGAGCTCAACAGCCGCTCCCGCTGGGCGAATCTCCTGGGAAGCACGGCGTTCTGCCGGGTCGCCACCGTCATCCAGTACACCGCCCTGATGCACATGGTCGGCATCAATCTCGGCGTCGGGCAGACGTGGTTCGTCCTGTCGATCAGGACACTCCTCCTCACGATTCCGATCCAGGGGATCGCAGGCATCGGCACCGGCCAGGCGTGGTGGGCCGGAGCGCTCGTCTTCGAAGGCGTCCCGGCTGAGCTTGCGGTGAGCGCCGGCCTGACGCTGCAGGCGATCGATCTCGCGGTGTCGCTCCCGGTGGCCGGGCTGGGCAGCATGCTGCTGTTTCGCCGCCGCAAGCCGGCCGAGCCCGAGACGCCGCCGGTCGACGTGGTGGGCTCGCCCACGCCGACGACGCGCGAGCCCCTTCACGCCGGCTGAACGCGCAGATCCGCCCCGATCATCCAGGGAGGCGTAGCCATGCCTGCTGTCAATCGCGACGCTGAGTACGACGTCGTGGTCATCGGCGCCGGGTCGACCGGCGAGAACGTGGCGGCGCGTGTGGTGCGTGGCGGCCTGACGTGTGTCGTCGTCGAGAACGAGCTGGTGGGTGGCGACTGCTCGTACTGGGCCTGCATGCCGAGCAAGGCGCTCCTCCGTAGCGGCCAGGCGCTCCGCGCCGCCCAGTCGGTCGAGGGAGCCAGCCAGGCGATCACCGGCGAGATCGACAGCCGCGCGGTCCTCCGCCGGCGCGATGCCTTCACCTCGCACTGGAATGACGAAGGTCAGGTTCGCTGGCTCGAGAGCGGGCACATCGATCTGGCCCGCGGGAGAGGACGGCTGGCCGGCGAGAAGAGAGTCAGCGTCACGCCGCCGTCTGGAGACCCCTTCACGCTCACGGCCCGCCACGCCGTGGCGGTCTGCACGGGCAGCAAGGCATCGATCCCGCCGATTCCCGGCCTCGAGACTGCCGGGGCCTGGACGAGCCGTGAGGCGACAAGCGCCACGGAGGTGCCGCGTCGCCTCCTGATCCTTGGCGGCGGGGTCGTCGGCTGCGAGATGGCCGATGCGTGGCGGACGCTGGGCACCGAGGAGGTCACGCTCATCGTTCGCGAGCCACGCCTGCTGGTGAACACCGAGGACTTCGCCGGCGAGGCGGTTCGCGCCGCGTTCGAGCAGCGGGGCATCTGGGTGCTGCTCGGCGTGACCACCGAGAAGGTGACACGTGCGGCGAGCGGCGAATGCAACGTCGACATCAGCGGCGGCAGAACGCTCGCCGGAGACCAGCTCCTCATCGCCACCGGCCGCGCACCGCGCTCCGACGACATCGGTCTCGACACGGTCGGCCTGCGGCCGGGCATGTGGATCAACGTCGACGACACCTGCCGCGTCGAGGGGAGCGAGTGGCTGTACGCCGCGGGCGACGTCAACCACCGAGCACTGCTCACCCACATGGGGAAGTACCAGGCACGGGCGTGCGGCGATGCGATCGCGGTGCGCGCGAAGGGCGAGCTGCCCGGTGATCCACCGTCCTGGTCAGCCTTCGCCGCCACGGCCGACCACGCCAGCGTGCCTCAGGTCGTGTTCACCGACCCCGAAGTCGCCTGCGTCGGCCTCACTCACGAGCGCGCCGTCGCCGCCGGCCTGAACGTCCGCTCGGTCGACTACGAGATCGGCAACGTCTCCGGCGCCTCGCTCATTGCCGACGGCTACACGGGTCACGCTCGGATGACCGTCGACGAGGATCGCAAGGTCATCGTCGGCGCCACGTTCAGCGGCCCAGGCGTCAGTGACCTGCTCCAGGCAGCCACCATCGCGGTCGTGGGCGAGGTGCGACTCGACCGTCTGTGGCACGCGGTGCCCTCGTACCCCACGATGAGCGAGATCTGGCTGCGGCTCCTGGAAACCTACGGGCTGTAGGCGCGAGCTGCTCCCAGGTCAGTTGCCGATGTGGTCCGCCGGGACGGCGCCCATCTTGCCGGACTGGTAGTCGGCAAGCGCCTGCGCGATCTCCGCGTGCGTGTTCATCACGAATGGGCCGTAGTGGGCCACGGGCTCACGGATCGGGCGGCCACCGAGGATGAGCAGATCCAGGTTCGGGTGCCGGCTCTCCTGGTGCGTTCCGGCGGTCGCGACGATCACGTCGCCCGCGCCGAGCGCCGCCAGCTGGCCTGACTGGAACGGGCGCCGCTCCTCACCGACGGTGCCGCTCCCCGCGAGGACGTAGATCAGCGCGTTGAAATCGCTCGGCCACGGCAGCACGAGACGTGCTCCCGGACTCACCGTCACGTGTGCGAGCGATATCGGCGTGTACGTCACGCCGGGTCCCTTGTGGCCGGCGACGTCGCCCGCGATGACACGCAGCAGCGCGCCACCGTCATACGAGCTGAGGAGCGCGACGTTGCCCGCGCGGATGTCCTGGTAGCGGGCGGGCACCCACTTCTGTGCGGCAGGGAGGTTCACCCAGAGCTGAAAGCCATGGAAGAGGCCGCCGCTGGCGATGAGATCCTCGGGCGGACGCTCGATGTGCAGGATGCCTGCGCCTGCGGTCATCCACTGCGTATCGCCGTTGGTGATCAGGCCGCCGCCACCGTTGGAGTCCTGATGCTGGAACGTCCCGTCGATCATGTACGTGACCGTTTCGAAGCCACGATGCGGATGCCACGGCGTTCCCTTCGGCTCGCCTGGCGCGTACTCCACCTCGCCCATCTGGTCCATGTGGATGAACGGATCGATGAGTGCAGGGTCGGTACCGGCGAATGCGCGGCGCACGGGGAATCCCTCGCCTTCGAGACCATGCGGCGCGGTTGCGACGCTGATGACCGGACGGATTGTCGATGCGGTGGGATCCGGTTGCGGGATGTGCGGGAGCGCGGTGATGTCGGCGACGGTTACAGCAGGCATACGAGTTCTTCCTTACAGAGCAAGCGCTTTTACGGGCGCCATCACGTTGTCCAGATCCCAGCTCACACCGGGCACATCGATGTACAGCTCGATCTCGTTGCCGTCCGGATCCTTGATGTAGAGGCTGTGCGTCACGGTGTGATCGCTCGCACCCACGACGCGCACGCCGGATTCCTGACAGCGGCGGACTGCGGCACGCAGCTCGTCGTCAGTGTCGCCGACTTTGAGACCGAAGTGATAGAGGCCCACATGCCGGCCGGTCGGCAGATCCTGCGCCTCCTCGCCGACCTCGATGAGCAGTAGCTCGTGATGCGTGCGGCCGCTGCTGAACAGGGCCACCGGCATACGTCCGAGCGTCGAGAACTCGGACGGCTTGAGCTGCTTCCAGCCGAGGACGTCGCCGTAAAACGCCGCCGAACGCTCGATGTTGTGGACGTACAGGACGATGTGCCCCAGCTCCTTGATTTCCATGCCCCAAGCTTACCCGGAGCGGCTGGAGCCAAACGACGGCAGATCACCGTGCAGCGCCGCTGCGCGAGGATTGCCCGATGCGCACGCTCCGGCTGACGCCTCAGCGGATCATCGGCACGATCTACGTGGTGGCGATGTTCATGACGATCATGGACGCGACCATCGTCTACGTCGCGCTGCCGGCCATTGCGCGCAGCTTCGCCATCAGCGCGCCCGCCACCGACGGGGTGGTCGTCGGATACCTCGTGAGCCTCGCGGTGTGGATCCCGGCGTCCGGCTGGGTCGGTGATCGCTTCGGCACCAAGCGGACCTTCGTGTTCGCCATCACGCTGTTCACGCTTGCGTCGGCGCTCTGCGGCCTGTCGCAGTCGATTCTCGAGTTGGTGCTGTTTCGCGTGCTCCAGGGGGCGGGGGGCGGCATGCTCACGCCGACGGGAATGTCCATGCTCTATCGAGCGTTTCCACCGGCTGAGCGCGCCCGGCTGGCGCGCATCCTCGTGATCCCCACCGTGATGGCTCCCGCCCTGGGACCGCTCGTCGGTGGCGCGCTGGTCGACAGCCTCTCGTGGCGATGGGTGTTCTTCGTCAACGTGCCGATCGGCCTCGCGGCGCTCGTGTTCAGCACGCTCAAGCTCACCGAGCACCGCGCTCGCGCAGGCGAGCGATTCGACCTGCCGGGTTTCCTGCTCGCCGCGTCCGGTTTCGGCCTGTTCCTCTACGCGCTCAGCGAAGCTGCCACGGAGGGCTGGTCGTCTCCCCTGATCCTGACCACCGCCGCCCTCGGAGTCGTGCTCATCGGGTCGCTCCTCTGGGTGGAGCTGCATGCCGAGCAACCCATGATCGACTTCCGGCTGCTCGGCAACCGGCTCTTCGGTGTGCTGAACCTCTCGTCGCTCTTCGGTGCCGCGGGCTTCCTCGGGCTCCTCTTCGTTGCACCGATCTGGCTGCAGACGGGCCGCGGCCTCTCGGCATTGGTGTCCGGCTCCAGCACCGCTCCTGAAGCACTCGGTGTGCTGGTGTCGTCGCAGCTGGTGGGTCGCCTCTACCCCATCGTCGGACCCCGGCGCCTCGTCAGCGGTGGCATGGCCTCGGTTGCCGTGACGACCTCGCTGTTGGCGGTCCTGATGAACGACTCAAGCCTCTGGCTCTTCCGCCTCGATATGTTCGCCGTCGGGATCGGCTGGGCGTTCGTCGTCATCCCGATGAACGCGGGCGCCTTCTCGCAGATCTCGCCACGCGACACCGGGCGAGCATCAGCGCTGTACAGCGCCCAGCGTCAGCTCGCTGCCGCCCTCGGCGTCGCGACCCTGGCGACCCTCGTCGGACTCCAGACGACCGGCAGCTCCCTGGCCGGCAACACCACCGTATTTCGAGTGGCGTTCCTCGCCGCCGCGGCATTCCCGCTGGTTGGTTCCGTGATCGCCGTCTTCATCCGAGACCGCGACGCCGCCTCAACGATGCGAGCCAAAACCGGAGGAGCAAGCCCCGCAGTCCCCGCCGCGTAACGTCGCAACCTAGGGTCGCGGGGAAGCGACCATTTCCTCAGATCCGTTCCGGCCCCTGGGCCTGAACTCCTTACCTCAGTGGGAGCAGGATTTGGCTTCGCCGGCGGAGTCGGCGGTCTGGAAGGAATGACCGCAGCCGCAGGTGCGGACGGCGTTGGGGTTGTGGATGGTGAATCCACCGCCCATGAGCTCATCGACGTAGTCGATCTCGGCGCCCTGGAGATACTGCGTGGAGTACGCGTCCACGTAGACCTTGAGGCCACCTTCCACGTCGACGACCAGGTCGTCCTCGCGCGGCGGATTCTCGTCCAGCCCCATTCCGTAGGAGAAGCCAGAACACCCGCCGGACTGGATGAAGACCCGCAGCCCGAGCGTGTGGTCGGCCGGCTGGTCGGCGATGAGGCCCTTGAGCTGCTCGCGGGCTGCGTCGGAGATCGTGACGGTCGACGGAGAACTAATTGCCATGGTCCTCACATCATACGTCAGGGGCTCGCGCGCGAAACCCCGCCATCGGGCTGAGACGCCGTTGCGACCGGGGCTCGACCCCGGTCCTTGGCAGCGAGCAGACCCCGGGTCTCCGGTTCGCCGCAATGCATACGGTTGGCAACCGCACCGAGCAGGATGAATTCGGCGAGAAAGTAGAGCCAGGCGGCAAGCAGAAAGAAGAGCGCCACGGCCGACCCGTAGGTCGAGAAGCCGTGCGAGAAGTTGGTGTAGACCGGCCAGAGCAACGTCAGCGCCTCCATCGCGGTGCCGGCGATGAGGACGCCGGGCCACATGTCGCGCACGCGGTAGGTGCGGTTCGGCACCAGCCGATAGACGGCGAGCATGAACGCGTACCAGACGAGCAGCCCCGCCACGGGCTCGAACAGCCATCCGAGTCCCGGCAGCGCAATCAGGGAGTTGACGCCGACTGTGGCGAGGATCGAGACGCCGAAAAGGACTGTCATGACGAGCGCCATACCTCGCTGCCGGAGGAACGGGCGCTGCCGGGTGCCGATGACCATGCCGAGCGAGAACTCCATGGACGTGAACAGACTGCTGCCGCTCCAGATCAGGCCGACGACGCTGATGAGACCCAGTTGCCCCGGATGCTGCTGAATCGCTCTGAACGCGGACTTCAGCGCCGGACTTGCATCCGACGGAAAGAAACTGAGGATCGCCTGTTGCACGTGATCGCCGGTCGAGGTCGACTGCGTCGCGAACCCGAGGATGGCCAGGCACCCAAGGATCAGGGGGAACATGCTGAGGAAGCAGTTGAAGGCCAGCCCCGACGCATAGTTCCCAGCCTGGCTCGAACCAAATGCCGCGATGAGCCGTCCTGGGTAGGTGTCAGCCGCCCACTTCGCGATGGAGCCGATGCGCCGCTTCACGAGCACAGAGTGACATCGGTGTACGGCACGCGGCCGCGAAGGCGCAGGGGTCCGTCAGTCGTCCGGCGCGGAGCTGCCCACCTCGGACGCGTACCGGGGCAGGTGGACATCGTCCGATCCCGCGAAGCGCATCGCGCCGGCAACCAGGTGATGGCCTGCCACCTCGTCGATCAGGCGCAGCATCTCCTGGCAGATCTGGCGATAGCTCGGGTGCCCCTGCGGCGAGGTCCGCAGCTCGATGAGGTGGACTGCCTCGCGTGCGTTGAGCTTGATGAGGTAGCGCACCCGGTGCCCGAGCGTGACGAGATATCCCGCCTGCTGCGGGAACGTGCGCACGATCGCCTTGTACGCAGCCTCGGCGTTCGCGACCGCCTCCCGCCAGCGGGGAGTCAACCCCGCCGCATCGACGGCCGCCGGCACATCGTATCCGAGCGCTGGCGTGAGCTCCTGCCACTGCACGGTGAGCATCCGGTGGCGCTGCAGATCGCGAAACGCGCCGTAGTCGGAGATAACTTCGAAGGTGTAGTCGCAGTGCTCGAATCCGCGTCCGGGGCGGTGACGGCGGTTGCCACGTTCACCGACTGCTGCCGCAAAGAGTCCCGCGCGCCGGATCGAATCGAGCGGTCGTACGGCAGCGATGAGTCGCTCCTCCGACGCATTCGAGAACGGGAAAAGCGCGGCGGCGAGAATCCGATCCTCGCCGTCGCTGTCCCAGTCGACGAGCGTCACGCCCGGAGGCCCCCACTCGTTCTCGGGGCTGAGCTTCTCGGCGGCCACCGCGAGGGACGCCGCAGTGTCGCGCAGGTAGTCGACCCAGACCCCGCCCCGCTCCGGTCGATCGAGCCGTGTGAGGAAGTCGGGGATCATCTGCTGCAGCTCGGTATTCACGAGCTCCGCGTACGCCTGCGCCTCGGGCAGCGGATGGGCGCGCAGCCGCATCACCAACTGCTCGTACGCCTGCGGCGACGCGAACATGCCGACGTTGCTCACCGTTCCGGCGGGCAGCAACCCGCGCATCAGGTCGAGGGCGAGCGCTCGAATCGCGCGCTTGCGCGCCTTCTCGTCGGCCTCCGGCGCGATCGTCTCGTCAAGGTGCGCGCTGAGCGGTTCGCGGAGTGCGGCATACGTCTCGAACAGCCCGTCCATCGCCTCCACGTACGTCGAGGCGAGCGGCGAGGTAAGCACGTCGCTGTCGCGCAGGTACCGGTAGTGGCCGTCGCGTCGATCGGTGTACGGGATGTATCGGGTGGACTGCTCGAGGTAGGCGCCGAGGCGCCCCCACTCGATGGCCTTGGCGAGCGGCTGTGACACCTGCTCGCAGGCGAGGTGGACGCCCGCGAGCTGGGCAACCGAGTCGTCCCCGTACGCAGCGAGCACGCGGCCGAAGAGGTCGGACGCTCGAGCGCGCCCCGCGTCGGCGCGGTGCGGTCCCGTCTCGGTGCCTGTGAGGAATTCGTCGAGCAGCAGGCGCCGCAGGCTCTTCGAGCTGCGGCTGTAGCGCGCGAAGACCGCTGCGGCCGTGATCTGCGGCAGGTTGACGAGCCCGAAGACCGGTCGATCGAGATTGGTCACGTGGGGCTGGAGCAGCCCCTGCTCCTCGGGCGTGAACGTCTCGACGTGGTACTCCGCGTGCATCGACGGCAACTCTACGGAACCCCGGCAAGACGGCATCACACGACGGCGTCAATGGAGGGATCCGCGATCTCGTCTACAATCCGGGCCCAATGGCCGTTGGCGCCGTCCCGACCCCACGCTTCCTTGCCGACGTCTATGAGGCGGCAAGCGAATGCAACAAGTGCTCGCTCTGCCAGGCGACCTGTCCCGCGTACGTCGTCAATCCCGTCGAGTGGGAGACGGCGCGAGGGCGCATCGCGCTGATCCGGGACGCGATCGAAGGCAAGCTCGAACTGAGCGACATCGCCGACGGGCCGCTCTCCAGCTGCCTCACCTGCGACAACTGCGTCGCCGCGTGTGCGCCCCGAGTGCCCACCGGGCACATCGTCAGCAGGGCACGCCAGGAGTTGCATGCGCAGGACGGCTATCCCTGGGGGCAGTCGTTCGCGCTCCGCAGCGTGCTCCCTCGCCCCGGCGCGCTCCGCGCGTTGCACGGCTTCGCGCGCTTCACGCAGCGGACGGGGCTGTACGGCCTCGCCCGGCGCATCGGACTCCTGTCGTGGCTGGGTACGGTCGGCGCACTCGCCGAGCAGGGCGGTCCGCCGCCACCGCGCACCGTCTACCAGATGCTCGGCGACCTGCCTGCGCCCGCGGAACCGGTGCGCGGGAGCGTCGCATTGCTCGTGTGCTGCCTCTCGAATCTCACCGTCCCCGAGTCCACGGAGGCCACGATCCGCGTCCTCCTCGCGTCGGGGTATGCGGTGGAAGTGCCGGTTGTGGGATGCAGCGGCCTCCCTGCGCGCACGCTCGGCGACCGCGATGCGATGGTCGACATGGCGGTGCGGAACAGCGCGTCGATGTCGGGGCTCGACGTCGACGCGTACATCGGCGACACGGCGTCCTGCACGGAGCATTACCGCGAGTACGGCAGCATCGCCGGCGAGGACCGCCAGGTGGGCGCTCGTGCGCGAGACATCGCGCGCCACACGGCACTCGCGAGCGATTTCCTAGACCGCAACGGCGTTCGGGGCGAGCTCGGCCCGCTCCGCTGGCGGGTCACCATCGACGAGCCGTGCGCGCTGCCCATCGACGGCACCGAACGCGGTGCCATGCACCGCCTGCTCGAGCAGATTCCGCACCTGGAGATCGTTCCCCTGCACGAGCGCGCGATGTGCTGCGGTGGCGCGGGCACGTATTTCGCCCGCCAGCCTGAACGTAGTGAGGCGATCCTGCGCCGCAAGTTCGAGAACATCCGCGCGAGCGGTGCGGAGATCGTGGTGACGGAGAACGTCTCCTGCCTGCTGCAGCTTCGCGCCGGCGCGGCACGCTACGCGCCCGACGTGAAGGTCATGCACGTCATGGACGTCATGCTCGCGTCGATGCAGGGCGCCGAACGCCGGCGTGCCGTGCTCGAGGGCTGAGACCTAACCGAGGGCCGAGAGCACCTCGTCGACGTCCATCGCGATACAGGTGAACGACGGCACGTCGCGGACCGTGTGCGTCGACGCCTCGCTGCCGCGCATCTCATGCACGAGATCGAGAAAGTCGGCGACGGAGTCACTCTCGAACGCGACCACGAAATCCTGATCGTCGAGCCCGAATGAATAGGTGGTGTTGATCTTGACGCCCGGATACTTGTGGCCCATCGCGATGTGCTCGCTCATCTGGCGCTGCCGTTCCTCGGCGCTCATGCGATACCAGGCGCGCGTCTTCACGAACGGATAGACGAAGAGGTAGCGGCGCCCCGTGGGCGCGATCACCAGCCGGTTGCTGCGACCTTCCTGGTTCGCGTGCTCATGCTTCTCGACGTACATGCTCTGCTTCGTCATCGAGAAGTAGCTGTACGGGGCATCGAGATACGCAGCCATGCGCGTCTTGTTGAGGCGGGCAGAGAACTCGTGCAGATCGTCGACGCGCTCACTGACGATCCAGAGCAGGAAGTCGGCGTCTCCCCTGGTCCCGACCGTGCTGTAGGAGCGGATGAGGACGCCGTCGCGGTCCGCGATCTCCCGAACGAGCGCCGCGACCTCCTCGCGATCGGCGGCACGCTCGGTCGCGCTTCGCAGCCGCCACTCGGGGCGCACCCGATAGAAGGAGAACCGGATGTGCTGGCGGGCCGTGGGGACCTGCGCGGTGGCATCCCGGATCGTCAGCGGCGCCGTTACCTCAGGCATGAGGCGTCCATCCTAGCGAAGCCAGAGCTCACAGGACCCGGTGGGACGCCTCGGCGAGGGCACGTTTGCGAAGCAGGCGCTGCTCCCGGCGAACCTGGGCTTCGGCCTGGCGTGTGTGGTCCTCCTCGGTCTCTGCGATGACCTTCGCCACCTCGGCGGGTCTGCCCTCGCGGTCGAGTCCGACGTAGACCAGGTGCGCGGTCGCCACGTGCAACCGCTCCCCGGACGGGATGCGCTCAACGTCCACCGTGACGCCGATCTCCATCGACGTGTGGTGCGCGTCGTTCACACGAGCGCGGACGGTGAGCAGGTCACCGATATAGACCGGAGCGAGAAAGCTCATCTCGTCCATCGCTGCCGTGACCACGCGGCGCCGCGCGTGTTTGGTCGCAGCGATGCCGGCAGCGGTGTCGACGAGCCGCATGATCGTGCCGCCATGCACGTATCCCGAGTTGTTGGCGTGCTCGATCTCCATCGCGATCGACAGCAGCGTCTCGGACTCCGATGTCGGCCGCGGTGTCAGGTCGACGTTGCTGTAGAAGTCGTTGCGATCCTCGCGCGACCGGATGAAGTCCATCAGCCGAGCACCTCGAGTGTCGCGCGCACCAGCGTCTCGACGCCGACCGGCAACGCGGCTTCGTCGATGTCGAAGTACGCGCTGTGGTGTGGCGGCACCGGACCGCGCTCGGGATGACCGGCGCCAACCAGGAAATAGCAGCCGGGCGCACGCTCGAGGAAGCAGGCGACGTCATCGCCCACAGTGATCGGAACGGCGATGTCGACGTGGTCGTCGCCGACGGTCGCGGCAGCTGCTCGTTGGACGAGATCCGCCGTCGCCGCATCGGAGACGACCGGCGGGCAGCCCTTCCCACGTGAGAACTGCGCTTCGGCGCCATAGCCGGACGCGACGGCAGTCGCAATCTCGGCGATGCGCTTGAGCAGGCGCTCGCGCTCGGATACCTCGATCGCGCGGGTGGTACCGAGCAGCTCCGCAGTGTCGGCGATGACGTTGAACGCCGATCCCGCAGTGACCTTGCCGATGGTGATGACCACCGGCGAGAACGGTGATGTCTCGCGGCTGATGATCGACTGGATGGCCATGATGACCTGCGCCGCGACCACGACGGGATCGATCGCGGTGTGTGGCATGCCGCCGTGGCCGCCGCGTCCCTGAATGGTGAGCGAGAAGCTGTCCGCGCTCCCGAAGATCACGCCGGCTTTGACCGCAACTCGTCCGGTCTGCAGCGGCGCCCAGAGGTGGATCCCGAGCACACGATCGACGCCCTCGGCAGCGCCATCGGCGATCATCGGCATCGCTCCCGACGCGACCTCCTCGGCAGGCTGGAAGCAGAGACGCAGGCGCCCCGACCAGTCGTCGCGCAGGGCCACGAGCGCGGACGCGGCACCGAGCGTCATCGCCATATGCCCGTCGTGGCCGCACGCGTGCATCACGCCGTCACGCTCGGATGTGACCACGCGACCGTCGCCGCGTTCGAGGATCGGGAGTGCGTCCATGTCGGCGCGGAGCATCAACATGGGTCCCGGCCGGCCGCTGTCGAGATCGGCGATAACGCCGGTGCCGCCGATGCCGGGCCGCACCGCGAAGCCGAGGTCGGCGCTGCGTTGCGCGACAAGCTCCGCCGTGTGGTGCTCCACCTCGGACAGCTCCGGATTGCGGTGCAGGGTTCGCCGGGTCTCGACGACCTGTTCGCGGGTCCCGTCGACTGCCGAGCGGATACGCGCCGCGAGTGCGGTGTCGCTCACGACGGCTCGCCCATGCCGATCCCGGATAGTCGGAGCGCGACAGGCTGCAGCGCGCCGTTGTTGATCACGCGGGTGGCCCCGCTCGCACGCGCGCGGCGGCGCAGGTCGCGCTCAGCGTGATGACAGAAGCCGACGATGTCGAGGTCGGGCCGCTGCGCGCGCAGCTGTGCGATCAGCGCCAGGCGCGCGTCAACAGACGTGTTGAGGTCGACGAACACCACGTCGACATCGGGGACCGCGTCGCCGACGACGAGCACCGCGCTGCCACCGGCGTTGCGCATCGTCGTCATGACCTGGCTGGCAAACATCAGATCGGAGCTGACCAGCGCGACCGCTCCCGGTGACCCCATGCCGACCATCATAGGTGCGCGAGCGACCCGCCCTCGGGCAGACTGCGCCAGGAACAGGAACACCGCCAGCGGTTGGAGGGTCATCGATGGAGATCGGGAGCGTGGGGATCATCGGCGCCGGCCTGATGGGCTCGGGGATCGCCGAAGTGTGCGCGCGCAACGGGATCCGAACACTCGTCACCGAGGCAGGCCCCGAGCAGCTGGCTGCCGGCGAGCGACGGGTCAACCAATCGCTCGAGCGCGGCCGTCAGACCGGCAAGCTCAGCGACGAGGACGTGGAGCGGATCAGCGGGATGCTGACGTTCACGCCGCGGCTCGAGGACTTCGCGGAGTGCGACTTCTGCGTCGAGGCGATCGTCGAGCAGCTTCCCGCGAAGGTGAAGCTCTTCGCGCAACTCGACGACATCGTGTCCGAGACCGCAATCCTCGCCACGAACACGTCCGCGCTGCCGATCATCGAGATCGCGCGGGCGACGCGCCGGCCGGACCGCGTCATCGGGACCCATTTCTTCAACCCGGCGCCGGTGATGAAGCTGATCGAGGTGGTCCGGAGCATCGCCACCAGCGACGAAACCCTCGATGAGACCCGTGCGCTCGGCGAGCGCCTCGGCAAGCGGATCATCGTCGCGCAGGACCGCGGCGGCTTCATCGTCAACCTGCTCCTCATCCCGTTTCTCACCCACGCGATCCGCCTGTACGAGTCCGGGTTCGCGACCCGCGAGGACATCGACGAGGGGATGCGTCTCGGGTGCGGACATCCCATGGGACCGTTGCAGCTCCTCGATTACATCGGGCTCGACACGGCGCTGTTCGTGTGCGAGTCGTTGTACGAGGAGTACGCGAACAGCGACTACGCGCCGCCTCCCCTCCTCCGCCGCATGGTGTCCGCGGGATACCTCGGGAAGAAGAGCGGGCGCGGCTTCTACGAGTACTGACTGGCTACGCTGCGGACCTCGCCCAGGCGGCGCGTCCCTCTGTGATCCCGTAGAAGACAATGACGAACCCCGCGGCCGGATCTGCCCACCACCAGCCAATCGCCGCGTTGAGGACGAGCCCGATGAGGACCGCAGCCGCAAGGTAGGCGTCAACAAGGGTCACACGCCCTTCGGTGGCGAGCACAGGATTGCCAAGCGCTCGACCGGTGATCGTCTTCCCGTACGCGAGCGCGAGCATCACCGCGCACGTGACCGCCGTCCACGCGATGCCGGCGGAAGAGTGCGCAGGCCGGCTGCCGGTCGCCAGGACGTATCCGCCCTGGGCAGCGATGTACACGGCGAGAGTGAAAAAAGCCGTGCCGATCAAACGCAGGGCACGTCGCTGGCGGTCGGCATTCCCCGCTCCGCGGAGCTCCCACACTACGACGATCGAGGCGCCGATCTCGACGAGGGAATCCAGCCCGAATCCGGCGAGAGCAACCGACCGCGCAGCAAAGGCTGCGAGGCCCAGGACGACGACTCCGACCGCGTTCCAACCCAAGGTGATGCATTCGAGGGCGAGCCCTCTTTGGAGCAGCCGGGTGGCACGGACCGTCATGCCGACCAGTCAAACAGACCATGGCGACACGAAGGGCTCGGAAGCCGGTGAGCGCGAGGCGGGCGCGAGCTAGTTCGGACGGTCCGCCGGGATTGGAGCGGGCGCGGTCCGCTCCTCGACGTGCAGGCTGACCGATCCGAGTCGGTTGCCCTCACTCCAGAACTCCACGGCGTACGTGCCGGGCTCACCGAACATGGGCTGAAGCACCGTGACCGTCGAGATGCTGACCTCCTGCCCGGGGCGGAGCGTCGCTCCCGCGGACTGGAATTGCAGGCTCGCGGGTGCGATCACCAGCTTGCCGGTCGCGTCGAGGAGGCGGAGCTCCACCTGATGCGGCTGACCGATGTCGGCGGGCCCGAACCGGAACCCGGCTACCACCGCGAAGGCCACCCTGCCGGGGAGCTGGACCATCGAGAGGGTGCTGAACCCGCCACCGAGGACGTAGAGCTTGCCGTCCGGCGGGACGACGGCGCTGTCGGCGAAGAAGGCGAAGTTGAGGTCCATTGACCCCGATACGTTCGCACGTCGTGGTCAGCCTCCGGTGGGCGACCATTGACGGTGATGGACGCACCGGCGCATCGCAACCTCCACGTCTTCGTCTGCACCACCGTGGGCCGCCACCACTGCGGCGGCCAGGGGTCGGAGCACATCCTTCAGCGTCTCCGAGACGAGGTGGAACGTCAGGAGCTCACGTGGGTCCGGACGACACGCATGGGCTGCAACCAGCAGCACCATCAGGGTCCGATCCTCATCGTCTACCCCGACGGCGTCTGGTACGGGAACCTCCAGGTCCCGGACGTCGACGAGATCATCGCCGAGCATCTCGTGGCCGGCCGCCCGGTCGAGCGGCTGCGCATCATTCCCGATGGAGCCTGGTCGGCGACCTCACTGACGTGAACAGGTCCCGCGGAGTAGGGTGAACTCGAACGGGAATGAACGACAGAGGAGGCCGGCGGCCATGGGATACATACGCGGGCTCGTGCACGGAACGGTCGTGGGAACTGTCGTCGGTCTCTGCGTCGCGCCGCAGACCGGAGACAAGACCCGTGCGCAACTCCGGGTTGCCCAGGCAGCAGCCCGCGAGGGTGTGATCACAGCGGGTCGCGCCCTGCAGCGGGCACGTCCGATGGCGAGTGGCGCGGTGCATCTCGTCGCGACGGCCCGACATCGCGGGGAGCCCGCGATGAACGGCAGCGGCGCAACGAGCGGAGCAGAGGTCTAAGCCCCGGCTCTCCCCGGTTCGTCGGCATGACGAACGGTGGCTGCGAGAACGGCGATAACCGCGCAGCACACGACCACTGCACCGAGCGCACGCGTGAGGGTGAACGCCTGTGCGGCGAACCCGATCACCGGAGGCCCCGCAAGCATCCCGGTATAGCCCGCAGCCGCGACCGACGCAATCGCAATGCGCGGAGGGATGGCTCTGGATCGACCGGCTGCGCTGAACAGCGTCGGGACGACGTTGGCAAGTCCGAGACCGACGAGACCGAACCCAGCGATGGCAACTCCCGCTTGACCGACCAGGAGCGTCGCGGTGAGTCCGAGGGCCGCGAGAGCGCCTCCCGCGCGCAGGAGCAACATGGCGCCCAGGCGGCTCGTCAGCCAGTCGCCACTCAATCGGCCGATCGCCATGGCAATCGAGAAGGCGGCGAACGCGGTCGCGGCAACAGCGCTGCTTACCCCGAGAGTCCTGTGCAGGTAGACCCCGCTCCAGTCCCCGCTGGCGCCTTCCGAGAGAAAACTGCAGAGGGCCATCGTGGCGAGTGCAGCCAGCGGCCAGGACAAGCGCGGAACGCGCATCCGCAGCACAGGTCGACCACTGTGTGCAGCGACCTGTTCGGGAGGAAGCGATCGATGACCGGCGACGGCGGCGAGAGCGAGCAGCAACGCCGGCCAGAGCGCGCGGCTGAACGGCACTGCGCCGGTCGCCGCGAGCGCCCCACTGATGATCGCGCCGGCAAATCCTCCGATGCTGTAGAAGCCGTGGAACGTCGACATCAGCGGCCGTCGATACATGGCTTCGACGACTGCGCCGCGGATGTTCATCGCGACGTCCATCGATCCAAGCGCAGCACCGAAGAGGACCAGCCCAACGGTGAGCACGGGCAGCGTCGGCGCCAGCGGAAGCAGCGGCAGGATGATGCAGCACGCAACAGCAGCCAGCGTCACGACCTTCCGTCCACCCGCTCGCCCGACGAGCCAACCGGTCGACGGGATCGACAGAACCGCGCCGATCGCCGTGCCGAGCAGCGCCACACCGAGCTCTCCGGCATTCAGATCGAGCTTCTGCTGCACGGACGGGATGAGCGGTACCCACGTGGCCATCGCTGCGCCGTTGACGAAGAACATGATCAGCACGGCACCGCGCGCGGACGGTCTGCGCGTCAGATATTGCTGATTCTGCCGGACCCCCGATCGCACCCTCGAATCGGTCAGGTCGTGACGGGTTCCGGGATGACCGCGCCACCCAGACCGCAGAGCACGCCGAGCGCGCCCGCGACCGAATCGAAGATGTTGATCGGCAGCGTGAAGTGCAGCCCTGCGACGTCTCGCGCCTTCTCCACCGTGTCCGGGTTTGCGAAGCCGATCACCGCGAGCAGCAGCAGGACGACGCCGACCGTGAGCACGACCTCGCCCGCGATCGACTCGCCGGCCCGGAATCCGGCGAACCCGAGAACGCCGGCGATCACCAGGTTGAGGATGTCGCGCTCGTAGGTGAGGTGCAGTGTGACTTGGCCCAGGTTGCCCTGCGGCAGGTGATGCACCAGCGTGCCGGCGTCCCCGGTGAGGAGCCCGCCGACTCCGAGGACGAGAAAGACCACGGCCCCGAACTGGGCGTAGAGACGTGCCATCGGGGTCAGACGTTACCCGATCGCAGAGGCAGCCAGCGAAGCGCGACCATCGTCACGTTGTCGGTGCCGCCGCCGGCGAGCGCAGCGTCGCACGCCCGCGTCAACGCCACCCCGAGCGGGTCCGGCGACGCCAGCACCGCACCGAGCGCCGAGTCCGCGAGCGGCTCCCAGAGGCCGTCCGAGCACAGCAACAACACGTCCCCGGGGGCACCGTCGACCTCGAAGACGTCCGCTTCGACCGGATCCCCCATGACCGCACGCTCGATGAGATTGCGTTTCTGGTGATGGCGCGCCTCTGCTGCGCTCATCGCGCCGGCGCGGACCTGCGCCGCAGCCCACGAGTGATCCTCGGTGATCTGCATGACCGTGTTGCCGTGAATGAGGTAGCCACGGCTGTCACCGACGTTGGAGACGGTGGCATGCCCGCCGCGGACGAGCGCGAGCACCAGCGTCGTCCCCGGATTGCCGCCGATCTGTTCGCGGACCGGGACCACGGCTTCGCCTGCAGCAGCCACCGCCTGGCGGAGCGTCTCGGCTGGATCAGCATGCGGTCCCGCATTCGTCAGCACCGACATGGCGCCGGTGATCGCGGCATCGGCGGACTCGAGGCCGCCTTTGTGGCCACCCATGCCGTCGGCAAGCGCCAGGACCGCGCCGTCACCGCCCGGGCTCATCTGCGCGGCCCAGACGTCCTGGTTCTGCGTGCGAACAGGCCCGATGTCGCTGATGCCCGCGATCTCGAGGTGCTCAGCGCCGCCGGGAATGGACCGCGAAGCGCGGTCGTTCGTCACGCGCCTGCCTCGGCCTCGGCGGCGGCGGGATGTCCGAGCACGCGGCGTACGACCTCGTCAGCGGCATCAACAGGTTCGAAGCACTGGATGGTCTGCATCCCGAGCGCGCTCGCCGCCTCGACATTGCACAGCAGGTCGTCGATGAACAGGCATCGCTCGGGGACCACCCCGAGGCGTTCGCACGTCAGCTGGTAGATGGCTGGGTCAGGTTTACGCAGGCCCACCTTCGATGAATCGACAATGACGTCGAACAGTTCGTCGACCGGGAAGAGGTCGCGAAAGATCGCCTCGCCCTCTCGCGAGATGTTCGTGAGGAGCGCGGTTTTGTACCCGGCGTCTCGAATCTGGCGCACCGCGTCCGCCATGGCCCCGCACGCGACCATGCCGCGTCCGAAGATCACCTGCTGCGCAGCGCGCGGATCGACGGGGTCGTTCCCCGCATCGGCGTACCGAACGCACATCCGGTCGAAGAACTCGTCGTCGCCGATCTTCCCCGTCTCGAGGAGGTGCAGATCGTGGGCGCCGGTCGTGAGGTGGTAGTGGTCGCGGAAGTCGTTGAGGAAGAACGCGACCAGGCCGAAGTACTCGGGCGGGACGTCGGTACGATGCCGGAAGAGCGGCTCCGTCATGACCCCGCCAAGATCGAAGATCACGCCGTCGAGATCGCGCCCGGCGTCGGCTGTTTTCATCGGCTCCATTGTGCCTAACCGTGCCAATATGGCCGGACATGAGAGCGGGACGGACATCGCGGCCGCGTCCATGCTGACCGCCGCCCTCAGCGAGATCAAGGCCGCGCGCGAGCGCATCGCCGGTGTCGCGATCCGAACGCCTGTGGTCGCACTGCGTGACCCCGCTGCTCCGGGCGTCCGTCTCAAGCTCGAGAACCTGCAGCCGACGGGGTCGTTCAAGGTTCGCGGCGCGACGAACCTCGTGGCCCAGCTCTCACCCCGGGAGCTCCAGGACGGCCTGCTCACCGCGAGCGCGGGGAACATGGGGCAGGCCGTCGCCTGGACGGCGCAGCGGCTCGGCGTCGCGTGCACGGTGATCGTTCCCGACAATGCCGCGGCGAACAAGGTGGAGGCTGTGGAGCGCTGGGGCGGGGTGGTGGTTCGCGTCCCATTCGACCGCTGGTGGCAGGTCTTCAACGAACGCCGTTTCGAGAATCGGCCGGGGACGTTCGTGCATGCATTCGACGATCAGCGGGTGATGGACGGCAATGGCACCATCGGCCTCGAGATCATCGAGGACATCCCGGACGTCGACACGGTGCTCGTCCCCTGGGGCGGCGGCGGTCTCGCCTGCGGGATCGCCGCCGCGATTCGCGCATCCGGGCGACCGTGCAGGATCTTCGCCTGCGAGGTGGAGGACGCCGCGCCACTGAGCGCATCGCTGGCAGCCGGACATCCGGAGGAGACGGACTACACGCGTTCCTTCGTCGACGGCATCGGCAGCAAGACCGTGATGCCCGGGATGTACTCCCGTGCTCGCGAGCTCCTGGACGGAGCCCTGATCGCCACCGTTGCGGAAGTCGAATCGGCGGTCGCGACGATGTTCCGGAACAACCGGGTCGTCGCCGAAGGTGCGGGCGCGTGCCCCGTTGCAGTGGCACGGAGCGGCCGTCTCGGTGATGCAAACGTCGTCTGCGTGGTCTCCGGCGGCAATATCGATCCTGCGACTCTGTTCGACATCGTCGCGCGACATCAGGAGGGCGGTCGTGCTGTATCTCACCAGGG
This sequence comes from Candidatus Dormiibacterota bacterium, assembly GCA_036521195.1. Lineage (GTDB taxonomy): Bacteria > Chloroflexota > Dormibacteria > Aeolococcales > Aeolococcaceae > Palsa-851. The sequence goes on from DATDID010000023.1 coordinate 27,897, forward strand.
CTGACGTCGAGCAGCTGCTCGCGCCCGTCGCGATGCTCGAGGCGCTCGAGGTCGGGTTCCGCGCGTACTCGACGGGCGGCGCCTCGGTCCCACCCCGGACCGCTGCGCGAACTCCGGCAGGTCTGCTCGGCGCGATGCCCGGATGGGTGTCCGGCGGCGGTCTCGCGCTCAAGGCGGTGAGTGTGTTCCCCGGCAACGGCGCGCTCGGACTTCCGTCGCATCAGGGTGTGATCACGCTGTTCGACGAGCGCGACGGTGGACTCCTCGCGGTGATGGACGCTGAGCACATCACCGCGATGCGAACCGGTGGTGGCGCTGCGGTGTCGACGCGCCTGCTCGCGCGAAACGACGCGAGAACGCTCGCGATCCTCGGCGCGGGCGTGCAGGGACATTCGCACCTCGCCACGGTGCCGCTGACGCGCGATTTCACCGAGATTCGCGTCTCCTCGCGCGATATCGACAAGGCGCAGACGCTGGCCGCGCTCGACCCGCGCTGCGTCGTCGTCGAAGGCTTCGAGGAAGCGGCACGTGGCGCCGATGTCGTGTGTTGTTGCACGGATGCGCGCGAGCCGATCACGCGTAGCGACTGGTTCTCACCAGGCACCCACGTGACGTCGGTCGGTGGAACCTTCGGGCCGGAGCTCGATGCCGAGACGGTGCGCCGCAACCGCGTCTTCGTCGAATGGAAGGGCGCCGCCGAGAACGCGCCGCCGGCCGGCGCGCACGAGCTGCAGGGCCGGGAAGTCGCTTCGATCACCGAGCTGGGAGAGGTGCTCGCTGCGCTCAAGCCCGGTCGCCAGGATGACAAGGAGATCACCGTCTACAAGTCGACCGGTAGTGGCTTCGAGGATGCGGTGACGGCACGAATGGTGTACGACGCAGCGGTTGCCGCACACGTCGGAACGGAACTCGAGCTGTGACGTCGATGCCCGCGCTGAGCGCGGATGACGTTCGCGAGGTCGCACGGCGGCTTGCGCCGCACATCCGGCAGACACCGCTGATCGAGGCTCCGGGTGGTGGCTACCTCAAGCTCGAATCGATGCAGCCGACCGGCAGCTTCAAGGTGCGCGGGTTCTTCAATGCAGCCCACGCGATCGACCGCGACCGTCTCGCGCGCGGCCTGCTTTCGGTGAGCGCCGGCAACGCCGCGCTCGCATGCGCATACGTCGCTCACACGCTCCAGGTGCCGTGTCGTGTCGTCATGTACGAGAACGCACCCCGCCTCAAGCTCGACGGCGTGCGGGCGCTCGGTGCCGAGCCGGTGCTGCTGCCGCGGGAGGGGGTGATCGAGTGGATCGCCAGGCGCGGATGGGAAGGCGAGCCCGAGGTGTTCGTGCACCCGTTCGCGAACGACGACGTCATCCGCGGTCACTCATCGATCGTTCCCGAGATACTCGCCGACTGCCCGGACGTCGAGCGTGTGCTCGTGCCGGTAGGCGGCGGTGGACTCATCTGCGGTGTCGCGCTCGGCTTCGTCGCGCTGAAACCGGATGTGCAGGTCGTCGGCGTGCAGTCGGACGGATATCCCTCGTGGCCACAGGCATTTGCCGCCGGTGGGGCGGTCGCGATCGTTCCCGCCACGATTGCCGACGGCAGCACCGCGCCATTCACCGACGTGATGTTCGAGCGCCTCGGTGCGCTCGTTCACGAGTGGATCGTCGTTCCGGAAGTCGAGATGCGGAGTGCGATCGCCCGGCTCGCGACAACCGCCAAGGTTGTTGCCGAGGGGGCGGGCGCGCTCGCGTTCACGGCCATGGAGCTCGAGCCGGAGAAGGCGCATACGGTCGCCGTGCTCAGCGGGGGCAACCTCGATCCCTCACTGCTCGCCGAGTTGTTGACAGCATGAAGGGGATCCGATGAGCGATGCAGCACTGCAGGTCGTGTTCGATCACTTCTACGCGCGCCGCCAGCGTGATATCGAGGCCGTGGCCGTTGGCCTCGAGCCCGACGTCGTGCACCAGGGTGTGGTGCCCAGCCTGGTCTGCAACGGCAAGGACGCCGTTGTCGAGCGCATCGGCGCGAGCTTCGACGAGGATGACCGAGGCGTCGAGCGCCTCGAGTTCCTTGCCGCCGGCGACCAGGTGATCGTGTCCATCGCGGGACCGAGATTTCGCGAGATTCCGTTCCTGGACGGTGAGATCTTCATGCTCTTCACGCTGCGCGACGGTCGCATCGCGCGCATCGACGACTTCCGAACCCGCGGCGATGCGCTCCTCGCCGCGCAGAGCCGCCCCGCCTAGGCCTCGAGCGCCGGCACCAACTCACGCACCAGCGCGCGCACTCGGTCATCGATCTCGTCGCGGATGCGTCGAACCGTGGCCAGTGACTTGCCGGCAGGATCCTCGAGATCCCAATCCAGGTAACGCTTTCCCGGGTAGAACGGGCATGCGTCACCGCACCCCATCGTGACGACGACGTCGGCTGCCTGTACAAGATCGTCCGACAGCGGCTTGGGAAACTCCTTGCTGATGTCGAGCCCAAGCTCGGACATGGCTGCAACGACGGCGGGGTTGAGCCGGTCGGCGGGGTCCGAACCCCCGGAGCGGACGAGTACTGCGCCACTCGCATGACGATCGAGCAGCGCCGCCGCCATCTGCGAGCGACCTGCGTTGTGCACGCAGACGAACAGCACTTCGGGGACGTCGCGCGTCATTTCGCCACGCCGACCATGGGATCGTGCGGAACGATCACGGACGAAGCATCGTCTCGCGCCCGTGGATAGAGGCCTCGTATCGCCACATATGCGAGCGCGCCGCCGGCGAACTCAGCGGCCACGAAAGGGAGCACGGACCCTGGGCTGATGCCGGCGAACGTATTCGTGAGTTCCCGAGCGACAGTCACTGCCGGGTTCGCGAAGCTCGTCGATGACGTGAAGAAGTACGCGCCCGTGATGTACGCGCCGACCGCGAACGGCACAACGCCTCCCCCGCCGCTTCGCACCGCTCCGAAAATGACCAACAGGAGTCCCAGCGTTGCGACCACCTCACCAACCCACAGCCCGGGGCTCGACCGCGAATGCGTTGACAGGGTGATGGCGGGGAGCGAGAACATGAGGTTCGCGACAACGACACCTGTCCCGGCACCCGCGACCTGCGCGACGACGTAGACCGCCAGCTCACGAGCGCTGAGACCACCGAAGGCGGCGTCGACCAGCGACACCATCGGGTTGAGGTGCGCCCCCGAAACCGGTCCGACCGCGACGATGATCGCCGCGAGCCCGGCTCCGGTCGCGAGTGCGTTCTCGAGCAGCTCCAGGCCTGCGTTTCCAGGATTCAGACGCTGTGCTGCGATCCCAGAGCCCACCACCGCGATGAGCAGGAGCGCCGTGCCGATGAATTCCGCACCTGCACGGCGCCCCAATCTCCAGGCAGTCAGCTCGCGCAACAGGGTGTGGTCGTCGCTTCGGTTCCGCAGCAGCCGTCCACCGCACCGCTCACCGAGTGCTCCGGAGCGTCGGCAAGCACCGTGTAGACCTCCCAGCGGGCGTCGGCGCCGGCCACCCAGACCTTGTCCTGGAGCGCGTGGCAGCACGTGACACCGTCTTCCACCTCGGTCGGCAGGCCTTCCGCGGTGAGCCGGCGAGTGGCCGATACGACCTCAGCCGTGGACGAGACCTCCACCCCAAGGTGATTCAGGGTGCCGGCTTGACCGGGATTCTCGAAGAGAACGAGCTTGAGAGGAGGGTCGGCGACCGCGAAGTTTGCGTAGCCCGGGCGCCGCTTGGCGGGCTCGGACTGGAAGAGCTTCGAATAGAAGTCGACCGCCTCATCAAGGTTGCTGACATTCAGCGCGAGCTGGACTCTTCCCATCTCAGCAGGAGCAGCCGCACTCGCATGGGCAGGTTCCGTCTGGGCATTCACAATCCATTGTCAGGCCTCCTATCGATGAACGTCGATTGAACGACGTGATCATAGAACGTTCCATCGATGGCTGTCAATGGGTACAATGCAGCAGTGTCCACCGAGACGAGTCGGAACCTGCTGATGGCGCTGCCCGTCGTGGACCGTGTCAAGGGTTGCAGCCAGCAGGTCGCCGATCCCCTCCCCGACAGGCGTGCAGCCGACCTCGCCGCCGTCTACAAGGCGCTCGGTGATCCGACTCGCGTCCAGATGCTGCATATCCTCGCTGCCGCCACTGAGCCCGTCTGCGTCTGTGACTTCACCGCGGCGTTCGATCTCGGCCAGCCGACGATCAGCCACCATCTCGCGAAACTGCGCGAGGCCGGCATCGTGACCAGCTTCAAGCGCGGGATCTGGGCCTTCTACCAGCTCGATCCGGAGATGTCCGCGGCAGCGCGTTCTGCCGTCGAGCTCCTCCGCTGAGGGCTACGAACCGCCCGAAACGATCGGCGCCGGTGCCTGGTACACCGGTCGCGGGGCGTGCGTGGGGCGCGCAAGCGGAGGTTGTGTCGCGATGGGTGCCGCCGTCGGAGGCACCACCGGCGACGTGAAGGTCGGCGCGCTCGTCGCAACGGGATCCGGCTGCACGATCGGCTCCGCCTGCGGCTTCGCCTTTCCCGGAGCGGTCGTCGCGGCGATCAGGCTGAAAACGACCGTCAGCGCTGTGGCACCCACCGCCGCGTAGACCGTCAGGCGTCGTCGCAGCGCGAGGCTGAGATCGCGCCGAAGACGGGCTGAGTCGAGTTCGCTGGGACCGGGCACCTGACCAGAGTAGCCCGCCGACGCTGACGAAACGATGTCCCGCGTGGTTCAAACGACCGACCAGGCGAAGTGCCATGCTGCCCTGCGACAGGAGGTCTGGCCGCGAAGCCCGCATCGGGCGTGCGCTGTCCGTCCTCCTCGTTGAGAGTTTGGGGGTGAGGTGGTGAGGAGGAACGTTGCGCGCTTGCTGGCGTGCGCCTGGATGCTCGTGGCATCAGGGTGCGGTGCGCTGACGCCGGTACCCGCCGCCACCCACGCGACACCGGAGGTACGAGCGAGCCCGAACACGCCGGCACACGGGCCGTGCGCAGACGTCATCACGACCACGCGGATCGAGAACGTGGCGCTCGCGTGTCAACAGCTCTGGCTGCCGTACGGCGTCACCGCGGTCCCGCCCGCAAATGAGCTTCAGCTCCTCCACGTTCCCGACGCGCCGGCTGTGGTCAACATGACCGACGGTGCTGTCGCTGATGCAACGGCGCAGCACTGGGCCAACGCGAGCAACTGGGACAGCGGCTGGTGGAAGTGGGCGCAGGCGAACAGCCAGCTCTTCATGTTGCGGAACCTGGTCGGCCCGGCACTCATCCCGGTGGCCGAGGTCGACGCAATCCAGAACGGCGGCTCTGTCGATCAACCCGATTGCAATCTCTATCCGATCAGCACGGAGCTGTTCGCGGTCGGCGATGCCGGCAGGGCGTACTTTGCCCGCAAGCATCTGCCCACCGACGACGCGTACGTGTTTGTTGTGGTGTACCGCGGGCCGTGCAGCGAAACGGTGAAGACCGTCGACGGTCAGACCAGTTCGATCGTTGACTTCACGGAGAACACGACAGTGTTCACGCCGGGCGTCTTCCGCCGTGACCCGGTGCTCGGCGATCTCTGGTTCGCTGACGCTGGAGGCAACTGCCAGGATCCACTGGGTCCACCCCCGGCGTGGTGCGGTCGATGAGCCGCCGTCTGCGTGCGTTATGTCTCACCGTGGCCGTGACGAGCCTCCTCCCGGTGGCAACGGCGAGGGCGGCCGGCGGTGGCGGCGGCTCCAACGCACCTGGCCCATCCCCATCGGGCGCCGGCATGGGCGCTCTGACACACGGCAGACTCGTCGCCGGTGCCGGAGGGACGTATCTGCCCATCGCACCGACGGACATCGATCCCGGCGGATCTGACCCCCGGAACCCGCTCGACATCCCACCGAAGGGACCGAATCCGCAGGGGATGACGTGCCCGACGACGAGCCTCTTCCATGTCGGACCGGGGTCCCCCGCACCCGGTGGCGGAGTCGTCGCGGTGATCGCAATCCACCCCGGGTTCGCGAGGAACGGTGCGGGTGGCTACGACGGACACGACGCGGGGTTCGGTTACGAGCAGCAGAACGCGATCGCCGCCGGCGGCGACCCGACTGCGATATCCCCGGGAAGCATCGCGACAGCAGCCAACGTGGCCGGACGCGTCGTGGCCGTCACCGCGTATCTGAGCAAACGTGGGACGTGGCAGGACGCGCAGACGGTCGCGCCGTATGGGGGGAGTTGCACCGGCGCCAGCTTCACGTTCAGCCCTCCCTACCTCGCCGGCAACGCGCCGCCGCCGTCTCCACCCCCCGGCATGTTGCAAACCCCACCGTTTCCGACGGGGGCCGCTCTGACCGCTGCGCTGACCGACTCATGGACGATCGGGAGCGTCGCGACACTGCCCGGCCCGGGGGCGGACGCCGCGACGTTCGTCCACATCCCCACATGCGCGTGGATGCAGTCCGACGTCCCAACCCAGCCCACCGCGTTGCACGCGCTCAGCGCAGCAGTCGTCGGCGGCTACACGCTTTTTCTGCTGTACGACGTGACCGTCACGCCTGGGGCGGTCACGTGGAGCTGGGGTGACGGCACGAGCAGCACCGAAGGAGGCCCCGTGGAGCACAGCCCGTCAACGCTGCCGCGCTATGACGCGACGACGCAGACCTGGACGCAGCCGTGTGCTGTGAGCCATGCATACGCCACGGTCGCGGGCGGCGTGACCATCACCGCGACCGAGACATTCCGGATCGCCATCACGGTGAGCTGGAGCGACGGGCTCCGCGTGCACACGCAGCCCGTTGCGTGCGACGCCGCAACCGGTGGCGCGTGCACCCTTGCGCTCGGTCCTGCCGGCGGCTGGATCAGCGGGCCGCATCCCGTCGATCAGATCGAGCCGGTTCCCTTCGCGCCTCCCACTCCCTCCCCGTAGCGGGCGCCGTCAGCGGCCGAGCAGCGACCGCCCGGTCATCTCCTCGGGGATGCGTAGTCCCATCGCGTCCAGCACGGTCGGGGCGATGTCGCGCAGCCCACCACCGTCGCGCAGCGCACGGTCGCCCGCACCCGCAACGAGCACGGGCACGGGGCTCGTCGTGTGCGCGGTGAGGATCGATCCATCGCGGCGGTCGATCTTGTACTCGGCGTTGCCGTGATCAGCGGTGATGAGCATTCCCCCCTGTGCCGCATCGACGGCTCGCGCGATCCGGCCGATGCACGCATCGATGCATGCGACAGCCCGCACGGTGGCATCGAAATCGCCGGTGTGGCCGACCATGTCGGCATTCGCGAAGTTGGCGATGATGAGGGCGTCGGTCTCCTCCTCGACGTGCGCGACGACGGCGTCCGCGACTCCGGCGGCGCTCATCTCCGGGGCGAGGTCGTACGTTGCAACGCGAGGTGATGGCACGAGCAGGCGCTCCTCGCCATCGAACGCGTTCTCGCGTCCACCGTTGATGAAGTACGTGACATGCGCGTACTTCTCGGTCTCCGCAACGTGGAACTGCTGCAGGCCGGCAGCGCTGACAACCTCCGCGAGCGTGTGCTCGACGTTCTCGCGCGGGAACGCGACGTGCGCGTCGAGGTCGCGCTCGTACTCAGTGAACGTCACGAGGTCAACGTCGTCCAGCACCCGCGACCGCGAAAAGCCGTCGAACGTACGGTCAACGAGCGCGTGGCTCAACTGACGGCCTCTATCGGGACGGAAGTTGAAGAAGATGATCGAGTCCCCGTCCTCGATCCGGAAGCGCTGTCCGTCCTGGATGATCGACGCCGGGGGAACGAACTCGTCGGTGACGCCGGCAGCGTATTGCGTTTCGATGTACGCCACGGCGTCAGTGGCAACGTCCCCGCCCGACCCCGCGACGACGTCGTACGCACGCTCCGTTCGATCCCAGCGATGGTCACGGTCCATTGCGAAGTAGCGGCCGGCAACGGATGCGATCGCGCCGACTCCGATGCGCTCGATGTCGTCGATGAACGTGCGCACGAAGCCTGCCGCACTCGTCGGCGGCTCATCTCTACCGTCGAGAAACGCATGGAACCACAGGGAATCCAGCCCTCGGCGCCGCGCCAGCTCGGCGACTGCGACCGCGTGATTCTGATGGCTGTGCACACCACCTGGAGAGATGAGACCCAGGCAGTGCACCGCCGCTCCGCGTTCGCGCGCGCGGTCGACGGTGGCACACAGCGGACCGTTCTCGTAGAAGCTGCCGTCCTCGATGGCGGCGGTGATGCGTGACAGCGGTTGCAGCACGAGACGCCCTGCGCCGATGGTGAGATGTCCGACCTCGGAGTTTCCCTGCTGACCGGGCGGAAGCCCCACGGCAACGCCGCTGGCATCGACCTCCGTGTGCGGCCAGCGCGTGTCGAGCGCGTCGAACTCCGGCGTCGCAGCGGCGGCGATGGCGTTGCCGTAGGCGTCGGCGTTGCATCCCCACCCGTCGAGGATGACGAGCACGAAAGGCCGCACGGCGCTCATCGTGGTGAGTGCCGAGGGGTCACTGATGCGAGGCGGCGGCCGCGACGATGGCCGCGAACTCCTCGGCGCGAAGGCTGGCACCGCCGACCAGCGCTCCGTCGATGTCACGCTCGGCGAACAACGACTCGGCGTTGGCGCCGGTCACGCTGCCGCCGTACAGCACGTGCGGCGGCACTGGCACGAACCGTGGGCAGAGGTGCGCCTTGATGTGCGCGTTCACCTCCTGCGCCTGATCCGGAGTCGCCGTTCGGCCGGTGCCGATTGCCCACACCGGCTCGTACGCGATGACGAACACGTCAGGCGACGCCGGCAGATCGAGCGTGGCGAAGACGGCGTCCAGCTGGCGATCGATGATGTCGAAGGTCTGCTCCGCGTCACGCTCATCGCCCGTCTCCCCCACCGCCAGGATCACACGCAGCCCGTGCGCGAGCGCCGCGCTGAACTTCCTCGCAACCTCGGCATCCGTCTCGCCGAACAGATGACGACGCTCGGAGTGGCCGACCAGCGCGAGATCGCACAACCCCTCGAGCATCGACGGTGAGATCTCGCCGGTATACGCGCCCTTGTCCTCCCAGAAGACGTCCTGCGCTCCGAGCAGCACGCCGGACCCCTCGAGGATCGACCTCACCGGCGCGAGATGCGTGAAGGGCGGCAGCATCGCCACCTCCACATCGCGCACACCCGCAACTGCAGCGACGACGGCGCCGGCAAGCGCGGCCCCTTCGGCGATCGTCGTGTTCATCTTCCAGTTCCCGGCGACCATAGGTGGACCGCCGGCCACGATATCGACCGTCAAGGGCTCACGGCCTCGCGGTCGCGGAGCGCCACGACACCCGGGAGCGTCCGACCCTCGAGAAACTCGATCGTCGCACCGCCACCGGTGCTGATAAAGTCGATCTTGTCTGCAACACCAGCGTCCTGCACCGCCGCGGCGAGATCGCCGCCGCCGATGACCGACGTCCCCGATGATGCGGCCACGGCACGCGCGACATCGCGGGTCCCGGCCGCAAAGGACGGAATCTCGTAGATGCCGAGCGGTCCGTTCCAGATGATCGTTCCGGCCCCGCTGCAATCCGTGGCGATCTTCGCAACCGTCGCGGGACCGGCGTCGACCACCATCCACCCGTCGGGGATCGCGGTGTCCGCTACAACGCGCGTCGGCGCGTCATCCGCAACGTGGTCGGCGACCACCGCGTCGGTCGGCAGGCGAAGGTCGGCGCGCCGTCCGGCGGCGCCGTCGAGCAACCGCCGCGCCGTCGCGACCTGGTCCTCCTCGACGAGCGAGGTCCCAGTCGTGAGGCCGCGTGCGCGATAGAAGGTGCAGGCCATCGCGCCACCCACCCACAGGATGTCGACGCGATCGAGGAGGTGGTCGAGCACGCCCACCTTCGTCGAGATCTTCGAGCCGCCAACGATCGCCACCACCGGGGTTCGAGGATTGTCCATGACACCGCCGAGCATCTCGAGCTCGCGAGCCATCAGCTTGCCGGCGACCGCCGGAAGCAGATGCGCGACGCCTTCGGTCGAGGCGTGGGCTCGGTGCGCGGTGCCGAACGCGTCGTTGACGTACACGTCGGCGAATGCGGCGAGCTGCTGCGCGAACGCTGGATCGTTGGACTCCTCGCCCGGTTCGAAGCGGACGTTCTCGAGCATGCCGACATCACCGTCCCGCAGCGACGCGACCATGCTCTGAGCGCTGTCGCCGACGACGTCCGATGCGAGCCGGACGTCCGCACCGATCAGGCTGCTCAGGCGCGCCGCGATCGGGCCGAGGCGGAGGCCGTCATCGATCCGACCCTTCGGGCGGCCCAGATGTGCCACGACGATGGTGCGCGCGCCGCGAGCGCGGAGCGCCTCGATGGTGGGGATCGCCTCGCGAATGCGGCGGTCGTCGACGATCGCGCCGTCGCGCATCGGGACGTTGAGATCCTCCCGGAGCAACACTCGCTTGCCGTGGACGTCGATGTCGTCCATCGTCGCCTTGTTCACCCGACCGCCTCTAGAGGCGCGAGGCGATCAGGTCGACGAGGTCGACGACACGGCATGAGTATCCCCACTCGTTGTCATACCAGGAGAGGACTTTGACGGTGTGATCGCCGAGCACCATCGTCGAGGGGGCATCGAGGATCGAGGAATGCGAGTCGTGGAGGAAGTCCATCGACACCAACTGCTCCTCACTGACCGCGAGGATGCCTTCGAGCTTGCCGCCGGCCGCCTCGCGCATCTCGCCATTGATGTCGTCGGCAGTCGCGCTCTTCGAGAGCGTGGCGGTGAGATCCACCAGGCTGACGTCGGGGACCGGGACACGCAGCGACATGCCGTGGAACTTCCCTTTCAGCTCCGGCATGACGAGCGCCATCGCCTTGGCGGCGCCGGTCGTGGTGGGGATGATCGACAGCGCCGCGGCGCGCGCCCGGCGCTTGTCCTCGTGCGGGGCGTCGAGGATGACCTGATCCTTCGTATACGCGTGCACGGTGGTCATGAACCCCGTCTCGATGCCGAACGAGTCGTTGAGCACCTTCGCGACCGGCGCGAGGCAGTTGGTCGTGCACGAGGCGTTGGAGATGACGTGGTGCTCGGCCGGGTTGTACGCGGCGTCGTTGACCCCCATGCAGATCGTGATGTCCTCGTTCTTCGCCGGCGCGGTGATGACCACCTTCTGGGCACCGGCATCGAGGTGACCCTTCGCACGCACCGCGTCTGTGAAAAACCCTGTGGACTCGACCACGATGTCCACGCCGAGATCCTTCCAGGGCAGCCGCTGCGGATCCCGCTCCGCGAGCACTTTGATGGTGCGCCCGTCCACGATGATACTGTCACCATCGACACTAACTGTCCCGGGGAAGCGCCCGAACACGCTGTCGTACTTGAGCAGATGGGCGAGCATGTCGGGAGTGGTGATGTCGTTGACCGCCACGATCTCGAGCTCCGGGGAGCGTTCCCGGGCGGCCCGAAAGACGTTGCGCCCGATGCGGCCGAAGCCGTTGATACCAACCTTCACTCCCATGCCGGGCATCCTCCTGGAGTCGACTCACGCTGTGCGTTCAACGCTGCAAGTCCACCCTATCACCGCCTTCGCCCGCCGCGGCGACCAGACGATGCAGACGGCCCGCCATGGCCGGGCGGCTGCAGCCGGCGCGTTCCGCGAGCTGCGCCAGGTCGTCATCGGGGTGACGCGTGCGGAGTGCAGCTGCCTCGCGGACTGCGGGAGGCAGCGCTTGCCAGCGCTTCGGATCCGCCTCGAGGACAGCGATCGACTCGATCTGACGAACCCCTGCGGCGGCGGTACGGCGGAGGTTCGCCGTCTCCGCATTGAGCCGGCGGTTGACCCCGCTCCGGACCTCCCGAATCACGCGGCCCGACTCGAAGGCGAGACGCCCCGCCTGCGCTCCGATGGAGCTCAGCGCCGCTCCGACCGCGGCTCCGGACCGGACCGTGACCACCCATCTTCCGCGGCGCTGGCGGATCTGTACGTCGACGCCGAGCGTTGCGAAGTCAGCCGCCAGCTGCACGGCGCCGTCCTCGCCCGCGCAGCCGATCTCGAGGTAGGGCTCGCCGTCGGGGCGCACGAGGCGACCTGCACCGAGGAACGCTCCGCGAAGCCGGCTGCGCGTGCAACAGACGCGGGGAGATCCCGCGCGCACCATCGACGGTTCCACGCCGACGAGCACATACTGCGTCCGGCGAGCGGCGCCGACCCGGTTGACGTGTGCGGTTATCCGCTCTGCATGCAGCGCCTGCATCGCGGCGCGCACCGCCACCGGCCGCGTCGTCGCGATCATGCCGGGAACACTGGTCACGAGTGCGAGGCCCTCGACCAGCGAACGCCGGCAGCATGCGAGCAGTGGCGTGTGCGGCGCGAGCTCGGCGACGACCCGCTGCGTAAAGGATTGCGCTGCATCCATGGTCAACCCGGTGATATGGACGATGTCTGCGGCATCATCCTGGAGTTGGCTCCGCCCAGGCAGCCATCAGTGCGCGCGCACGGAGCACGGATGCGACTGATCCCTTCAGCTCATAGCAGTCGATGGCGCGCTGGAGTGCGGCTTCCGACTCCGCCGCTCTCCCGGCTCGGTGCAGAACTTCCGCCATGGTCAGCGCCGCATCGCCATGCACCGCTGGGGCCTGCGTTGACCTGGCCAGCTCATCGCCTTGCTCGGCGAGCCTGAGCGCTGCGCCGATCTCGCCTCGTTGTGCCAGCAGCTTGGCTCGCAGCTGCATCCCCATGGTCTGAGTCAGCACATCTCCGACGCCGCCATGCTCGAGGCCACGCGTCGCCCACGTCTCCGCTTCGTCGAACCAGCCGAGCGCATATGTCGCCTCGCCGAGCTCGCACTCCTGGGTCGAGAGCCACGCGCGCTCGCCGAGCTGCTCGAGCTCTTCGATGCCCAACCGCGCCAGACGCTCTGCGCCGATCAGGTCACCTGCAAGCGTTTCGATCCGCCATCCCGTCTGCATCGCAATCGCGGCGAGCAACGTCATGCCACGTTCACGAACCTGCTCGATCGTGGCGTTGAACAGGGACCGCGCCTCCTCGTACTGACCGATCGACGCGAGAAGATCGGCTCTCCATATTTCGAGAAGGGGTTGATAGATCGGGCTTGCGTCCGCCGTGGTCTTCAGCCAGAGCAGCCCCTCGGTCGCGGGGGTTGGGCCATTCGCAATCGCCGCCGAGGCAACCCCGATCGCATTATGCGCAAGCCAGAGTTTCCCGGCTTTCGTGGCATAAGCGACGGAGCGTGTCAGCGACACAAGAGCCGATTCGAAGTGGCATCGATAGTGGTCGACGTATCCGGCCGCCAGCTCGAGCATGGCCACGGCACCATCGTCGCCACCGTGCTCGATCGCCGGTCGGGCTTCGGACACCAGTTCCGCAAGGTCACCCTCGTGCACAGTGGGATCGAGGTTCGTCCGCCACATCGCACCAATCAGCTGTACCTGGAGCTGTCCGAGACGGTCACCACGTTCGGCAAGCGCAGCAGCAGACATCTCCGAGCGAGCGACCGCTTCGGTCAGCCGGCCTGCCATGGCGATCCCCTGAATGAGCGACTGCTCCACCGCCACGTCGATGGCGTGCTCCGGGCGCAGCGCTTCACTGCGCTCGAGCAGGTTCACGGCTGCGGATGCATCGCCACGGTCGAGCGCGCGCCGGCCCGCTGCCTCGAGATGGGTCGCGGCAGCCATCGCGACGGCTCGCGCATGCTCGTCAGCGGGACCGAGCTCGGTGCGGTAGCGGAACGCCTGCTCGAGGTGATATCCGGCAATCTCGTCCAACTCCTCGAGATCACGGCCGCGTTGCTCGAGCCACCCCGCGAAGCTGGCGTGCAACTCCGCACGGGCCGCCTTCGGCAACGAGTCATACGCCGCGTCCCGGATGAGCAGGTGACGGAAGGCAAAGGCGTCCTCGCCGGCGAACACCGCTCGGTCCGGGCGCAGGAGATCCTTCCGTACCAACGTCAAGAGCCGTCCCGCCACATCACGCTCGTCCGGTGCCATGACCTCGACCGCACCGCGATGAAAGGACTGGCCTTCCACCGAACCGCGCTCGAGCACGCTGCGTTCCTCGGGTCGCAGCTGATCGAACCGCGCCGCGAGCAACGCCTTGATCGTCGGCGGCACGATCACGTCGTGGCTGCTCGACTCGCGCACCATCGCGACGATCTCCTCAAGGAAGAGCGGATTCCCCGCTGCCGTGGTGCGGATCCGCTCTCTGAGCTCAGCGTCCACTCCATCGTCCGTGGGCAGCAACACGTCGATCAGTGCCTCGGTCTCGGTTGCATTGAGCGGTTCGAGCAGGACCGTCGTCGCGTTCAACTTGCCGCCGCCCCATCCCGGCCGGCGGTCGAGGAGCTCCGGTCGTCCCAGACAGAGCATGAGTATCGGAGCGCCCCGGCTCAGATCGCTGATGTGTTCGATGAGATCGAAGAGAGTCGGCTCACCCCAGTGCACATCGTCGAAGACGACGACGAGCGGGTGGCTCTCCGCGGCACACTCGATCACCTTGCGGACGGCCCACGCGATCTCCGTCGACGACGTGGCGGCAACCTGCTCCCCGAGCAGCGTCCGGATCGCCGCCGCAACGTTCGCGTCGCGAGCCATCAACTCGGCGGCGGCCGATCCGTCGGGGGCGTCGAGCAGCTGCTTCACGATCGTGATCACCGGCCAGTACGTGATGCCCTCGCCGTATGAGAGACAGCGGCCGCGAAGGATGGTGGCGTCGACGCTGCTCAGGAACTCGGCGGTCAGGCGCGACTTCCCGACACCGGCGGCGCCAAGGATGGTGAACAGGCTGCAGGACTGCCCGTCGATGACGTTGGTGAACGCATCCCGCAGCATTCGCAGTGGTGTCGCACGCCCGACCAACCCGGTTTCGGCCCTTCGCGATATCGCGTGTGCATCGGTGTCGATACCGAGTACGCGATATGCCGCCAGTGGCAGGCTCTTTCCCTTGAGCTCAAGCGGTGCCAGCGGCTCCACCGTCACCGCGTCGCGCACCAGTCGCCACGTCTCCGGCCCGATGACGATGTCTCCCGGCGCCGCCGCCTGCTCGAGGCGCGCTGCGACATTCACCGCGTCCCCGGTCGCGAGGCGTTCCTCGGTGCCCGTCACCACCTGACCGGTGTTCACGCCGGTCCGAATCGTGACTGTGGTCGCATAGTCGCGCTCGAGCGTCACGTTGAGCACGTTGAGCGCGTCACGCAACCCCCATGCCGCGCGCACCGCGCGCAAGGCGTCGTCCTCGTGCAGCACCGGCACGCCGAACACCGCCATCACAGCATCCCCGATGAACTTCTCGACGGTGCCACCGTGCTGCTCGATCACCAGGCGCGCTGCGTCGAAGTAGCGGCGCATCACCTGGCGGAGGCTTTCCGGATCGAGCAACTCTCCCATGGCTGTCGACCCGGTCACATCGCAGAAGAGCACCGTGACCGTCTTGCGCTGCTCACGAGGTGCGGGCATCGCCACCAGCGACTTGCCGCATCCGTTGCAGAAGCCCGCGTCGGCGGGATTCTCGCGCCCGCAGTTCGCGCAGCTACTCATAGCGGGGATCGGGTCGGTCGACGTCGCGATGCTCCACGGTGACGACGAGGCCATCGTCGCGAAGGCGCGCAGCCAGCGCTTCGACGATGGCGACCGAACGGTGCCTTCCCCCCGTGCAGCCGATGGCGGCATGAAGCACGTCTCGCCCCCGACCAGCCGAGCGCTCGGCGGACCAGGTCACGAGATCTCGCACCCGCTCGATCAACTCACCCGCCACCGGGTCCTCGAGCACGTAGTCGCGCACGTCGGGGTCGAGACCGGTGTGAGGGCGCAGTTCGGCCACCCAGAAGGGGTTTCTGACCATACGAGCATCAGTCACCAGCTCAGCGTCCTCGGGGAGACCGAACTTGTACCCGAAGGAGGAGAGCGCGACGCTCATCGGACCAACCGTTTCCGTTGTGGTCACAGGAGTTCCTTCACGCGAAGCGCAACCGGCCGCGGAACGACCGTCGTGAGTTGGTCGACCGGCGCGTCTCGGATGGCATCGATGCTGCCGAAATGACGGAGCAGCGCGCGCCGGCGCACCGGGCCGAGCCCCGGCACGACATCGAGCTTGGAGCGTAGCGCCGCCTTGGCACGGCGGCCGCGATGATGCGTGATCGCGAAACGATGCGCCTCGTCCCGCACCCGCTGCACGAGAAACAGAGTCGGGCTGTCGCGCTCGAGGATGATCGGGCGTGCGCGTCCCGGCTTGTACAGCTCCTCGTTGCGCTTTGCCAGTCCGAAGACCGGCACCTTCTGCAGGCCGGCCTCGCGAAGTGCGCGAACGGCGGCGCTCAACTGACCCTTCCCGCCGTCGATGAGCACCAGGTCCGGCAGCACCGAGAAGCTGAGATCCGTGTCGTCGGCGCCGCGGCGCGGCGTGCGACGCGCCCGCTGCTCGGAGCCGTTGGCGCCGGCCGGATCGAGGACGGGAACGTCTTCTTCTCCGCCCTCGTCACGCGGTGCGAGACGGCGGAACCGCCGCCGCAGCGTCTCCTCGATCGACGCGAAATCGTTGGAGCCCTCGACGGTCTTGATGCCGAAGTGTCGGTAGCTCGCCGGGGCGGGCCGTCCTTCCTCGAAGACCACCATCGAGCCGACCGAGTTCGTGCCCATGGTGTTGCTGATGTCGTAGCACTCGATGCGGCGCGGGGGGGCCGGCAGCTGCAGGCTGCTGGCGAGATCGTCAAGCAACGCCTCGGTTTTCGCCGCGTCGTAGTCGTCGACGATGCGTTGCTGACGCAGCGCCACGAGCGCGGTCTCCGCGGCCTGCGCGACGAGCTGGCGCGCATCGCCGCGTTGCGGGACGTGCACCTCGACGGGACCGCCCCGCTGCTCGGCGAGAAACTCCTCGAGCACCGCGCGGCCCTCGATGTCGTCCGACACCAGCAGACGGCGAGGGACGGAGGTCACGCTGCCGTAATACTGGGGTAGGAAGCCACCGAGGCACGCTGCCGCGTCCAATCCGGCGACGCCTTCGAGCTCGTGGGTCTCCATACCCATGACGCGACCCTGGCGGATGCTCAACACTGCGGCCATCGCGCGCCCGGCCTCGACGACGACGGCGATGCAGTCCTCGTCGGCGCGAGCCCCGCGCAGCACGGTCTGACGCTCACTGATGCGCTCGATCGCGCGCAGCCGGTCGCGAAACCGCGCGGCCAGCTCGTAATCGCGGCCGTCGGCGGCGGCGTCCATCTGATCGCGCAACTCGTCGTGCAGCTTCTCGGAGCGCCCCTCCATGAACTCCTGCACCTGTTCGAGGAGTTCAGCATACTCAGGCGCCTCGATCCTGCCCTCGCACGGCCCCGCACAACGCTTGATGTGATAGTCGAGGCAGACGCGCCCGCGCCGGAAAACCTCGTCACTGCAGGTGCGAAACGGGAAGATGGTGCGCAGCGATCGCACCGTCGTCCGCAGTGACTGCGCGCTCGTGTACGGACCGAAATAGCGCGCGCCGTCGCGGATCACCTTGCGTGTGTAATACGGACGCGGGAACAGCGTGGCGCCCTCAGCGCTCTTGCCGCGCGGTTTGCGCACCTCCTCGCGTGCGGTCCCGGGAGCGACCGCATCGTGAACACCGGGCCGCGGTATCTTCAGGTAGAGATAGCTCTTGTCGTCTTTGAGCCGCACATTGAACCGAGGCCGGTGCTGCTTGATGAGCGAGTTCTCTAGGACGAGCGCCTCATGCTCGCTCTGGCACGCGATGACCTCGAAGTCGAAGACGCTGGCGATCAGCTGGTGCGTGCGTGCCTGCAACGTGTCGATGCCGGTGAACCACGAGCGCAAGCGGTTGCGAACGTTTGCGGCCTTGCCCACGTAGATGACGCGCGCGTCCGCACCGCGCATCACGTAGACGCCCGCGCCGCTCGGTGACGCGCGCAACCGAGCTTTCAAGAGCGCGGGATCGTCGAGGAGGCGCTCTGCGCGCTTGGTCGGCACCATTCCAGCCACTGTATCGCTGCTCAGGCCTGCCCCTCAGCACTGTTCAACTCGGCGAGGAACGCAGCCTCGTCGAGTACCCGGACGTCGAGGCGTTGCGCTTTCTCGAGCTTGCTGCCCGGCGAGGCGCCGGCGACCACAGCGTGGGTCTTGCGGCTCACGCTCGAGCTGGGGTTGCCGCCGAGCGCCCGGATGCGGGCCTCGGCGTCCGTACGGCTCATGCCGTCGAGGCTACCCGTGATCACCCACGTCTGACCGCTCCAGGGTCCGCCCCCACCGGCGGCGCGCTCGGGGTCGACGCCGACCGAGCGGAGGTGCTCGAGCACCTCGCGGCCTTCCGCCGACGCGAGCCACGACGCCACGTGTTCGGCGACGACCGCTCCGATGCCCTCGACGGCGAGGAGGTCCTCCTCCGTCGCTGCAGCCAGTGCGTCGATGCTGCCGAAATGGACGGCGAGCGTGTCTGCCGTGTGCTCGCCGACGTGGCGGATGCCGAGCGCGTTGATGAATCGAGCGAGGGGCACACGCTTTCGACCGGCGATGGACTCGAGGAGCTTCGCGGCCGAGCGCTCCGCGAAGCCGTCCAGTGTCAGCAGTTGTTCCGCTGTGAGCTTGAAGAGGTCGGCGGACTCCGTCGCGTAGCCAAGGTCGAGGAGTTGATCGATGATCGCCGGACCGAGCCCCTCGATGTTCATCGCGCCCCGCGACGCGAAATGGAGCAGCGATTCGCGTCGCTGCGCAGGGCAGAGCGGGTTGAGACAGCGCCGGACAACCTCCCCAGGCTCGCGCACGAGCAGCGTGTCGCACGCGGGGCAGTGCTCCGGCATCTGCCACGCATTGGAGCCCTTTGGACGCTTGTCGATCAGGACGCGAACGATCTCCGGGATGACATCGCCTGCCTTGCGCAACAGCACGGTGTCGCCGATGCGCACGTCCTTGCGCGCCACCTCGTCCTCGTTGTGCAGCGTGGCCCGCCGCACCGTGGACCCGGCGACGAGCGTGGGTTCGAGGATCGCAACCGGAGTCACCGCGCCGGTCCTTCCAACCTGCACGTGGATGTCGAGAACGACGGTTTCGTACTCCTCGGGCGGGAATTTGTACGCGATCGCCCAGCGTGGAGCCCGAGAGATCTGCCCGAGCTCCGACTGCTCAGAAAGGGAAGCGACCTTGATGACGATGCCGTCAGTTTCGTAATCGAGCTGATGGCGGAGCTCCGACCAGTGCTCGAGGAACGCGAGGACCTCATCGATCGATCCTGCGAGCTGACGGTGCGGGTTCACGCGGAACCCCAACGCCTCGAGGGTGTCGAGCACAGCCGACTGGGTCGGTAGTGAGCCGGGGGGTTCGAGCTGGTACATGAACGTCTGCAGACCGCGGCCCGCCGTCACCTTCGCGTCGAGTTGCCGGACGGCGCCCGCTGCCGCATTGCGCGGATTGGCATACGTGGGCTTGCCTGCCTCCTCGAGCCGCGCGTTGGTGGCGGCGAATGCCGCCTTCGGGAGATATACCTCGCCGCGCACCTCGAGGGTGTCCGGACGCGCGACGCCATCCACGGGTTTCAGCGTCATCGGCACTGAACGGATCGTCCGCACATTTGCGGTCACGTCCTCGCCCTCGACCCCGTTGCCTCTCGTCGCCGCGCGGACGAAGCTGCCGTTCTCGTACGTGATCGACATCGCGAGGCCGTCGATCTTCAGCTCGCACACGTAGCCGCTCACCACCCCGATGGCGCGCTCGACGCGGACCCCGAACTCGCGGACCTCATCGGGACTGAACGCGTTGTTCAGGCTGAGCATCGCCCGGTTGTGGCGGACCTTCGTGAAGTTCGCCGCCGGCTCACCGCCGACACGCTGCGTTGGTGAGTCGAGCGTCTGGAGCTCCGGATGTGCCGCTTCGAGATCGACGAGCTCGCGGAAGAGGCGGTCGTATTCGGCGTCGGTGATCTCGGGGGCGTCGAGCACGTGGTACAGGCGGGAGTGCCGGTCCAACTCCTCGCGGAGCGCCTCCACGCGCGCTTGCGGGTCCTCGCTCATCACTCGCCCACCGGCCAGAGCGTCGCGTCGGCGACGGCAAAGATCTTCACACCGTGATCATCGAACTTGATGACCAGCTCCTCGCCGCTTCGGGTCATCGTGCTCTTGAGTACCGTGCCTTCACCGTAGCGCTGGTGACCGATGCGCATGCCCTCGCTGAAGCGCTGCGGGGCAATGTCGACAGGGTTTGGCCTCGTTGCATAACCGATAACGGCGCGGCGCACGGTGCCCGATGCACGGACATCGCCGAAGTTCGGGTTGCCCGGACGCTGTGCCACTTCGAGCATCTCGCCCGGAATCTCGCCGAGAAACCTCGATGCCTCGGCGAGCTGCGCCGTTCCATACAGGTGACGTCGAAATGCGTGCAGCAAATACAGCCGCCGGCGCGCGCGGGTGATCCCGACGTACGTGAGCCTGCGTTCCTCGGCGATACCGGCATCGCCCTCCTCGAGCGCCCGGGAGTGCGGCAGCAGCCCCTCCTCCATGCCGGCGATGAACACCACACCGAACTCGAGCCCCTTGACCATGTGCAGGGTGATCAACGTCACCCCTTGCGCGTCCTCGCGCATGGTGTCGACATCACTGACCAGCGCGACGTTCTCGAGGAACTGCACCAGACCGTCAGGCGCGGGAACGTCGGCGTACTCGCCCGCGAGCCCCGCCAGTTCGAGGACATTGGCCCAGCGCTCGTTCCCCTCCTGCGTGCCGTCCTGGAGCATCTCGCGGTACCCGGTCTCCTCGAGAACGCGCTCGAGCAGCACCGTCACCGGAACACGCTGGGCGTCGCCGCTCAGACGCTCCATCAGGGTTGCAAAGCCGTGCAATGCCGCCATCGCCGCGGGTCCGATCGCATCGTCCGCGTCCAGGAGTTGCGCAGCCTCCAGCGGGCTCAACCCCTTCTTGCGGGCGAGCTTCTCGAGTTCCGCGACGCTGCGGTCCCCGATCTTGCGACGCGGGGTGTTGACAACGCGCGCGAACGAGACGGCGTCGCGTGGGTTGACGCAGAGCCGAAGGTACGCCAGCACGTCCTTGACCTCGCGGCGGTCGTAGAAGCGGAGGCCACCGACGAGTTGATACGGAATTCCTCGGCGCAGGAACACTTCTTCAAAGGCTCGTGACTGCGCATTTGTGCGATACAGCACCGCGCACTCCGCGAGTGAGACGCCCTCGCGTCCGATGAGGTTCTCGATCTCGGCACCAACGGCGAGCGCCTCCTCCCGTTCGTCGTAGACGGAGATCAGCCGTACCGGATCGCCGACACTGCTCTCGGTCCACAGCCGCTTTTCGGCGCGCTCGGGGTTGTTGCGGATCACCGAATGCGCGATGTCGAGAATGGGTTGAGTCGACCGATAGTTCTGTTCCAGCTTCACGATTTTAGCGTCAGGAAAATCCCGCTCGAAGGCAAGAATGTTGCGCACATCAGCGCCTCGGAAACCATAGATCGAGTTATGCGTGATGAGCCCGTTGGCAATGAGGTTGTGCGTCGGACTCACGTCGATGTCGAACACAGGCTGCCTCGAGACAGATCGCGCAACGCTTTCGACGACATCGCGGCCACCCAGCTCGTCGAACATCACCATCCCCGGAAGGAGCGAGGCTGCCGGAGTGAATGGCAGCGTCGTCACTAGCTCGCCTCGTCCGGAACCGTTGCCACCGAGACAAGCCGTGAGCACGATCTCGCCGTCCATCGCCTCGCTAATGCTGGCGGCGATTCGCATCACCTCTCCAAAGTCCTTTCGGCACGTCTCGAAACGCCAGCTCCCGTTGTCCTTGGCAGGCCTAACGCTCAGCCCGATGCTCTCCAGTGCCGCTTTGCCGGCCGCGTCATTACCGCCGATCGATACCCGGTGCATTGGCGTCGCGCCACGGCGATCCCCGCAGAGCACGACCACGACACGTCTTCGGCTGGAGTTGCGCGATCGTGGGCGGTAGTGCGGGTGATCAATGGAGAGATGGCGCTCGGCCAGGAGCCGTAAGCCGCCACCGAGATCCGCCACGGAGGGAAAGACGCGATCGATGTAGTTCTTGTCATGAACTAGGCCATTGACTCCGCTACCCCTGCGTGGGACGAATGGCAGCGTAGGAATCTGGTACTGCAGCGAAAGGATGTACTCCTCGGCGCGGGCCTCATTCTCACTCGCATGCGTTGAGACGATCCACAGGGCATCTGCCCGCTCCTGCATCGATCGCTGGCGGTACCCAACGACAGGCTTCGCCTGTCCGTTGGTATGGACTTGCGTCGTGCCGATCCGAAAGCCGGTTCCGGCTTTGTGCATCAAGTAAGTGAAGTAGAGCTGCGGTGTTGTGCCGAGATGGTGGCCTGCAAAGTGAGTGTGTTCGGGCGTTGTTGTAAGGCTTCGACCACCTGACGTAGTGACGGTAACGGTGCAGTCCGTTACCCTGGATCGGACGTCCACAACCTCGGCGCCGCGGAAGGTGCCACTCCCGTACCCGGACATGACGCTATCCCCCGGACGAACAGCCTCGACCCGACGCTTTGATCCGTCAGACATTGTGATCATGGTGCCGGCGGCGAGACACTGATCGTCGTCCCCGACCACCGTGACGTTCCGATGCTTCGCGGCGAGAATCTTCACGAGCTCATACTGGGCGCGATTCGTGTCCTGATACTCATCAACGAAGAGATGCAGGAACCTGTCCTGGTAGTACTCGCGTACCGATGCGACATCACGAAGCAGGAAGAACGCACGCAACAGCAGGTCGTCAAAGTCCAGCGCGGACGCCTCGTCCAGCTCGCGTTCGTACGCGTAGTAAATGCGCGAGATCTGTTCTTCAAGACCGCCCGTGGCACGCGATTGATAGTCACGCGCGTCCAGCAGCTCGTTTTTCGCGGCGCTGATCGCGTGCGCGACCCGGTTCGGCGTCAGGCGTTTCTCGTCGATGCCCTCAGCCCGGATGGCATTGCGGAGCGCGGATAACCTGTCCGACTCGTCGTAGATCGTGTATCCCGGAGGGATCCCGATGGCATCGCCGTCACGCCGCAGCAGTCGCGCGCCGAGCGAGTGAAACGTACCGAGCCACATGCCCTTGATGCTGTCCCCGATCAACTGCTCCACACGGGAGCGCATCTCGCGGGCGGCCTTGTTCGTGAACGTCACGGCGCAGATCTCGTCGGGACGCACACGGCGCGTCGCGATGACGTACGCGATGCGATGCGTCAGCACCCGCGTCTTCCCACTCCCTGCGCCCGCGAAGATGAGCAGCGGTCCGTCCGGTGCCTCGACGGCCTCGCGCTGCGGCGGATTCAAGCCCTCGAGCAGGGCCGTCGCCCCGATGGTCGCGCTCAGGCGTGCGCCCGGGTCGCGGGCGCAGGGCGCCCGGCCGACGCACGGTATGCGTCGGGCCGACGATCGGTGAGCAGATGGTTGCGGGGCGTGCGATGCCGGGCACGGTCGACGGAGTCGAGATCGACCTCCGCAACGAGCAGTTCCTCGTCAGCCTTGCCGGCAGGGCCGGCGACCGGCCACCCATCCGCGCCGACGATGATCGATGCGCCGATGAACGTCACGTCGCGCTCGACGCCGATGCGGTCCGCGCATGCCATCACCACCCCGTTTTGCGCCGCGGTTGCCATCGCGACGTAATCACCCTGACAGTAGCCCCGATCGTCCCAGACGGTGCGCTTGAACGACGCGACCCAGTTGGTGGGCACGGCGATGATCTCGGCGCCCGCGAGCGCCAGCGCCCGAACCGGCTCCGGGAACCAGAGGTCGTAGCAGATGACGATCCCAACCCTGCCGAACGGGAGGTCGACGATCGGGAGCTCGTCACCCGGTTCGAACCACGACTGTTCGTCGAAGTAGAGGTGCAACTTGCGATACGTGGCGAGCCGGCCGTCCGCGCCGACGAGGATGGCGCTGTTGTGCCGGCAGTCGCCGTCGCGCTCGTTGAGGCCGGCGACGATGTGGCAGCCGTGCGCGGCACATACGTCGCGCAGCGCACGCACCGTCGGTCCGTCGTCCGGGTCCTCGGCGCAGCGCTGCGCCTCGTCCGAATCGCTGAACACGTAGCCGCTGGAAGCGAGCTCGGGGAGCACGATGAGGTCGGCTCCCTCCGTCGCGGCCGCAGTCGCCCAACGCACGGCCTGCGCGAGGTTTCCATCGAGCTCGCCGACGTGCGGCTCGTACTGGGCGACGGCGATACGGACGGGGCGGCTCACCCCCTCACGGTAGCGCAGCGGGTGCCGGCCCAGGCAGCCGCGGAATCCCCTCCGCGACCCCGCAGAGAATCTCGTGTGGCAGGGTCCCGGTGAGGTCTGCGACCTCGTCGGCGCCGATGCGGATTCCGTCACGTTCGCCGATGAACATCGCCACGTCTCCCGCGGTCACACCGTCGATGTCCGTGACGTCCACGCTGACCTGATCCATGCTGACGATACCGACGATCGGGCACCGGTGGCCACGGATCGCGAGGTGACCGATGTTGGACAGCGCACGGGGCAGTCCCTGTCCGTAGCCGATGGTCGCCGTGGCGATCCTGCGCGCAGTCTCGGCTCGCCATGTCCGGCCGTATCCGACGGTTTCACCCGCCGCGACCGTGCGCACCTGAGCAACCCTGCCGAACACGTGCATCGCCAGGCGAAGCGACGCCGGCCCGGGCACGGGCGGGTATCCGTAGAGGGCAATGCCGACGCGAACGAGGTCGTGATGCATCGCGGGATGTGCGAGCACCGCTGCGCTGCCGGAGGTGTGGAGCAACGCGTCCGGCGCGACCGGCCGGATCACGTCGACCGCCTCGAGAAAACGCGTGTGCTGGGTGACGGTGAAACCCGAGTCCGCTCCGGCGTCGGCGAAGTGCGTGAACAGACCGGCCACCTGGACGCGATCGCCTGTTTCCCGAAGCGCCTCGACAAGAGACTCCACCGTCTCGGGAAGGGTGCCGAGCCGATGGAGCCCAGTGTCGATTTTGACGTGCCCGCGAACCCGCCGTCCGGCAGCGCCTGCGGCGGCGGATGCTGCACGCAGCCCGTCAGCGTCGAGGATGCTGACGTCGACATCTGCGGCGATCAGTGCGGGATGCATGGCGGGCGGCGTCCACCCGAGTACCAACGTCCGAGCGGTCACGCCCGCAGCGCGCAGCTCGAGCGCCTCCTGTGGCGTGTACACGCCAAGCCACGTCGCCCCACCGTCGAGCGCAGCGCGCGCTGCGACCGTGATGCCGTGCCCGTAGCCGTTCGACTTCACCATGGCCATCACTCGCGCTGGGCGGACGAGCATCGCAAGGACCTCGGCATTGCGCGCCAGCCGGTCGACGTCGATCTCCACCCAGCGGAGCACGCCGGTCTCCGGTGCGCTCACGCTCCGACCGGTACCGGCTCCCGCGCCGGAGTGGCGGGCTTCTCGAGCGTCACCCTGCGCACGAGAGCAAACGGCGTCTGCTCGTCGGACTGCCCCAGCGGGTTATCGGCAACCATGGCGAGAACCGCCTCGGCGTCGACACCGACGGTCGCGAACACTTCAGCGGCCATGTCGTTGGCATCGATGATCGCGATGCCAACCCGATGCCCGGTGAGACGCCGGACCTCGGCGGCGATGCGCAACGCCTCGCCGGGCGGATCCTCCGGCGACTTGGTCGCCCATTTGTCATACGGCGGGAGGTTCAGCGACGACGGACCGTCGATCGCGTTGACGCCATGACCGGCAACGCGGTAGAAGATGCCGCGCATCCCGAACGGTTTGGTGACCGCCGCCGCGGCTGCCGCCACCAGTACCCGGGGCACACCGGCTTCGTCGATCGCGAGCTGCATCGTCGTCGGATGGGCGAGGCCGACCCCGGTGGGCTCGTGGCTCACGTAGCGCGACAGCAGGCGCGCAGCGCGCGACACCGGGATCGCATCGATCGGATACGAGCGCCCCTGACTGATCGCCAGCGCTTTCTCACTGATCAAGAGCACATCGCCGTCCTCGACCGCGAGTCCGCCCTTGGTGAACTGCTCGATGCTGTCGGCGATGACCTGCATGAGATCCATGCCGGGCGTGATCAACGCCGAGCGCAACGGGAATCGCGCCCAGATCCGACCCTTGTCCTCGAGAAACAGATGCCGGCCCCAGTTGAGGTTGGCGCCATCGAGCAACGCCTGCCCACCGGCGACCTGCGCTGCAGTCGCCTGGTCGCCACGGCGCACGAATCCGCCACGGTAGCTCTGATCGTCCAGCGCCTTTGTCGTTCCGTCGATGTAGACGCGCAGCCATACCTCGGCGTTGACGGCGCGCCAGAAGAACATCGACTCCTCCACCTCGCCTGCGCATGCGCGCCGGAACCCCTCCGCCACCGCAGCAGCCTTCCAGTACGGCCGAGCGCGGAACGACGGCGAGCGCATGAGGCTCTGCAGCACCGCGCGCTGACGCCGGTACCAGCGGAATTCCGGAGTGGTGAATCCGATCTTCTTGCGTCGCCGCTCGACTGCGCGGGGAAGTGTGCCGTGCAGCGACTGGCGCACGATCGCACGAGTCCATCCGTTGTGGATGATCGCGCTCCGCGGCAGCGTCAGGATGTAGTCGACGAGCTCCTGGTCGAGGAACGGCAGGCGCGCCTCGAGCGAATGCGCCATCGAAGCGCGGTCCTCGTAGCGAAGCAACGGCGGCAGGCTGTAGGTGCGGAAGTCCTGCAGCAGGCGGCGCTTCAGATCGTCGGCGACGCGATCGTCCACGGGGGGTTTGCGTCCGCGCGTGAACGCCGGCGACAGCATCGACGCGACGTCGACGTGCTGGCCACGCTCCCGAAGGCGCCGGCGGACCAGCGGTCCGACGATGTCGCGCAGCAACCACGCCTCGTGCGCGAACTCCGTGTAGCGCCGCTCGCGCAGCAGTTGACGCAGCAGGACATATGGGTAGTGGTCGTAACCGGCAAGCAGCTCGTCGCCCGCCTGCCCGTCGAGTGTGACCGTGACCTGGCGTCGCGCGAGGCGCATCACCATCCACATCGCGAACGGCGCCGACGACACCATGGGCTCTTCCATGTGCCAGATCCACGCCTCGAGCTCGCGGATGAAGTCCTGGTCGGTGGGATTGACGGTGCTCGTGTCCGCGCCGGTCTTGTCGAGGACGCTCTTGATGTACGAGCTCTCATCGATGCGATCGCCCGGGAACACCGCGGAGAACGTCTTGAGGCGGTTCCCGAGCGACTCCGTGTCGGGAACGTGGTCGCGAAGCTGCTGCGCCATGACGGTGCAGATCGACGATGAGTCGAGGCCACCGCTGAGGCAGATGCCGACGGGGACATCGGCAACGAGGCGGCGCTGCACCGCGCGTTCGAAGGCCGCGCGAAAAGCCTCCGGGCTCGCATCACCGTCCTCGGTCAGTCGCGGAGTCCAGTACGTGGTCTCGGAGATCGCGCCACCCTCGACGATCGCGAACGCCGCGGCCGGCACCTGGCGGATACCCCGAAAGAACGTGCCGTCGTTGTGGTCGAACAGACCGAAGCGCAGGTACTCGTACATCTGCTGGTCGTCGACCTCGCGAGGGAAGGTCTCGTCCTGCAGGATCGCCTTGATCTCCGACGCGAACACGACGCGACCGTGATGGCGCGCGTAGAACAGCGGCTTGATGCCGAAGTGATCGCGCGCGAGCACGAGCTTCGGATTCGGGCCGCGTCCGTCGAGGATCGCGAGCCCCCACATGCCGTTGAAACGGCGAAAGCAGTCCGTCCCCCATTCGGCGTACGCATGGAGCACGACCTCCGTGTCCGACGCCGTATGGAACGTGTGCCCGAGCGGCTCCAACTGGGCACGCAACTCGCGAAAGTTGTAGACCTCGCCGTTGTAGACGATCTGGAGCCGTCCGTCGTCCATCGCCATCGGCTGATTGCCGTGCTCGAGATCGATGATGCTGAGGCGGCGAAACCCGAGCGAGGCGACCTCGTCCTCGTAGTGGCCCTCGTCGTCCGGCCCACGATGCCGGATCGACTCGGTCATCGCGGCGAGCAGCGCGCTGTCGCGCGCGCCCCAGAATCCGGCGATGCCACACATGTCAGCCGGCCGCCGGGGTCATCTGGGGATCGGGCATGACCAGCGCAACGGTACGACAGCGTCGCTGGTCACGGACCCGGGAGTTCTTGGTCGAGGCTGCTGAGATCAGCCCCTAGAAGTCCATGTCATCGTCATCCATGCCGCCGCCCATGCCACCCATCCCGCCGCCGTGGGAGTGGCCGCCGCCGGCCGCCGCGCCTTCCTCACGCTCCGGCGCGTCGGCGATCAGCGCGTCGGTGCTGAGGACGATCGTCGCGATCGACGTCGCATGGGTCAGCGCTGAGACGACGACCTTGGTGGGGTCGATGACACCGCGCTCGATCAGGTTCCCGTAGGTCTCGGTGAGGGCGTCGAATCCATCGTCGCCCGTCGACTCCGTAACCGCGTTGACGACCACCTGGCCTTCGAGACCGGCGTTGTTGGCGATGATCCGGAGTGGCTCACGCAGTGCGCGAGCGACGATGTCGGCGCCCACGCGTGCGGTGCCCTCGAGCTTCAGCGCCTCGACAGCCGGGATTGCCCGCAGAAGGGCAACGCCACCGCCGACCACAACCCCTTCCTCGATCGCGGCACGCGTGGCAGCGAGCGCATCCTCGACGCGAGACTTGCGCTCCTTCATCTCCACTTCCGTCGCGGCGCCGACTTTGACGACGGCCACACCACCGGTGAGGCGCGCGAGACGCTCCTGGAGCTTCTCCTTGTCCCACTCGGAGGTGGTCTCCTCCATCTGCTGGCGGATCTCCGCGCAGCGTCCCTCGATCGCAGCCTTGGCGCCGCCGCCACGCACGATGGTGGTGTCGTCCTTGGTGACGGTCACACGGCCCGCGGAGCCGAGGTGGTCATCGCGGACCGCGTCGAGTCGAAGTCCGGTCTTCTCGCTGATCACCGTCGCGCCGGTGAGCACGGCGATGTCCTGCAGGATGGCGTCGCGTCGCTCGCCGAACGCCGGCGCCTTGACCGCCATCGCGCTGAAGGTCCCGCGAGCGCGGTTGACCACGAGTGTCGCGAGCGCCTCAGCCTGGATGTCCTCGGCGATGATCAGCAGCGGACGCCCCGCGCGCATCACCAGCTCGAGGCTGGGAAGCAGGTCCGGGACGGACGAGATCTTGGCATCCGTGACCAGAACTCGCGCGTCATGGAGCACCGATTCCATGTTCTGGGTGTCGGTCACCAGATGCGCCGAGATGTAGCCGCGGTCGAACTGCATGCCTTCGACGACCTCGACCTCGGTGTCGATGCCGGTGCCGTCCTCGACGGAGACGACGCCTTCCTTGCCGACCTTGTCGAAGGCTTCCGCGATCATTGCGCCGATCGTCTCGTCACGCGAGCTGATCGTGGCCACGCGCCGGATGTCGTCGCCGCCCTTCACGGGTTGCGACCGTGCGCGAATCGATGCCACAGCGGCGTCGCACGCGGCCATCATGCCGCGGCGAAGATCGTTCGGCGGAGCACCGGCGGCGAGGTTGCGCAATCCCTCGTCGAGCATCGCCCGCGCCAGCACCGTTGCGGTGGTGGTGCCATCACCGGCGATGTCGTTGGTCTTGATGGCCACTTCCTTGAGCAGCTGCGCTCCCATGTTCTCGAAGTGATCCTCGAGCTCGACCTCACGCGCGATCGTCACGCCGTCATTGCTGACGAGCGGCGGACCGAACTTCTTGTCGAGCACCACCGTGCGGCCTCGCGGGCCGAGCGTCACTGCGACGGTGTCGGCAACCACTGCGGCACCGCGCGCGAGCGCGGCGCGAGCGGGCGCCTCGAAACGGAGCTGCTTGGCGGCCATGTTCCCTGCCTAGCTCTTGTTGCCGTTCTTCTCGACGACGGCGAGGATGTCCTTCTCTCCGAGGATCAGGTAGTCGACATCGTCGATCTTGACCTCGCTGCCCGCGTACTTCGCGTACATCACGCGGTCACCGACCTTGACGTCGAGTGCGACGCGGACACCGGTCTGCTCGTTGTAGCGGCCGTTGCCGACTGCCTCGATGATGCCTTCCTGGGGCTTCTCCTTGATGGTGTCAGGGAGAACGATGCCGCTCTTGGTCATCTCGTCGCGCTCGACGGGTTTGACGACGACGCGATCTGCGAGGGGGCGAAGGTTGAGGGACACTGACGGACCTCCTGGTTTTCTTAGCACTCTGAGTGGCTGACTGCTAACACTCTAACGAACCGAGTGCCAATCGCGCAAGCCCGACGCCTGGCGCGCCGCCCGCGGTCAGACGGCGGCGGCAGATGCAGGCGGACGGGGTACGGCTCGCCGCCGCGGACGAAGAAACAGGGTGAGACCGACGGCCAGGAAGGCGGCCCAGATGACCGCCTGGAGCGCGGTCGGCGCCGCGCTGTAGCCGATCAAGCTATGGAGCACGTCGCCCACGCCGGTGTCATCGGGAAGGCTCCCACTCACGTTGAAGAGGGTCATCGATCCACCGGGCAGCACGCCGAGCTCCTGGAGGTTCTGGACGCCGTCGGCGAGCAGCCCGGCGGCGACCACCATGAGCAGGCTGCCCACGATGGCGAAGAATCGCCCGAGATTGATCCGCAGTCCGACGCGATACATGGAGTAGCTGACTCCCAGCGCTATCGCCAGCCCGATGACTGCGCCGATGACGAGTTGGAGTGGTGAGCTCTGATAGGCGATCGCGAGCAGAAAGATCACGGTTTCGACGGCTTCGCGGCCCACCGTCACGAATGCGATGACCCCAAGCGCGAGGCCCGAGCCGCCGCTCACGGCATCGGAGACCTTTTCGCGCAGCTCACGGCCGAGGTTCCGGCTGTGCCGGCGCATCCAGAAGGTCATGTACGTGAGCACAGTGACCGCCACCGCGAAGACACCCGTCTCGAACCACGCCTGCGCGTTCGATCCGATGAACGCGTCGCGGGTCACCACCCACAGCACGACGCCTGCCGCGGTGGCCAGGACGACCGCGAGGCCGGCGCCGGCGAAGACGTAGCGAAAGAGGTCGCGCCTGCCGGCAGAGGCCAGGTACGTCAGGAGGATCGAGCAGATCAGCGTGCCCTCGAGCCCCTCGCGGGCAAAGATCAGCAGGCTCCCGACCATGACGGCCTCCGTCGAAAGGATTGGCGGCTGAGCGGCGGTTAGCTTAGCCTAAACTAACGCGCAGCGGCGACTCAACCCACACGGCATGCGCTGTGCCCGGGTCGACGGTGACCGC
The DNA here is from genome assembly GCA_036521195.1 of Candidatus Dormiibacterota bacterium. Taxonomy (GTDB): domain Bacteria; phylum Chloroflexota; class Dormibacteria; order Aeolococcales; family Aeolococcaceae; genus Palsa-851. The sequence continues at coordinate 58,969 of DATDID010000023.1, forward strand.
ATCCCTCCCCACGGGCTGAAGGGTCCACTCCGCATCCGCGCGCGAGACGACGCGCAGCTCGATCCCCGGAACGATGCCCCGCCGCTCGAGGATCCGGAGCAGCTGGGGAGCCTCATGCTCAGCCACCTCCGAGATGCGGGCAACGGTGGCGCTCTCGCCGTCCGCAAGATCGACAAGCCGGACCAGGGTGCGGCCCGCCGGAGGGGTCCGACCAGGGATCACGTTGCCGTGCGGGCACGTCAGCGGTCTGCCGAGCTGCTCGTCGAGGCGATCAAGGACCGTCAGGGACATGCCGTGGGTGAGTGCCTGCGCCTCGAGGTCGGCCGTCGCCCAGTCGAGCCCGAGCACATCGGTGAGCCAGCGTTCGACGATGCGATGCCTGCGGACGATGATCGCGGCCGCCTCGGCGCCGCTGTCGGTGAGCTCGACCGAGCGATCAGCGGCGATGCGCACCAGTCCATCGCGGGACAGGCGTTGCAGCGAGACGGTGACCGTCGGAGCGCTCACGCCCAGCCACTCCGCCAGGCGCCCGGGACGCGGTACCTCGCCCTCGTGCTCGATGTAGTAGATCGCCTCGAGATAGCGCTCCGCCGCCTCGGATCGATGCGCGGGCTGGTCGTCGACCATCACGCCGCTGGACACTACGCGCACTCCGCGAGCGAGGGATCGACGTCGAAGCCCGGCCTGTCCGGGCCGTGCACTGCGAGGCGGTGCCAACCGGCAGCTCCGATCATGGCCGCGTTGTCCGTGCAGAGGTCGAACGGCGGGACAACCACGCGAAGACCGCGGAATCGAGCCACGACCGCTTCGCGGAGTGCCCGGTTGGCGGCAACACCGCCGACGACGGCAATCGTGGTTGCGCCGACGCGGTCCGCCGCCGCCTCGAGACCGGTGACGAGCTGGTCGACAGCCGCGGCCTGGAAGCTCGCGGCGAGGTCGGCGACCACCTGAGGATCCTTGGGCACGCCGTTCTCGGTCAGCGCGTCCGAACCAAGATCGCGAACCAGATAGCGGACCGCCGTCTTCAGCCCACTGAACGAGAACGCGCCGTCGAGCCGTGTGCGCGGCAACGGGAAGCGGGCGGCGTCACCCGTAGCGCCCACTCGCTGGATCGCGGGGCCGCCTGGATACTCCAGCCCGATCAGCCGCGCGACCTTGTCGAAGGCCTCGCCGGCAGCGTCGTCGCGCGTGGCAGAGAGCCGTTCCGCGACGCCGTGTTCCCGGAGGACGACGCATTCCGTGTGCCCGCCACTCACGAGGAGCGCGAGGTACGGCGGCTCGAGGTCGGAGTCGGCAAGCCAGGCGCTGTAGACGTGCCCCGCAAGGTGCGAGACCCCGACGAGGGGCAGCCCGCGCGCGATGGCGGCGGACGACGCGTACATGGTGCCGACGATGAGGCACCCGGCCAGCCCCGGCCCACGCGTCACCGCGACCGCATCGATGGCATCCCAGCCCCCGGAGACCGGGGCCAGCGCGGCCTCGACGACCGTCGAGAGCCCTTCGAGATGCGCGCGTGCGGCAAGCTCCGGCACCACGCCACCGTGAGCCGCGTGCAGGGCGATCTGCGACGACACCACCGACGAGCGCACCTCGCGTCCATCGGTGAGCACCGCGGCCGCGGTCTCGTCGCAGGAGGTCTCGATCGCGAGGAGATTCAGGCGGACGGGTACTCCATCGACGGAGCGCCGCCGACACCTGCAACGTCGATGCCGCTGAGGATCGCATTGAAGCCGCGCTTGAAGCCTGGTGCGTGGATGCTGTCGCTCCACATGATCACCGCATCCTCGCCGTTGTCCGTGTAGTACCCGCGACGGCGCCCGATCGCCTTGAAACCAAAGCGTTCGTAGAGGCGGATGGCATGGTCGTTGCTGTCACGCACCTCGAGCGTGATCCAGCGCGCGCCAAGCGCATACGCGCGCTGCACGAGCGCTGCGAAGAGGACGGTGCCGTACCCCTTGGAGTGCTCGCCGGCGCGAACACCGATGGTCGTGATGTGCGCCTCGAGCGCGACCCGCCACAAGCCCGCGTACCCCATGACCTCGCCGTCCTGGCGCAACACGATGTACGACGCCTGACGGTTCTGCGACAGCTCACTCGCGTAGGCGTTCTTCGGCCACGGGGACGCGAAGACCTGACGCTCGATGGCTTGCACGGCAGCAATGTCCTCGTAGCGCATCGGTTCGACGGAGAGCCGAGGGACGACCTGCATGAGCACCCTGAAAGAGGCGGCGTTGGTCTTCGCATCATAACCGCGCACTCGCGAAGGGGAGGACGTCCCATGACGGATGTCATGCCAGGTTCCTGACGCCGGGCACTACCCGGTTCCGGCCGTGTCGGCCAGGCTGAGGGCATGACCTCTGAGACCGCCGACCGCTCCGTCACCAGCGACGCTGTCCACGTCGACGGCGTGTCGCGTTCCTTCGGCGCCGTGCGCGCGGTCGACGACGTGAGCCTCGGCGTGGGTCGCGGCGAGACGGTCGCGCTGCTCGGACCGAACGGTGCCGGCAAGACCACCACCATCACGATGGTTCTCGGGCTTGCCCGGCCCGATCGGGGAACGGTGACGGTGCTTGGCATGTCCCCGGAGGACGCCGTTACCCGCGGGCTCATCGGAGCGATGCTCCAGGACGGCGGGATGATGCCCGGCGTCCTGGTCGGCGAGCTGCTCGCGATGATGCGCCGTCTCTTCCCCGCGCCACTGTCGTTGCAGGAGACGATTGCCGTCGCGCAGCTCGAGGGGCTCGAGAAGCGTCGTGTCGACCGCCTCTCCCGCGGTCAGTCGCAACGACTCCGTCTTGCGATGGCGCTCATCGGCGACCCCGAGTTGCTCATCCTCGACGAACCGACGGCGGCGATGGACGTCGAGGCGCGGCGCAATTTCTGGCACGCGATGCGCGGGTTCACCGATCGCGGCCGGACCATCCTCTTCTCCACGCACTACCTCGAGGAGGCGGACATCTCGGCGGATCGAATCGTGCTGATGGCGCGCGGCCGCGTCGTGGCCGACGGCACGCCGTCGGCGATCAAGGACTCCGTCGGTCTGCGTGTCATCCGTTTCTCGGTCGTGCGCCCGGAAACGTCGGGATTGGAGTCACTGCCGGGTGTCGTCTCGGCGTCGGCACGGGGCAACCGTGTCGAGCTGCGCTGTCGCGACACCGACCTTGCGTTGCGCGCGCTGCTCAGCGCGCGCCCGGATGCGCACGACATCGAGGTTGCGGGGATCGCGCTCGAGGACGCGTTCCTCTCCATCACCGACGGCGTCGCCGCCTGATCACGGGAGTTTCCAACACCATGGGTTCCTACCTCGCTTTGGAGCTGCGTCGCTCGCTTCGCGACCGTCGCTACCTGCTGCTCGTGGTCGGGTGGCCGGTGGGCGCGTACCTGCTCTTCTCGACCGTCTTCGGCGCCGCCGGCGACAGATCCGAAGGTCTCGCGCCGACCATCGCGATCATGGTCGCGATGGCTGCGTTCGGTGCCATGGGTGGCGTGCTCATGGCATCGGGTCCGCGCCTCGCACTGGACCGGCAGGTGGGCTGGCTTCGTCAGCTGAGCCTCACGCCGCTCTCGCCGGTTCGCGTCCTTGCGGTCCGCCTCATCACCGCGATGACACTCAGCCTGCCCGCCATCTGCCTCATCCTGCTCACTGCGGCAATCGTCAAGGACGTGACGCTGCCGCTCTGGGAGTGGCCTGCGCTCGTCCTCCTCATCGCAGCCGGGTGCCTCCCGTTCGCCGCCATGGGGATCGTCATCGGAAGCATCGCCGACGGCGATGGCGCGCAGGGACTCACGATGGTGATCTACCTGGTGCTCGCTGCCCTCGGCGGTCTCTGGGTGCCCGAGCAGATCCTGCCCGCGCCGTTGCAGGCCGTGGCCAAGGCGCTGCCCTCATATCACCTTGCGCAACTCGGCTGGTATGTCGCTCGGGGCGTCGCTCCGGCGATCGGTGACGGCCTCGTGCTGCTGGCGTGGTTCGCTGCGGCAGCGCTCCTGGCGGTCGGCGTTTCGCGCCGGCTGACGCTCCGCGCCGCGTAGAGGCGGCATAGCATCGCTCCCATGGCCACGCAACCCGAGAACGAGCCGTTCCCCGGCGCACCGGACGACCTGATGTGGCCGATCCCAATCGTTGCGCGGCTTGCCTGGGCGGCGATCTGGCTGGTGTTCCTCGGGTATCCCATCAGCGACATCCTCGGCACGGGGTATTCGCCGGCACGGGCGGTGATCGCGTGGGTATGCCTCGTCGCCTTCGCCGCCATGTACCTGTTTGCGATGTGGTTGTGCTTGTCGCTCGTGCCCCGCGTGGCGGCCGGCGTCCAGCTCCTTCCACTGATGGCGACGTTTGCGATGGGCATCACGCTCGCGCTCGTCTTCCGTGGACAGTGGACCGGTTTGCTCGTGTACTGCGGCGTCACGGCCGGGTGGACACTGCGCTGGCGCTTCCTCGTTCCCGTCCTCTTCACGCTCGGTCTCTTCATGGTCGTCTCCGGCGCCCTGCTCGGTTACGCCTGGGCGGAGCTGGGCTTCATCACGTTTCTCACCGTTGCGCTCGGGTTCACGATGCTCGCGTTTCGCCGCCTCATCGCAACGGTCATCGACCTGCGCACGGCGCGCGCCGAGGTTGCGCGGCTGGCGGTGTCGGACGAGCGGCTGCGCATCGCTCGCGATGTTCATGACATCCTTGGCCACAGCCTGTCGGTGATCGCACTCAAGGCGCAGGTCGCGCGCCGGCTGATGACGAGCGACCCCAACGCCGCCGCGGAGGCGATGGGCGACGTCGAAACCGTCGCACGCGAGTCGCTTGCCGAGGTGCGTGCGATGGTCACTGCGTACCGCCAACGCTCCCTCGCGGACGAGTTGCAGGGTGCGCGCGACGTGCTGGACGCTGCCGGGATCAGCTTCGCGGTGACGCGCGACAGCGTCGTGCCGCCGGCCCCCGTCGACAGCCTCCTTGCGTGGACGGTGCGCGAAGGAGTCACGAACGTGCTCAGGCACAGCCGTGCCCATCACTGCGAGATCTCGCTCGAAGCGAGCAACGGCGGCTTCTCCGTCGCGATCGTCGACGACGGCGTCGGCGGCGTCGCCAACGCGGGTGGCAGCGGACTGCACGGGCTGCGCGAGCGTGTCGGCGCTGCGGGCGGCAGCCTCGAGGCCGGCCCGCGGCAGCAGGGCGGATTCCGTCTGCAGGCATACATCCCGCAGGCTGCCGCGTGATCCGCCTCCTCATCGCGGAAGACCAGGGCATGGTCCGGGGTGCACTCGCCACATTGCTCGCCCTCGAGAGCGACATCGACGTGGTTGCGCAGTGCGCGCGCGGCGACGAGGTGGTGGACGCGGCGCTCGCGGCATTTCCTGACGTCGCGCTGCTCGACATCGAGATGCCCGGCATGGACGGACTCGAAGCCGCCGCGCGACTCCATCAAGCTCAGCCGGCCTGCGTGATCATCATCCTCACGACGTTCGGCAGGCCTGGATATCTGCGCCGCGCGATGGAGGCCGGTGCCACGGGGTTCGTCGTCAAGGACGGTCCCGCGGACCAGCTCGCTGTCTCGATCCGCAGGGCGGTCGCAGGTGAGCGCGTCATCGACACCGCGCTTGCGGCGGCAGCACTCAGCGACGGCTCGAACCCGCTGACCCCACGGGAGCGCGACGTGCTGCATGCCGCGTCGGCCGGCGCCACCATCGCGAGCATCGCGAAATCGCTGTTCCTCTCGCAGGGAACGGTACGCAACTACCTGTCGTCGGCCATCCAGAAGACGGGCGCACACAACCGCATCGAGGCGGTGCGCGCCGCCGAGCAACACGGGTGGCTCTAGGCCGCGACCTCAGTCGACGTAAACGGCTGTGAGGCCTTCCGCCTCGAGCGGGGGACGTGAGAGCGCGAGCGGCACCGCCGCGGCGAGCGCTTCCGCAGGGTCGATGACGACCATCGGATCGAGCGGTAGCGCCTCTGTGCTGAACACCACGCCACCGCCGCCGTCGAACTCGCTCACCAGGACGCGGTGCGGCGAAGCGGCATCCGGCGTGCTTGCGATGTACAGGGCTCCACGACCGGCGTCGGCAGCGACCCACGAGCCGTTGTACGAACCCGGGAGCGGCGTGGACGCAACGACTTCGAGCGAGCCGACGCCGTAAAGGGACACGCCACGCGCTTGCGCGACGCCGAGCGCGGCAGCCATGCCCGCGCGGACTCCGGTGTACGTGCCCGGACCGATCACGACGACGACCGCACCGATGGCCCCCGCGAGCATGCGTTGCAGGAGACCCGGCAACGACGTGGCAACCGACGCGCCGCCGATGACCTCCGCGTGGACAACGGTTCCATCACGCCGCGCTCGCACAACGACAACGCGCGACCTCGATGCGGTGTCGATGGCGAGCACGTCGGTCTCCGTCACCCCTCGCCCCAGGCGGCAATGAGGTGGTCCGGCGCGTCCACTGCCGTGAGCACCCGCGCTCCGTCGTCCTCGATCTCGAAGCCGAGACGGAGGTGCACGCGGCCCAGCAGGTCCGAATGCTCGCCCCACTCGACGATGACAACCCCGCCCGACTCCAGCATCTCGTCGACGTCGAGCAGGCGGATGTCCGCCTCGGGGCCGAGTCGATACAGGTCGATGTGGTGGAGGACGCGTGGCCCCGCGCGGTAGACGTGGTGGAGGACGAACGTCGGGCTCCGAACGACCGACGGGTCGATGCCCATCCCGGTCGCGATGCCCCGCACCAGGACGGTCTTGCCGGCGCCGAGCTCGCCGCTCAGGAGGATGAGATCACCGGACTCCACGTGCGTGCCGATGCGCTCCCCGAACGCCAGGGTGTCGGTCTCGGTTGCGCAGCGGACGACGGCGGCCACGTCCTTCACGTGAAGTGCCGCGAGCTCGTCCGCGGGGTCGCGACTGCGTCTCCGCCCTCGCGGTCGAGGACGGCGACGCCTGAGCCGTCGCGCAACCGTCCCACCACGCTCAGTGGCGTGAGGCCGCCGGGCCACGACGCCACGAGCCCCGGAGCCGCCACCGGAGGCACGGTCGCAACGAGCTCGAAGTCCTCGCCGCCACCGAGTGCCATCTCCGGCCACGCAGCGCCGAAATCGCCGACCAGCGCCGCCTCGACGGGCACCCGATCGAGCCAGATCTCGGCAGCGCAGCCGGACAGTTCCGTGATCCGCTCGAGCTCGACGATGAGCCCGTCGCTGATATCGCCGCCGCACCGGACCCCGGACGCAACGAGACGGAGCCCCTCGCCAAGCCGAGCAGCCGGCGCGAGCTGGGCGTCGACCCAGGAGCGCTCATGGGCAGACAGGTCATCGCCCCCGTCAAGGAGCAGCCGGAGCCCCGCTGCCGCTCGCCCGAGCATCCCCGTCACCAAGACCAGGTCTCCTGCGGCGCCCGCGTCCCGACGCAAGGCCTGGCCCGGGGCGATCGTGCCGCCGACCGACACGTCGATGACCAGCGGCCCGTCGATGGCGCTGACGTCACCCCCCGCCACCACGCTGCCGGCGGCCGCGGCGGCGGCGCAGAGGCCTCGCTGGATCTCGAGGACGTCATCAGCGCAGGTGCTCGAGGGCGCGCAAAGGGTCGCGGCGCACCACGCAGGTCGGGCGCCCATTCCGGCCAGATCCGAGAGGGCGACGGCCATGGCTCGGGCGCCCAACTGGCGCGGCGTGATCCACGAACGCCGGAAATCGACGCCCTCCACGAGCGCGTCCTGGCTGATGACGACGTGCTGTCCGGGGTCAGGTGCCCAGACCGCGGCGTCGTCGCCGGCGCCGAGCACGAGGCTCGGGGAACTGGTCCGCGCGATCTCGGAAAGCGCCCGCAGCAGCTCCGTCTCGCCCACCTGGAGCAGGGTCGGGCCCCCGGTGTCGAAGCCTCGTCCGGGCATCGCATCCGTCTCCACCGTCACACGACCGCAATATACGTGGACGGCTCCTCGGGTACGGTTGGCGCGACCGCGCGAGTTGCGCTCGGTCCCTCCGGGCCGGTAAGGTGCGGCACGGGGAACGCGTCGACTGATGCCCGTCACGGGTGTCTGGGCGGGGCAGAAAAGACACGGAGGACACCGGATTTTGACGTTCAGCCGGAAGTTGGCACTGACCGTGACAGGTGTCATCACCCTTCTGGCCACCGGACTGGGAACCATCCCGAACTCGAAGGCAAACGGCGCGCAAGTGCCGAGCTCTGCCATCGCGGCGCTGCAGCAGCGGCGCGCGGCACTCATCGCAGAGCTCGCCGCGATGCAGCCCAACCTCAGGGCGGCGGGTGGATCCGTGGGTTCGGCGGAGGCGTTGTTCAACGCCCAGCAGACCAGGGTTCTGAACGAGCGCAAACAACTCGACAAATTGAACGCGTCCCTGCTGTCGTTGAGCAGTCAGCTCACCAGCAACGATGCAACCGTCGCGCAGAACAAAGCGCAGCTCGCTGCCATCACGCGCGCGACGTACGAGACGAGCGGCAGCGACCAGGTGCTTGCGGCGGTGCTGAGCGCGCCGTCCTTCAACCAGGCGATGGATGAGCTGAAATCCGCCAACCAGGTGTCGCAGCAGGTGCTTGCGCTCGTTGAGCGACTCGCCGGCGCGGACCGCGCCATCACCGCCGAGCAGACGAGCATCCGACGCGAGGCCGCGCAGGCGTCCACCATGGAAGGTCAGCTTGCGGCGCAGAGCAATCAGCTCCTCGTGGTGCTCGAGAACCGCAACACGGTGTTCGCGGGACTGAGCGGGCCGGCGAAGCAGGTCGCGGCCGAGATTGCCAACATCGACAACCAGATCGCGTTTCTCGAGGCCGGCCCGCACGTCGGCGCTGGGCCGTGCGGGAACCACTTCGCCTACGGGTTCTGCACGTACTACGTTGCGACCCGCCGTTGTGTGCCGTGGCTCGGCAACGCGGGCTCGTGGTACATCGCGGCGGCGCAGATGGGTTACAAGGAAGGCTCGATGCCGATCCCGGGTGCGATCGTCGTGTTCAGGCCGGGCGTCGATGGCGTGAGCTCCGAAGGGCACGTCGCGTACGTCGAGGCTGTCGGTCCGGCCGAAGGAATCCCGACCGGGGACTTCAAGCTGTCGGAGATGAACTACGCCGGTTGGAACGAAGTCGACTACCGCGTCATCAGCGACACGAGCGGTGACATCGAAGGGTTCATCTACGGGAACTAGCGCGCCGTAGCGGCTTCCATCGCCTGGCGCAACAACTCCTGCGCTGCCGGCAGCGTGTCGATCACATCGGACGCGAGCGCTCCTGCCCTCCCACGGCGCGCCTGCACCATCAGTCCAGCCTGCGCGTGGATGGTCACGCCGGCGATCGCGGCGTCACGCGGTGCGAGGCCCTGCGCGAGCATCGATCCGATGAGTCCTGCGAGCACATCGCCCGTTCCGCCTGTCGCCAGCGCGACGACGCGGTGCGTGTCGATGTGAACTGGCTGTGCCGCTGCTGCGATGACGGTTTCCGCTCCCTTGAGCACGAGGACAACGCCGCGTTCCTCGGCGTAGCGCTGCGCGAGGCCGATGCGATCCGCCTGCACCGCGTCCGTCGTGATCCCTGCAAGGCGGCCCATCTCGGCGGGATGCGGCGTCAGCACGACGGGCTGACCGCAGCGGTGCCAGTCGAACCCCGCCTCCGCTGCGATGTTCAGCGCGTCAGCGTCGACGACGGCCGGGCACGGCAGGTCGGTGAGGATGTCGAGCAGTGCGGTGACCGTGTCCGGCGAGCGACCGAGGCCCGGACCGATCACCAGCGCGCCGGCCCTGCGAAGGCGTTCGCGAAGTGCAGTCACGCCCTCGGCGCGTAGCGTCCCCGTTCCGGCGTCGGGGAGTGCCGTCGGCATCACTTCGAGACAGCCGACGGCGACGATCGAATGGATGGCATCGGGCACACACACCTCGACCAGGCCCGCGCCGCCGCGTGCCGCACCCATCGCAGCCAGACGCGGAGCGCCAGTGAAGTCGCGCGATCCGGCGACAACCACGACGCGCCCGAAGGTGCCCTTGTTGCCGTCGTCGGGCCGGGCGGCGAGGAGGAGATCCGCGGGCACTTCAGGCAGCGTCGCGTGCCGGCGAGGCGTTCGGCTCACCGCAACCGCGATGGCAAGACCGCCATCGTGCGTGAGCGACAGCGCGATATCGGTCGGCTCACCGCGAACATGGATTTGGGGAGCTCCGCCGCGACGGCGCACCACCTCGATGTCCTTGTACGCCGGCAACCGCTGGCCCATCGAGCCGTAGAGCTTCTTCACCGCCTCCTTGGCGGCCCACCTGCTCGCCCAGCGCTCGGGCTTGGCTGCGGCGTACCGCTGCTCGCCGGCAGTGTAGATGCGCTGGGCAAACCGCGGATTGCGTCGCAGCGCCCCTGCGATGCGGTCGACCACGGTCACGTCGACCCCAACAACGAGCGTCATCCGACGACTATTCCACAGTCACCGATTTCGCGAGGTTCCTGGGCTGATCCACGTCGCAGCCGCGCTGCACGGCGACGTGATACGCGAACAGCTGCAACGGGATGACGTTGATGAGCGGCGAAAGCACCTCGGAACAGCCGGGAACGGCAACGATGCTCGCGAAGCCGTCGTCGAAGGGATTCTCACCCTCGGTGACGAGCGCGATGACCGGCGAGTCGCGCGAGTGCACCTCCTGCACGTTGCTCACCATCTTGGGCAAGGTGGCTGAACGGGTCGCGATCGCGACCACCGGGACCTCAGGCTCCAGGAGCGCGATCGGGCCGTGCTTGAGCTCGCCCGCGGCATAGCCTTCGGCGTGCACGTACGACACCTCCTTGAGCTTGAGCGCACCTTCCATCGCGATCGGGAAGTTGATGCCGCGACCGATGTACAGCGCGCTGCGCGCGTGCGCGAACCGCTGTCCAAGGTCGACGAGCAACGGTTCGAGCTCGAGCGTCTTCGTGAGCAGGTCGGGCAGATGCTGGAGCTCCGCGACGAGACGCTGATGCTCGGCGACGTCGAGGGTTCCACGCGCATCGCCGAGGCGGAGCGCGAGGAGCAGGCCACACACCATCTGCGTCATGAATGTCTTGGTGCCGGCAACCGAGATCTCCGGTCCGGCCTGCATGTAGAGGGCACCGTCGGCCTCGAGCGACAGCGCGCTGCCCACCACGTTGGTGATGGCGATGACCTGTGCACCGGCGTTGCGCGCCTGTCGAACAGCGGCGAGCGTGTCCGCCGTCTCGCCGGACTGCGACACCGCGATGACGAGCGAATGCTTGTCAACCAACGCCTCGCCATAGCGGAATTCACTTGCGGCCTCGACTTTGCAGCGCAATTTGGCGAGATGCTCGATTGCATACCCGGCGACCATCGCCGCATACCAGGCGGTGCCGCACGCGACGAGCACGACCTCGCGGACATCCTCGAGCCGGCCACCGTCGATGCCGAGCTCCGGGAGCACGACCATGCCGAGGTCATCGATCCTGCCGCGCAGCGCGTTGCGCACGGCCTCGGGCTGTTCGTGAATCTCCTTGAGCAGGAAGTGCGGATAGCCGTTCTTCTGCGCCTGCTCCGCTTCCCAGTCGACCATCACCACGCGTGCCTCGACTGCGGTGCCGTCGAGCTGCTGCACGGTGATCCCGTCGGGTGTGGCGGTGACGATCTCGCCTTCACCGAGCAGAGCGATGCGCTTGGTGTACGGGATCAACGCCGTGATGTCGCTGCTGACGAACACCTCACCACGACCGAGACCCACGACGAGCGGCGCATTGACGCGCGCACCGACGACGCGGTCCGGCTGATCCGAGGAGATGACGACGAGCGCGCATGCACCTTCCATGCGATTGAGCGCGCCGCGCACCGCTGCAGCGAGGTCACCGCGGTACTCATCCTCGATGAGGTGCGGGACCACTTCCGTATCAGTTTCGCTGAGGAACTCGTGGCCGCGGGCCATGAGCTCGGCACGAAGCTCTCGATAGTTCTCGACGATGCCGTTGTGGATCACGTGGATCCGTCCGGTGCAGTCCTGATGCGGATGTGCGTTCTCCACCGACGGACGGCCGTGCGTTGCCCAGCGCGTGTGGCCGATGCCCACCGTCCCAGACGGCAAGCCGACTGTGTCGACTTCGCGGGCGAGCTCGGCCACCTTGTGCGTGTTCTTGATGGTGGTGACATCACCGAATTCGTCGATGATCGCGATCCCGGCCGAGTCGTAGCCGCGATACTCGAGACGCCGAAGGCTGTCGAGCAGGATCGGGGCCGCGGGTCGGGGGCCGGCGTAGCCGATGATTCCGCACATAGGACCTCAGTGGAACGCTCGCGGGCGCCTCGAGTTACGTGGGAGGAGAAGGCGTCGGGGACGGTGTCGGGGTCGGCGGGGACGGAACAGTGCCGATGGTGATCGTCACGGTTACCTTGCTGGTCCGCGCAGTCACGCCTGGTGGGAGGACGAGCGTCACCGTCTGCGTGAACGTCCCGAAGATCCCGTTCAGAAAGACGGGGGTTGTCGTGATGGAGTCAAGGCCGTTGAGCAGGTCCTGGGGGCCGGTGACCTCGATCGTCAGCGGGCTGTACGTGATGCCCGCGAGGTAGTGCCCTGAGGAGACGGTGCCCTCCGTGCGCGGGATGACGGCGACGAGACGCTGAGTCACATCCGCGCTGATGGCGATGCTCACGCTGACGTTGGTGTGGTCGATACCGACGTCGTTGAGCCTGACTCCCTTCGCGTCATACGCGAGCACGCGAAGGTCGGCCTGGAAGTTGGCCTTCTGCGTGCTCAGGTCGACAGTGACCTCCGCCTTGATGCCGGCCAGCTCGCGCGCCGGACCTTCGATCACCACCGACGACGGACTCACCTGCTCGGCCCCGCTCTGGTACCCAACCGGCGGTGGATTGGTGATCACGATGGTCACCCCAACCGACTTCGACTCGAACGCATCGACGTCGACCGTCACCGTCGTCGGCGGGTCGATCAACTCGATCGCCGGGTCGTTGCTCACGATGGTGATGGGGATGGCGTACGTGCCCACGTGCGTGACGCTCGACCAGCGTGCGCTGACCGTCAGCGCTGTCGTCGGGTTGAGCGATTGCAGGGTGTCCTGGTCGCCGCCGACACGAATTGCGACGTCATCAACCGGGTGCACGAGCACGAACTGGGACGGGATGGCACTCTGCGGCACCGGTACGGTGACCAGTCGCGTCTCCGGAGGATTGCCCGCATAGACGACACCGACCCACGTGACGAATGCGATGAAGAAACAGCCGACCTTGAGCTTCCAGTTGCGCTTGATGAAGCCGGGGATGGTCATGGATGCGAGCGCCGTCCGAGCGTGCGCAGCGTGCTGACCCTCGACAGCGGGCGCAGCCTCCCGAGCGCTCCGGGGACGCCTTCCTTCTCGAGGAGTGTGACGAGCATCTCGTGCAGCTTGACCTGGTCGAGACCGCGATAGAGCTTGCCGTCGTGGGCGATGCTGATCAAGCCGGTTTCCTCGCTGACGATCAACACCACCGCGTCGCTCTGCATGGTGAGTCCCAGTGCCGCGCGGTGCCGTGTGCCCATGCGCCCGACTCCGGGCAGCGTCTCGGCCAGCGGGAGCACACACCCCGCAGCGATCAGACGGTTCTCGTGAATGATCACCGCGCCGTCATGCAGCGGCGAGCCCGGGATGAAGATGGTGGCGAGCATCTCCGCAGTGACCTCGCCGTTGATGTGCACACCCGTAGCCGCCAGGTTCTCGAGTCCGGTCTCGCGTTCGAAGACGATGAGCGCGCCGACCTTGCGTTCGGCAAGAGACCCGGCCGCGCGCAGGACCTCGTCGACGATCCGCGAGAACGCAAGTTCGTTGTGCCGTCCGAGGACGTTGCGAACGGTGCCGAGCCGGCCTACCTGGTCGAGGGCGCGGCGCAGCTCCGGCTGGAACAGAACGATCGCGGCGATGACGATCGCCTGGGTTCCGTTGTTGAAGATGAACTCGAGGAGCCGAAGGTGCAGGAGCTGCGCGGCCCAGCCGACCACGAAGATGACGCCGAGGCCGAGCAGGAGCTGCACCGCCTGCGTACCCCTGATGAGCTTCAGGAGTTGATACAGGAGGAACGCGACCACGAGCACATCGAGCGCGTCGCGCCAGCTGAGGCTCTGCAGGAAGAAGTGCGCGTTGCGCAGCAGGTCACTCATGCCGCGACCTCATCGTCCTGCGCGTAGATGCGTGCGAGGAGCGCCTGCTGCACCCACAGGCGATTCTCCGCCTGAGCGAACACGATCGAATGCGGCCCGTCGATCACGGCGTCGGTGATCTCCTCCCCGCGGTGCGCCGGAAGGCAGTGCATCACCTTGACTCCGGCAGGCGCGAGCGCCACGAGCGCGTCGTTCACCTGCAGGCTCGCGAAGTCCTCACGGCGTTGCTGCTGCTCGGTTTCCTGCCCCATACTCGTCCAGACATCGGTGTAGATGATGTCCGCGTCGCGCAGCGCCGGAGCAGCCTCGTGGGTGATTTCGAAGACCGTGTTCGTGTCGCGAAAGGCTGCCGCCCGTTGCAGCACCGATGCCGGAGGCTCGTATCCCAGCGGGCAGATGACTCGCAGGTTGACGCCGAGGCGCGCGGCCGCGTAGATCCACGACGTGCAGACGTTGTTGCCATCACCGATGTACGCGACCGTCGCTCCCGCGAGGCGCCCGGTCACCGCGCGCACGGTCATGCAGTCCGCGAGCACCTGACAGGGATGCTCGGCGTCGGTGAGCGCGTTGATCACCGGCGAGCTTGCCGCCGCGGCGATGGTGACGAGGTCGCGGTGGGAGACGAGCCGGGCGACGATGCCGTCCGCGTACCCGTCGAGGATGCGGCTGATGTCGCCGGCCGATTCGCGCTCTCCGAGCTGCACCTCGGGGTTGAAGAGCGCGATCGGGTGGCCGCCGAGGCGGTTGATCGCGACCTCGAACGACACGCGGGTGCGGTTGCTGGGGCGCTGGAAGATGAGCGCGAGCGAGCGGCCCGCGAGCGGGTGGCCGAGATCGCGACCCTCCTTGGCAGCGTCAGCCAGGTCGAGGGTCGTGATGATCTCGTCGGTGCTGAGATCCGCGATGCTCAGGAGATCGCGGCCGGCGAGCGAATGGTGCATCCGCCTCATATGGTTGCACCGCGACGGCGATAGCGCGCCCCATGTGAAAACCGGCGCGGACGCCCGCGCGCGCTATACCGTGCCCCGCGTGGATATCGCGGTTGTCGTCAACGGCGGAGTGGCCGAGACCCTCCAGGCGACTCCCCTGATGCGCACGCTGCGGGCCGGCTTTCCCACGGCGCGTATCGTCCTGATCTGTCCTTCGACGGCGGTGGACATCGCCGACGGCATCCCGCCGGTCGATCGGGTCATACCGCTGGCTCAGCTCCGTGGCTCCCGAACCGGCGGCATTCGCCTCTGGCTCACGCTCCGCGGCCTCCGCCTCGACGCGGTGTTCCTCTGCACATCCGGGGCGGTGCCCACCGTGTCCGCGTACCTCGCCGGCGTGTCGGAGCGGAGCGGCGTCGGCGGCGGCGCTCGGGGCCTGCTGCTGACGGGCAGGGTCCGGCCCGGACGCTCCGAGAATCGCGCGCAGACGTGGCTCCGCCTCGCCCAGGTCGCCGGGGTGCATCAGGAGCTCCACAGCCCCGTGTTCGAGCCCGGTCCGGATGCTCGGCGTCGCGCCGAGCAGGTGCTCCACGGCAGCGGCCTCGCCGATGGACGGCTGCTCGTCGCCATCGCTCCGGGGACGGGGTTCGCAGAGGCCCACCGCGCCCCGGTGGCCTCGACGGCGTGGGATACCGAGCGGTGGGCGCACCTCGCCAACCAGCTTGCCCAGCGCCACGGCGCCGGGATCCTGCTCATCGGCTCACCGCTCGATCGATACGCGGCCGAGCGGACCAAGATGGACCTTCGCGCCGATGCCACCGACCTGGTCGGCGAGATCGACCTGGCCACCCTGGCCGGGGTGATCGCCCGCTGCGACCTCCTCGTGGGAAGCGACACGCCGCTCCTCCAGCTGGCCGCCGCCATGGGCACGCCGACAGTGGGTCTGTTTGGACCGACTGACGGGACGCGTGGCGGCGCGTACGGACATGCGCACCGGGTCGTGCAGGCGCAGGCGCCGCCCCGCTACCAGGACACGCCACCCGAGCGGGCGAGCATGGACCAGATCCGAGTCGAAGACGTCCTCGCCGGGATCGAGGCGACCCTCTAGTCCTTCAGCGGATGTACATCAGCGCGCGCTTGAGCACGTCGAGGTTGTCGAGCGCGTAGCCCGTTCCGCGGACGGCGCAGAGGTGCGGCTGGCTGTCGCGATGGACCTCGATCCCCGTGGCTGCCGCGATCGCGCTGTCGAGCCCTTCAAGCCGGGCGCTGCCGCCGCACAGCACGATCCCCTCGCGCTTGATATCCGCGATGAGGCGGGACGGCGTGTCGGAAATCACGGCATCCAGCGCCGACAGAATCGGCGAGAGGTGGCTTTCGAGGCACGGCGCGAGCTCCGTCGAGGTGATCGTGATCGAGGCTTCCCCCGCGTCCGTCAGCCCGGTGATGTCGAGGCGGCGCTCCTCGTGCGGTCCGACCCGAGCGAGCGAGGCGATCAATTCCTCAACCGTGGCCGCATCGAGAACGGCGCCATGGGCCGAGCGAACGTGGTCGGCGATGCAGCTGTGGAGCCGGTCGCCACCGTGGCCGGCGAGGCAACGCCCGCTCACCGTCCCCTCGAGCGCGAGCGCCGCGATATCGGTCTTGCCGGCTCCGATGTCGATCACGAGGTGACCGTTGGGACCGTTCAGCCGGACTCCCGCACCCATCGCCGACGCCAGCGGCGCGTCGAGGAGGTACACGGTGCGCGCGCCCGCCAGAGCGGCGGCCTCGAGCAACCCGCGACGCGGACCACCTGCGAGCGAGGACATGACCGCGATCACGACGTCCGGCTTGAAGATCCGCTGCCGTCCTGCCGCCCGGATCATCGCGTGGTTGATGAGCCACCTCGCCGCGGTGGGATCGACGACGTCGCCACCGGCGATCGGACGGCGAAGGTGCATCTCGGGGTCTTCGGCGGCAGCCTCCAGTGCGGGGGCGCCAAAGGTTGCGGCATGCACCTCCCCCCCACGAATCGCGACGGCAGTCGGCTCACTGCCGATCATGCCTTCGCCTTTCACGATGATCCGCGTGGTCGTGGTGCCGAGGTCGATGCCGACTTTCTTACCCAGCACTGCTTTGTCCGGGACCTCAGTCTCCGATGACGCCGGTGAGGTCGCGCACCTCGGTCCCGGGCTCGTCGGTGGTGACCTGCTCGATATCCGCACCGATCCGCGCCAGCTTGTCGACGAGGTCGTCGTAGCCGCGCTCGAGATGGAACACATTGTCGAGCTCGGTGGCACCATCGGCGCACATGCCCGCGATGACGAGTGCTGCTCCGCTGCGGATATCGGGGATGCTCATCCGCGTGCCGCGCAACCGCGAGGGCCCGTTGATGATCGCGCTGCGCCCATGGACCTCGATGCTCGCACCCATCTGCTGGAGCGCGGCGACGTGGCGAAAACGGTTCTCGTACAACGCTTCGCTGATGATGCTCACGCCGTTGGCCTGGGTCATGAGCGCGCAGAACTGCGGCTGCATGTCCGTGGCGAATCCGGGATGCGTCCACGTGGTGACGTCGACGCTGCGCAGCCGCGAGCAGCTGACGCGCACGTGTTGCGCGCCCTCGACGATGTCGCAGCCGGCTGAGCGCAGCTTGCTGAACAGCCAGCGCAGGTCGCTGGGTCGCATCTGCTCCACGACGACATCGCCGTACGTCGCGGCGGCGGCGATCATGTACGTGCCGGCCTCGATGTAGTCCGCGGTCACGTTGTGCGTGGTTCCGTGGAGCAGTCCGCCGCTGCCCTCGATGACGATGAGCTCGGTGCCGACGCCAGTGATGTGCGCGCCCATCCCGGTGAGGCAGCGCGCGAGGTCGTATACGTGCGGCTCGCGCGCCGCGTTGCTGATCACCGTGATCCCCTCGGCGAGTACCGCGGCCATCATCAGATTCTCCGTGCCGGTGACCGTCGGCATGTCCAGCGAGATGCGGGCGCCGTGCAGACGGCGCGCCCGCGCGTGGTAGGCGCCGTCGCGCTCCTCGACCTCTGCCCCCATGAGACGGAGCCCCTCCAGATGCTGCTCGACACGGCGCATCCCGATGTCGTCGCCACCCGGTTTGGCGATGCTCGCCTCCCCGGCGCGGCCGACCAGGGCACCGAGCAGGAGGAACGAGCCCCGCATCCTCCGGCTGAGGTCCGCGTCGACCTCGGTGCGGACGAGCGAGCCCGCGTCGAGTCGCCACGTGTGGAGGTCCGCGTGCTCCACCACGACACCGACGTGCTCGAGCATGCGGGCCATGGTCGAGATGTCCTCGATGTCCGGCACGTTGCGAAGCTCCACCGGCTGATCGGTGAGCAGCGCCGCGGCCATGACCGGCAGCGCGGCATTCTTGCTTCCGGAGATCGCGACAGTTCCCTCGAGCCGCCGCCCGCCACGGATGCGCAGGAGTTCCATCTCCGCTTACCGTACTCGACGGCGGCGGCTGACCGGGTAGATTAGGGTCGGGCGTCCAGTCGGACCGCCGCTTCGCATCGGGAGACACCATGGCAACCGCAACGCGTTCGTCAGTCACCGGCGTCGAGGAGCTCCTCGGCGACCAGGCCGCTTCCCTGCTCGAGCATCGCTGCGAGACGGTCGACCAGTCGCTGCTGCATCTGCCCGGCCCCGACTTCTTCGATCGGACGTGGCTGGGGACCGACCGGTCGAGCCAGGTCCTGCGCAACCTCAACTCGATCTACGCCCACGGCCGTCTCGCCGGGACGGGCTACGTCTCGATCCTGCCTGTGGACCAGGGCATCGAGCACTCCGCCGGCGCCTCGTTCGCACCGAACCCCGAATATTTCGACCCCGGCAAGATCGTGGAGCTCGCGGTCGAGGGCGGTTGCAACGCGGTGGCGTCCACGTTCGGTGTGCTCGGCGCGGTCTCACGCAAGTGGGCGCACAAGATCCCGTTCGTCGTGAAGATCAACCACAATGAATTGCTCACCTACCCCAACGGGGCCGATCAGATCCTGTTCGGCACGGTCAAGGAAGCGTGGAACCTCGGGGCCGTCGCCGTCGGCGCGACGATCTATTTCGGTTCCGACGGCGGGGACCGCCAGATCGTCGAGATCTCGCGCGCCTTCGCCGAAGCGCATTCGCTCGGCCTGGCCACCATCCTCTGGTGCTACCTGCGGAACCCCGCGTTCAAGAAGGACGGCGTCGACTACGCGCTCGCAGCCGACCTCACGGGCCAGGCAAACCATCTCGGTGTGACCATCGAGGCCGACATCATCAAGCAGAAGCTGCCGACCACCAACGGTGGGTTTGTCGCGCTCAATTTCGGCAAGACCGCCGAGGCCGTATACACGAAGCTCACGTCGGACCACCCGATCGATCTCTGCCGCTACCAGGTGCTCAACTGCTATGCCGGACGCGTCGGACTCATCAACTCCGGCGGCGAGTCGATGGGCGCGGCGGACCTCGCTGACGCCGTACGCACCGCGGTGGTCAACAAGCGTGCCGGCGGCACCGGCTTGATCACGGGTCGCAAGGCATTTCAACGGCCGATGCGCGACGGCGTCGGGCTCCTCCACGCGGTGCAGGACGTGTACCTGAACGACGCCATCACCATCGCGTAGGCGCGCATGGAATACAACGAGATCCCTCGCAACGATGACGAGCGGATCACCCTGCTTGCGTTTCTCGAGTGGCAACGCGAAACGATGGCAAAGAAGTGCGGCGGTCTCAGCGCCGAGCAGATGCGCCGGGCATCGGTACCGCCGTCAAACCTGACACTGCTGGGATTGCTTCGGCACATGGCGGATGTCGAGCGTGGATGGTTCCGGCGAACGCTCGCGGGCGAGGACATCGAGGACCGCTACGCGACGGACGACGATCCCGACGCCGACTTCGACAACATCGCGCACGCCGACCCCGACGAGGCTCTTGCCGCCTGGCGCGAGGAGTGCGGGCTCGCGGACGAGATCATGTCCCGGCGTGCGCTCGAGGCCACGGGCCGCCAGCGGACCGGACGCGAGGTTTCGATGCGCTGGATCCTCAACCACATGATCGAGGAGTACTCGCGCCACAACGGTCACGCCGACCTCATCCGCCAGGCGATCGACGGCGCGACCGGCTACGACTGACTCAGAGCCGGCCTTCCTCGCGCTTCAACTCCTCGCGTCCGATGATCGACAGGTGGACTTCGTCGGGACCGTCCATGAACCGCGCTGAGCGCGCATAGGCAAACATCTGCGTCAGCGGCAGGTCCTGCGAGACGCCGGCACCGCCGTGCACCTGGATGGCGCGGTCGATCACAGCCTGGGCGACGTTGGGCGCCACCACCTTGATCGCCGAGATCTCGAAGCGAGCGCCGCGACTTCCCTGCGTGTCGAGCAGCCACGCGGCTTTCTGACACAGCAGCCTCGCCTGCTCGATCTCGATCCGCGACCGTGCGATCTGCTCGCGCACAACCCCTTGCTCCGCAAGGCGTTTCCCGAACGCGGTACGCGACTTCGCACGCTCACACATGAGCGAGAGCGCGCGTTCGGCCGCGCCGATGAGACGCATGCAGTGATGCAGCCGCCCGGGGCCGAGACGCGCCTGGGCGATCATGAACGCCGTCCCCTCGTCGCCGATGCGGTTGCTCTTGGGGACACGCACATTCTCGAGCAGGATCTCGCAGTGACTCCCGGGATCGTCGAACCCGTAGACCTTCAACTGGCGGACGATCGTCACGCCAGGAGCGTCCATCGGGACCAGGACCATGGTGTGGCGCGCGTGGCGCTCCGCCTCGGGGTGCGTCACGCCGATGAGCAGGATGACCTTGGCGTTCGGATGCGCAGCGCCGCTGGTGAACCACTTATGGCCATTGATGACGTAATCATCACCGTCGCTGTCAATGCGAGTGGCGAGCTGCGTGGGATCGGAGCTTGCGACCTCCGGCTCGGTCATGCCGATGCAGGAGCGAATCTCGCCGTTGAGCAACGGCGTGAGCCACGTCTCCTGCTGCTCGGGCGTGCCGAACTGCGCGAGCACCTCCATGTTACCGGTGTCCGGCGCGGAGCAGTTCATTGCCTCCGAGGCGATCGAGTTCCAGCCCATGATCTCCGCGAGCGCGCCGTACTCGAGGTTGGTGAGACCGGGGCCGAATCGCTTGTCCGGCAGGAAGAGGTTCCAGAGGCCGCGTTTGCGCGCCTCGGTCTTGAGCTCCTCCATGACCGGCGAGATCCGCTGCGGGATCGTCTCCGCGGAGAAGCCGCTCCAGTACTCCGCCTCTGCGGGACGGACGCGCTCGTCCATGAAACGCCAGACCTTCTCGCTCAGCTCGCGAACCCGTTGCGTCTCTTCGAATTCCATCGTCAGTCTCCTCCGGAAGAATCAAGCCGAGCCAGCGCCTCGAGGCCGCCCTCGACGATTGCGGGCACCATCTCCCCCATCGTCTCGAATCCCTCGCCGACGGTCATTCCCATCAGGTATCGCGCGGTGATCCCCTCGGCGATGATCGCCAGCTTGTACGCGCCGAGCGCGATGTACCACTCGAGTGCCGACATATCGCGCTGCGTGCCGGCAGCGTAGTCTCGCAGGATATCGGCGCGCTTGTAGAAGCCGTCCTGGATAGTCACGGGCCTGCCATGGAGCGCTAGCGCGGCCGCCTCGGTGTCGTCATCCGCCCAGTACACACAGAGCAGGCCGACGTCGCACAGTGGATCGCCGATCGTGCACATCTCCCAGTCGATGACCGCGACGATGCGAGCCGGATCGGCGGGCGCATACATGACGTTGTCGAGCCGGTAGTCGCCGTGCACGATCCCCGGCGCCGACTGGGCGGGGCGGGTCTCGTCGAGGCGGCGGCGCAGCTCCTCGATGCTCGGCAGCTCGCGCGTCTTCGACGCCTCCCACTGCTGCCACCAACGTCGTACCTGACGCTCGAGGAAGCCGCCGGGATGGCCGAAGTCGGCGAGCCCGATCGCGTCCGGGTCGATGTCATGCAGTTGCAGCAGCGTGCTCACCAGCGCCGCGGACATCGCCTGCCGGGTGTCGCGAGTGTCGGGAAACGCATCCGGCACCGCGGAGCGGACGACGTGGCCGTCGATCCACTCCATCACATAGAACCGCGCGCCGATCACCGATTCGTCATCGCAGAGTGCGATGACCTGCGGCACGGGAATCCCGGTGTGGGCGAGCGCCGACAGCACGCGGTACTCGCGGGCCATGTCGTGCGCCGTCGGGAGCACGTGCGCCAGCGGGGGGCGGCGCACGACAAAGCGACGGGATCCATCGTCGACGATATACGTGAGGTTCGAACGACCCCCGGGGATCACCTCACCGCGCAGCGGACCGGCCAGCCCTCCGACGCGCGGTGTCAGATACGCCGCAAGCGAGTCGAGATCGAGCCCGGGAGGCGATGTCACTGCCCCTGCGGGTGCCCACCATGGCGCCTGCGCCGGATCTCCGCGACCTGGAGCCGCAACGTCGCGCGTTCGAGCGCCATGAGCGCCTCTTCATTCCCCACGTTCTGGGTCAGGAGCTCCTGCGCACGCTTGCGAGCTTCCTCGGCGCGAGCTTCATCGATGTCCTCGGCACGCTCGGCCGCATCCGCAAGGATCGTGACCTTGTCAGGAAGGACCTCGAGGAATCCGCCCGCGACCGCGAGCACGTGCTCCGCTTTGTCGTTTCGGATGGTCACGACCCCATTCCGAAGCGGCGTGAGGAGGGCGATGTGCCGCGGGAGGACGCCCAGGTCACCTTCCAATCCAGGCGCGAGCACGAAGTCGGCCTCCTCGCTGAAGATGCGTCCCTCCGGCGTGACGAGTTCGACCTGGAGCTTGGCCACGAGCGTTACTCGGCCTTGGGCTCGGTGGCGCCGGCATCCGCGGCCGGCGCATCCGCCGCAGCCGCATCCGCCGCCGGTGCTTCAAGAGCGGGTGCATCAGTCGCCGGTGCTTCCGTAGCGGGTGCATCAGTCGAAGGCGCCGCGGCAACGACAGCTTCCGCTGGCGCGGCAGCTGCGGCATCGGTCGCAGGAGCGTCCGCCTTGCGCGACTCGGCACTACGCGCTATCGCCTCATCGATCGTCCCGCACATATAGAAGGCTTCCTCGGGCAGGTCATCGTGCTTGCCGTCGAGGATCTCCGCAAAGCCGCGGATCGTCTCGGCCAGCGGGACGTACTTCCCGTCACGCCCAGTGAACACCTCGGCCACGAAAAAGGGCTGCGACAGGAAGTTGCGCACGCGGCGCGCCCGTCCAACCGTCAACTTCTGATCCTCGGTGAGCTCCTCCTGACCGAGGATGGCGATGATGTCCTGCAGCTCCTTGTACTCCTGCAGCACGCGCTTGACGCCCTGCGCGACGCGGTAGTGCTCCTCGCCGACGACGTTCGGGTCGAGCACGCGGCTGAAGGACTCAAGCGGATCGACGGCGGGGTAGATGCCCGCCTCCGAAATCGACCGGCTCAGTGTGACAGTCGCGCCGAGATGTCCGAACGTGGTGGCGACCGCGGGGTCCGTGAAGTCGTCCGCCGGCACGTAGATCGCCTGCACTGATGTGATCGAGCCCTTGTTGGTGGAGGTGATTCGCTCCTGCAGGTCACCCATCTCGGTGGCGAGTGTCGGCTGATAACCGACGGCGGAAGGCATGCGACCGAGGAGCGCCGAAACCTCTGCGCCGGCAAGCGTGTACCGGAAGATGTTGTCGATGAAGAGGAGCGTATCGGCGCCCTTCTCGTCGCGGAACCACTCGGCGATGGTGAGCGCGGTGAGCGCGACGCGTGCGCGTGCACCGGGCGACTCGTTCATCTGCCCGTAGACAAGCGCGGTCTGATCGAGCACTTTGGACTCTTCCATCTCGCCGTAGAGTGCGGTGCCTTCGCGGGTCCGCTCGCCGACACCGGCGAAGACCGAGTATCCAGCGTGCTCGCGCGCGATGTTGCGGATCATCTCCATGACGATGACCGTCTTGCCGACTCCCGCTCCGCCGAAGAGTCCGATCTTCGAGCCTTTCGAGAACGTGCAGATGAGGTCGATGACTTTGATGCCGGTCTCGAGGATCTCCGTCTCCGTCGATTGCTCGGAGATGGTGGGCGCGGTGCGGTGCATCGGCATGCGGGCCGTGCCTTTGAATGGCCCCTTGCCGTCGATGGTGTCGCCGATGACGTTGAACATGCGCCCGAGAGTCTCCTCACCGACGGGAACCTGAATCGGCGCACCAGTCGCGCGCACGGCGTCACCGCGGCGCACACCCTCGGTCGTGTCCATCGCGATGCATCGCACCGTACTGTTGCCCAGGCTCTGCTGCACCTCGAGCACGAGGAGCTTGCCGCCCTCGCGATCCATCTCGAGCGCGTCGAGAATTTCGGGCAGGCGCCCGCCCCTGAACTCGACGTCGACGACGGGCCCGATCACCTGCACGACGGCACCGGTCCCGGCCTGCAATTCCACTACTGCCATCTCTCTCTCCTCAGCCTTCCAACGCCGCGGCGCCGGAGACGATCTCCATCAACTCTGTCGTGATCGACGCCTGCCGCACCTTGTTCGCGGTGAGTGTCAGGTCCTCGATGAACTCGCTTGCGTTGTCGGACGCGTTGCGCATCGCAACCATGCGTGCAGCCTGCTCGGATGCCGCGTTCTCGAGGACGGCGCGATACACCTGCGCCTCGACGTATCGAGGCAGCAGCGCGTCGAGCACGTCCTTCGGCTCGGGCTCGTACTCGAAGTCGGCGCTCACCGCTTTCGCGTCCTCCGGCGGGACGACGGGGATCACGCGTTGCAACACCGTCTGCTGGCGGCCGACGCTGATGAAACGCGCGTAGACGATGTCGATCTGCTGGACCTCGCCGCGTTCGTACTGCTCCATCGCAACCCGAGCGGCCGGGAGCACATCGCCCATCGTCGGCTTGTCGCCGAGCATGCTCTGGTCGGCGATGAGGTCGCGGTGCAGACGGCGGATCACGTCACGCCCCCTGCGCCCGATGGTGACGTAGGACACCGGCACCGAGCTCTTCGCTGCATCGCTCAACGCGAGACGGGTGTTGTTGCTGTTGAGGGCACCGGCCAGACCGCGATCGGCGGTCACCAGGATGATCAGCCGCTTCTGCAGCTCGTTGACCTTGAGGAAGGGATGCTCGTACTGCGGAGTGCGGCGCATCAGCTCGGTCATGATGCTGGCGATCTCGTCGCTGTACGGGCGCGCCGCGAGCACGCGCTCCTGCGCACGGCGCATGCGCGCCGCAGCGACGAGCTCCATCGCCTTGGTGATCTTGCGCATGTTCTGGACGCCCTTGATACGGCGTCGCAAGTCGCGCAGGCTGGGCATGGAGCGTCAGCCTCTGACGGTGCGCCGCACGGCGCAGGGAAAGGTCCGCAGCGTCATCCGGCGAACGTCTTCTTGAACTCTTCGACCGAGGCGCGAAGTGTCTTCTCAAGATCGTCAGAGATGCGCCCGGTTTTGGTGATCTCCTCCTCGACCTCCGGGTGTGTCTGATCCATGAAGCGCAGCAAGCTCTTCTCGAAGTCGCGAACGCGGTCAAGAGGGACGTCGTCGAGGAACCCGCGCGCGCCGGCGAAGATACTGATGACCTGCTTCGCGAACGGCATCGGCTCGTACTGCGGCTGCTTGAGCAGCTCGGTCATGCGCTGGCCGCGATCAAGACGGTCGCGCGTGCCCTTGTCGAGGTCGGCTGCGAACTGCGCGAATGCCGCGAGCTCGCGGTACTGCGCGAGGTCGAGGCGCAACTGGCCGGCGACCTGCTTCATGGCCTTGGTCTGCGCGTCACCACCGACACGGGAGACCGAGAGACCGACGTTGATGGCCGGCCGGATGCCGGCGTTGAAAAGATCCGTCTCGAGGTAGATCTGACCGTCGGTGATGGAGATGACGTTGGTCGGGATGAACGCCGACACGTCGTTTGCCTTGGTCTCGATGATCGGCAGTGCGGTGAGCGTGCCACCGCCCTCGGCCTCGCTCATGCGCGCCGCGCGCTCGAGCAGGCGGGAGTGCAGGTAGAAGACGTCACCCGGATACGCCTCGCGCGACGGTGGTCGCCGGAGCAGCAGCGAGAGCTCTCGGTACGCATCGGCGTGCTTGGTGAGGTCGTCGTAGATGATCAGCGCGTGGCCGCCCTTCTGCATGAAGTACTCGCCCATTGCGCAACCCGCGTACGGGGCGAGGAACTGCAGCGGCGCCGGATCAGAAGCAGTGGCCGCGACGATGATCGTGTGCTCCATGGCGCCGTGCGCCTCGAGCGTCGCCTTGATCTGCGCCACCTTCTGCGCGTTCTGCCCGATCGCGACGTAGATGCAGATGACCCCGGTGCCCTTCTGGTTGATGATCGCGTCGATTGCAATCGCCGTCTTGCCGGTCTGCCGGTCACCGATGATCAGCTCGCGCTGTCCGCGACCGATCGGGATCATCGAGTCGATTGCTTTCAGCCCGGTCTGCATCGGCGTGTCGACGTTCTCGCGCTCGATGACACCAGGGGCGACGCGCTCGGTGGGGAACGACTGCGCAGTCTCGATCGGCCCACGATCGTCGAGCTGCTCACCGAGGGCGTTGACGACGCGGCCGACGAGCTCGTCACCGACGGGCACCTCCGCGATACGACCGGTGGTGCGGACGGCGTCACCTTCCTGGAGATGCTCGTACGGGCCGAGGATGACCGCGCCGACGCCGTCTTCGCGAAGGTCGAGCGCGAGTGCGAGGACTGTACCCACGCCACCCGGGCCGGGCATCTCGAGCAACTCACCGGCCATGGCGCGCTCAAGACCGTACACGCGCGCGATGCCGTCGCTGACGGAGGTGATCACCCCCTCGTTGGCGTCCACGACGGGCGCCTCGAAGCTCGCGATACGTTGTTTGAGGATCTCTCCAATCTCGTCGCTGCGTATGGCCATCAGTCAGTCATTCCTCTCTCGTGCTTAGGCAAGTGCTGCCTGGAGTTGCTGAAGGTGCGTGCGCAGGCTGTCGTCGATGACCCGATCGCCGATGCGGATCACGAGTCCGCCCAGGATCGCGGGATCGCTGAGCACGATCGTCTGCACGTCGGTGCCAAGTTGCTTGGTGAGCGAATCGTTGATGCGCTTATCGAGCGCGGGGTCGGGTGGGACGGCCGTCGTCACCTCGACGCGGACGACACCTGACGCACGGTCGGTGAGGGCGTCGTAATAAGCGAGGATCTGACCGGCGTACGCAACCCTGCGACGCTCGATCAGAAGGCGGGCGAGATTCAGGGCCGGTTTTGAGGCCCCTTCGAGCAACCCGATCCCGAGCTTCACCCGATCCGACAGGCTCGTCTTCGGGTTGGCGAGCACGTCGCTGACCTCCGCATTCCCGAGCGTGTCGGCCACCGCGGCAAGCTCTGCGCGCCATCCCGCGATGTCACCCGCTTCCTGAGCGAGCGCGAAGTACGCCTCAGCGTAGCGACGGGCAAGGATGCTCGCGTGAACCACGTCAGTTCTGCTGCGCCTTCGTCGAGGCGGTATCGCCGACCTTGCTCAGCGCTTCGTCGATGAGGCGTTGGTGGGCCTTGGCATCGATGACCTCACCAAGCACCTGTTCCGTGGCAGCGACCACGAGGCCGCTCATCTCGGTCCGAATATCCTGGATCGCCCGGTCACGCTCAGCGCCGATCTCGTTTCGCGCACGCTCCGCTATGGCCTCTGCGTCAGCCTTGGCTTTGTCGCGTGCCTCCGCCGCTTCGGCGTTGGCGTCACGCTGGGCACGGGAAAGGATTTCCCGGGCCTGGACCTTGGCTTCGTCGAGCGTCTCCGCAACCTGCACCTGTACAGCGGCCAGGCGCTTCTCTGCTTCCTCGGCGGCTTTGACACCGGCAGCGATCGTCTGCTCGCGTTCCTCGGCGATCTTGATGATGAACGGATACACCCACTTCGCGAGGATCAGCACCATCAGGATGAAGGCGATGATCTCGGCGATCAGCGTGCCGTTGACGGTAAGCAGCCCTGCGTCAGGGGATGCCAGCAGACTTGCCACCACCACTCATTTCACCGTTGGCGCGATGACGTAGATGAAGAAGATGCCGAGCGCCAGGTTGATGAAGTACATCCCTTCAACGAGTCCGATGATCAGGAACATCGTCGGAGTGAGCCGTCCCTGCGCCTCCGGCTGGCGCGCGATTCCGTTGATGGTGGCGCTGCCGGCCAGCCCGTCTCCGATTGCGGCGCCGATAACTCCACCACCGAGCGCCAGGCCTGCGGCGATCAGTGCTCCCATGACCGCGAGTGCATGATTCATCGACGAGTTCTCCTCACGTGATTACGCATTTGCTGTTGCACCGCTGTGGTGCGCCTCCTCTTCCAGACCCTCGCGGGCCATGCCGAAATAGATGATTGTCAGAAGCATGAAGATAAAGGCCTGGATGGTGCCGATGAGGAACACATCGAAGAGCTTCCAGACCACGAGGAAAATGATGGGGAGCGGAGAGAGCGCGGAGAAAATCCCTCCGGAGGGCGCCCATTGCTGGAACCAGAACGTCAGGAGGTACACCATCACCACACCCCCGAAGATGTTGCCGAACAACCGCAGCGCGAGGCTGGCGGGCTTTGCGATCTCGGTGATGATGTTCAGCGGAATGAACGCGATTCGAATCGGGAGCGCCACGTCGAACGGGTGCGTGTAGCGGCGAAAGAAGCCCTTGAAACCGAGGACTTTGAAGCTGTACCACTGCACGATGGCGATAACCACCAGCGCCATGGCGAGAGTCAGATTGATATCGGCGTTCGCCGGTTCGACCGGGGAACGGAGCGGGAAGAAGTCGAGCCAGTTCGCAACCAGGATGAAGACGAAGATGGTCACCGCCAGCGGCATGACGAAGGTCGCATCCTCTGAGACCGTGTCCCGAGTGAGGGTCCGGGTGTAGCTCAGCAGCAACTCGAAGACCATCTGCAGCTTGTGCGGGGTCCCCTTTCGCAAGGTGAACGCAACGCCGAAGCCGAGCGCGAGTGTCAGGACAATTGCAATCCCGCTCGAGATGAGCGTGTCGTAGTTGAAGGTGCACCAAAACGCCTCGCCGCAGACCTGAATCGTCGGATGAGTGCCGGGAACGGCGTCAGCGACGATCATCGGAAACGCATCGCCTCACGTATTGCGACGGCAGCGAGCACCACCTGGGCGATGCCGATGCCGAGGACCACGAGCCAGATGTTCGTCAACCCAAACGCCAGGCCAAGCGCGATCCCGATCATGCTCAGCGTCAGGAGTCGCATGAGGCTCGAAGCGATGAAGGGAATCGGGAGCGTGAGCAACTTGCCGGCGAGCGCGCCGTTGAGGGCTCCAAGCGCAAGCCCGGTCGCGAGCGCGCCACCAGGTCCGGCATGCCCGAGGAGCAACCCCACAAGCGCCGAGACCACGGCCGCGGCTGCGCATGCAATCGCGGCGTTGCGGACCAAGCGGAGCCCGTTCGCCGCGGGCGCTGGGCGCGAAGACATACCTTCCGAGATCACCTCTGCTCCCGCTGCCTCACTTGGACGATCAAACCGAGGCAACGATATCAATTGCGTGTCTGCACACGATCCCGGCAGGCGTCAAAGGTACCGTTTGAAGCGGTTGAAAGCGAGATAACAGGCGGCCGAGATCCCTACCAAAAGGCCAAGCAGCACGCCGATTGGGCTCGTGTGGAGCACGGCATCAACGCCGACCCCGACCAGTAGCGGCAGGACGAATGCGGCCGCGAGCGTGACTCCGAGACCGATGAGCTCGCTCCCCGACGGCTGCCGGGGCGACGGAGTGCCGCTCAGTCGGGCTCACCGGTGTGGATATGCGAGGGCCGAGTCCGGCGTCCCTCCACCTGAACCTCGCTCTCCTCAGCCGCGACGAAAGGGAGGCGCGGGGTCCGGCGCCGGTTTCGCCAGATGAGCACCGCGAGCGACACGATGAGCAGTCCCAGCGCGATGAAGATGATCGTGCGGTGTCCGTAGATCGTCAGCGCAAGGCACCCGAGGATCGCGGTGACCAGATAGAAGGTGAACGCCGTCTCGAACGGGGTCATGCCCACCGCCCGTAAGCGGTGGTGGAGGTGTCCAGCATCCGGCGCGGCGGGATTCCGGCCGGCGACCGTGCGCCTGACGATCGCGAACAGCGTGTCGCCGATCGGAAGGCCGAGCGCGATGAGTGGCACGAGGATCGAGAGACCGACGACGACCTTGGCGACACCGAGGATCGTGATCAGCGCCAGAGCCACGCCGAGGAAGTGGCTCCCCGAGTCACCCATGAAGACGCGTGCCGGCGGCAGGTTGAAGACGAGGAATCCCAGACAACAGCCCATGACCGCCCCGCTCAGGATCACGACCCCCGTCTGAATCTGGGTCTCGACAAGGTCGGGCGGCCCGATGCGGCTGATCGCCGCGAGCAGGCAGACGGCCGCGACGATGGCGATCACCCCGGCCGCGACGCCGTCGGCGCCATCGAGCAGGTTCACCGACACCTGCATCCCGACCAGCCACACCACGGTCACCGGCGCCGTCAGCCACATGAGGTCGACAACGGTCGGCGTGTGAGTGCCGGGGATCGCGACCGTGGTGATCGTGATGCCGAAGAGGACGGCCAGAACGCCGACCCCCACCTCGATGCCCAGTTTGCTGCGCCACGAGAGGTCGAGGATGTCATCGATTGCCATCGCCACCGTGATGGCCGCGGTGACCGCGAGGACCTGCCAGCGATCGGTGATGCTCGAGCCGAAGATCGCGATCGCCACCGCAAAGCCGGCGAACATCGCGATGCCGCCCAGCCTCGGCGTGGACTGCCGGTGGAGGTGGCGATCACCGTCCGGCTCAGCAACCGCCCCGGTCCTCCGGGCAAGCCACATCGAGCCCGGCACGGCCGCGATGCAGACGGCGCTCGCCACCAGGAACGGCGGAAGCGCCGTCAGCCAGGGCGAGTCGGCGACGATCACGCCGGCGGCGCGTCCCGATACGGGAGCGGGAAACGCATGCAGAGCGCCCGGCTTCGCGCGCGGACATCGGCGCGTACGTCGGGGTCGTCGAACCCGGTGAGCATGTGATGCACGAGCGCGGCGATCTCGTCCATTTCCGGCTCGCCCATGCCACGTGAAGTCACCGATGGGCTCCCTAGCCTGATCCCGTTGGGGTTGAACGGCGATCCGCCGTGCCCCGGGAAGGCGTTGGCGTTGACGGTCACACCGACCTCGTCAAACGCCGACTGGACCACGCGACCGCGAAGGCCCGTCGGGCGCAGGTCGATGACCATCAGGTGGTTGTCGGTCCCGCCGGTGGTGAGCACCAGGTCGCGCGCCAGAAGCCCGGCCGCCATCGCCTTGGCGTTGCTCACGACCTTGTGTGCGTATTCGCGGAATTCCGGCTGAGCGCACTGCTTGAACATCACCGCCTTGGCGGCGATCGCATGCATCTGCGGGCCACCCTGGACGTTTGGGCACGCCGCCTTGTCGATCTGATCGGCGTGCTCCGCCTTGCAGAGGATCACGCCGCCCCAGGGCCCGCGCATCGTCTTGTGGGTGGTGAGTGTCACGAAATCGGCGTGCGGCACGGGGCTGGGATGGGCACCGCCGGCGACCAGCCCTGCGAAGTGGGCCATGTCGACCATGAGGTACGCGCCTATCTCGTGTGCGATCTCCGCGAACGCCGCGAAGTCCAGGATGCGTGGGTACGAGCTGTACCCGGCGACGATCATCTTCGGGCGCACCTCGAGCGCTCGCTCCCGAACGGCCGCCATGTCGAGGACGCCGGTCTCCTCATCGACGAAATACGGCTCGAAGTGATAGATCCGGCCGCTGAAGCTGACCGGCGAGCCGTGGCTCAGGTGCCCCCCCTGGTCGAGCGCCATGCCGAGCACTGTGTCGCCCGGGCTCAGCACGCTGGCATAGACCGCCATGTTCGCCTGGGTTCCGGAATGCGGCTGGACGTTGGCGTGCTCGGCGCCGAAGAGCGCCGTGGCGCGGTCTCTCGC
Organism: Candidatus Dormiibacterota bacterium; assembly: GCA_036521195.1. GTDB lineage: Bacteria > Chloroflexota > Dormibacteria > Aeolococcales > Aeolococcaceae > Palsa-851. The sequence goes on from DATDID010000023.1 coordinate 90,887, forward strand.
CAGGTTCTCGACCTGGTCGACGACCTCGCAGCCGCCGTAGTAGCGCTTCCCGGGCACGCCTTCGGCGTACTTGTTGTTGAGCCAGGAGCCGAGCGCTTCGAGCACCGCAACAGAGGCGAGGTTCTCCGATGGGATGAGCTCGAGCGTCTCCTCCTGGCGCTCCAGCTCGGCCTCGAGCAACGCCGCTACCTCGGGGTCGGTCGCGCGCAGCGCGCGCTTGTCGGTGAATCCGGCGCCGCCCGTGGCTCCCGGACGGATTTCGACAGGTGTGCTGGTCATTGCGATCTCTGCCCCTCCGTGCTGGTTGAAGGAAAACCCCCGAGAAGCGAGCGCAACACGCCGGCGGAAATCGGGCCTTCGCGAAGCACGCGGGGGGTGAAAGACGTGCAGTCGATGATAGTCGAGGCAAGTCCGCCACAGTGACCACCCTCGACGATGGCGTCGACCTCGCCACCGAGGGCAGCTGCAACCTCCGCCGCCGTGGTCGCAGCCGGCTCACCGTGGCGGTTGGCGCTGGTCGTGGCGAGCGGTCCGGTGCTCCGCAGGAGGTCCAGGGCGATGGCGTGGTCGGGCACGCGAACACTCAGCGTCGTCCCGGTGCGCGGGATCGCCCAACGTCTGCCCCGCAACTCGCAGATGATCGAGAGCGCTCCGGGCCAGCATGCCGCCGCAAGGAGTCGAGCGGCCGCGTTGAGGTCGACGTCATCCTCAATCTCCTCCATCGTCGCGCTCAGCAGCGTGAGCTCGAGGTTGGCCGGGCGCTGCTTGATCGCGAAGATGCGGTCGACAGCTGCCGCGTTCGCCGGGTCGCACGCGAGCCCGAAGACGGTGTCCGTCGGCATGGCGATCACCCCGCCCGCGGCGATTGCGGCGACCGCGGCCTCGAGCGTCACCGCCGCTCCGCATCGATGACGCGCGTCCTGCCCGTCAGATCCGGCACCGCCGACACCGACATTCCGGGAAACGCAACCTCGACCAAGGCGCCCACCGCGTCCGCGCGACGGGGATCGACCTCGAGCAGGAGGCGATCGGCAGTCACATGCGCGCGCAGTGAGTCCAGCAGGGCGCGATATGCGTCCAGCCCGTCCGCGCCGCCGAGGAGCGCTCCATGCGGCTCGAAATCGCGCACATCGCGATCGACGGCGTCGAGTTCGGCGTTGGTGACATACGGCGGGTTGCTCACCACGAGGTCGAAGGTTCCGTCGAGCGCATCCGCCCACGATGATTCGACGAACGTCCCGGGCACCTCGAGCCGCTCGGCGTTGGCGCGCGCCACCTCGATCGCGGCGGCACTGACGTCGGTTGCGACGACGTCGGTGCCCGGCACCTCGGCGACCAGCGTGATGGCGATGCAGCCGCTCCCCGTCCCCAGGTCGGCGAGGTGCGCAGCCCGGCCGTCGAGCGAGCGCAGCGCCACAAGCGCACGCTCGACGATGGTCTCCGTATCGGGGCGCGGTATGAGCACGTCGCTGTTGACGGTGAAGGAACGGCCGTAGAACTCGCGGGTGCCGGTGATGTAGGCCACGGGCTCGCCTTTGCCGCGACGCCGCACCAGCTCACGAATGGCGCTCAACTCGGGCTCGTCGAGCGGCCGGTCGAACTGGAGATAGAGGTCGATGCGGCGAACGCCGAGGGCCCGGGCGCAGAGCAGCTCCGCGTCGAGCCGCGCCGTGCTGCTGCCGTGGTCACCGAGGTACGTGGTACTCAGGCGGAGCACGTCGATGAGGATCGGGGCCGCCGCCACCTCAGCCGTCGTGCCCCGCGACGGCCCCGTCGGGGTCGTCCTCGAGCAGGCGCCGAGCCTGGTCCTCGTTGGAGAGCGGCTCGATGAGCAGGTCGAGGTCACCGTCAAGCACTCGCGGGAGCTGGTGCAGCGTGAAATCGATGCGGTGGTCCGTGACGCGCGACTGCGGGAAGTTGTACGTCCGGATCTTCTCGCTGCGATCCCCGCTGCCCACCATCGAGCGTCGCGTCGCGCGCAACTCGGCTTCGCGCTTCGCCTCGGCGAGGTCGTAGAGGCGTGCACGCAAGACGCGCATCGCCTTTGCGCGATTCTTGATCTGCGACTTCTCGTCCTGGCAGGTCACCACCAGACCGGTGGGCAGATGCGTGATGCGCACCGCGGAGTCCGTGGTGTTGACGCTCTGACCGCCGGGACCGGTGCTCCGATAGACATCGATCTTGAGGTCGTTCTCGTTGACCTCCACCTCGAGCTCATCCGCCTCGGGCAGCACCACGACGGACGCGGCCGACGTATGGATGCGCCCCTGCGCCTCGGTCTCCGGCACGCGCTGCACACGATGCACACCGGACTCGAACTTCAGCCGCGAGTACGCGCCCTGACCGTGCACCTCGAACACGATCTCCTTGAAACCGTGGCCGGCCGTCTCGTTGTGGTCGAGCACCTCGATGCGCCAGCGCTGACGTTCCGCGTAGCGCGCATACATGCGGAACAGATCCGCGCCGAAGAGCGCAGCTTCATCACCGCCAGTGCCTGCTCGAATCTCGACCACGACATCGCGGTCATCGTTGGGGTCGGCGGTGAGCAGGATCGCGCGGAGGTGCTCGTACTCGTCGGTCGCGGCGGCGAGCTGTGCCTCGTGCTCCTCCTCCGCCATCGTCACCATCTGCGGATCCGTTTCCGCGTGGGCCATGTCCGCCGCCTCACGGGCGGCGCTCTGCGCATCACGCCAGCGTCGCGCGGATTCCACAACCTCGCGCAACTTCGCCTGCTCGCGCGAGAGTTGCTGCACACGATCGAGGTCCTGGTACGCGTCGGGTGCGCTCAACAAAGCCTCGAGCTCGACATATCTCGCTTCGAGCGCGGCAAGGCGTTGTTCGAATGCAGTCAGCTCAGTCTCGGACATCAGTGAGCACCCGCGATTTCGTCGACAGTGCCTTCACCGTGACGTGCCGCATCAAGCGCAGCGATGGCGACCTCGATCTGCCGATCGTCCGGTTGGCGCGTGCTCAAGAGTTGCGCGCCGAGCACCGGCGCGAGCGCGATGCGACCGGCGGCGGTGCCGCGAATGCGGATCAGCGCACGGATGATCTCGTACGACACGGCGGCCACAACCGGCACCAGCACGATCTGCAGCACGAGCCGCAGCAGTGTCGGCAGCAGCCCGAGCGGCGCAAAGACTGCGACGCTCACGAACGCAACAATAACGAGAAAACCTGTGCCGCAGCGCGGATGCAGACGGCTGTTCGCGCGCACGTGATCGATGTCGATAACGTCGCCCGACTCGAGCGCGTTGATCGACATGTGCTCGGCCCCGTGATACTGAAAGAGGCGGCGCACGTTGGGGATCAGGCTGATGAGGATGAGATATGCAACGAGGACGAACGCGCGAATCGCACCCTCGATGAGCACCGACGTGATCGATTCGGTGCCGTGGTGGAGCAATCCACCGAGCAGCAGCGGCAGTCCGATGAACAACCCCAGCGCGAACACGAGCGAGGCGATCATCGCCCCACGCATCGCGCTGTCACCGATCTCGGCATCCTGGCCGAGTTGCACGATCGCCGACCATTGCAACGCGCGCATTCCGAGGTGGATCGTCTCGTACAGTCCGGCAACGCCTCGAAAGAACGGCCGGCGCCAGATGCCTGCCGTGTACACGCGTGAGCGCAGCACATCGGTGCAGACGGCGATGTCACCGTTCGGACGCCGTGCCGCGACGGCGTAGGAGTCGCGGCCGCGCATGAGGACTCCTTCGATGACCGCCTGGCCGCCGTAGAAGAACGTACCGGGCGGGGCGCTCACCGCATTCACGGCAACGGTGAGCAGGAGGTCGCGGCAACGCTGGGCGAACCTCATGGGCTGCATGCTAGTGGGAGCACCGGCGCGGAGTCGCGCCGAAGATGCTCGCTGGAGCTGTGACCCGCTCGGGACGCAACCGTCCGGAGCCGGTCCTGGCGTCTTTCGCTAGGCCTTCTTGGCTTGTTCGGCGCGACGGCGGAAGCGCTCGACCTGGCCGCCCGTGTCGATGATGCGCTGCGTCCCGGTGAAGAACGGATGGCACACCGAGCACACCTCGGTCTTCAGCTCAGCGAGCGTGGATCCGGTCGAGAAGCTGTTGCCGCACAGGCAATGGACTTCGGCGTCGGTGTGGTACTCGGGATGGATCGCAGTTTTCATGGGGCGCCTTGATTCGCGGGGAAGGGACAAAAGCCACGATACCACGGCGGCGCAAGGCTCAATCCACAGCGACTCCGACCGGGCGGGTGAAGTTTCCGTGCGACACGGACGGCAGGCGGTCGACGAGCTGGTGGTAGGCGGCGGCGAGGCCGATGCCGTCGTCCGGCAGGAGTCCGCGACTTGCCAGGACGTCGACGAGCCAGTCGTGATCGCAGTTCAGCGATCGCCACTGGATCTGGCGGGCGCCCATCTGGATGACGGCTTCAGCAGTGCGGTCCAACTGCTCGCTCGAATCGGTGACCCCGGGGAACGTGAGCAGGTTCACGCACACCTGCCCACCGGCGCGCGACATCACTCGCCCGCACTCGACGACGTCATCGATCGAGTACCCCACCGGTCGGTAATAGGCGCGAAAGATGGGATCACTGAAGGAGATCGCGCTGATGCGCACGCTGTTGCAGCCCGCGTCGATGAGGCGCTGGAGCGTGCGCGGCCGGCTCCCGTTGGTGTTGACGTGAATCGTCGCGTCCGGATGGTCTGAGCGGATCGCGGCGACGGCGTCGGCGAGCACGTCATGTCGTGTCAGCGGCTCGCCCTCACAGCCCTGACCGAACGAGACGATGGCCGCGTCAATACCGCCGAGGTGGAATCCGGCCATACCGGCAAGCTCCGCGGCCGTCGGGGCAAATCGCATGCGCGGCTGCGGGGCCGGCGCCTCGCCGTCGGTCTGCAACGAGATGCACCCAAGACAGTCCGCATTGCAGGCGGGCGATGCGGGCAGCGCCCCCTCGTAGCGACGAAGGAAGGTGTTCTGGGCGGTGTAGCAGCGCAACTCGGTCGCGCAGTTGGCGAGGTGGTCGACGAGACGGTTGCCGGGAAGTGCGGCTCGTGCGGTATCGATCGCGTCCGGCAGCTCTTCGCCGGCGTAGCGAGCAGGCTCCCACCACCCGAATCCATCGGTGTTGAGTGCGGCGACGCGGAGTTCGTCGTGGTGTTCGACCACCGCGGCGTACCCGTAGAGCGGGAGACGGCGGCTGCCGGGCAGCGGTCGGGACGCGGGCAGGAGCGTGCGCAGAAAGCCAACGGGAAGCACCGCCGCGACGGGGAGCAGGTCGGCCTCCACGTCGACCGGGCGGTTCTTGGGGTCGAGCGCAAGCGCTCGCCGTCCGGGGAGGTGCATCAGCGTCGTTCCCTCGGGAATCGGGATCAGCTCGGTTGCCTCGAGGGGGACGACCCTGCCGCCGGATCTGGCGGCAGGACGGAATCCCCCGAGGACCTCGAGCTCGCCGTCAGGGCGAGCGACGACAGGGCGCATCGCTCGATTCTCCCCTTTGCCGGCCTACGGGCCGGAGTTGCTCAGGCAGCCTCGGCACTCAGGCGGGAGCGGCGCTGGCAGTTCCCGACGACCGCGACCGCACCGGCGCCGATCGCAAAGAGCAGGCAGATCACCACACCGACGATCGAGATGCCGGTGATCGGACCGATCAGGCCCGAGAGCAGCAACCCGGCGATGATCACGGCGCCCAGGAAGGTCGCGAGCGTCAGCCAGTAGGTCGACGGCGTGACCCAGGTTGTCCGGAGGCTTCCGCTCGCGGGCTTGGAGAACATCGCGACCATGAAGGCATCGGCGACGGGGATGACAGCGGAGCCGAAGCCCGAGGCCGGCGGGACCGGGGAGTCGGGAACCCGAGTGAAGACGTTGGGCATACGACCCAGGGTATTACGCGGCGGCGAGTTCGTCCGGGATCGCGGTGAGAACGTGACTTTCGCCGGCCCGGACGACCCGGATCACCATGAATCGCTCGATCGGTCCGTCCACCATCAGTCGCTGGAGATCGCGAGGGCTCTCGATCGGGCGGCCGTCGACCTCGATGATGATGTCGCCCGCACGGAGTCCAGCTGAGACGGCTGGACTGCCTTTGACGACCTCCACCACCTCGAGCCCGCGCCGGCTGCCGAGCGCGCCCTGCCATCGCGGCGGGATCGGACGCGACACTCCCGCCACGCCGAGGTGGGCGCGGCGCACGCGACCGTCGCGCACGAGCGCGCCGATGATCCGCTCAGTCGTCGTGTTGATCGGTACGGCCAGCCCGAGACCGGCGCCGGCGAGCGCGGTATTGATACCCACGACGCGCCCCGCCGCGTCCGCAAGTGCACCGCCCGAGTTGCCGGGGTTGAGCGCGGCGTCGGTCTGGATGACGTCGTCGATGACCCGCACGTGGTCGCCGGCACGCGCCGGGAGCGAACGTCCGAGCGCGCTGACGACCCCGGCGGTGACGCTCCCGGCCAGCCCGAGCGGATTGCCGATGGCGACGACGAGCTGCCCGACCTGGAGCGCTCCGGCGTCGCCGAGAGTCGCGGGGTCGAGGTCACCGTGCTCGGCGACGAGCACCGCGAGGTCCGAGAGCGGGTCGCGACCCCGAACCCGAAAGCGCAGGCGCCGTCCGTCCGCAAGGTCGAGACGGCCGCCCTCACCGCCGTCAACAACGTGGGCGGAGGTCACCAGCAGGCCGTCAGCGCTCAGCGCGACGGCGGAGCCACTCCCGGCGGGGCCACGGCGGCCTCCACCGGGAGCGACCCGAACGGCGGCCACCGACGGCGCCAGGGTCGCGGCAACCCGGGTGAGGGTTCGCGAGTAGGCGTCGAGGAGCGCGCCATCGTCAGCCGGATCAGCCGACATCCGGACCCTCGGCCCGGGCCTTCTGCACCGCGGTGAGCGCTCCGCGCAGGCTCTCGATCCACTCGGCCTGATGCTGGCCGACGAGCCGGACGCACCAGGCGAGTGCCTCGCTGCGGCTCCGCGCTACGCCGGCCTCGATGAGCGTGTCGAGCACGCCGCGATCGCCGATGCGCAGCCGGGTCATGACCGGCACGCCAAGCGTGGTGAACATCTCCTCCACGCCACCGCATCGGGCGCCCCAGGAAACCTTGCGGCCGAAGAGGCGCTCAGCATCGCGAGCCACGCGGACGCGCGCGTCTCTCGTCTCGCCACGGAACCGGGCGATCCTCGCGCTGCGCGCCGCGGCGCGTGCGCCTTCGGCAGCATCTGCGGGAAGCTCCGGCTCGGCGATATCGCCCACGATGAGGATCTCGTCGTTGTCGGATGTGATGGTTGGGGCCGTCTGGTAGAGGCCCTCGGGCAGGCGGCCGGCGAACCAGCCGGTCAGCTCGTCGTTGGTCAGGGGGTCGGGCGTCGTCTGAGCTTTCATAATTACATGATTACACAGACGACGCAGCGCTGGCGGGCTTCCGGCCATCGTCCGGAGAGGGGTCACCTTGAGCGTGGTTTTGCTTTCCTGGAGCAGCGTGAGCGTCGGCACGGCCCGACCCCGATCGAGGTTACCCGTGTGTACCGCCGGCTGCAGACGGCGGTCTCCCGGTCACCCGGGACCCGCCCCCGCCGCCTCCTTCGATGGAGTCATCTCGAACCGAAAGAGCGACGCACCGGTGAGGTGGTATCGGCGGCGGGCGAAGAGGTAGCAGATCCAGCCGACAACGGTGTTGAGCCCCTTGTCTGCAAGGCGCTGCATCACGGAGATGGCGGCGGCGAGGTCGAAGCTGAGCCCGAGCACCACGAGCAGGCCTGCGGTGCTCGCCTCCACTGCGCCGAGGCCACCCGGCGAGAAGCTCAGCCACGCCGCGCCCTGTGTGACTGCATAGACGAAGCCGGCATCCGTCCATGAGAGCTTCCCGGGATCGACCGCCTGCGCCACCGCCCAGAGGAGCGTCACCGCCATGATGGCCTGCCCGACGCTGAGCGGCAGCCAGCGATACGTGTCACGGTGCCGGAAGAGCACACGGGTGTCGCGATGCAACTCGTCCACCGCCGGCCGGATGCGTCGCAGGATCGGCACCTTTTCGACGACGTGCCGCACTCGCGCATACAAGCTCTCCACCGTCAGGACTGCGACGATTCCCGCGACGAAGAACATCGGGACGATGACCGCGATGGCGACGTAGTGGAGTCCGATCGCTTTCGGCAGTGCGAGCACGAAGAGCATGAAGACGAAGAGCAGCTCCTGCACCGTCTCGCTCGCCACGACCGCGCCGAGATTCACCGCGGCTGCTTTGGAAACGAGCAGCGCGCGTGTCAGCTCGCCGAGCGGCAGCAGCGCGGTCGCCTGTCCGGTCTCGGTGAGAAAGACGGTGTCCAGCAAGGGAAACTTGATACCGAGCGCGCGGTTCAGCGTCCACCACCGGATTCCCTGCACGATGTAGAAGCCGATGCCCAGGATGACGACGATCGGCACGTACGCGAGGTTGAAACGCTCGAAGGCGATGCCGATCTTGCGGGGGTCCGCATAGATGAGCAGCGCCGCGATCGCCCCCAACGCCAGCAGCAGCGGCAGATAGCCGACCCAACGCCTGCGCTTACGGCGCGGCGCACCGTTCGGCTTGCCGCCGTGCCCTACCCGAGACCGTGGCTCATCGGCGCGGGCAGCCTCCGTCACCATCGCCTCGATGGTAGGCGCAACGGCCGCCACGCTGTACGCGCGCCCGATGCGATCAGTCGGGGGGCGCGCCTCCCGGCCAGGGCAGTGCGGCGAAGCCGATCGTCCCCGGGCCGGTGTGTGCGCCGAACATCGGGCTCAGCGCAAGGGTCTCGCAGCGCACGGCGTGCAGCGACGACGACAGCCGGTCGGCGAGCGCCGCCGCGTCGTCCGGTGCGTCGGCGTGGAAAACCACGAACCAGAGCGGTCCGGACCCGAGGTCAGCCATTGCGGCGCGCTCGAGCTGCCGGATCGTCCCGGAGATGGTCCGGGCAAGGCCGACCCGCCCCGTATCGCCACCGTCGACGAGCTTGAACACCGGACGGACCCGCAACGTGTTGGAGATCCCGGCGAGCAGCGACGGCACTCTGCCGCTGCGCGCGACGTAGGTCAGGGTCGCGAGCGCGCCGTAGACACGCACCTGCGCGCACGCCGAGCGCACGGACTCTTCCCATCCCGGCGCGACGTCGGTCGACACAGACAGCGAGGCGGCGCACCGGGCGATGAGCGCGATCCCCCCAACGGCCGTGCCGGTGTCGACGACCGTGACCCTGCGCCTGCCCTCCTCGGCGGCGAGCATGTCGGCGGCAAGGCTGGCGGTCGAGTGCATGCCGCTCCACCGCTCCGGGATCGTCAGGCAGAGCACGGTCCCGGCCTCGGTGCGCCGGAACGCCTCGAGATACGCGCCCGGCGAGGGTGTTGCGGTAGCGGTCGTTCCACCGGCGCGGAGACGGCGGTAGAAGTCCTCGTACGAGTCCGACGAGCCGTCGTCGATGAACTCGGTGCTGCCGACGGTGATGTGCTGAGGGACGACGACAACGCCCTGCTCGACGTCCTCGGGGAGCGCCGCGCCGCCGTCGACGACGATCGCGCGCGTGCGGAATGTCATCTACCGTACCCAAGCCGCATCATTGGCGGATCATGATCTCCCCGTGGCTGGTGGCGGCTTGGTGCCTCGGCGCCTATCTCGTCGGGGCGCTGCCCATCGGGTGGCTCCTGGTCCGCCGCAAGCGGTACGGGCTTGACCTCCGCCAGTTCGGCACCGGCAACATCGGCACCAGTAACGTGTACCGCCACGCCGGCATCGACGTCGCGATTCTCGTCGGCCCCCTCCAGTTCGCCCAGGGGTTCGCGCCCGTGATCGCCGCGCGGTTCGCCGGCCTTCCGCTCGAGGTGATGATGCTCATCGGCGTCTGCGCCGTCGCCGGAAACGGCTGGCCCGTATACATGCGTTTCAACGGCGGTCGCGGTGTCGCGGTGGCGACCGGTGTCGTCGCGTCATTGACGGTCGCCGGGCTCGTCGCGCTGCTCATGTGCTACGCGTGGGGGGCGATCCGTGGCCGGATCGCGCTCGCGGTGCTCGTCGCCTTCGTGATCCTGCCGGTCGTCGCCTTCCTGTTCGGCGGATCGGACGGCTGGATCCTTGGGAGCGGGTGCCTTGCCATCCTGGTGCTGCTGCTGCTCCGCAGGCTCGAGGGCCTCCCGAGCGACGCCCGCGTCTATGGGCATTTCTGGCGCCGCGTGTACCAGCGCCTGGTGTTCGACGAGCGGCCCGGACGGCCGCTGATGGGACCACGGACGGATCCCGGCGCGACCCAGCGACGCTAGATCTCGGCTCTCAGTCCTCGTAGACCGTGCCGAACGGATACCACCACTGTGGCGCGCGCCTGACGGCAACCTCGAGCTCGGCAGCGACGCGTTGCATCACCGCGGCGTCGCTCTCCCCAGCATCGATGCGAACGGGCGGGTGCACCACCAGTCGATAGAGGCCGCCCGTTCGCCAGCACTCGACGGGGAGCACCGGCACCTGCGCGACTCGTCCAAGCCACGCGGCCGCGGTGCTGAACGCGACCGGACCTCCGCAGAAGTCGACGACCGCAGTCTCGCCGCGCTCGGGGATGTCGCTGAGGATGGCGGCGAATCGCCCGCGCCGGACCGCACGGATCAGCCCTCGCGCCGCATGCGACGACACGAGCACCTCCATGTCCTGGTGGCGCCTGGCCCACGCCGCGATCCGGGTGACGAGGTCCGGACCGACGGGCGCCATGACGGTCGTAACGCGGAGACCAGAGGCGAGACCGCACCCGGCCGCGACGTCCCAACTGCCGAAATGCGCGAGCGCGAACACCCCCCCGCCGCGCTCCTCGAGCGCGCGGTAGGCGTGCTCGAGGCCGTAGGCGCGGAAGTAGCGGTGCATCTCATGCGCCGGCATCCCGTACTGCCAGACGAAATCGACCGACGTCCGTGCGTAGTTGCGATACGACGCGAGCGCCCGGCGCTGCGCGTCGCGCCGGCTCAAGCCGGGCTCGAGACGCCGGTGGTTCGCCACGCAGCGCCGCCGCCCTGCCGACGACGCGGCGTAGTTGCAGGTGCCGATCAGGTCGGCAAGCGCGTAGCGGCCCGGACCCAGGGCACGAAGTACCAGACTTGCGAACCAGAGACCCGCGCGAAGCGATCGTGGCGGTGGCTCCAGGAGGGTCTCCGCGCGAGAGGTCAAAGCACCTTGGGCGCTTGATCGGGCTGCAGCGCAACGTGGTGCTTGGCGATGATCTCGCGCACGGTGCCGCTCTGCGCTCGCATCACGAGGCTGTGGGTCTCCGCCCACCAGTTGTGATAGCGGACGCCGCGAAGGAGCCCGCCGCCGCTGATGCCCGTGACCGCAACGCTCACCTCGCGTCCGGGGACGAGTTGCTCCATGCTGAGCGAGGCTTCCGGATCGAACCCGGCCGCGCGCATGGCGGCCGCCTCGTCCTCGTGACGCACCCACGGACGGCACTGCAGCTCGCCGCCGAGGCAGCGCATCGCGCACGCGGCGACGATCCCTTCACGGGTCCCGCCCGACCCGATCATCACGTCGATGCCCGACCCCGGCCACGCCGCCATCATCGCTAGGCCGACGTCGCCGTCGCTCACGATCGCGACGCGCACGCCGAGCGAACGCAGACGCTCGAGGAGCGCCTGGTGGCGCGGCCGGTCGAGCACCACCACCGTGAGGTCCTGGACCTGCACGTTCATCGCAAACGCGACGCGGCGAAGGTTGTTCTCCGGCGTGTCGCTGACGTCGACCGCGCCGCGAGCCTGGGGGCCGACGGCGATCTTGTGCATGTACGCGACCGGCGGCGGCAGGAGAATCCCGCCCGTCTCGGCCGACGCCGCGACGCTCAGCGCCTGGCTGAGCCCGCCTGCGACGAGACTGATGCCGTCCACCGGCAACAGCGCAAGATCCACGCGGTCGCGTCCGCCGCCGATCGAACGACCGGTGACGAGCCGGTTGTTCGACCCCTCCGGGCCGATCACGATGCGGCCCTCGAAGGGCATGCCGGACAGGGCGTCCTCCATGGAGTTCTGTCCAGCCTCGCGAGCTCCGCTCTTGTCGCCACGGCCCAGCCAGCGTCCGACCGACAGCGCCGACGCCTCGGTCGCGCGCAGCAACTCGAGGCCCCGGTTACGGCCCCGAGAGACTCGCGCCGCCGTCGGCGTGGGTCGCGCGGCCGTGCTCATCACGTCCAGCGTAGCGACCCGCTATACCATCCCGATGAATGCGGTTCCGCGGAGGCTGCCGCCGACGTGCGTGACGGCGAAGGTGACGGGGTTGACCGTCACCACCCAGCTGTTCTCCCCGGCCGACATCGTGCCGTAGATCAGCCCGTTCGAGCCCCACAGCGCCGGCGCGAAGTCGCCGATGTTGCGGTCCGACGCGCTCCCGGTCGACGTGTTGAGAATGCGGAGCGTCGGGGTGATGGTCGCTCCGCACGTGTCCTGGCTGAGCGGGATGGTGATGTACGCGAGCTCGTCACCATTGGGAGCGAACACCGCGTCACCGGCGACCGTTGTTCCGGACAGGCTGTAGTTGTGCGTCACGACGCCGCCTGCACCGATGCGAACCCCTTCGGTCGCGCCAGTGTTTTCCGATGATGCGAAGCACACCGTCTCCGTCCCCGGTCCGACGTTGCTGAGTGGGCAGGAGTCGTCGTTCGTCAGCGCGGTCACGACCTCGGTGGTCGGGTTGATGATCGCCGTGTTGGCGGATTGCATCTGCATGTCGAACGAGCCGCATCCGCAGCCACCGGTCAACACCCGCGCGAATGCGATGCCGTCTGCACTCCAGTCGATGAGGTAGTAGTCCCAGCTCTCCGGCGCGTCGGACGTGGGGTGATTCGGGTCGGAGATGCGATCAGCGATGACCACCGCCGCGGCGTCTGGGCGAACCACGAAGATCCGGTTCAACGCCGTGCCGTTCTTGAGCTGCTCCGAGGTGGTGTAGGCGTAGGACGTCCCATCGGGGCTGATGACGACGCCGTTGGCGTCGGCCGGCACTGCACCGAGCGTCCGCACTACCCCGCTCGTCGTGAGCTCATGCTCCGCGCCACCCTGCGTCCAGTAGGCCCCGCCGGCACCGGCGGCCGTCAGCCAGGGCGACGGCGGATCGATCGTCGTTTTCGCCACGACAGTGCCGGAGCCGCTCACGATCTCGAGCAACTGGTTGCTCCCTGTTTCTTGAACCGTCACGACAAATGGGTTCGTGGAACCGGTCGACGCCGGTGGGATCGCGACAGGCGTCACATCCGGCCGCGGCAGAGCATGTGTCGCGTCCGCGTAGGCGATGCCTTCGCCGGACGCGCGAAGCTGGACAGTGGAGATGGCCCCGCAGCCAGAAAGTACCAGCACTGCTGCTGGAATGGCGAGCACGGCGCGGGTCGGGATCATCGAAAGTGCCTCCGTCAATCGGTCGAATGACGGTGCAACGGGCCCGAATGCAGTCGGTTTCGCGTAACGATTTCGCAGGTCGTACGTTGCGCGCCGGGTCAGACGGTGGTGGGCGACTCGCTCTGCACGGCGCTGCTCTCACCGTCGGCGGCGGTGCCACTCACGGTGATGCCCTTCGTCGACGCGGCCATGAACGCGCGGAACAGCGGATGAGGCCTCCCGGGCCGCGAACGGAACTCCGGATGGAATTGCGATCCGACGAAGAACGGATGATCACGAAGCTCGATGATCTCGACGAGCCGACCGTTCGGGGAGCTGCCGGAGAACACCACCCCGGCACCGGCAAGCGCCTCGCGGTAGTGGTTGTTGAACTCGAAACGATGGCGGTGGCGCTCGTACACCACAGGCTCGCCGTACGCCTCGGCCGCGCGTGTCCCGGGCGTCAGCTTGCAGGGATACACGCCGAGGCGCATCGTCCCTCCCTTCTCCTCGATGTCACGCTGCTCGGGGAGCAGATCGATGATGGGATGCGAGGTGAACGCGTTGAACTCCGTGGAGTTTGCGTCTGGAGCGTCGAGAACCTCACGGGCGATGTCCACGACGGCACATTGCATTCCCAGGCAGAGCCCCAGATACGGCACCAGATGCTCACGGGCATATCGCGACGCGAGCACCTTGCCTTCAATGCCGCGATGGCCGAAGCCGCCGGGAACCACGATGCCGTCGATCCCCTCGAGCGGGCTCATGTCCTCGTCGAGGTGCTCGCTGTTGACCCAGATGAGCTGCAGATCGGCGCCGCAATGGACCGCGGCGTGGCGCAGGGATTCGATCACGCTGATGTACGCATCGGGCATCTCGACGTACTTGCCCACCAGCGCGATGCGCACCGCCGGCTTCGGCGCCGAGATACGAGCGCACAGATCACGCCACTCGGAGAGATCGGGTGCGGTCACGTTGAGGCCGAAGAGCTGCACGATGTAATCGCCGAGCCCCGCTTCCTCGAGCATCAAGGGAACCTGGTAGATCGAGCTCGCATCCGGGACGTTGATCACAGCACGCAGGTCGACGTCGCCGAAGAGCGCGATCTTCTCCTTGAGCGGCTGGCCGATCGGCTTCTCGCTGCGGGCGATGATCGCGTCCGGCTGGATACCGATCGAGCGCAGCTGGTTGACAGAGTGCTGCGTCGGCTTGCTCTTGAACTCTTCACTGGCGTTGACGTAGGGAACGAGCGTGAGATGCACGTAGCAGACGTTGTTGCGCCCCACGTCGTTCTTCATCTGGCGGATCGCCTCGAGGAACGGCAATGACTCGATGTCACCGACTGTGCCGCCGACCTCGACGATGACGACATCGGGTTGCGGCAGCTCGTTTTCCGCCACTCGGAGGATGCGATGCTTGATCTCGTTCGTGACGTGCGGGATGACCTGCACTGTGCCGCCGAGGTAGTCACCGCGCCGCTCCTTGGCGATGACCGAGGCGTAGATCTTTCCCGTCGTCACGTTGCTTGCCTTGCTGAGCGCGACATCGACGAAACGCTCGTAGTGGCCCAGGTCGAGGTCGGTCTCGGCGCCGTCGTCGGTGACGAACACCTCACCGTGCTGATAGGGCGACATCGTGCCCGGATCGACGTTGAGATACGGGTCCAGCTTCTGCATTCCGACATGCAGGCCGCGCGCCTTGAGGATCGTGCCGAGGGACGCTGCGGTAATCCCCTTCCCGAGTGAAGAGACCACTCCGCCTGTCACGAACACGAACTTCGCCATGCGCAGAGCCTCCCGGGATGGTTTGAACGATTGTATCAGCCGCGCGTCACACCGACGCACCGATGTTCGAATGTGACAGTCAGCCGGCGGTCCTGACCTCGAGAAACACCACGCGTGTTTCGTCGGTCTCGCCGGTCGACCCGGTGAGCATCAGCTTCGGCTGCGGCTCCCACGTGCCTTCGGCAAGACCCATCTCCTTCGCGAATTTCCCGACCGGATCGTATTCGCCGCCATCGCCGGATCCGTACCGCGCCGGAACGACGATGCTGGGCTCCACAGCGTTGACCAGCTTCGCGGCATCGATGGCGCCGAGCGCGTCCCCACCCCCGACCGGGATCACGAGCACGTCCACGTGCCCGAGGCTGTCGACCTCGTCCTCGGTCAACTGGCGCTGCAACCGCCCGGCAACGACAACACGAACGTCGTCGACCGAGACGCGCATCACCGTCGTCTCTCCGGCGGCAAGCCCGAGGATGCTGACGCCGCCGATCTCGAACTCGCCGGGCCCGCACACTTCCTGAATCTCGCCGTCGCGGGCGCGAAGGCGCTCCGGGTCTGTTGCACCCTCGGTCCGGACGATGATGCCGACGGTTCCCTTGGCGAGCCCGGGCAGCGTCGTCTGCGGCGGGTCGACGACGACTGTCATCTCGCGGCCGCGCAGGCGGACACAGGAGTGTCCGTGGTAGGTCAGTTCCATTGGTTGCCTCCAGTGTGCCGCGTTGGCAGCTCTAGCCGCTCCCGACGACGAGCTCGAGGGTCTTGGTGGTCCCGTTTCGAGACACGGTGATCGTCACCTGCTGGTCGGGCGCCAGGCCGAGGACGGTCGGGTCGAGCGGGTGAGTGGCGTCGATCGTGGTGCTGCCAACTGAGGTGACGACATCGCCGGCAAGCAGCCCGGCGGTGGCGGCCGGACCGCCCGGCGTGACCGAGAGGATGAGCGCCCCCACGGGGACGTCCGCTGCCGCCGCGGTGGCAGGGTCGATGACCTCGGAGTCGGCACCCAGGTTCGGGACCGGTGCGCTCCCGCCACTCCCGGTCGCGGTGGCGAGGAGACCGGACGCTGCGGTCATCGAGAGTGCGACGACGCCCGGCGCGGCCCCGTCGGCATCGACGACGACACCGATCACGTCGCCGTTGCCGTTGAGCAGGGGCGCTCCGTCCTGACG
Organism: Candidatus Dormiibacterota bacterium; assembly: GCA_036521195.1. Classification (GTDB taxonomy): domain Bacteria; phylum Chloroflexota; class Dormibacteria; order Aeolococcales; family Aeolococcaceae; genus Palsa-851. Next base: position 107,154 of record DATDID010000023.1, read on the forward strand.
CGAATCCGGGGTGGCGTCAACGGTCAGGACGTCCCGCAGCACCGGCTCCCCGTCCGTGAGCGTCACGGTGATGCCCACCGAGCTGATCGTCCCGGTGCTGAGGGTCACCGGCGAGAACGGCGTATGGGCGACCGCGATTGCGAGATCGCCGACGCGTGGCGACACGGTCGCGAAGACGAGTGGCGTGAGGTTCTTCGCGCCCACAGCCTGCAGCAGGACGACACCGGAGGTCGGGTCCGCTTTCACGATCGTCGCCGGAAAGCTGTGGCCGCTGGCTGTCGCGATGCGGAGCGTCGCCGCGCCCTTGATGGCGTGGATGCTCGTGAGGACGAGCCCGTTGGCCGACACCACGAACCCGTTGACGATGCCGGTGGGGCCGGTGACGAGCGACCCGACGGTGACCGGCTGCGTCAGCACCTCGACCACCGAGACGGACTTCGCCTGGGCGATGGCGCCAGCAGTCAGCGTGTCGCCACTGCTGCCATTGCCGGAGCCGACCACCGTCTGAACGATGACGCGCTCCACCGGCCCGAAACGCGCGTAGATGCCCCAGGCGGCGAGACCTCCGCCAACCAGACCGATGACCGAGCTGAGCACCACGGCTGCGATCAGCCGGTCGCGCGGTCGCGCGGCCGTCGTCATTCGGCGGGTGCCGTTGCCCTTCGGCTCAGGTAGCGAACGATCCCGGCGGCGTTGCTGTGCACCCCGTTCAGGATTTCGGCCTTCTCCCGCGACGCGGCGGGCAGCTTTTCGGGGTCCAGCGCAAATGCCTCGGCGAGCGCTGCGGCCACATCGTCGATGCCGGCGTCCGATGCGTCCTCGATCACCCGCTCGGCGACCTCCACCCAGCTGTGCAGCATCTCCTCCGCCTCGGCGAGCGTCGCAGCGGGGTCGGCCACCGGACCGTAGTGGGTGAGCACGAGGTGCTGCGGGCGGATCTCCGCGAAGCGACGGAGGCTGTGTACGGCCTGCTCGAGGTCGAAGTCCGGCGGTGGCGTTGCTGGTCGGAGGACTCCCAGGTCGGGGAGCAGCACGCCGACGGCATCGCCGACGAGCAGCGTGCCCGTGTGCTCGTCGAGGACGGCATGGTGGTGCTTGGCGTGCCCGGGCGAGTCGACCATCACGAGCTCTCGCCCGTTGCCGACATCCACGCGGAACCCGTCTCCGACAGCGATCAGGCGGTCCTCGGGCACCGCGGTCATCCTCCCGTAGAGCGAGTCGAGGAGCGGGCCGTAGACGCGCGACGCGCTGTCGATGAGCTTCGTCGGATCGACGAGGTGTCGCGCCCCGCGCTCGTGCACGACGACGGTCGCCGATGGGAAGTCCGCCGCAAGATCACCCACGGCGCCGGCGTGGTCGAGGTGGATGTGCGTGACGATGATCCAGCGAAGGTCCGCCGGTCCGAGTCCCAGCGCCGACAGTGCGGCGTGAACAGCCGGGACGCTCGACTGTGAACCGGTCTCGATGAGCGCCGGCATCGGCCCCTCGACGAGGAACCCCGCCGTCAACTGGTCCATGCCACCGAGGAGCGTGTCGAGCTGCTGTATGCCTGGTGCGATTGCGACTGCTTCGCTCACCGTCGCCCTCAGCTACGGCTTGGGGGTCGGGCTGGAGCCGCTCTGCTCGGCGAGCAGCGTCTGCAGCTTCTGCAGATCACTCTGGAGCTTCGCTTCCGCGGCGCCGTACGCCGTGAAGTTGCCTGCCATCAGCGCGGTCTCGGCGGCCGTGTTGTCCGTGACGATCTGACTGTCGAGCGCCAGGATCTGCTGCTGGATGGTGCCGGTCGGGGTCGGCGTCGGGGTCGCGCCGGCACTCGGCGACGGAGTCGGGCCGGTAGGCGTCGGCGACGGAGTCGGCGATGTGGTGCCGGTCCCCGGATTGCTCAAGCCGGGAATCGGTTGGTTGGTGTTGAGCAGGTTCTGCAGCGCCGCGCTGAACGACGTGCCTTCGGCCACCCCGTTCTGCGTGCCGACGATCACCTCCTGCAACTGCGGGAACGCCGTGCCGCCGTTGGCCGCCGCGGTGACGTACAGCGGGCGTATGTAGAGGAAGGAGTCGTTGTTGAAGGGCAGGATGATCACGTTGCCGAGCGTGACCGTCGACCCGTGCTGACCGAGCAGGCTGATCTGCGAGCTGATCGTCGGATTGGTGTTGATGTTGTTGTCGAACTGCAATGGTCCGAGCACGTTGTCGGCGTTGTTCAGGCGCACTGAAACAAGCTTCGGTTCGTTGGTACCTGTGTAGTCACACTCCGCGGCGAGCCAGGCGGTCATGTTGTTCGCGGACGTCCCGCCGCCGCTCGCACCGGGCGAAAACGTTTGCAGGAGCACGAATTGCGGGCTGCTCGTGTCGGGCAGCGTCGCCTCGACGTAGTACGCGGTGGTCGCCGTGTTCGTGCCGTTGAGACTTTCCTGCGCGATGTTGAACAGGTCGCTACCGTTGTAGAAGACCGACGCGCTGGTGATGTGCACTTGCGCATATGCCTGCGCCTGATCGTTGAAGTAGTCCTCCGGATAGCGGAGATGCGAGCGGAGGTACGGCGAGATCTGGCTCAACGGGGTGAGCAGACCCGGGTAGATCGCGTTCCACGCCGCGGTGATCGGCTCGTTCATATCGACCGCGTAGAGCGTGATGGCGCAGGTCTTGGCGTCGATGACCGCCTTCACCGCATTGCGCATGTACGACGTTCCATCGCTCTGCTGATACGACTCCGGGAACAGCGATGACTTGACATACGCGTCGGCGATCCACATGAGGTGTCCGGTGTCGGGGTCGACGACTATGTACGGATCGGCGTCGACGGTAAGGAACGGCGCCAGCGACGTGATGCGGGTGGCGATCTGACGGTTCACGAGCGCCCGGCTGTTCGCGGTCAGCGAGTTGTTGAGGAAGAGGTTGAAACCACCGAAGTCCTGCAGCGAGAGCGCGAGCTTGTCGATCGGGTTGGTGATCGGGATCCCGTCCTCACTGGTGTTGGCGTGGACGGTGTTGTCGCCGCTGCCGGAGGGATAGTTGAACTCTGGTTGCGTCGTCCCCGAGACGACGTTTTGGGTCGTGTCGAGCCCGCAGTAGATGCTTGGATCGGCGGTGGTGGAGTTGTCGAACGACAATGCGGGTGGTGCGCCGGGAGTCACCTGCGTCATCGGCTGCTGCCCGACGAGCACCTCCGGCTTGCCCTCGCCTCCCACGGCGTTCACGGACACGGCTGTAACGCCATACCCATGCGTGTACGTCAGTGACGTATTCACGAAGGATGCGTTCGGGACGTCACCTTCGGCGATCTCGCGAGGCCCGAGCATGACCTCGACGTCGTTGCCGGTCGCCGCGTCCGGGTACCTGTCCACGGTGATGGTCGAATACGTCTGATAGCTGCGGCTGCGGTCGATCTGCGCGAGGGTGTCGGGCAGTTGGGTGGGGTCCTGAATGCGGACGTTCTGCAGCGTGCCCAGGTCGGACTCGAGGTCGCTGAGTGTCGGCGGATGAGGCGTGCCGAAGCTCCGGCTCTGCACTTGCGGATCCGATCCGGAGCTCTCGATCCCCCACGCGTAGCGGCTCGTCGTGAGGTAGTCGGCGATGGTCGGCGTCTGCGCCGTCTGCTCGTTCGGCCCGACGCTGGTCGCCTGGTAGACGGCGGCCGGGACCCCCTGGGTCAGCCCCGCCACGAGGAGCCAGCCTCCGAGCATTGACGCGAACGCGATCCCGCTCCCCGTCGACGCGCTCCGCCAGCGTACGGCGATGAGGAAGACGGTCACGATCGCCAGGACGACGGCGAGCACCTGCAGGAACCCGAGCACCGGCTGGATCACCGCGCGCTGCGTCGCGTCGAGGCCGACGTACGGCGTGCCGTTGGTCCCCGTGCCGGTGACGTGGCTGCTCGTGGCCAGGTGGTAGACACCGAAGTGCGCCCCCGCCGCCGCCAGCAGGAAGATCGCCGCCAACCCGATCGCCCCGGTGATCACCGCGACGCGGAGCGCGTCCTCGGGCGAGCGTCCCGGCGGTGGCTCGAGCGGGAGCGGCAGCTCCTCGGGAGCGTTCATGACGGTGATCGCCACAAACGCCATGGCGATCGATCCGAGGACGCCGAGGATGACCCCTCCCCAGAGGAGGCCCATGAAGTCGTCGATCGCCGGCAGAGTGAAGACGAAGAACGAGAAGTCGAGATGGAAGACGGGATCGGTCGCCCCGAACGGCACCGAGTGCATCCACAGCAGGATGTCCTGCCACTCCCCGGAGAGGGTGGTACCGCCGATCACGCCGGCCAGCGCGGCGATCGCGAAACCGCTCCACATCACGATCCGCCGCCCGCGCCGGTCGAGATTGCCCGCCGACAACGACCACCCGACGGCACTCGCGCCGACGAGGATTGCGACGATCGCGAACCCGATCAGGAATAAGACGATGTGCGCAATCAGCGGTGTCCAGAAGACGTTCGTATGGCCGACGCTCTTGTAATAGAGGTAGTCCGCTCGCAATCCCAGGAGCCAGCGGGCCACGACCAGGATCACGATGATCGCCACGACCACGCTGATGGCGATCACTCGCCTGCGGAGCTGTCCTGGCGGCCGGACGATACGTGGCCGCGAGCGCCGGCGGGCGAAGATCTGCTCGGGATCGAAGCCGAAGGCGCTCATGGGCTCACCGAGTGTACAAGCGGAGCAACGGAGCGCCGCCCGGGATCAGCGGCGCTGGAGGAGCAGCCGAACGTCAAATGGATCTCGCCGGCGGCGCACCCTGCGTGAGACCTCGGGCCGGATCTGCACCATGTAGGGCTCCTGCTGACGCAGCACCTCCTCGATGGCGTCGGCGATGAGCATGCCGGTATGGACCGTGGGAACCCGCTCGCTGAGCGCTTCCGCCATGCGCTCGGTGACCTCGGTGAGGTTGAGCTCATGTGCCTGCTCGAGCACGTCGAGGCAGTCGTCGAGGCGCCGAAGCCGGAGGCGCCTATCCTCGCCGTCCATTGATGTCATCGCCCCACCACGTTAGCGCACCTGAATCAATCGCGGCGCACGAATCAGGTGGATACGGGAACACGCCGCCGCGGCCGGGGTTTCGCGACTCGCGATCCGGTGACTCTGGCGACGTCGCTGCGCGGAGCCGGCAGCATGCGAGCGAGGTATTCGCCGGTCGCACTCCGAGGATTGGCCGCAACCTCTTCAGGCGTGCCCGACGCGACGATCTCGCCGCCGCCGTCACCACCACCCGGGCCAAGGTCGATGATGTGGTCCGCCGTCTTGAGGACGTCGAGGTTGTGCTCGATGACGATGACCGTGTTGCCGGCGTCGACCAGGCGATGGAGAACGCTCAGCAGCTTTTCGACGTCCGCGAAGTGGAGCCCGGTCGTCGGCTCGTCGAGGATGTACATGGTGCTGCCGGTGTCGCGTCGCGAGAGCTCGGTGCTGAGCTTGACCCGCTGCGCCTCGCCGCCGCTGAGCTGCGTGGCCGGCTGCCCAAGGCGTATGTAGCCCAACCCCACGTCCTGCAGCGTGCGCATGCGCCGGAGGATCGACGGCTGGTTCTCGAACAGCACGGCGGCTTCGTCGACCGTCATCTCCAGCACGTCGGCGATGCTCTTGCCCCGGAACTTCACCTCGAGCGCCTCGCGGTTGTAGCGGCGGCCCTTGCACACCTCGCACGGCACGTAGATATCCGGGAGGAAGTGCATCTCGATCTTGATCATCCCGTCGCCTGCGCACGACTCACAGCGGCCGCCGGCGACGTTGAAGGAGAACCGCCCCGGCTTGTACCCGCGGATCTTCGCCTCGGGCAACTTTGCGTACAGGTCGCGGATGTCCGTGAAGACGCCGACGTACGTCGCGGGATTGCTTCGCGGCGTGCGGCCGATGGGTGACTGATCGACGTCGATCACCTTGTCGATGAGCCCGATGCCCTCGACGCGGTCGTGCGTCCCGGGCCGCTGCTTCGCGCGATACAGCGACTGTGCGAGCCGGCGGTACAGGATGTCGTTGACGAGCGTGCTCTTGCCGCTGCCGCTGACGCCGGCGACGCAGATGAACGACCCGAGCGGGAACGCGACGTCGACGTTGCGCAGGTTGTTTGCTCGCGCGCCGCGGACGACGATGTTCTTGCCCGACGCAGGACGGCGGATCAGCGGCAAGGGGATGCTCCGCTCGCCGCGCAGAAACTGCCCGGTGATGCTCCCAGGGGTTGCGAGGATGTCCTCGACGGTCCCCGACGCCATCACGAGACCGCCGTGCTCGCCGGCACCGGGGCCGATGTCGACGACCCAGTCGGCGGCGCGGATCGTCTCCTCGTCGTGCTCGACCACCAGCAACGTGTTGCCGATGTCGCGGAGCGCGATGAGCGTGCGGATCAGCTTGTGGTTGTCGCGCTGGTGCAACCCGATCGACGGCTCGTCGAGGATGTAGAGCACGCCCATCAACTTGCTCCCGATCTGGGTCGCAAGCCGGATGCGTTGCGCCTCGCCACCGGACAGCGTCGCCGCCCCGCGATCGATGGTGATGTAGTCGAGACCGACGTCATGGAGGAAACCGAGGCGCTCCTTGATCTCCTTGATCACCTGGCGCGCGATCGTCTGCTCACGCTCGCTGAGTCGCAGCGAGTCCAGGCGGCGCAACGCTGCACTGATGCTGTGCCTGCAGAGCTCGGCGATGTTCATCCCGTCGATGGTCACCGCGAGGTACTCCGGCTTGAGACGGGCGCCGTTGCACGTCGGACACGCCTTCTGCATCATCAGGCGCTCGATCTCCTGCTTCACCCACTCGGACTCGGTCTCGCGATACCGGCGCTGCAGGTTGTTGATCACACCCTCGTAGCCGGCCTCGAAACTGCGGGACTGTCCGCTGTGCGAGACGTAGCGCATGCGCACCGTCTCGTCCTTGGGGAGCCCGTACAGGATCGTGCGGCGTTCCTTCGCATCGAGGTCGCTCCACGGAACGTTGAGCGGGATCTTGAACCGCCGGCAGACGGTCTCCAGGACCTCCATCATCCAGTGCTGCGACGGCCCGCGCGTCCATCCGGAGAGCGCACCCTCGTCGATGCTCAGCGACGGATCCGGCACCACGGCATCGGGATCGACCTCGAGTCGAACGCCGAGCCCCGTGCACGCCGGACACGCGCCATGCGGGTTGTTGAACGAGAAGTTGCGCGGCGCAGGCTCCTCCATCGAGATCCCGCAGTAAACGCACGCGTAGTCCTCGGAGAACAGCATCTCCTGCATGCCTGCCTCCGGATCCGCGGGGATGAGGAGGATGAGGCCGTCGCTGAGCTTCGACGCCTGTTCGAGTGACTCATGCAGCCGCGACTGCAATTCCGGGCCGATGATGATCCGGTCGACCACCACCTCGATGTCGTGCTTGAACTTCTTGTCGAGCGTTATCGGGTCGCTCAGGTCATGCAGCTCACCGTCGACACGGACGCGGACGTAGCCGAGGCGCTTCGCCTCGTCGAACACATCGCGATGCTCGCCCTTGCGGCCTTGCACCATCGGTGCCGTGATGAGCAGGCGCGTGCCTTCCGGCAGCAGCATGACCTGGTCGGAGATCTGCTCGATCGACTGCTTGCTGATCTCGCGTCCACAGTTCGGGCAGTGCGGATGCCCGATGCGCGCGTACATGAGCCGGAGGTAGTCGTAGATCTCGGTGACCGTACCGACGGTCGAACGCGGATTCCTGCTCGTCCCCTTCTGATCGATCGAGATCGCAGGGCTCAGCCCCTCGATGTGATCGACATCGGGTTTCTCCATCTGCCCAAGGAACTGGCGCGCATATGCGCTGAGTGACTCGACGTATCGGCGCTGTCCTTCGGCATACACCGTGTCGAACGCAAGCGACGACTTGCCACTGCCGGACAGACCCGTGATCACGATGAGCTTGTCGCGCGGCAGCGTCAGATCGATGTTCTTGAGGTTGTGCTCGCGAGCACCGCGAATGATGATCTGGTCGTTGGGCATTGACCGTCTAGCGTACCCAAGTGGCGTCTCCGGCCAACCTGGACCGTCGGCATCGGAAACGGTGACCATGGCGTGAGAGCATAGCAAACATATGTTCGCCGGGTCGGTCCGCGTCAGATCAGCCCGGCGGCTCGGCGTGCGCGTTCGGCGGCGGGTCGTATCGGGCATGCAAAGAGGTGGTCGTCGACCATGCCGCACGCCTGCATCAGCGCGTAGAGCGTTGTGGGGCCGAGAAATCGAAAGCCAAGGCGTTTGAGTTCGCGCGCAAGGGTTTCAGCCTCTGGCGTCGTTGCAGGCACGTCGCTCCATTCCCCCGGTGGTTTGGGCTGCGAGGCTCGGGGATCCGGCTGGAGGATCGAGAGCAGCGGCCGCCCGGCGGCCCGGAGTTGCACGATGGCGCGCGCGTTTCCGATTGTGGCTTCGATCTTGCCCAGGTGACGCACGATGCCGGCATCCTCCACGAGGCGATTGACCTCCGCTGGACCGAAGCCCGCCACGGCATCAGCGTCGAAGTTCGCGAACGCGGTGCGGAACGCCTCGCGCTTGCCGAGAATGGTCCGCCAGGAGAGTCCTGCCTGGAACGCCTCGAGGCTCAAGAGTTCGAACAGCGCACGCTCATCGGGTACCGGAAAGCCCCACTCCGTGTCGTGATACCGCTCATAGAGAAGGTCTCCGTCGCCGAAGCACCGGCTCACTGGGGCCGCTCCCGAACCACGTCGGCCGGTCGCTTGTCGTCGCGGAGACCGAGGAAGCGCGGTTGACGGAGGCGCCCATCGTTTGTCCACTCCGCGAAGCCGATCTGCGCGACCAGTTCGGGCCGGGTCCAGTGCGTGCCGCGCGGGACGGGTTTTGCGTCAACGAATGCCGACGCTGAGGACTCCAGGGATCGGAGTTGCGCGCCGAGATCGCGGAGCCTCGCCGCGCTGTAGCCGGTGCCGACCTTTCCGGCGTACCGGAGCCGGCCATCCTCGTGATACCCAACGAGCAGCGCACCGAAATCAGTCCTGCTGCCGGTTGGATCGGTATAACCGCCGATGACGAACTCCTGCTCCCAGACGCACTTGAGCTTCAGCCAGTCCTTCGAACGCCCGGCGATATACGGCGAGGCAGCTCGTTTGGCGATGAGTCCCTCCCAACCGGATTGGCACGCTTCGTCAAACCGCCGCTGCGCGTTGTCCCGCCAGGCTTCGGACAGTTGCAGCGCCGCGCTCGGCCGGATTGCCCGAGCAAGTCGCGCGCGACGCTCGTCGAACGGCTGGGGAGTCAGCACCTCGCCGTCGATCTCCAGGACATCGAAGACGCAGTAGACCACTGGATACGACGCAATCTGCTGCGGTGACGGCGCCGTGGTGCCGAGGCGTTGCTGCAGCCGGCTGAACGACGTCTGGTCTCCCTGGAATGCGACCACCTCACCGTCAAGCAGTAACTCGCGGGCTCGTTGCGCGACCAGCGCGGCGCGCACTTCGGGGTATGTGGCAGTGAGGTCCTTGCCGGTACGTGACTCGAGGCGCACCTCGCCGCCGCGCTTGCGCGCAACGCAGCGCTCGCCGTCGAACTTGCGCTCGAGCAGCCAGTCGCTGCCGAAATCACGACGCTCGGTCAGGGTCGCGAGCATCAGAGCCATCGGCACAGCCCGATAACCTTAGTGTCATGGGTCAGGCCGTCGTCGACGATGCCGCGGGGCAACAATTCGCGCTGTCCATGGACGGGACCACCGCAACACTGGAGTACAAGCTCCACGGCGATCGGTTGCACCTCGTACACACCGAAGTCCCCGAAGCGTTGCGTGGCAACGGTGTCGGGGGCCGGCTGGTCGAGGCGGCGGTTGCCAAGGCCCGAGATGAGCACCTGACGATCGTGCCCTGGTGCCCCTACGCACGCGAATGGCTGGAGCAGCACCCCGATCAGATCAGTGGCATCACCGTGGACTCCACGAGTCGACGACCTAGGAGGAAGAGCTGACGGTCCGGTGCGTTACTCGGTCGGCGGCGCGCTCGGAGGGCCGGCCGCAGCGGTAGCGACCGCCTCCGGCTTCTCCTTCTTCTCGCGGCGAGCGCCCTTCGGAACGAGACGCATCTTCACTTCGCCGTCGACCACCTCGACCTGCACCTGGTCGCCGGGCCCGTGCTTGAGGCGGAGCAGCTCCTCGCTGAGCGGATCCTCGATCACGCGCTGGATCACCCGGCGGAGTGGACGCGCGCCGTAGATCTTGTCGAATCCCTCTTCGACGAGCTTCTCCTTTGCGTCGTCCGCAACCGTGAAGATGAGCTCCTGTGCCGCGAGGTGCACCGCCACCTTGGCGAGCATCAGGTCGACGATCTGGCGCATCTGCGGATGGTCGAGACGCTGGAAGACCACCACCGCATCGACGCGGTTGAGGAACTCCGGACGGAACTGCTTCTTGAGCTCGTCCATGATGCTGTCGCGCATCTTGCCGTGCTCCGACGACGACGCCCGTTCGTCAGGCACTGCCGGCTGGAAGCCGAGCGACATGTTGAGCTTGAGCCCGTGGACGCCGAGGTTGCTGGTCATGATGATGATCGTGTTGCTGAAGTTGACCGCTTTGCCCTTGGCATCGCTCAACCGGCCATCCTCGAGGATCTGCAACAGCATGTTGAAGACCTCGGGATGCGCCTTCTCGATCTCGTCGAAGAGCACCACGGAGTAGGGGCGGCGACGCACCGCCTCGGTCAGCTGACCACCCTCGTCGTAACCGACGTAGCCGGGCGGCGATCCGACCAATCGCGCGGTCGAGTGGCGCTCCATGAACTCGCTCATGTCGAGCCGGATGATCGCGTCCTCATTGTCGAAGAGGAACGCTGCGAGCGCACGTGACAGCTCGGTCTTGCCGACACCGGTCGGGCCGAGGAACATGAACGAGCCGATCGGCCGCTTGGCGTCCTTGAGCCCCGCGCGTGCGCGCCGCACCGCCTGCGAGATGACCTTGACCGCCTCGTCCTGACCGACGATCCGCTTGTGGATCTCTTCCTCCATGCGCAGGAGGCGGGAGGTCTCCTCCTCGACCAGCCGCGAGACGGGCACGCCCGTCCACGACGAGATGATCTCGGCGATGTGCTCCTCGGTGACCTCCGGGATGTTCGCACCGAGCTCGTCGCGCCACTTGGTCTCCTGGGAGACGTACTTGTCCTTGAGCTTCTTTTCCTTGTCGCGGAAGTTCGCTGCGGTCTCGTAATCCTGGGCGGCGATCGCCTCTTCCTTCTGCGTCTGCAGCTCGCGAATCTCGCGCTGCATCGCACGAAGGTCGTCCGGCGTTGTCGTCAGCTTCATGCGCACGCGTGCGCTCGCCTCGTCGATGAGGTCGATCGCCTTGTCCGGCAGCGAGCGGTCGCTGACGTAGCGCACCGACAGCTCGGCCGCGGCCTTGAGCGCGTCGTCGGTGATGGTGACGCGATGGTGCTTGTCGTACAGCGGGCGAATGCCGTGCAGAATCTCGATCGTCTCCGCAAGGCTCGGCTCATCGACGAACACCGGCTGGAAACGACGCTCGAGCGCGGCGTCCTTCTCGATGTACTTGCGGTACTCGTTGAGCGTGGTGGCGCCGATGCATTGAATCTCACCGCGCGCGAGCGCCGGCTTGAGAATGTTGGCGGCGTCGATCGCGCCTTCGGCTGCGCCCGCACCCACCAGGGTGTGCAACTCGTCGATGAAGAGGATGACCTCACGCGACGCACGAATCTCGTCGAGGATCTTCTTCAAGCGCTCCTCGAACTCGCCGCGATACTTGGTGCCGGCGACGAGCGCGCCCATGTCGAGCGTGAGCACGCGCTTGCCCATCAAGGACTCGGGAATGTTGCCGAGAATGATCTGCTGCGCAAGGCCCTCGGCGATCGCCGTCTTGCCAACACCTGGCTCGCCGATGAGCGCGGGGTTGTTCTTCGTGCGGCGGCTGAGGATCTGCACGACGCGCTCGATCTCCATCGCACGTCCGATGACAGGATCGAGCGAGTTCTTGATCGCAAGGTCGGTCAGGTCGCGGCAGAATTGATCAAGGAGCGGTGTCTTCGAAGGCTTCTTCTGCGCCTCCTTGGACTCCTCGTCGATGCCCGACTCGTGGAGCAGCTTGTCGATCTCGCCGCGCACCTTCTCGAGGTTGGCGCCGAGGTCCTCGAGGACGTGGGCCGCGATGCCTTCACCCTCGATGAGCAGTCCGAGCAGCAGGTGCTCGGTGCCGACGTAGTTGTTGCCCATGCGCCGCGCCTCTTCAAACGAGATCTCGATGACCTTCTTGACACGCGACGTCGGGATGATCTGCTGAATGATGATGCGCTCGTTGCGACCGAGCACGGACTCAATCGTGCTGCGTACTTTGTTGATCTCCACGCCGAGGTTATTGAGGACCTTGGCCGCAAGTCCCTCGCCCTCACGGAGCAAACCAAGCAGCAGATGCTCTGTGCCGATGTACGAGTGATGCGAACGCTCCGCCTCCTCCTGCGCAAGCGTGAGCACCTTCTTCGCCCTTTCGGTGAAGCGCTCGAACGGGTACAAAACCGCCTCCATTGCCCTTCCGGCCTCCCCGAAGATGGAAGAGGTCAGAGCCCAGGCACTGCTGTAACGCTCCCCATTATGCCCGGCCCGGCCGACAGCTAAGCAACTTTGCAAAACAGCCACGTAGCTTCGGCGCAACGGCCGCGTCGCTACGCGTCGCGGTTACAGCGACCGCCCCCAAGCCGCCCGGCAGAGCCGGGCCGAGCATCCTACTCCTTGGGTTCCGCAGTGACCGTATCGGCCGCAGGTTCATCATCCGCGACCAGCTGCTCGTCGGTGCCGGCCGCCTCGGGTTCTGCGACAGCATCGGCGTCGTCGCCTGCGTCGTCGGCGACATCGGCGTTGTCATCGCCTGCCTCGTCGAACGCGGCCGCGTCGTCGGCCAGCGCGTTCTCGGTGACGATCTCCTCGGCTGTGGCACGCCCAGCCGCGACGTCCTCTTCCACACGCTTGCGTGTGGTCTCCTCGGCGTCGCCGTCCGCGACCGCGGCAGGTGCGGGTGCGCTTGCGACCGCAACATTGGTCACCGTCGTGCTGTCGTCGTCGTCGTCTTCGGGGTAGTCGTATGACGCGGCGATGATCTCGCCGTTCTCACCGGTCGGGCCGCCACCGTGCAGCTGGCGCAGTGAGAGGCTGATGCGCCGGCGCACCTTGTCCGCGCTGAGCACCATGACCTCGACCTCCTCCCCCACTTTGAGGACGTCCTCGGTGCGCTCGACGTGGTCCCACGAGAGCTCACTGATGTGCAGGAGGCCCTCGACACCGTCGGCGATCTGGAGGAACGCGCCGTACTTCTTGGTCTTGGTGACGATGCCGGGCACCGCCTTGCCGGGCGGGAACTGGTTCTCGATGGTGTCCCACGGGTCCTGCGACATCTGCCGCAGCGACAGGCTGATCCGCGAGAGCTCCGGATCGAGCTTGATGACCTTCACGTTGAGCTCATCGCCCACGGTGAGGACGTCGCTGACGTTGTTGATGCGATCCCAAGAGAGCTCGCTGATGTGGATGAGGCCGTCGGCGCCACCCAGGTTCACGAACGCGCCATACGACGTCACGCCGCTGACCTTGCCGGTGATGAGGTCGCCGACCTTGAGCTTCTCGAACAGCTCCTCGCGCTGGCGCGCGCGATCCTCATCCTGTGCGGCGCGCTGGGAGACGATGAGCCGGTTGCGCTTGCGGTTGACCTCGAGGATCTTCACCGGGATCTTCGTGCCGACCAGCTCCATCAGATTCCCGCTGAACTGACGCGCGACCTGACTGCTGGGCAGGAACCCACGCAGACCCATGATGTTGACGATCAGACCGCCCTTGTTCTGCTCGCGGACCTCGGCGTCGAGGATCTCGCCCTCGGACTCCTTCTCCGCGACGGCCTGCCAGATGCCTTCCGCGCGCGCCTTGCGAAGGCTGAGCACCACGTTGCCGTGCTCGTCCTCCGGCTGGATGATGTAGACCTTGACCTGGTCGCCGGAGTTGAGGGTGACCGGCTGCTCGCCGCGTGCGGAGAGCTCGCGGTTCGAGATGATCCCCTCGCTTTTCGCACCGATGTCGACGAGGACCTCGTCGGGATCGACGCGGACGACAACACCGTCAACGATGTCCCCGTGGGCCAGGGCCCTGATTGAGTTCTGATCCTCCCGCAGGAGGTCTTCCATGGTGAGCGTTTCGGGCTCCTGTGCCGTCGTCGAGGTCAATGCGCTCCTTTGTCGTGCTCCTGACGTCAGACCAATCTCTCTCGCCGGTCAGGGGTGCGGGCTTTCGCCTTCAATCGATCGTGTTTGGGGCGAAAATGGCGCGTTTGCGCCGATGCCATCACGATCTCGCCGAGTGTACCACCCGAGGCAGATCGATCCTCTTTCGCCGATTCGTTGCAGCGGCTTGGCTCGGCCGCGACAGCGCCATCAGCGAGGCGTCGCAGTCTCCATGCGACGCTGCGCAACGAAATGCGAGTGACCATCACCTGCGAGGAATGCGGCGAGCGCCACCGTCTCGAACGGCGCGTCAGTGAGCCGGGGCCGATCTGGATCGTGTGCCACAACTGCGAGCTCCCGCTCCAGGCGGTACTCGACGGAGTGACCTCCCCGACGACAGCCCCTGCAGCCCAGCCTTCACGGACTCCGTCCGCGTGGGCCGGCGTGGTCGACTTTCGCAGCGTCGCCTGAGTGCGCCGCTCCCTCAGGGAGCTCCGCGAGCAGACGGCACTGGGGTAGAGGGGCAAGCCACTGGCACAGCCCATGGTCCTCAACGCGGGACCTGAGCTAACCTAGGTGGCATGGCGACCAGCACAACGCCCACGCCCACCAAGGCCCCGGCGCCATCGAAGGCACCGGATCGCCAGGAGCGTGATCAGCGCGAGTTCGGCTGGAACGTCATGGTCTGGAATGACCCGATCACGCTGATGTCGTATGTCGTGCTTGTGCTCCGACGGCTCTTCGGCTACGACCACGCCACGGCGACGAAGCTGATGCTCCAGGTGCACAACGAGGGGCGTGCGGTCGTGGCAACGCAGCCGCGCGAGCAGGCCGAGGTGTCGGTCGCACAGCTCCACTCCTTCGGGCTCCAGGCGACGTTGGGCCGGCCCTGAGCCGGGCGTAACCGAGCCGATGGCATCGGTGCTCCGCCGCCGCGGGCGGATCCAGGTCAAGGTCGACAGCCGCGAACGTCAGGCGCTGATCGGCATTCTCGACTCACTGAGTCCACGCCTTGCCGCGCCGCTGGCGAAGGCGCCGCGCGCCTATGACGAGGCGGACCTGCAGGCCGAGTACGACCGTTGGGTCCGTCCCGACATCGACAAGGGCCGCGAGGCAGACGTGAACATGGTCCGCGACGCGCTGAGCGGTGGTGAGGACACGCTCCCGCTCACCGAGGCGCAGGCGCTGGCGTGGCTTCGTGCCTTCAACCACCTCCGAGTCGCCGCCGGCGAGATCCTCGGGATCGAGGGCGATGGCTGGGAGGACACGGCCACCGATGCGACCAAGCAGCGACCAGAGTACGGGGTGCTCATCGCGCTGGGGTATCTCCAGGAGGAGTTGGTCGCGGCAATGGGGTCGTAGCCGGTCGGATGGAGGCCACGAGTGCCGTCGTGCGGCGCAGAAAAGTGACCGCTGCGATCGTTGCGGCGGTCGCGGCGGGCGCGACCGATATCGCGGGGGAAGTGCTTTCAGCCAGCTGACGAGTAGCGATTCCGTTACTGGGGCAGAGTGCGGGCACCCGGTAATCGCTCTTCGATCGCTCCAAGGAATCGACCCACTGGTGGCGGTCCAAGTGCGAACCAGAAGACCGCTCCGCAGGCGATCCCGAGCGCAGCGCCGACGACGACGTCCTCGATGTAGTGCACACCGACGTACACGCATCCGAAGGCGATGACCACCGTCCCAAGAGCCAGCACCACTCCCGCAGGACGCCACGCCAAGAAGATCACCGCAGCGACGACAGCTGCGAACGCGACGGTGCTCGAGGGAAATGAGTTGTTGTCGGTGTGCGGGAAGAGCGGCGTGAAATGCAGCGCGATGAACGGCCGCGGCACGTACTGCACATCTCCCAGGTAATGGCAGAACTTGTCGGCGACGGTGAGCCCCAGAAGGGTCGCCACCGCAGCGCGCAACTTCCGATCCCGAATCCAGAGGATCACCAGCGCCAAGGGACACAACGCGATGCAAATGGCGGTCACCACGACCACCACCGGCGTCAGCCACGCATGGGCTATCGCAAACGAATGGATGGCCTGAGCGGTCCCGTCACCAATCACCGGCATCAGATGACTATGCCGCGTTGGCCGATTCCCGCTCCCGCGAACGACTGTCGGGCCATCGCGGGGTAGCGATGCCGTGACGGCAGCCGGGGGCCTGGTATCGCGCCACTAGCCTGGGTCGAACGCAACTCGACAAGAGGTCCCCCACCAGATGGATCTGACGGACTGGCTGCTGATCGCCCTCCTCGTGTTCGGGTGTGGGCTTCTGGCGGCGCACATGACACGGAGCCCTTCGCGCGACGAAGCGTCTGCCCACAGATCGTCACCGGTGCCACCGTCTCCGAGCGCCCGTTCACGTGTCGCCCGCCCCATAGCGAGCTGGCTCCTGTTCTCCGCCGCAATCGGACTGGCGAGCGCCCTGACGGGCATGGGCCGCAACCTCATCGCCGCAGTTGCCATCACGTCGCTGATGCTCGGGATCACGACTGCAACCTACCTTTGGCTCGCGCGCTCGGACTTCCTCCGCCCGACGTCGATGCGGTTGATCGCAGCCGTCAACGTGGGTGCCGGCGTCGTTCTCATCATCGCGTGGTCCGCGTCCGGGGTGCCCTTCTTCGGCTTCGTGCTGGGAGGCTCCGACATCCTCATCGCAGGTGTCGCCCTCTACATCGCCAGGAAACTCGCGACCCTCGGCCCCACCCCCGAACACTAAGAGACGACAGACCCCAAAAAGCGAGGCCTAACACGAAGCGGGAAGCGGGGGGCAGCGCCGATCTGCGGACTGGGCGCCGCGCAAGACGGCCCCAGAACGCAGAGCAACGTACGGTCAGACCCGGCTGCGGAGCGGCGAGGGGCCCTGCGGTGACAGGACCCGCGCACCACTACGCGGGTCAGTTAGTACCGAGTGACCTTCATGGAGAAGTCCAACGCCACCGCCGAGTGCGTCAACGCACCGACGCTGATGTAGTCCGCCCCCGCCAGTGCATACGCACGAGCGTTGGTGACCTGGACGCCGCCGCTGACCTCGACCGTCGCCCGGCCGCGGATCAGCTGCATCGCCTCGCGGACCTGGCCGCAGGAGAAGTTGTCGAGGAGGATGTGCGACGCCTTGTCGGTGAGCGCCTGCTCCAGCTCCTGGAGGTTGCTGACCTCGACGTGGATCTCCATTTCGGGGTAGGCCTTGCGCGCTGCGCGCAGCGCGGGCGTGATCCCACCGACGAGCGCGAGGTGCGTGTCCTTGATGAGCACCGCGTCGTACAGGCCCATGCGGTGGTTCACCGCGCCGCCCATGCGGGTCGCGTACTTTTCGAGGGCACGCAGCCCTGGTGTGGTCTTGCGAGTGTCGAGGATTTTGGCCTTCGTGCCATCAACGGCCTTCACGTACCTGGCGGTCATCGTCGCGATGCCGCTGAGGTGCTGGAGGAAGTTGAGACCGACCCGCTCCGCGGTCATCATGCCGCGTGCCGGGCCGAACAGTCTCGCGACGATCTGGTCCGCCTGGACCTTCTCGCCATCCTTGGTTTTCGGGTCGAACTGGATGCGTTCGTCGACGCGCTGGAACACGCGCTGGGCGATGCTCAATCCCGCGATGACACCGTCCTGCTTGCAAACGATCTTCCCCCGGCAGGTCATGTCAGCAGGGATAACGGCCTGAGTGGTGACATCGCCCGCTCCGACGTCCTCGGCGAGCGCCGCCTCGATGAGCATGTCGATGCTCTCCGACGACAGCGCCTCGGTGATGGGTCTAAAGGTGACGGTCAAAGCGTGCTCCTCTGTCCTTGTGCATGACGAGATCGCCATGCCATTGATCGCTTGCTTGGGGGAGATCAGAACGTAGATGGCAGCCGCGGCTCTCCTCGCGAGCCAGGGCGGCCGTGCACACCAGCGATGCCGTTGACGCCGCGGCGTGCAATTGCATCATCGGCAATGCGGTCGCGCCCACAGTCGACGCGGCGACCGTTGCGCAGGCACGGGTCGCTGCCTCGAGGCCGGCGGCGTCGCGGACGACACCTGCGCCGGTCCAGAGCGCGTCGTGCAAGGTGTTCCAACCCTCGCGCGGGTCGATCGTGGATGCGCGCGGCGTTGTGCTCTTCACGACGGACGCTGCGCCTGCGGGTGGCGACTCGGCAGCCCAGCCGAGTGCCGCATGCGCTGCGCGTCGCGAGAACACGAGCGACTCCAACAGGCTGTTGCTAGCAAGGCGGTTGGCTCCGTGCACACCGCTATGCGCGACCTCGCCGCATGCGAACAGTCCTGGAAGCGTGGTCGCGCCGTCGAGATCCGTGCATACGCCACCGACCATATAGTGCGCCGCGGGGGCGACCGGGATCGGATCGTGTGCGATGTCCAGACCGTATTTCGCGCAGGTTGCGGCGATCGTGGGGAAGCGCATCGCCGCCCGGGCGCCGAGTGGCGAGCAGTCCAGGTAGACGCAGCGCTCGCCACTCCGGCCGAGCTCGTCCCAGATCGCGCGAGCAACGACGTCACGGCCGGCGAGCTCGCCGCGGGGATCGACATCGAGCACGAACCGGTGGCCGTCGCGGTTGACGATGAGCGCGCCCTCGCCGCGAACCGCCTCACTGATGAGGAAGCGCGGCGCGCCCTCCATGGCAAGCGCCGTGGGGTGGA
The DNA here is from genome assembly GCA_036521195.1 of Candidatus Dormiibacterota bacterium. Lineage (GTDB taxonomy): Bacteria > Chloroflexota > Dormibacteria > Aeolococcales > Aeolococcaceae > Palsa-851. The sequence goes on from DATDID010000023.1 coordinate 125,909, forward strand.
ACTGCGAGAACTCCATGCCCGAGACCTCGGCGCCGGCGCCGTAGCCGAGCGCCACGCCGTCGCCGGTTGCCGATTTCGGGTTCGTGCTGTTGCGCCAGAGGCGGCTCGCGCCGCCGCTGGCGAGGACGACGGCCGACGCCGTCAAGCTCGTGCTCTGCGCCGGTGTGCCACTCGTTGTGATCGACACGCCGCAGCACACGCCGTCGCTCGTGGTCAGGATGCTCGAGACATCGGCGTGCTCGACAACACGCGCGCCACTCGCACGCAGCCGCCGGATGAGCGCGGTCTCCACCTCGAGCCCGGTGCCGTCCCCGCGCGCATGCAGGATACGTGCACGGCTATGCGCGGCTTCCTGCGCGAGCAACAACTCACCATCCTGCGTGTCGAACGCGACACCCCACTCGATCAACTGGCGAATCCGTGCAGGTCCCTCTTCGACCAGCACGCGCACCGCATCCGGATGGCACAATCCCCGGCCGGCGGCGATCGTGTCGTCGAAATGCAACTCCGTCGAATCGTCGTCACCGACGGCTGCGGCGATCCCACCTTGCGCGTACCGGCTGCACCCGTCGTCGAGCGCTCCTTTGGTGACAACGGCGACGCGGGCGCTGGGTGCAGCGGTCAATGCTGCTGAGAGTCCGGCGATACCGCTGCCGACAACGACGACATCGTAGTCGGTGGGTTTCGCCGTCGTGATCACGCGATTGCCGCCTGCTCACGAATGCGATTGTGCGCATCCACACGCACAATCGTCGGCGTAAAGTCGCGCAGCTCATTCTCATCGAACTGCGCGTATGTGATGAGGATCACAACATCGCCTGCGCTCCCGAGATGCGCCATCGCACCGTTGAGCGTGATCTCGCCCGGCGCGCCCTCGATCGCATACGTCACTGCGCGCGAACCGTTGGTGGCATTGACAACGTGCACCTGCTCGCCAGGAACGATGTCGGACGCGCGCAGTAGTTCGGCCGCGATTCCGCACGACCCTTCGAAGTCAACATTCGCCCGCGTCACAGTGGCGCGGTGAATCTTCGACTTCATGATGACCCGCTGCATGATCTCCCCTACACGCCACGACCAACGGGCGCTGTGTCGACCCCCAGCCGAACGACATCAATCAACCGTGTGGTTCCTATTCTAGCAGCCACCACGATTTGGCATGTGGGGACTGCCGTTTCGACCTCGGTGAATCCCTCGGGCTCCACCACCGCGACATAATCCACGTCCAGTCCCGCCGCGTCAAGAACGGCGCGGACGTTCGATTTCAGAGCCGCAGTCATATATTCGCCCGCGTCGAACTGGCGCAGCGCATCGCTGAGGCTGCCTGGAATCGCGCGGGCACGCGCCCGATCCTCGTGGCTGAGATAGACATTTCGGCTCGAGATCGCCAGTCCGTCGGTGTCCCGCACCGTCGGACAGACGACGATGTCGACCTCCATGTCGAGGTCGCGGACGAGATGGCGCACCACGGCGCTCTGCTGGGCATCCTTCTGCCCGAAGTACGCGCGGTCGGGGATCCCGGCCATCAGCAGCTTGGAAACGACAAGGGCGACGCCGTCAAAGTGGCCGGGACGGCTAGCCCCCTCGAGCGTCTCCCCGAGTGTCCCGGCGATGTGGACCGTCGTGATCTGACCGTCCGGGTACATCGCATCGACGCTCGGGACAAAGACCGCATGCGCCCCGGCCGACTCGACCACGTCCAGGTCCGCGTCGAGGCTGCGGGGGTAGCGCGAGAAGTCCTCATTCGGGCCGAACTGAGCGGGGTTGACGAAGACGGTGACGACCACCTGGTCGTTCTCCCGCACTGCCCGGTCGATCAGGGCACGGTGGCCGGCATGCAGCGCTCCCATGGTCGGGACCATGCCGACGCTCTGGCCGGCCGCGTGGCACGCCATCGACCACCGGCGCAGGTCCGCCGGGGTGTCGAGCCGGGTCAGAAAGCCCGCGAGCCCGTCAGTGGAAGCTGTGGGCATCATCCGGGAACCGGCCCTCGCGCACGTCATCGGCATACGCCCGAGCCGCTGCGACGATGCGATCCCCGAGGTCTGCATACGGCTTCACGAACTTCGGCACCGCGCCGCGGATGTGCCCGGTGATGCCGAGGAGGTCGTGAATGACCAGCACCTGCGCGTCGCAGTCCGGGCCGGCACCGATGCCGATCGTCGGGATCGCGAGGTTCGTGGTCACCTGGGCCGCGAGGTCGCGCGGGATGCCCTCGAGGACAAGCGCGAACGCGCCGGCGTCCTGCAGCGCCCGAGCGTCGTCGAGCAGCCGCTCGCGGCCGTCAGCGCTCCGGGCCTGCACTCTCATCCCGCCGAAGGCATTCACCGACTGCGGTGTCAGCCCGAGATGGCCCATGACGGGGATGCCACGCTCCGTGAGCTGCGCAACGGTGTCCACCACCCATCCGCCGCCCTCGAGCTTGATCGCGTGCATGCCGGCCTTCAGGTACTCGGCGGCGTTGGCGATCGCATCGCCGGGCGAACGCTGATACGCGCCGAACGGCAGGTCGCCGATCAGCAACTGCTCCGGCGCTCCTCTTGCGACGGCGCGGGCGTGATGGAGCATCTCGGGCATCGTCACCGGGATGGTGTTGGGATACCCGAGGACGTTGTCGGCGACGGTGTCACCGACCAGGAGCACCGGCACCTCTGCCTCAGCGAGGAGCCGGGCCGTCGGGTAGTCGTAAGCGGTGAGCATGATGAAACGCGTCCCTGACGCCTTCCACGCCGCCAGGTCGCGGACGGTGATGGCCATGGCTCAGGCGACCTGGGTCCCGGCCGCCGCTTGCGCATCGGTCGCAGGTGCCACCAGCGACTCCATCGCGCGGGTCAGATGCAGGTACAGATCGCGAGCCTCCGGGTATAGCGCCAGCGCGTCGAGGTGCGAGGTGATGGCATCGGTGTCACCGCGGGCGACCGGGCCCGTCAAGGCGGCCGATGCGCCGGCCCGCCGGGCATTCCGAGCAGCGCCTTCCAGCAGCGCCGCCAGCGCATCGTGGGCGTCCTCGCTGCTGACGCCGGCTGCCTCGAGCAACCGCGTGGCCTCGGCGAGCAGCGCAAGCGGCGCATTGCCGGCGAGCACCGCGGCTGCGTGATACAGAGGCGCCTGCGCCGGATCGATCTCGAGCGGCCGGGCGCCGAGCGCGGTCACGAACGTCAGCAAACGAGTGCGCAGCACTCCACTGGCATCGATGCGGAAGAACGAGCCCTCGAGGAGCGCCGCGCTCGCGGGTCCAGCGAGCGCCTGGAGTGGATGCAGCACCCCCACCTCGGCGCCAGCAGTCCCGAGCGATGCGATGACTTCCGGCCCGAACCGAGCGCCGAGGTGCACGACACCGCGGCCGTGCAGCGCCACGCCGCTCGCCGCAATCGCCGCGGCGACCGAGGTGATCGCGCCGTCGGGTACCGCGAGCAGCGTCAGGTCGGCAGCCGCCACCGCCGCGACGGGCGTCGCGACCGCTTCCGCTTCGACGGTGTCCGCGAGGAGGCGCGCCATCTCACCACGCCGGCTCGCAACGGCGGCAACAACATATCCAGCCTCGTGCGCCGCGATCGCGAGCGCAGAGCCGGCGCGCCCGGCCCCGATGATGGCCAGCGTTGGCGCGGGAGCTCCCTCCACGTCTCGGTCCTCCTGGATCCAAGCGTTTGCTCAGCCGGTCCGCCTGCGGTCGCCGGTGGTTTCGACCTCGAGGCGCTGGTGACGTCCCCGGGTCGGTGACCGTCGACGGCCACAACGGCCGGACGGTTTGAGTGTACCCCTATGCCCCGGCGGCTGCCTCTGCGGGCGGAACGACCTCGGGATCGGGTGGCGGCGGGGGGACATCGGCCGTGGGAACACTCCCATTGGCGGAAGCCGTTCCGTTGTGCGCCTCGGCCTCGTCGATGATCCGCTTCATCTCAGGCGCATCCATCGTCTCGACCTCGACGAGCCGGCTAGCGAGCGCGCGGAGCACGTGCTCCCGATCGCGCAGGACCTTCTTGGCACGCTGGAACGCATCAGCGACGAGCTGGTGCACCTCCTGGTCGATCTCCGACGCGATGCCCTCGGAGTAGTTGCGCTGCTCGCCGAGATCGCGGCCGAGGAACACCATCTCCGGGCGCTCGCCAAAGGTGAGCGGGCCGAGCTTGTCGCTCATCCCCCACTCCGTGACCATCTTGCGTGCGAGGTTCGTCGCCTTGCGGATGTCGTCCGATGCGCCGGTGGTGATGTTGTCCTCACCGAGGATCAGGTCCTCGGCGCAACGTCCACCGAGGATCTGGGCAAGCTGGTCGACGAGCTCGGCCTTGCTGACCAGGTAGCGGTCCTCGATCGGCAGGCTCATGGTCCAGCCGAGTGCCTGCCCGCGGCTGACGATCGTGACCTTGTGCACCGGATCGGTGTGCTCGAGCGTGGTGCCGACCAGCGCGTGTCCCATCTCGTGGTACGCGATCGTCAGCTTCTCCTTCTCGCTGATCATCCGGCTCTTGCGCTCCGGGCCCGCGATGACGCGAGCGATGGACTCCTCGAGGTCGTTCATGACGATGACCTTGCGATTGCCACGCGCGGCGAGGATCGCTGCCTCGTTGATGAGGTTCGAGAGGTCGGCGCCACTGAAGCCGGGGGTCTGCTTGGCAAGCGTCTCGAGGTCGACACCGGCGTCGAGCGGCTTGTTGCGCGAATGAACTTCGAGGATGGCGCGACGGCCCCGGATGTCGGGACGGTCGAGCATGACGTGGCGGTCGAACCGGCCAGGCCGGAGCAACGCCGGGTCGAGGACGTCGGGGCGGTTCGTCGCCGCGATGACGATGACGTGCTGGTTGGTCTCGAAACCGTCCATCTCGACGAGCAACTGGTTGAGGGTCTGCTCGCGCTCGTCGTGGCCGCCGCCCAGACCGGCGCCACGCTGGCGGCCGACAGCGTCGATCTCATCCACGAAGACGATGCAGGGCGAATTCTTCTTGGCCTGGTCGAAGAGGTCGCGGACGCGGCTCGCGCCGACACCCACGAACATCTCGACGAATTCCGAGCCGCTAATGCTGAAGAACGGGACACCCGCCTCGCCCGCGACCGCCTTGCTGAGCAACGTCTTACCGGTTCCCGGGGGGCCGACGAGCAGGACGCCCTTCGGGATCCGCGCGCCGACCGCGACGAACTTGTCCGGATATTTGAGGAACTCGACGATCTCGTTCAACTCCTGCTTTGCCTCATCGACTCCGGCGACATCGACGAAGGTGATGGCCGGCTTGTCTCCGGCGAGGAGGCGAGCGCGGCTCCGCCCGAAGGAGAGCGCCTGGTTGTTGCCGCTCTGCGTCTGACGGAAGATCCACAACAGGATCAACGCCATGAGCCCAAACAGAATCAGATTAGGAAGAATCACGCTTAGCAAGAAGTTGCCCCCGCTTCCGGAGTCGACTTTGTAATTGTAGAAGCCGGCACCCTGGAACTCCTTTGCGACGACGTCTGCAGACGTCTCGACAGTCGTGTATTGAACGGGCGGACTGCTGCTGTCCCACCAGACGACCGTCTGTCCGTCACTCTGAATCTCGGTCTGGTAGCTGCCTGAGCTGTTGATCGTGTTCGGCGAGCTGCTGCCGGTCTGAAAGTTGTGCACCGCCTGGTCGAGGGTGCCGGCATTGGCAGTCTTCGTGCTCCCACTCGGGAAGGTCTTGTAGAGCAGCGCGGCGACCACGACGACCGCGAGCGCGATGAAGATGTACGTCAGGCTGCGACGAGACGGAGGCACGAACTCAGTCTACCAGGGGACTTCGATCTGAACCCTCGGGCCCGTACGGAGATCACCCATCACGGTGACACCGTCTCCCGGGCAGCGTTCATCAGGCGTCGCTGACGATCGGCAAGAACGACCAGCCGGCGCCGCGCGCCGGGGAAAACGGCTTCGAGCGCCGGCATCACCTCATGGCGCACGCGGCTGCGCAGGAACCGGGGGTCCGCGTTGCTTGGATCGATGACCGGCTCGATCCCGAGCGCCGCGCAATAGGCAGCGGTCGCGTCGCGCCAGACGCGAAGAATGGGGCGGACCAGGCCGCGCTCCCGTTCGGCCATCGCCGGCAACCCCGCCGGGGACGCACCCGCCAGCAGCCGCATGAGCACGGTCTCCGCCTGGTCGTCTGCGGTGTGACCCAGAGCGATCACCGACGCACCGATCCTCGCTGCCTCCGCTTTCAGGGCCGTATGCCGGGCGTTGCGCGCTTGATCCTGGAGTGATCCACCGGGCTCAACCGCAACGCGGATCGCACGGAAGGGAAGCCCGCGAGCTTCGGCGAGCGACGCGACAACATCGGCCTCGCTCGCCGATCCTTCGCGCAGTCCGTGGTCGATATGCGCGACGCAGAGGCGCCACCCCCGTGGCGGCGCGAGCCGCGTGAGCGCGTCGAGCATCGCAGTGGAGTCCGGGCCTCCGCTGCACGCGATGAGCACCGCTTCGCCCGATTCGATGACGGCACGACGATCAGTGGCGACCGCGACCGCACGGCGGACGCGTGCGACAGCGGCCACGCGCTCGCGCGGCGGCAGAGCCCCGGCATTTCCGGGCGTGGTGGCGGTTCCTGGATTCGAACCAGGGACATACCGGGTATGAACCGGCTGCTCTACCACCTGAGCTAAACCGCCAAGCAATGCGCTGGGGAAAGAAATTGCGGCGGTCGGATTCGAACCGACGACCTTCGGGTTATGAGCCCGACGAGCTTCCACTGCTCCACGCCGCCCGAAGAGGATACCGCACGCGACGGCAGGCCCCCGGCGGATCTGGCGTTCAGTGCGACGTGGGAGTGGGTGTCGGCGTCGGCAGCGTGATGGGCTTCGGGGTCGGAGTCGGCGTCGGCGTGGGTTTCGCAGACGGGGATGGCTTGGACGTCGGTGGGGTGGGCACTCTGAACACCGGCAGTGGGACGGACACGCCGCCCGAAGCGGGCGAACCGGAGCCAGGCGGGACCACGGCGTAGAGATGCTCTCCCGGGAATATGTAGCCCAGCTGGCGGGCCTCCTGCTCGAGCCAGGCCACCGTTTGCGCATCCGCGATCTCGCGCTGCCGGTCGGAGATCTGCTGGGTGAGCGACGCGTTCTGAGCGGTCAGCGCCGCCACCTGCGCGTCGAGGTTCCGGCTCTGCGCCACCTGCCCGTAGACGGCAAACGCGACAAGACCGCAGATTCCGGCGATGAGCACGACGGCAATCCGGCGCAGCGTGATCGGACTGTCAAGTGCAGGACGTTGAGTTGGACGGATGACGCGTTCCTCTTCCTCGGCGCCGTCTGAGACGAATGGGACGATGTGGCGCCGGGTGTCGGCATAGGATGGGCCGCAATCGCGCTTTTGACAAGGACTCCGAGCGAAGTGCCGGCTTGATCAGCCCGCGGTGCGCTCCCAACGCTGCCGCCATTCAGCATCATCGAGGTCGTGCAGGTCGACACCCTCCTCGCGCGCCTGCGCCTCGAGCGCACGGAAGCGCACCGCGAAACGCATGGCCCGCCCGCGCAGTGCTTCCTCCGGATTGACGCGAAGACGCCGCGCGAGCGCCACGACCGCGAAGAGCAGGTCGCCGACAGCATCCTCCGGGTCGAGCGCTTCCGCAGCCCAGTCCTCGCCGCGCTCGGCCTCGTGCGACGTGCTGCCGGCGATGTCCTCGATGCGCCGCAGCGCACTCTGCACGTTGTCGAGCGCGAGCGACGTCGTCGGTGTCTCGTCGAAGCCCACGCGCGCGGGACGCTTCTGCACACCCTGTGCGTGCGCGAGCGCCGGGAGCGCGGCGGGCACGCCGTCAAGCAGCGAGAGCCGCTCACGCTTCTCCGCGGTCTTCAGCTTCTCCCAGTTGACGACGACGCCTGCCGCCCCGTCGACGGCGACATCACCGAAGACGTGAGGATGACGATGGATCATCTTCGCGCGCACGTCGACAGCAACATCCCCGATGTCGAAACCGCCGTCGTCCTCCATCGCGATGGCGCTGTGCATCAACACTTGCAGGAGCAGGTCGCCGAGCTCTTCACGAAGCGTTGTCGAGTCGGCGGCGTCGATCGCTTCGAGCACCTCGTAGGTTTCCTCGAGGAGGTACGGCCGCAGGCTCCGATGCGTCTGCTCGCGGTCCCACGGACAGCCGCCGGGCGCTCGCAGCTGTTCGATGACCTCGTTCAGCGCGCGCAGCGCCTCGACCGATTCCTCACGCATGGGCGCTCGATTGCGTCGGTACCGCATCACGATTCCGGGCTCGAGCGAGCCGCCCGAGCTCCCGGAGGATTGGCTCGAGGTTCGCCTGCCATGCATCGCCGATGTGCAGCTGTGACGGCGTGGCGTTCACCCCGCGAAACTGGCGCGCAACGCTCTGCAGGTCGAGACCGTGGTCGAGGGTGAGCCGGACGACAACGCCGCGCCCGCGCTCGGTGTCGACCCCTAACGCACCTGCCGCGGCCGCAAGCAGACGGACGCGAAGCGAGTCGATCAGCGCCGATGTCGGAGCGGGCATCGGCCCGAATCGGTCGACGAGTCCTCGCGCGCGCTGCTCGAGCTCGGACTCGCTCACACACGCAGCGAGTTCCTGATAGCAACGCAGACGGAGTCGCTCGTCGCTGACGTAGTCGGCCGGCAGATACGCCGCAACCGGCAGTGTGACCGTGACCTGCGCGGGCGACTCGACGATCGGTTTTCCCTGCAGTGATGTCACCGCATCGGCAAGCAGGTGGTTGTACAGCTCGAGTCCCACAGCCGCGATCTCTCCGTGCTGCTCCTCACCGAGCAGGTTGCCCGCGCCGCGGATCTCGAGGTCGCGCATCGCCAGCTTGAAGCCGGCGCCGAGGTCCTGGAGGTCGCCGATCACGTCGAGCCGCTTGTCGGCTTTCTCCGTCAGCGAGCGCGCCGGCGGATACATCATGTACGCGTACGCGCGCTGCCCGGCGCGGCCGACTCTGCCGCGCAACTGGTAGAGCTGCGCCAGCCCGAGTCGATGCGCGTCGTCGATGACGATGGTGTTTGCGTTGGGGATGTCGAGACCGGACTCGATGATGGTCGTGCAGAGCAGGACGTCGATGTCGCCGTCACCGAAGCGGCGCATCACCGATGCGAGCATCCCCTCCTGCATCTGACCGTGCGCGACCTCGATGCGTGCCTCGGGGACAAGCGTCCGCAGACGATCGGCGACTGCCTCGATGCCGGCGACTCGGTTGTGCAGGAAGAAGCACTGACCACCGCGCGCCAGCTCTCGGGTGATGACCTCGCGAATCAATGAGTCCTCGCGAGCGGTCACGTACGTCTTGATCGGCTGGCGCTCCTCCGGCGGCGTCTGGATCACCGACAGATCGCGGATGCCCGCAAGCGACATATGGAGCGTGCGCGGTATCGGTGTCGCGGACAGCGAGAGCACATCGACCGCAACGCGGAGCTCCTTGAAGCGCTCCTTCTGCAGCACCCCGAAACGCTGTTCCTCGTCGATGACGACGAGTCCGAGATTCTTGAACTCGACGTCCTTCTGAAGGAGGCGATGCGTGCCGACGACGATGTCAACTGCGCCGCTGCGCAAGCCCGCAAGCGTACGTGCGATCTCCTCGTCGCTGACGAAGCGCGAGAGTTGGCGCACGGTGATCGGGAAGGCCGCGAGCCGCTCGGTGAACGTCGCGAAGTGCTGCTGGCACAACACGGTCGTCGGCACGAGCATGGCCACCTGGCGTCCCTCGATGGCAGCCTTGAAGGCTGCGCGCACGGCGAGCTCGGTCTTGCCGAAGCCGACATCGCCGCAGACCACACGATCCATCGGTCGTGACGCCTCCATGTCTCGCTTGATCTCCTCGAGCACGAGCACCTGGTCCGGGGTCTCCTGATACGGGAACGAGCCTTCGAGCTCCTGCTGCCACGCACCGTCGGGCGCATACGCATGGCCCTGCGCCTGCTCGCGTCGCGAATAGAGACCGAGCAGCTCGCGCGCGACCTCCTCGGTACGCTCCTTGACGCGGCGCCGCGTGCGCTCCCATTCCCCCGTGCCCAGCCGCGACAGCTTGGGATGCGACTCGGCGCCGCCGACGTAGCGATCCACACGATCGAGATGCTGCGTGGGGACGAAGAGGCGATCCCCTTCGGCGTACTCGAGGAGCATGTACTCGTGCTCGGCGCCGCTGTCGTCGGTGACAGCGCGCATCTCGACGAACCGCGAGATGCCGTGATCGCGGTGCACGACGAGGTCGCCCGGCGCGAACTGCAGCACGAACGCTTGACGTGCCGCGGCGCCGCTTGCAGCTCGGCGCGAACCACGCGCCGAAGTGGAGATGGCACTGCGTGCGCCCCGCGCCAGCACGGAACGCCGCCGCTTGATGGCGCCGAACAGCTCGGCGTCGGTGTACACGTGGACCGATCCGTCGGCGACCGCAAATCCCAGGGTGAGATCTGCCGACGCCACGACGATGGCGCCGGGCGGCAACGCGGTTTCCGCGGCCGTGAAGTCCCGAGCGTCGCTCGTGTCGGCCCCGTGCTCCGCGGCGAGCTCCTCGACGCGATGTTGCTGGCGGGACGCGACAAGCACGCACCCGAGCCCCTCTCGCTCGTGCAACGCCTCGCGAACGAACGCATCGAAGCGCCCGACGTAGCTGTCCACGCCTCGCCATCCGAGGTCGATCGCTGACGCCTCGCCCCTCGGCGCCTCGCGGACGAGGTCGAAGCACATCAGCGCTCCGAGCGAGCTGAACAGGCTGTCGACATTGATCAACCCCGCCGAGGCACCGGATGGCAGCTCGCCGCGCTCCTCCTCCTGGAGTCGAAGCCCCTCGATCTCGATCACGTGGCGCTCAGCAGTGGCGGTGAGGCGATTGCGACCGCCGTCGAGCAGCACGATCGGCGCATCGAGGTGATCGAGCAGCGTCGACGGCGGATCCGACCCGAGGTATGGGAAGAACAGATCCACGCCCTCGTCGTAGACGCCCGATTCGAGGAGACCGGTGTCGCGGTCCCATTGCTCGCGGACGTCGTCGCGGAGCGCGCTCGCGTCGAGCGCCTGCACAGCCGCGATGGCCCGCCCCACCGAGGCGGGTGTCAGGTCGAGCTCGCGCGCCGGCCAGACCTGGGCGACCTCGAGCTTTCGGATCGATTCCTGCGTCGTGTGGTCGAACAGGCGGATGTCGTCAACGTTGTCGCCGAACCACTCGGCGCGCCACGGACGCTCGCGATCGACGCCGAAGACATCGACGATGCCGCCACGCACGGCGAAGTCGCCGGGGGTCGACACCGCGCTCTCACGCCGGTAGCCGAGCTCGACGAGGCGGGCGATGAGCTGGTCGCGAGGGAGCCGGTCCCCACGCTTGACCTCGGTCACGCTCGATCCGACCACCTCGCGGGAGAGTGTCGGTCGGAGCAACCCCCGCGGCGACGCCACCACGAGCAGCGGCTCCGTGCGAGCGTTCAGGCGCATGAGCGTCGCCAGGCGGGCGCGCGTCACCTCCTCCGACGGCGGGACCCTGTCGAACGGCGGGGTGTCGCCGGCGGGGAAGATCGCGACCCCGGCGCCACCTGCCCACACGAGGGAATCGGCGTAGACCCGTTCGGCTTCGGCCGACACCACGAGCACCGTTCGACTGGTGCGCTCCCGCAGCCACCACGCGATGAGCCCGACGGCGCCGGACGGGACACCGCCGACGCTGCCACCCGTCGCGCCGGCGAGTTCGCGCAGCTCTGGGAGCTGGTCGAGGCGCTCGCGCAGGGTTGCCGCGGCGACGGCGGTCGGGGTGGGTCGGGAATCAGTCCGGGCTGGCACGATTCCAGGTGTTCATCGCGGCTTCGAGGCCCTCTCGCATGATCGCGACCGCCATGTTCGCCGCACGCGAGAGCGCGGCTTCGACCAGGGGCCGCTCGTCGGGAAGGAACGGGTCGAGGACATGCTCGATGAGGTCGTTGCTGTCGCCGTGGCGACCGACCCCGATGCGGATACGGGGAAACGCATCGGTCCGCCACGAATCGATGAGCGACTGCACGCCGCGATGGCCGGCCGAGCTGCCCCCGAGCTTGATCTTGACCCGGCCGAGCGGGAAGTCCGCCTCGTCGTGGATGACGATCGCGTCCCGAGGGGCGCTCCCGAACTTGGTGGTCAGCTGCGCCGCGGCCTTGCCACTGAGATTCATGAACGTCTGAGGACGCGCGGTGACCACGTCATAGCCGTCGATGGTCCCCGCTCGGACACGCGCCGCACCCTCGCGCCGCTCGCGGCCGAACCTGCCGCGCCGCTCGAGTTCGTCAAGGCACATCCAGCCGACATTGTGCCGGGTGCGCGCGTACTCTCCGCCCGGGTTGCCCAGGCCGATGATCAGGTGCGGCACGACCGCTCGAGGTCATGCATCGGCCGTCTCGAGCTCAGGCACGTCGGCGCCTGGAAGCAGCTCACGAGTGACCGCCGTCATGCGTGCCGCTGGGCCCGGCTGTGCGTGGTCGTGTCCAAGGCAGTGGAGCAAACCGTGTACCGCAAGCAGGCGAAGCTCGGCCGCGCCGTCACTCGATTGTCCAAGGGCGCGCTCGACGGAGATGGCGACGTCCCCCACCCGCTCGCGCTCCGCGGCGGGGAACGCCAGCACGTCTGTCGGCGCGTCGATGGCAAGGAAGCGCGCGTTCAGATCGCGCAACTCGGCATCGTTGGTCAAGCGGAGCGACAGGCCGGCGCGCGAGGGCACCCGCAACCGATCCCCGGACTCGCGCAGGAGCGGACCGAGGCGTGCTTCGACGACGGCACGACGCTCGCGCGAGGTGAGAGAAGGATCGCGGATGACGCTCACCCGCATGGACGCAGCTGCGTCAGGTGCTCTTGACGCGACGCTTCCGCGCTGCAAGCAACTTGCGCTTGCGACGCACGGACGGCTTCTCGTAGTGCTCGCGCCTGCGAACCTCTGAGAGGAT
>DATDID010000024.1:0-134107 GCA_036521195.1 Candidatus Dormiibacterota bacterium
GTCGTCAACGCCGGCGCGTCCGGAGCAGACCCGACAACGCGCCCCCTCGGTGGGGAATTCAGCCCCGCTATAGCGGATTGCGGGTACAGGGCACCGCTAACGCCCCGCCTAGCGCGACCGCCGTCATTGTACCGGCACGGACGAGGCGATCGGCGCCGCGCATTCCGGCCAGCGCAGCACGACACGCGTGCCCTCGCCGACCCGGCTGTCGATCTCGATCGTCGCGCCGTGCGCGTCGACGACGCGCTTCACGAGTGCAAGGCCCATGCCCGTGCCGCCGAAACGCCGAGTCGCGGTGTTGTCCACCTGGAAGAACCGGTCGAAGACGTGCTCGGCGTCCGCGTCGGGAATGCCGATGCCGTGGTCGGTGACCTCCACCAGCACCACGCCCTCGCCGGCACGTGTCCCGCGGACAAGGACACTGCCCTTGCCGTCGCTGAATTTCACGGCGTTGTCGACGAGCGCGCGCAACACCTGCCCAAGCCGGTCGGGATCCGCCGCAAGCGTGATGTCATCGGCAACCTCGACGGTCGCGGGAATGGGCAAACCGCCCTTGTGGCGCTCGCCGATCGTCTCGATCGCGGCGTGGGCCGCGGCGGCGAGCGAGACGTCGCCCAGTGCCAGCGCCATCACGGGACCGTCATCTGCCGAGAAGTCGATGATCGTCTCGACGATCCCGTCAAGATTCTTCGCGGCAACCTGGATGTCGCGCAACGCGTCGAGTTTCGATGGATCGGTCCACGTGTCCCAGCACATGTCGATGAGGTCGCTGAGCCCGAGGATCGCGGTCAGCGGTGTGCGCATCTCGTGCTGCACCGTCGAGAGAAAATTCGACTTCATGGCGTCGAGCTGACGCAGGCGACGCACCGTCTCACGTTCCTGTTCGTAGAGACGCGCGTTCTCCATCGCGATCGCCGCGTTACCGGCAAGGCTGGCCAGAACATCCTCGGTGTCGTAGCTCCGTCGCGGAGCATGCTGCGGCGAGAGCACCGCGAGCGCGCCCATCACGTCGCCGCCGTAGAACATCGGCAGCACCAGCAACGATCCCTCGCCCGGGACGAGCCGGTGGAGACGTTTCCCCGACAGCAGCTCAGGCGAGCGCTCCCAGTCTCCGGTCAAAACTGTCACGGCCGGAGGATCGAGGTTCGCAAGCACGAAGTGGTCGTCGTCGCGGAGCGCCAGCGCGGCGGTGGCACCATCGCCGGCGAGCGTCGCGGCGGTCCGGACGACCTCGCGTTGAAGAGCGACGACACCCCCTGTTGTCGTCGTCAACGCCCGTGCGACAGCACTGACGCGATCGACGACGCTGAGAACCCGTGAGACCGGCGGGCTGACGTTCGTCACTCGGCCGTCAGGAACCACCGAGGAGACGGCTCGAGAGCTTGGGCTCCTCGCCGCGCGCAAGGCGGCGGATGTTCGGGATGTGGCGCACCACGACGAGCGTGGCGGCAAGCGACGCAAACGCCACGGGGATCGGGTCGTGCGTGCGCAACGAGGCGAGCGCACCGCCGACCGTTCCCACGCCTGCAGCGGCAAGCGATCCGACAGAGACAGTGCGTGTCAAGACGAGTCCACCGACTCCACCGGCCGCCGCGAACGCGAACGCCTGCGGCGACACGACGATCAGCGCACCCGCCGCGGTCGCAACGGCCTTGCCGCCACGAAACCGCGCGAACACGGGCCACGAATGCCCGATGCAGGCGGCGAGCCCGGCGGCAGCCTGTGCGGTGGGGTCGGCACCAAGGCGACGGGCAATCCCGACCGCTGCCGCACCCTTGGCAACATCGAGCCCGAACGTCAGCGCACCGGCACGCGCGCCGATCGTCCGTACGACATTGGTGGTGCCGATGTTGCCGCTGCCGAAATCGCGGACGTCCAGCCCGCCGACAGCTTTGCCGACGATCAGACCAAACGGCACCGAACCGATCAGGTACCCGGCGGCGCACCCCGCCGCAGCGGCGATATTGCCAGCCATGCGCAGTCGAGTTTAGTCCCGGACAGCATCCGGAGCCAGCGCGCCGGCGCCGTCGTCATCCGCATAGACGTGGTGAAACGGATACCACTGTTCGGGGTGAGCCCGGATCGCGGGCTCGACCTGCGCCGCAACGCGGCCCATCACCGCCGCGTCTCCACCCTCGAGCGATACCGCGGGATGGATCTCGAGCGCCCATCCGCCGCCTTCGCGCCGGCAGGTCACGGGGATGATCGCCGCGCCGGTCGCGGCGGCGAGGCGCGCGGGGACGGCGCTGCAGCGCACGGGGCCACCACAGAACGGCACCACGACAGTCGGCCCCGCCTCGGGGACGTCGAGCATCAGCGCGACGGTCCGCCCACGGCGCAGCGCTCGAAACAGACCGCGTGCAGCCTGGCGCACGGTAAAGATCTCGAGTCCCTTGCGCTGCCGTGAGAGCGCCACCATCTCCGTGATCCCCGGGGACACCACGGGCGCCATCACCGTGCTCAGGTGGAGGCCCAGGCCGAGCGACGCGCTCGCCGCCATGTCCCAGTTGCCGAAATGGGGCAGCACAACCATCTTCGCGCGGTCCCCGACCTCCAGATTTTCGGCGCCCTGCACCTCAAACGTCGCGAGAGTCTCTGCGGACGTGAGCGGCTCCGCCCACATCGAGTCGACGATCATCCCGACGTACGCCTGGTAGGAGCGCCGGGCCAGCGTGGCGGCCTCCGCGTAGCGCAGGTGTGGCTGCAGGCGGTGGTGGTTGGCTGCAGCGCGGACCCGTTCGGCAGGCGTGAGCCGCGCATACCAGCGAGCGCCGACCGCGGAAGCGATCGGCCCTCGCGCCGGTCCAAGGACGCGGACCACCCGTGTGAGGGCGGCGAGCGCCACCGCGGGACCGTCCCGCCTCGAGGAACCCGGTTGAGGCTCGGGTTCGATCAGCGCAGTGGCCCGGCTCCCGCGGTCGCCACCGCGAGCAGCGGCTGGATGAGCACTGCGAGCACGAGTCCCGCAAAGCATGCTGCACCGGCGACCACCCGGGACACCGGGGGGGTCGCTCCGAGGGTGAACGGCACTCCATCGCCTCCCTCGGCGTACAGCAGGCCGATGAAGCGCGCCGCCGCAATGATCGTGAGCAGTGTGGCAGCGCTGGCGACGATGGCCAGCCAGCCGTACCCCGCATCGGCAGCGCTCGTGACCAGCAGGAGTCGGGACAGGAAGCCGGCGAGCGGTGGGATCCCAGCAAGCGTCGCGACGGCGACCGACAGCATCAGCGCGGCCGGCGCGGAGCGGTGCGCGAGACCCCGGACGTCGCTGATCCCGTCCTCGATGCCGGCTCCCTGGATCATCGCGAGGACGCCGTACGCCGCCAGGGTGGCCACTGCGGTGATCCCGAGGCCGGCGAGGAACGCGGTCATGCCGTACGCGGGGACGTCCAGCGATCCGGTCGAGAACGCGAGCAGCCCCAGCAGCAGCATCGCAGCCTGGGCGCTCACCAGCTGCCCGAGCAACCGCGACACCAAGGATTCGCGTAACGCGCTGAGCGAGGCATGCGCGAGCGCGATCGTCGCGATGATCGACACGAGCCACATCCACGGCCGCACGCCGGCCCCGAATCCCGAGACGGTCACGCGAGCGATTGCCGCTCCCCCGCCGATGACGCTCATCGCGATGATGAATCCGGCCGCACCGGCCGGCACGTTGGTGCCGATGCGTCCGACCCACTGGCGCAACGGAAAGACGCCCAGCGTCGCGCACAGCCCGAGCAACACCAGCGCGATGGAAAGCGCCACGACGCCGGGCGCGCGGTGCACCGAGCCGACGACCACCGAGAGGTCCGTGCTGCCGGTGACGCCATACAGCAGGACCAGGCCATACAGAACGCACGCGGTGCCGATCATCCCCTCGATCAGGTGCTCGAACGACGACACAGCGCCACGCGGATCGGTCTTGACGAGCGCACCAATCCCGACCAGGCACACGAGCAACAGTGCGAGCGTGATGAAGAACGTGACCATGTCCCGCTCGGCCGCGATCGCGTCGACAGCTGCGGTCGCGACCAGCACGAGCCCGTAGAAGGCGCTTGATCGCGCTGGAATGCGACGCACCGGTGTGTCGCTGATGAGGCAGGAGGTCAGCGCGGTGACGCCGGCGAGGATCGCGATGAAGACAGAGAAGCTGTCGACCGAGAGCCCGCCGTTCCAGACGGTGATCGCAACGCCGGACCGGACGCCGCGAAGCCCGAGCAGGATGAGCCCACATGCGGCCAGCGACCCGACGATGGCGATGCATGCGATCCATCGATGAATGTCGGGGCGCAGGCCCGGGCGCGCCACTGCGACGATCACGGACAACGCTGCGGCGCCGGCGAGCATGAGCTCGGGCAGCAGACCGAGGATCAGGGCGTGCGAGAAGCTCACCAGCGCATCACCCCCCGGTGATCCGCGTGGTGATCTCGAGCACGCCGTTGCTGATGACCGGGATGATCGCGCCGGGGCGGATGCCGAACAACAGCACGGCGCCCACGAGCGGGATGAGTACGGTGAGGTCGAGCAACGTGACGTCGCGGACGCGCGCGAGGTGCTCGCGGACCGGTCCGAAGAACACGCGGTTCGCCACCCACAGCAACCCGCCCGTCGTGATGATCACGCTCGCCATGACGAGCAGCGTCGCGATGCGGTGTTCGGGGAACGAGCCTGTGAACACCATGAAGTCGGCGGTGAATCCGGCGAGCGCGGGAATCCCGATGACGCTCAGGGCGGCGAACAGCCAGAACCCCGCAAGCCGTGGCGCCTGCGCCACGAGCCCGCCCATCGCCCGGATGCTCGTGGTTCGCGTTCGTTCCTCAACGGCGCCGCTGATGAGCGTGAGCATCGCCGACGCGAAGCCCTGCGCGGCCAGGAGGAGAATCGCGCCGACGAGCGCAACCGATGTCTCAGCGCCGATCGCCAGCAGCACCATCGACATCTGGGCGACGTTCATGTATGCGACGAAGCGACGCAACTCGTCCTGCCGTAGCGCGCCGATGCTGCCCCAGAACGCTCCGACGACCGCAAGTCCCGTGATCGCGAACGAGTAGTAGTGCGCGGGGACGGGGAACACCACGAGGCTGACCCGCATCATTCCGTAGGCGCCGAGCAGCAGCATCGTGCCCGAGAGAATCGCGGCCACGCCCGGACTCGCCTTGCTCTGCGCCTCCACCATCCAGGTGTGCACCGGGAAGATGGCCATCGCGATGGCGAACGCCGCGAAGCTCATCCAGAAACCGATCGTCTCCGCCGGCACCGAGAACGTCTTGAGGTCCTGCACCATGTCGGATGACTGGTTGCCCGCCTCGATGATGATGATGGCGACTGTCGCCACGATCATCACGAACGCAAGGGCCTGGAATCCCGCGAACCATGCCGCCGCACGCCGTGCACCCGGCCCACCCCAGACGCGGATGAGCACGTACATCGGCACGAGCATGAGCCCCCAGAACGCGACGAAGAGGACGAAGTCCGCGGAGCACAGGACGCCGTTGACGGCCGTCTCGAGCAACAGAATGAGGATCACGTAGAGGCGGACGCGCTCGTGGATCTTCCAGGAGTGGAAGATGGCGCACCCGAACACGGTGGTTGTCACCACGAGCAATGGCAGCGTCATGCCGTCCGCGGTGAGGTCGTAGTACGCGTGGAACAGGAACGTCCAGAACCACGCATGGCTCTCCTGATATGCCGAGGAGAGCCCGCCACCCTGGCCGAGGCCGATCTGTCCGAGGATCGCGAAGAACGCCGTGACGAAGAAACTCAGTCCCGCACCGGCGAGCGCGACCGTCCGCACGCGTCCGCGCTGCTCCTCATCACGCTCGGGAAGGAAGAGCGCGATCACCGCGAAGAGCAACGGAGTCCAGATGATCGACGAGAGGATCACGTTCACGCCGTGTGCACCCAGAGGTTGCCCGTTGCTGCCAGCACTGACAGGAATACGAGGATCGCGATAATCACCAGAGCGCCGGCGAGATAGCGCCCGAGTCGCGCGTTGCGGAACGAGCCGAGACCGCTCGCCGCGAGGTCGACGCTCTCCCCCACCGAGACGGCGATCGGTCCTGTCACCTGGGTGTCGAAGTCCGACACGCGCCCGGCGACGGCGAGGAGCGGCGCCGCAGCCGCCTGCGTCAACCACTCGACGTAGAAGCCTTGCTCAAGCACGCGAAACGGCCAGGGCACGGGTGCCGTGCGGGCTGCGCGGCGGGCAGGCGAGTACAGAAAGGTGGCCGCAACGAGTCCGGCCGCGAGTGCGAGCAGCGCGACGAGCAGCGCAAGCGCGTTGAAGTCGATCGTCTGGTGTTGGTTGCCGTAGAAGACGAAGCGCATGAACGTGAGCCCGGCGATCCGGCGTCCGAGGTTGAACGGTTCGAGTCCAGGGAGCCCGACGAGCACCGCCACCACTGCCGCGACAGTCGCCAGCCAGAGTGGCCGGCGCAAGCCCGATTCGACCTCGGCAATGCGGTCGTGCTGGAACCCTCGACGACGCGTCACGGCGCCCTTGACCACAGTGATGAGCACACGCCCCGCGAGGAGCGCGCCGGCAGCCCCCGCGAGGACGACGAGCACCGTGATGACCGTCCGCTCGGTGGCGCTGAACACCCCGCCGGCCGGGTCCCTCCCGCTGAAGGTGGCGGAGAGCGCGTAATACGAGCTGAGTCCAAGGCCACTGGCGAGCAGCGCCCAGGCGCCGAGACCGATGCTCGTGGTGCGCAACTTCGTCCACGCCCCGCCCATCTCCGTGATGTCGTCGGTCCTGTAGACGCGGATGACGTTGCCCACGGCGAGCAGGAGCAGCGTCGACGTGAAGATCGATGTGAAGGCGATGAACACGCCGGGGCTGAAGCCACCCATGCCGAGCGCTGCCAGCCCGAGCCCGAGCTCGGACGAGACCGCGCAGACAGCGATGCGGCGGATGTTGCGTTGCGCGATGCCGATCACCGCCGTGAGCACCGCACTCACCCCGCCGACGAGCGCAACCGCTGCGAGCACGCGCGGTGAATGCGCGAGCACGGGATAGATCCGAGCCAGCAGGAACAGACCGAGTGGCGCGACCGTGGCCGCGGCGAGCGCAAGCACGGGAATGGCCGACTCGGCCGTGTCCGTGAGCCACACCTGGAACGGGAACTGGGCGGCGCGGAGCACGGCCGCGACGACGAACACGATGCCCATCACAGCGAGCGCGCGCGGACCGGCGTTCGCGATGGCGTGGTGCACGACCCCGCTCACGCCCTGCCCGAAGATGCTCCACGAGAAGGGATCGGCAAGATCCTGCCCCGCCGGCGCCGCGAGCAGCGACGAGAACACACCGAACTTGATCCACGTGAAGACCACGCCAAGCGTGAGCGCGATGTCACCGGCGGTGAGCACGACCATGATGCGCAGCGCGCTGACCGCGCTCCCTGCCCGCTGCCATCCGAGCGAGGCGAGCAAATAGAGGCTCGCGGTCGCGATGACCCACATGATCAGCGAGTCGAAGAGGTTCGGACTCAGCACGAACCCAGTCGTTGCGAATCCGAGCAGCGATGACGCCCAGAAGAAACGACGGAACCCTGCCTCACCGCGCATGGCGGTGAGCGCATAGGTCTGAATCATCAACGTCGCGAACGTGATCGCGGCAGCGAAGCTCACCGAGAGCGCATCGACCTGGATGCCGACCTGAGCCTGGAACTGTGTCGCGAAGATGGTCCCCTCAGGCGGCGTCATCGTGAAGAACGTCAGCAAAGAGATGAACGGCGCCTGCGGCGCGTGCGTGAGGCGCACACCGAGGATGACCGCGGCGACGATGAAGGACAGTCCGGTGAACAACGCGCAGGCCTGTGCCGCGCGTCGCGGCGTCTCGACTCCGAACGACAGACCGGCACCGAGGAGGAACAGCAGCGGAATTCCCCAGGCGGCGTTGTAGATGGACATGCCGCCTATTCCTCGACGTCGCCGAGCGCGTCGACGTCAGCGCGGCCGCTGCGGCGCCAAAGCAGCAGCACCAGCGCAAAGCCGATGCTGCAAAAACAGGTCGCGGCGATGATGGCCACGGTCGCGAACGCGCCACCGAGCGGCGCTCGTTGGACGTTCTCCGCGGCCGCTGTAAATCCGGCCAGCGCGATGAGTGGCGCCGCGAAGAGCAGCCCCAGCCCGATGATGACTGCCAGGGGATGGCGCCGCGCGAACACGCCGTAGAGGCCGATCGCGAACACAACCGCGCTCAGCACCGCGTACTGACCGTTGCCGATGTTCACGAGTCCTCCTTCGCGGGTCGCCGGCGCCCGGCCTGGCGATCGTCGCGGCGGCGGCGGGCTCGTTCGTCACGCTCGCGCCGTGCCTTCAGGTGCTGATCGAGCGTCTGCTCGTCGCTGCTGCGACGGCCGATGACGAGACCGGCGGCGACCGTCACCGCAATCAGTACGAATGCGATGACCAGTGCATATGGCGCGTCGTAATGGAGCACGGTGATGAGCCCGGCTCGGCTGACTGCCTGGGCGAGCGAGACGACGGTGTCCGAGGACCAGACCGACCCGGCGACCGCGGTGGTGACCACGAGCACAAGACCGACGGCCAGACCGACCGCACCACCGAGCCACCAGCGCGAGCCTGCGTCGGTGACGGCACCCAGGCCGCGGTACTGCTCGCGACGCAACACGAGCACGACGACCCCCACCACGATGCCCGGCACAACGATCTCGACAACCGCGAGGGTGTAAGCGCCCGAGACGACGTCGAGAACCGCCAGGAGCACGACCGTCGCCGCTCCTCCGTAGCTCGCAAGACGGAGTGACGGAAGCCCTACCGCGGCCGCCGCGGCGACCACGATGAGGACCGCGACGGCATAGAAAGCGAGTGCGTTGACGTTCATGAGGTGGCGGGCGGCATTGTAGTCAGCGCAGCCTCAGATCGAATCTTCGTCTTCAAGCCGCGACGGCCGCAGTGCCACCGGCGCTCGCGCAACCCCGGGGATGCGTTCGAAGAGCAGCACGAGGCTGAGGCCAACCGCTCCGAGGAGCAGCCCCCCGATCGCGACCGGCGTCACACGAACACCGATGAGCGGCAGCGACACGCCGGCGTCCCACGGTCCGGGGGTCGATACAGCCGCAGCCGCTGCGCCCAGCTTGGCAACGGCGGCAGCGCTCGGGAAAACGCGCTGACCCGCGACACCGGCGACGAACGCGACAGCGCCGGCGGCACAGATGAAGTACAGCCAGTTTCCGGTCTGCCGTCCGGCATAGACGGCTGAGGTGGTCGCGAGACAGCCGATGAGGACGGCGAAGATCCCAAGAAGGATCTGACCGGGCGTCGGCGGCATCCCCGCCCTCTCAGGCCGCGCGGCGGATGACGCCGCCTCCGAGCACTTCGTCGCCGCGGTACAGCACGACCGACTGGCCTGGTGACGCCTGATCGACCGGCGCGTCGAAGCGCACGACGACCCCGTCAGTGTCAGCAGCATCCACGCGTGCTGGGTGAGGGTCGCCATGAGCGCGGACCTGTGCCTGACACGGTGATCCAGCGGCAGGCGCGACACCCGCGATCCAGCGGAAGGATCCCGCCTCGAGCGACGAACGACGGAGCGCCTCGCGCGAACCGACCACGACGGCGTTTGCCGCCGGCCGCAGCTCGATCACGTAGCGGGGTGTGGCATCGGGGCGATCCGGCGCCAAACCGAGGCCTGCGCGCTGCCCGACCGTGAAGAACGGGAGTCCCTCGTGCTCTCCGATGACCGCACCTGAGGCATCGATGATGGGTCCGGGCGCGAAACGCCCGGCGAGCCGCCTGCTCAGTTCCGAGCGCATGTCGACGTCGACGAAGCAGAGATCCTGCGATTCCGGCTTGGCTGCGGTGACGAGGCCGAGTGCCGCAGCTTCGGCGCGCACGTCCGCCTTGGACTCGTCGGCTCCCAGCGCGAAGACGGCGCTGCCGAGCTGAGCCTGATCGAGGCGGTGCAACACGTACGCCTGGTCGCGGCACCGGTCTCGCGCCCGATGGAGCGTCGTCAGCGATCCGCGTCGCCCGGTGCGCGCGTAGTGGCCCGTCGCGAGATGGGTGGCGCCGGCCGCTCGCGCCCGTTCGAGGAGCACACCGAACTTGATGCGCTGATTGCAGCGTACGCACGGGTTGGGTGTCGTGCCGCCGGCGTAGCCGTCCTCGAAATCGGCGATCACGTTCGCCTGGAAGTCCTGCTCGAGGTTCCAGACGTAATGCGGCAGCTCGACCGTGTTCGCGACGCGCCGCGCGTCGTCGACGGAATCGATCGAGCAGCAGCCGCGGTCGCGTACGATCGCGCGATCCCGGGGCCACAGCGCAAGCGTGATCCCGAAGGCTCGCAACCCGGACGCCGCAACACGTGCGGCGACAACGCTGGAGTCCACCCCACCCGACATCGCCACGGCGATCACTGCCGAGCGCGGCAGATGATCGAGGGGACGGTCAGTGACGAACGCGACCTCCTGCGACGGCAGGGACGATCGAGACCTCGTCGCGTTCTGCGATGGGGGTGTCGAGTCCCTGGGCGAAGCGTATGTCGGAGTCATTGACATAGATGTTGATGAACTGCCTCAAGCTTCCGGCGTCATCGTAGAGGCGATCGTGAAAGCCAGGATAGGTCGCATCGAGATTGGTGAGCACCGCACCGACGGTGGCTCCCTCGACGCTCACCTCGGCGTTGCCGTTGGTCAGCCGGCGGAGCGGTCCGGGAACGCGAACAGTGGTGGCCATTGCCGCCCGAGTATACGGAGGGTCAGCGCTCGGGCCGCTCGGCCACTCGCCGATCGGCAACGGCACGCTCGCCTCGCTCTCGAAGCCGTCCGAGCGCGCGGAGCTCGTCGACGCGGCTGAGGTTGGCCGCGGTCCAGCTGCTCCGAGGCCGCCGTGGCGTGAAACGGACCATGTAGCTCGCCTCGTCGACCCGACGGACGACGCTGTCGATCCATCCCTCGCAGAGCGCCTCGTCGACGGCCTCGGGATACGTGACGCCGGGGCGCTCATGGCCCTTCTTCCAGATGCCGATCCAGACCTCGGTCGCCGAGGGGTTGGCGGCGAACCATGCGGCCAGCTCACCGGGCGTCAGGAAGTACTCCGGCCGGGACGGGACCGTCGAGGTCACGGGGCCGGGGCGAGGTCGACCACGAGCGGGCTTCTGGCGACGCGCGTCTGCGCGCCGGCGACGAGATCGTCGAAGACGAGCTGCGACCAGGACTCCATGCTGAGGTAGTGGCGCCGCATCGCCTCGAGCGACAGGGTCTCCCCTTCGAGCTTCTCGATCTCGCGGACGTCCACCGCGGCGTCCTCCGGCTCGACGAGAAAGACCAGACCGAGGTGTACTCGCGAGACCGGGCTCGAATCGTCGTTGAGCAGCGCGACAAGGCTCGCCCGTGCCGGTGACAGACAGCGGATCTCCTCGGCCCACTCGCGGCGCAGGCCACCGACGACAGGGTCCTCGCGCTCGCCGTCACCCGGATTCACGTGGCCGCCGATGCCCAGCGAGTAGAGGTGGTGCAGGCGCTTCTCGCTCGAGCGTCGCAGCCGCCGCGTCAGCAGATACGTGTCGTCGAGCGGGTGGTGGACGACGCAGTACGGGATGATCTGCTGGAGCTCGGCGTCGTCCTCGATCTCGGCTCGCGGCCGGTACTCGGCGGTCGCGTGGACCGTGCGGAGGACGCGCTCGAGACCGCGAGCGATCAGACCGTGCCACGCCCCATCGGGAAAGATCGTCGAGCGAGGCACACAGAGGACGTCTTCCGGCGCATGCGGACGGCTTCGCCGCGGCCGGACGGCTTGCGTAACGGCCACGCTCTTCGGCACCGAGCGCATTCTTTCACTCGCGATGCCTGAGTTGCCCGAGGTCGAAGCGCTCTGCCGGTCGTTCGACACCCGCCTGCGTGGGCGGGTGGTCGCGCGCGTGACCGTCCGGTCCGTGGCCGTGCTCAAGACGTTCGACCCGAGGATCACCGCGCTCGAAGGGCTGGCGTTCGACGGCTGCGAGCGGCGCGGGAAGTTCATCGACCTATCCCTGCCGCCGCTGCATCTCGTCGTCCATCTGGCTCGAGGTGGGTGGATGACGCTGCGCGACAAGCCCACCAACGCGCGCCCGGCTCTGCATGGGCCGCTTGCGGTGATGATCTCCCTCGAGGATGGCGGCAGCCTCGAGATCACCGAGCATGGGAAGGACAAACGCCTCGCGGTCTACGTCGTGCGCGATCCGCTGACCGTCCCCGGCGTCGAACGCCTCGGCATCGACGCTCTGGACCCGCGGCTCACCGCCGCGGCGCTCGGGACGCTCCTCCATGAGCAGAAGGGCACGTTGAAGAGCCTCATCGCCGACCAGGGGGTCATCGCCGGCATCGGCAACGCGTACTCCGACGAGATCCTTCATGCGGCGCGACTCTCGCCGCTCCGCCACGCCAACGCGCTGACCGGCGACGAGGTCGAGCGGCTTGCCGGCGCGATCCACGAGATCCTCAGCGAGGCGCTGGCGCACGCCCTCGAGACCGACCCCAAGGGGCTGAAGGACGGCAAGCGGCAGTCGATGCGCGTGCATGGGCGCGCGGGTCAGCCCTGTCCGGTCTGCGGCGACACGGTTCGCGAGGTGTCGCTTGCCACCCGCTCGTTCCAGTACTGCCCGACGTGCCAGTCGGGCGGCAGGGTCTTCGCCGACCGGCGTCTCAGCCGGCTGTTGCGATGAGCGGCGATGCCGAGCTCGAGCGCGCGCTCTGGGCGTTGCGCGCGTACGACACACTTGCGCTCGCGACCTCCAGTGCCGCCGGACCGCACGTCGCCGGCGTGTTCTTCGCGCCGGAGCGCACCGAGTCCGGGATCACGCTGCTCATCGCGACGCGCGCCGGCTCACGCCTGCAACGCGAGCTCGAGGCGGATCCACGCGTCGCCTTCATGTGCTCGCCGGGCAACGCGTCGCGATGGATTCAGGGCGGTGGCATCGCGTCAGCGGTGGACGATCCCGCTGCCCGAACGCACATCTCGCAGCGATTGATCGGTCACGCGGCCGGTGCCCAGGCGTACGTCGAGGGACCGGAGGTGCTGCCGGTCACGATCAGCGTGCGCTGGCTCAAGGTCGTCGAAGCGCGCGACGGTGCTCATCAGGTGCTCCGATTCGACTCCTGATCCGCGCGACGCTGCGTCAGGCCGAGACGAGGCGCCCCAGGTCCTGGAAGAACGACGGATGGGACACAGCCGCGACCTCCGCGCCGTCGATGACGGACTCGCCGCCTCCGGCAGGCACCAGCGAAGCGGCGATCGCCCATGCCATCGCGAGCCGGTGATCGCCGGCGGCGTCGAGGCGAGCCGCGTGCAGCCGTGCCGGCCCGTGGATGACGAGGCTGTCGGCCGTGCTTTCGCACGTCACACCGAGCAGACGCAGCCCCGTCTCGAGGCAGGCGATGCGATCGACCTCCTTGGTGCGCAGCTCGGCGGCGTCGCGAATCTCGGAGTCGCCGTCCGCCTGACTCGCGAGCACGGCGATCACCGGCAGCTCATCGATGCAGCGCACGGTCAACGACCCCGAGATCGTTACTCCCCGGAGCGATGCGCCCCGCACGTCGATATCGGCCACGGGCTCGACGCCACCCGCCGCATCGCGCTCTTCGACATGCACCGTCGCGCCCATCAACTCCAGCACATCGAGGATGCCGGTCCTTCCCGGATTGACCCCGACCCCGGGGCATCGGACCGCCCATCCATTGCGCGACGCGGCCAGTGCGAGGAAGAACGCCGCTGAGCTGATGTCGCCGGGAACGCGGAATCCGAACGGCTGGATGGGACCGGGATGCACCGTCACCGCGAGGCCGTCGCTGTCGACCTCGACGCCGCACATGCGCAGCATTCGCTCGGTGTGATCGCGTGTCGGCAGTGCTTCGATGACCGTGGTGGGACCATGAGCCGCGAGCCCCGCGAGCAGGATGGCCGACTTCACCTGCGCGCTCGCCACGGGTGTGCGCCAGGTGACGCTGCGCAGCGAGCGGGTGCCGCGTACCCGAAGTGGTGCGGTGCCCGACGGCGATGTGTCGACGAGCGCGCCCATCGCACGCAGCGGATCCGCGATACGGCTCATCGGCCGCCGACGCAGCGACTCGTCGCCGTCGAGCATGACGTCGATGTCGGTCCCCGCGAGCACACCGGCGAGGAGTCGCATCGTCGTGCCCGAATTCCCGCAGTCGAGCGGACCATCGGGAGTCTGCAGGCTGACGCCGACGCCGGCGGCGTCGAGCGCGTATCGGTCGGGCGGGAAGTCGCGGGCCCAGATGGCGCACGCGCGCAGTGCTCGTGCCGTGCTGAGCACGTCCTCGGCGGAGGATGCATTGCCGATGTAGCTGCGTCCCTTTGCCTGCGCCGCAAGGATGAGCGCCCGGTGGCTCATCGACTTGTCACCCGGAACGTGTACCTCACCGTCGACGTGTGGCGCCGGCGAAATGCGCTCCTCGGTCACGCGGACAGCGCCGGCTCGCTGCCGTTCATGGTGTGGAGAAAGCGTTCCGCCGACATCTCGGCATCGTCCGCCGGGGCGGCGCCGATGCTGTCGAGCAGCGCTGATCCGACCACCGCAGCCTCGGCATGGCCTTGCAGCGACCTGAGGTGGTCGTGCGTCGAGAGCCCAAACCCGAGCGCACGAGGAACCGGGGTCAGCAGGCGCACCGCATCGAGGAGTCGCAGCGCATCGCCGGCGATGTCGCGCCGAGCCCCCGTGACACCGGTGACGCCCACGCAGTACACGAACCCTGCGGCGGTCGAGCAGATGCGCGCCAGACGTTCGTGCGTCGTCGTCGGTGCGACGAGCGGGATGACGGCCACGCCCGATGCGTGCATCGTCGCGCGTGTGTCCGCAGCCTCATCCAGCGGGAGGTCCGGAAGGATGACGCCGTCGACACCCGCGACAGCCGCGGCGCGCGCGAACGCCTCGATGCCGAAACTGAGCACAGGGTTGATGTATGTCATCACGGCCAGTGGGATGGTCACCCCCCGCGCGCGCGCCTCGCGGACCTGGTCCACGGCGATCGCCAGCGTCATGCCGTTGCCGATCGCGACCTGTCCTGTGCGCTGGATGGTGGGTCCGTCGGCGAGCGGATCACTGAAGGGGATCCCGACCTCGGCGGCGATGCACCCGGCGCGCTGGGCCGCGAGCAGAAGCCCGGCCACGCTCTCGCGATGCGGATACCCTGCCGTGAAATACGGGATGAGCCCGGGCGGCGAGGCATCCGTTCTCGCGCCGAACGCCGCGTCGAATCGGGTCACCGGGACCCGCGATCCGCTCACCGCGCGTCGTACTCGCGCACGGTGTCGACATCCTTGTCGCCTCGACCGCTGAGACAGACGAGCACAACGTCGTCGGGATGCCCTGCCGCGGCGATTCGCGCCGCGACGTGGAGCGCGTGCGACGACTCGAGCGCGGGAATGATTCCCTCGAGCAGGCAGAGTGCATGGAACGCGGCCAGCGCCTCGGCGTCGGTCGCGGTTTGATACTCGACACGTCCGCTGTCGCGAAGCGCGCTGTGCTCCGGGCCGACGCCGGGATAGTCGAGACCGGCGCTGATGGAATGCGTCGCCAGGACCTGCCCTGCGGTGTCCTGCATGAGATAGCTGCGCGCGCCATGCAGGACACCCGGCCGGCCGCGCGACAGCGGTGCCGCATGCTCACCGGAATCGAGCCCGCGACCGGCCGCTTCGACGCCGACGAGCCGCACGTCATCGTCGAGGAACGCGGCGAAGATGCCGATGGCGTTGCTGCCACCGCCGACGCACGCGACCACTGACGACGGCAGCCTGCCGAGGCGCGCCTGCAGCTGCGCACGCGCCTCGTCGCCGATCACACGCTGCAGCCGGCGGACGAGCGAAGGGTATGGGTGCGGCCCCACGGCGCTCCCGATGACGTAGTGGGTATCGCGAACGTTCGCAACCCAGTCGCGGATCGCCTCGTTCGTGGCGTCCTTGAGCGTGGCTGAACCGCTGTCCACGGGTCGCACCTCGGCGCCCAGCAGCCCCATCTTGTAGACGTTGAGCGCCTGACGGCGCATGTCCTCGCGACCCATGTAGACGATGCAACCGAGGCCGAGCGCCGCGCACGCCGTCGCAGTTGCGACACCGTGCTGGCCGGCACCCGTCTCCGCGATGATCCGCGTCTTGCCCATGCGCTGCGCAAGCAGCACCTGGCCGAGTGCGTTGTTGAGCTTGTGCGCACCGGTGTGGAGCAGATCCTCACGCTTGAGCCAGACCTGCGCGCCCCCGCAGCGCTCCGTCAGCCGCCGTGCACCCGTGATCGGCGTCGGTCTGCCCGCAAACTCCGCGAGCCGCAGGTCGAGATCGGCGACGAAGTTCGCGTCCGCAAACGCAGCGTCCATCTCAGCCTCGAGCTCCTCGAGCGCTGGGATGAGCGTCTCCGGGACGTACGCACCGCCGAACCCGTCGAAGCGGCCGCGGATCGCGGTGCTCATCGCGCTACTCCCTCGAGTTGCGCGGCTGCTGACCGCGCGGCGGCAACGAAATCGCGCACGAGCGCCTCGTCTTTCTCGCCCGGGCTTCGTTCGAGCCGGCTGGAGGCGTCGACGCCCGCGGGGTGCACTGTTGCGATCGCCGTGGCGACGTCGGCCGGGCCGAGCCCGCCGGCGAGGAGGACGCGACGATGCCGGGCGACGTCGGCAGCCCAGTCGAGCGGGACACGGTGTCCGGTGCCTCCCGGGAGCGCTCCGGTATCGGGGTTCCCGTCGAGCATCATCAGCACGTCCGGCGGCCACTCGAGCGCGTAGGCCGACTCGCGCGATGCCACGTTGACGACAGGAATGACGGGAACAGACGCCTGAGCGACGAGGTTCGCGTCGAGGCGCCCGTGCACCTGCACCGCCGCCAGCCGGTAGCGGGCTGAGGCCTCATCGCAAACCGCGGCAGAAGGCTCGATGAACACTCCGATGAGATCCGCTCTCCCGGCGACCGCACGCATGACCGCGAGCGCCACAGCGTCGCCGGCCCAGCGCGGGCTGGCGCGGACGAACATGAGGCCGATCCAGTCTGCGCCCGCGTCGATCGCGGCCTCTGCGATGTCCGGAGTCCGCACCCCGCAGACCTTGACGATCACGATCCGCCCGCCGCCCGTCCGGCGGCGACCATCTCGGCACATAACGCAGCCGGCGATTCCGCTCGCATCAACACTTCACCCATGAGCACGGCGTCCGCCCCTTCGCCGACCAGGCGGGTCACGTCGGCTGCGGAACGCACGCCGGACTCCGCGATGCACAGGATCCTGTCCGGCAATGTCGCGCGGACCCGTGCGAAGGTCGCGACGTCCGTCCGCAACGAGCCGAGATCGCGGTTGTTGATGCCGATGCACGTCGCCCCCGCGGCGACGGCGACGCGTGCTTCGTCGACATCGTGGACTTCCACGACGGCGTGCGCGCCGCACCGTGCCGCCCCCGCGAGGCAGTTGTCGAGCGAGTCCACGTCGAGAATCGAGACGATGAGCAGGACCCAGTCGGCACCCGCAACCCTCGCCTCGGCGATCTGCACGGGATCGACGGTGAAATCCTTGCGCAGCAAGGGGATGTCGACCGCTGTGCGGACAGCCGCCAGGTCGTCGAGCGAGCCGCCGAAGTCAGGGCCATCGGTCAATACCGAGATGGCCGCGGCACCGGCGTTCGCGTAGCCACTGCCGAGGGTTAAAGCATCGAGCTCGGGGCGGAGCATGCCCCCGCTCGGCGATCGGCGCTTCATCTCGGCGATGACTGCGCCGTCACGGATCACGGCGAAGTCCCGGCCCGTCGGCATCGACTCCGCCTTCGCCCAGAGCGCTGCCTCCGCGCAGCGCAACTGCTCCACCTCGCCGCGCTTGCGCGACGCGATGGCGTCCAGTGCGCCGCTCATGCGCTCACCGCAACCGATGCGACGCCGGCCGTGTCGAGAAAGTTGCGCAGCAACGCATGCCCCGATGGCGTGCCGACGGACTCCGGGTGGAACTGCACGCCCTCCACCGGGAATTCGCGATGGCGCACACCCATGATCAGGTCATCGTCGCTCCACGCAGTCACCTCGAGGACGTCCGGCAGCCCGTCGCGGGAGATGACCAGCGAGTGATATCTCGTTGCGGGGAAAGGGTTGTCCAGGCCCCGGAGGACGCCGTCGCCACGGTGGTGTACGGGGCCTACCTTGCCATGCACCACGTGCGGTGCGCGGATGACCGTTGCCCCGTATGCGACCCCGATCGCCTGATGGCCGAGGCAGACCCCGAGGATCGGGAGACGATCGCCAAGCGTCCTCACAAGCTCGACGCAGATGCCCGCATCCTCCGGCGTCCTCGGTCCCGGCGAGATGACGATTGCGACGGGGTCCGCGCGCACCACATCGGTGACGGTGATCGTGTCGTTGGGCTCCACCGCGACCTCGGCGCCGAGCTCGCGAAGGTACTGCACCAGGTTGAAGGTGAAGGAGTCGTAGTTGTTGATCACGAGGACCTGCCCGCTCATCGTCGCGCCCACTCGTTTGCCTCCTCGACGGCGAGGATCTGGGCGGCGACCTTGTTGTCGATCTCGAGTGCCTCCTCATCCGCCGACGAATCCGCGACGACGCCCGCCGCAGCCTGCACGTACGCGACGCCGCCGCGAACGACGATGGTCCGCAGCGCGATCGCGGTGTCGAGATCCCCACTGAAGCCGACATACCCGATGGCACCCCCGTACGCGCCGCGTCGCTCGGGCTCGAGCTCGGCGATGATCTCCATCGCACGGATCTTCGGCGCCCCGGTCACCGTTCCGGCGGGAAAGCACGACCGCAGCGCGTCGAGTGGGACGCGGCCCTCGGCAAGCGTCCCCTCGATGCTGCTCACGAGGTGCATCACGTGCGAGTAGCGCTCGACCTCCATGTGCTGCGTGACGCGCACCGACCCGGTCGCGCACACGCGACCGAGGTCGTTTCTGCCGAGGTCGATGAGCATGAGGTGCTCCGCAGCCTCCTTCTCGCTGCCTCGCAGCTCTGCCTCCATGCGCGCATCGTCCTCCGGCGTCCTGCCTCGGCGCCGCGTGCCGGCGATAGGGTGGTACCGAACGGTTGTGCCGAGTACCTGCACGAGCATCTCCGGCGATGCACCCACCAGCGTGCACTCCGGCGTCGCGATATAGATCATGTACGGACTCGGGTTGATCGCCCGCAGCGCGACGTACACGTCGAAGGGATGTGCCTGGAGTGGCAAGGCAAATCGCCGCGATACCTGGACCTGGAAAATGTCTCCGGCGGCGATGTACTCGAGCGCGCAATCCACCCGCTCGCAGAACGCCTCGCGCGAGATGTTCGACACCGGCTCGTAGGACCTGCTGTCGAAGGGCGCGCCACGAAGCGGCGGGACCTGAACCGTCGGAGCGCCGGAGATCGCGCTGCGGAGCTCCTCGATGCGCGCCAAAGCTCGCGCATATGCGGCTTCCAGACCGAGCACGTCATTGCCATGGACGCAACTCGACAGCAGCACGCGCTTGGCCGCGTGGTCGAACACGGCGACGGTGTCGAACAGACCGAACCACTGCCGGGGCAGACCGAGCGGATCCTCCTCGGACAGCGGAAGCCGTTCGTATCGCGCAGCCGCCTCGTACGTGAGGAACCCGACCGCACCGCCGAGCAGTGGCGCGCCCATCCCTGGCGCGCAGGCTGCGTACCGCGACGCCACATCGCGCTCGATCACATCAAGCGGGTCCTCGCCGTCACCGGTGCTGTCGTTCAGCACGCGCGTCGGACCGTGGCCGAGCATCGACCAGCGAGCGATTGCACCGCTCCCCTCCACGGACTCGAGGAGGAAGCAATCGGCGTCGGTCCCGAGGGCGCGCATCGCGGCGACCGGCGTCGTGCCCATCGGAAGCTCGAGCACCACCGCGACGACGTCGTGGTCAGTGAGGCGGCGGCGGGTCTCCTCGAGCCCGGGTTGCGGGTCGCTCATCGCGGTTGCGCCATGGAGGTGTCATCCCGCAACGACCGCCTCGCCGACGTATTGCTTGATCCGTCGTGCCGCCTCTTCGAGGTTCTCGATCGAGGCCGCGTAGCTCAGGCGGATGTGGCCGGCCCCGTGGGGTCCGAACGAGGTGCCGGGCAGCACCGCGACGCCCACCTCGTCGAGGAGCGATGCCGCCAGCTCGCGCTCGTTGAAGCCCGTCCCCGTGATGTCGGGAAAGACGTAGAACGCGCCTGCAGGGCGGTGGCACTTGAACCCGGGGATCTCGTTGAGGAGGTCGACGATGCGATCGCGCCGGCGCCCGAACTCGGCGACCATGTTGACGACGGCCACCTCGGATTCGGGACCCTCGAACGCCTCGACCGCGGCCCACTGCGTGAAGGCCGCCGCGCACGAGGAGCTGTTGATCATCAGCGTGTCCATCTTCCTGGCGATCGGCACCGGCATGGCGCCGAAGCCGAGCCGCCAGCCGCACATCGCCCATGCCTTGGACAGTCCGTCCATGTAGATGGTGCGCTCGGCCATCCCCTCGATCCCGTACAGCGAGATGTGCTCGGAGTCGTAGCTCAAGCGGTTGTAGATCTCGTCGCTGAGGACGATCAGGTCGTGCTCGATGGCAAGGCGCGCGATCGCCTCGCAGTCCTCGCGCGTGAGGATCCCGCCGGTCGGGTTCTGTGGCGAGTTGACGACGAGCATCCGCGTGCGCGGCGTGATCAGCGACTGCAACTCCGCGACGTCGACCCGGAAATCGTTCTCCTGGCGAAGCGGCAGCGATACCGCCTTGGCGCCGATGAACTCGGTGAGCGACCGGTAGATCGGGTACCCGGGATCGGGGACGATCACCTCGTCGCCCTCCTCCACCAACGAGAGCAACGCGAAAAGCAGCAGGTTCTTCGAGCCCGGCGTGATGACGATGTTCTCGAACTCCGTCGGCACGCCCGTGTGACGCGTGATGTATGCGGCGGTGCGCTCGCGGACCTCGCGGATGCCGCTCGCGGCCGTGTAATGGGTCGCGCCGTTGCGCATCGCGTCGACGGCGGCGTTGATGATGTTCTCCGGCGTGGCGAAGTCGGGCTCACCGATCTCGAGATGGACGATGCTGCGACCCTCTGCCTCGAGCCGTCGCGCGTGCGCGAGGACCTCGAAAGCGCTCTCGGTGCCGAGACGGTTCAGACGTTCTGCGAATCGAATGGTCATGAGGCCACCATCATCGCCGGTAGCGAGCCCGAGGGGGTTCCGTACTCCACGTCGACGCGCTCGACGCGAGCGTGCGACGGGCCCTCGTGCAGCAGATCGAGCATGCGTCGCACCGCAGGTGCCGGGCCTTCGAGAACGGTCTCCACCGTGCCGTCGTCGCGATTGCGCACCGTTCCGGAGAGCCCGCTGTCGCCGGCGTGGCGGAGAACGAACGCGCGAAATCCGACCATCTGGACCCGCCCGTGCACGACCGCGCGGACGTGCAGCGTTTCGAATGCATCCATCGCCGCCCGATTATATGCGGCGATCTGCGATCGTTCGGCCCCGGTCAGGCGACGGCGACAGCCTGCTCAGCGGTGGCCGGACTCAGCTTGCGCACCAGCGGCGGGATCTCGCGCAGCGACTTGAGCTCGACACCGCTCAGCTCCGACATCAGCGCGAGGATGCGCCGCTGGACAGGAGCCTCGTGGTCGCGACCGGGCAGGTACCAGTTGAGCATCCGCGAGACGTACTCCGGGTCCTCGAGCTGCCCGACGACCGATGGCTCGGTGATCGTGGTGGGATGCTTCGGCGCGTCGTTGGTGCTGCGCATCATCCAGAGCGACATCTTCAGGATGTCCGGCAACACCTCGGGCTTGTTCGCGACAGCGCGCCGCATATACTTCGCGTAGCACGCCGCATGGCGCAGCTCATCGGCGGCCAGGATCTTGAAGATCTGACGGATGACGGGCTCGGGAGCCTGCTCGCTGAACGCGGTGTACCAGTGCGCGAGCCGCTGCTCGCCACAGAAATGCATCGTCAGCGTCTCGATCGCCGGCCCGGGCGCGAAGGTGAGCCTCAGCTCCGGCAGCTTTGCCTCGTCAAACGTCTCGCCGCACTTCTCCAGGTACTTGCGCAACGTCAGGTGATGCTTCATCTCCTCGTAGAACCAGATCGAGATGAAGCTGCAGAAGTCGATGTCCGTATAGAAGTCCCGCAGGAACATCTCGGTCGCGTACAGCGCCGAGAGCTCGGTGAGACAGATGTTCCGCAGGTCGCTGATCCACTGGGGGGTCAGCAGGCTCGGATCGATATCGTCGAAGGGGATGTCGGTGTTGAGCGTCCAGCGAGCCCGCTCGAGGCGGATGAACAAGTCGTCGTATAGCATTCGAACCAGCATACTTTCTCTGTCACGCACAAAGCATGGGCAATGTCATGCAGCGTACACGCCAGGATTTGTGCACAGAGGACAATATGGCCCAGTTGACCAAGGCACCTGACCTCAGGTTGTCCGTAGCGGCCACTCTTCCGCCGGCAGTCACGATCCGCCTTCTCGGCGAAGTCGACGAGATCGCGCGCCGCATGACCCGGCAGATCGTCTCCGGGATCTCGCTCCCGGACAGCCGCTTTCGGACCCTCGGCTACTTCCGGACGGTCACCGCCGCGTGCCGTGACGCCCTCCGCACCTTCGTCCGCCTGCTCCGGGATGGGCGCGGCCTGCGTGCCGGCGATCTCGAGCGCCTCGGTTCGATGGGCGCGCAGCAGGCCGAGCTCGAAGTCCCGCTCGAGCTCGTCTTCGGCGCCTATCGCCTGGCTGCCCGCGTCCTCTGGGATGAGGTCATCGGCCAGCCCGCGCTCCTGAACGACGTGCCGCCAAGCACCGTCATCGGAGTCACCAGCACCGTCCTCGAGTACTTCGATGAGATCAGTGCAGCGGTGGGCCGGGCCTATCTCGAGACTCGCGAGCGCCTGCTCCGTCAGCGCGACCGGGACCGTGATCGGATTCTCCAGCGCCTCCTCGGTGGCGACGCCTCCCCGGAGCTCCGCCGGACTGCGGCGTCCGCCGACCTCACGCTGCTGCCTCCGTACCGTGTTGTGGCGTGCGCCGTGCCCACCGTGGAGGCCGAGCGCGAGCTCGAGGAGGTCTGGCGCGCCGAGGGTGCGCACCTCATCGGGGACGACCCTGGGCTCTGGATCGCGCTCGTCCCGGAGGGCCGAGATCTCGAGAAGCTCTGTGCCGCCGTCGGCCCCGTGGTCTTCGGAGTCGGTCCGGTCGCTGTGACGCTCGATGAGGTCGCGCCGGCCGCACAGCAGGCGCGGCGCGCGCTCGACGTCGGTCGCCGCTTGTACCCGGAACGTGCCGTGTACACCGACGCGGAGGTCGGCGTCTTCGCGGCGCTCGCCGGCGATGTCGACGCCATGCGCAGCTTCGTGGACCGAGTGCTTGGACCGCTCGCAGCAGGGACTCCGAACCGCCGCCTCGAGCTGGTCGCGACGCTCGAGGCCCTGCTCGACAGCCGGAGCATCGGTGAGGCGGCCGAGCGTCTTGGCGTCCACCGCCACACCGTCGTCTACCGGATCAGCCGCCTGCGCCAGATCGGCATCGACACCGACGATCCCGCCCAGCGACACCAGCTCTGGCTGGCGCTGCGCTGCATGTGCCTGCTCGACGGGACCACCCCTCCGCTCGGCGCGCCGCCCGCCTGAGGTCGGCGCGGCGGCGCCAGACGATCCATCGTAAAAACAGATCGTTCTCATTGAGTGATCCTCATTGACGCGGTAAATCGGCCGCAGGCAGAATGACGCAATCGCACCAGTGGGGACTAGAGAGGGAGGCTGGACGAGCCGGTCGTGGTGACGCGTGTGACGGGCTTTCGGAGGCCAAGCACGCTGCCGCCGGCACATCCTAAACAATCGTATGAGGGGATGATTCCGATTCAAGCAAGTCTCTTGCTTAATGGTAACTGTCGGGCGGAGAGTCGCTGAAAACCGCAGCGGCGGAACACTTTTGAACACTCGAGGCCAGCCAAGAGAGGGGCCTCAGGAAGAGAAAAACTCGGAACAGGGGGAAGACGCATCATGTTGGGTGAAGCGATACCACAACCCTCGGCACCGCGCCGGGGCACGCGGCGCGTCGCGACGACGCTGGCAGTCGCGACAGCATCCGTCCTCGTCGCCGCATGCGGCTCGGGCTCGAGCGGGTCCAGCGCTGGAGCTGCCAAACAGCCCGATCCGTCGACCGTCAACCTGGGCTACCTCGTCAACTTCACGCACGCGCCGGCACTGATCGGCGTGACCCAAGGCTACTTCCAGAAGGCCATGCCAAGTGGCACGACCGTCAAGACGACGACCTTCACCTCGGGCACGCCTGAGAGCGAGGCGCTCCTCGGTGGCACCCTTGACGCCGCGTTCGTCGGTCCTGGACCGGCCATCAACGCCTTCATCAAGACCAAGGGCAAGGTCCTGATCGTCGCCGGCACCGCGTCGGGCGGCGCCGGCCTCGTCGTGAGCCCGGCCATCGCGAGCGGCAACTTCCCGGCGGATCTCGCCGGCAAGACCCTTTCGACGCCGTCGCTCGGCAATACGCAGGACATCGCGCTCCGCACGTGGCTCTCGAAGCACGGCCTCAGCAGCAACGTCAACGGCGGCGGCCAGGTCAACATCGACACGAGCTCCGGTAACTCCGTCAGCCTCCAGAACTTCGAAGCCGGCAAGATCGCCGGTGGCTGGGTTCCCGAGCCCTACGAGTCGGAGTTCATCCTCCAGGGACACGGCACGCTCGCCGTCGACGAGGCCTCGCTGTGGCCCGGCGGCCAGTTCCCGAGCACCGTGCTCGTCGTGAGCCAGAACCTGCTCCAGAACCATCCGGACATCGTCAGCGACCTGCTCAAGGGTCTCGTGCGGTCCGTGAACTGGATCAACTCCAACGAGTCGACCGCCCCGGACACCGTGAACACCGCGCTCGCGGCGACGACCGGCGGCAAGGCGCTCAAGGCCAACGTCCTCGCACTCGCATGGACGCACCTGAGCTTCACGCTCGATCCCTTGGCAGCAGATCTGCAGACGAGCGCGAACGAGGCCGAGAAGCTCGGATTCAACTCGTCGTCGAACATCAGGGGCATCCTTGACCTCGGACCGCTCAACGCGATCCTCAAGGCCGCCGGGGATCCCACCATCAGCGCGGGCTCGCTCGGGCAATGAACCTCGCACTCGCTCGCAGACCCGCGATTGTCTCGGTCGAGCCGGACGAAGCCTTTGTGACCCTGCAGGGGGTCACGAAGGTGTTCGGTCATGGCAAGACCTCGTTCACCGCGCTCCAGGACGTGTCCCTGGAAGTTGCCCGTGGTGAGTTCCTCTGCATCCTCGGCGCCTCCGGGTGCGGCAAGTCGACGTTGTTGTCGATGATCGCCGGGCTGGACAAGCCGACGGAGGGCACCATCGACATCGCCCACGGCCGCCCTGCGGTCATGTTCCAGGACCCGGGGCTGCTGCCCTGGCTCACGGTCCGCCGCAACGTCGAGCTCCCGATGCGCATCCACAAGGTGGGCAGCGACGAGCGCGACAAGACGGTCAGCCGGCTGCTGGCGATGGTCGGACTGACCGATTTCGCAGAGAGCCGTCCGCATCAGCTGTCCGGTGGCATGCGTCAGCGCTGCGCACTGGCGCGCGCGCTTGCGCAGGACTCGCAGCTCCTGCTCATGGATGAGCCCTTCGCAGCGCTGGACGCGATCACTCGCGATCAGCTGCACGACGATCTCAACCGGATCTGGCAGGAGACCGGCCGGACCGTCATCTTCGTCACCCACAACGTGCGCGAGGCGGTTCGACTTGGCGACAAGGTGTTGCTCATGACTCCTCGGCCGGGGCGCGTCGCCCAGAAATGGGATGTCG
This sequence comes from Candidatus Dormiibacterota bacterium, assembly GCA_036521195.1. Taxonomy (GTDB): domain Bacteria; phylum Chloroflexota; class Dormibacteria; order Aeolococcales; family Aeolococcaceae; genus Palsa-851. The sequence goes on from DATDID010000024.1 coordinate 25,742, forward strand.
AGATCCCGCGGCCTCGCGAGCTCGATTCCTTCGAGGTGTCAGGGCTTGCGCAGGAGATCACCGCGCGACTGCGCGCAGGAGCTTCCGGCAATGCAACGCAATAGGGCCCAGCGCTTCTTCAAGGCGGTCTGGCCGAGGGCGCTCGCCATCGGCATCCTGCTGGGAATCTGGCAGTTGTTCGTCATGTTCGGGTTCAGCTCGCCGGGTGGGTATGCGCTCCCCGGACCGGCAGACACGTGGTCCGAGATCGTCTTTCTGACCCGCACGGGCGTCTTGCTCCCGGCGCTGCTCGACACGCTCGAGCGTGCCGCCATCGGTTATGCGGTCGCTCTCCTCTTCGGGACCATCGTCGGTCTCGCGGTTGCCCGAATCCCCGTCCTTCGTGCAGGTGTCGGTTCGCTGCTCGCCGGCCTGCAGAGCCTCCCCTCGGTCGTGTGGGTTCCGTTCGGGGTCATCTTTCTCTCGTTGGGCGGCAACGTGGAGTTCGCGGTGTACTTCGTGGTGCTCATGGGTGCCTTCCCATCCATCGCGATGGGCATCATGCACGCATACGACAACATCCCACCGTTGACCTTCAGCCTTGCGCGCTCGATGGGCGCAACCGGTCCGAGGTACTACCGGCACTTCATCTTCTCCGCATCGCTGCCGGGATACGTCGCCGGCATGAAGCAGGCGTGGGCGTTCTCCTGGCGCTCCCTCATGGCCGCCGAGCTGATCATCGGATCCGTGGCCAGCGGAGGCCTCGGTCCAATCCTCGACGATGGCCGAAGCCTCGGCGATATGCCGGAGATGCTTGCCGCCATGGTGGCGATCCTGGTCGTCGGGATCGCCGTCAACGACATCATCTTCGCGCCGATGGAGCGTGGGCTCCTGCGGCGTCGCGGGCTCGTTCCCGCCGCTTAGCGTTGTCCCGTCAGTCCTCGTGGCGGCGCTGGCCGCCCGAGGCGACGGTGGCGCCCTGCTCGGCTTCGCGGGCAAGCATGAAGAGCAGGTCTGAACAGCGGTTCAGATAGCGCAGCACCTCGGGATTCTCGAGCTCGCCGGCACGTTGCAGCGTGACCGTGCGGCGCTCCGCGCGGCGCACGAGCGTGCGGGCCATGTCGATCGCCGCGCCGGCAGGCGTCCCACCGGGGATCACGAAACCGCCCGGGAGCGGCACGCGGGACTCCAGATCGACGATCTCGCGCCTCAGAGCATCGGCCATCTCGACCGTGACGACGTTGAAGTGGCGTTCCAGATCGGCGCGATGTCCCGGTCCAGTCGCGAGTTCGGCGCCGACGACGAAGAGCTCGCGTTGCAGCTCGAGCAGCCGCGCCGCGCGCTCCGCGTTCTCCGTCAGCGCGCGGGCGAGGCCGAGCGCTGAGATCGCCTCGTCGAGCGACCCGTATGCCTCGGTCCGGACGTCGTCCTTGGGAACGCGTCCGCCGTACAGGAGGCCGGTCTCTCCCCCGTCACCGTGCCCGGTGGTGATGCTCATGCGCCCGGTGGGTCAGGCCGCGCCGCGTGCAGCGGCGTCGACCAGCTCGGCCGAGGTGTCGTCGCGTCCGCGCCGCCACTCCTCCACCCACTTGCTCGCCGCGATCGTCGCGGTGGTCGCGTCGCCGACGGCGGTGGTGATCTGCCGCGTCAGCTGGCTGCGCACGTCACCCGCCGCGAAGATGCCGGGGACATTCGTCATCATCGTCATCGGATCCGTCAAGTAATAGCCAGCCTTGTCATGATCGATGTGCGCATCGACCAGCTGCGTGTTGGGGATGAAGCCGATGAAGATGAACACACCGCCGACCTCGAGCTGCGTTCGCCGCCCGGAATCGTTGTTGTGCAAGGACAATCGGGTCACCTTCGCATCGCCGTCGATGCTCTCGATCACCGTGTCGGTGATGAACTCGACCTTCGGATGCTTGCGTGCCTCATCGAGGAGGATGGGCTGTGCGCGGAACTCGCGACGCCGGTGGATGATCGTCACCTTGCTCGCGTAGCGGGTGAGGAACAGCGCCTCCTCCACCGCGGCATCGCCGCCGCCGATCACCGCCAGGTGCACGTCCTTGAAGAACGCGCCGTCGCAAACGGCGCAGTACGACACGCCGCGACCGGCGAATTCCTCCTCGCCGGGAACGCCGAGCTTGCGCGGGTTGCCGCCGGCCGTGACGATCACCGCGGCGGCGAGGTAGTCACCCTCGTAGGTCTCGATCAGCTTCAAGCCGTCCGGCTGCACCTTGATGGCGCGCACCTCGGTGCGCACCAGTTCGGTGCCGAAGTGCGCCGCCTGCTGCTCCATGACGGTCGCGAGGTCGATGCCGAGGATCGACATGAACCCGGGGTAGTCCTCGATGAGCTCGGTGTTGAGGAGCTGGCCGCCCGGTGCCTTCCCCTCGAGCATGACCGCGCGCTCGCGGTTGCGGCCGGCGTAGAGCGCGGCCGTCAGCCCGGCGGGGCCGCCGCCGATGATGGCAATGTCGAATTCGCGTGGTGGCACGGTTCTGGAACTCCTGAGGGCAATCGAGGCACACCCCCGTCAATGAGGACGATACCCAATGCGCGGCCGAATCAGCCGGATTCCGACCAGAGAGTCAGCTCGGCCAGCACACGACTGATAGGGATTGCATAGGCGTCCGGTGTGCTCGGACTCGCGAGCGTGAGGATGCCGACAACCCGGCCGGCGGCGTCGAGCACCGGGCCACCACTGTTGCCCTCGAAGATGCGCTCGCCCTCGAGGTGGAGCATGTCGTCGTAGACCTGCGGGCCGACCGGTCCCTGGTCGACGCCGCTATTGGGTGCCAGCGGTACGTCGTCGTGCAGGCCCACGAGCGTCTCGCCCGTCATGTCGACCTTGCCGGTGGCGGTGCTTGCCGCCAGCGCGATGACGCTCGCAGGCACCTTCACCAGCGCCGACGCGTCGACCGGGAGCTCCTCACCCGGGAAGGCGCCCTCCGGGCGCAGCAGCGCGATGTCGGCCGTGGCGTCCGTCCCCAGCACCACCGCGACCTCGGTGCGGTCCTCGCGATCCGTGACGCGAATGGCGACGTGACCGCTGATGACGTGGGCGTTGGTGACGATGTCACCCTTGCTGTCGAAGACCCAGCCGGTACCGAGGGACTCCTCGTTGGCCAGCTGCACTTCCACCTCGACGGTCACGACGCTGCCGAGATCCGCACGCCCGAGATCGGCGAGCGTCGTTGGCAACGGTGTCGGCGTGCTCGCCTTCGGCAGCCGTACGGCTGGGAGCTTGCTCGGATCGACCGTCTCCAGGTGCGCGGTGACCAGGAGCGCCACCAGACCGGCAGCGATCAGCGCGAAGATGGCGGCCCCGGCTCGGAGCACGGCCTCCGGCCGGAACATCCGCTCAGGCCGTGGGTCCACGAGGAAGCATTGTGCCCGTCCAGTTCCGGCATGGAGTCACCGTCGTCGGTGGTGGCGCCGGCGCCCTCGGCAGCGCCGTGGTCGCCCGTCTCGTGGCATCCGGTACCCAGGTGGTCGTCCCGGCGCGTCACCCCGATCGTGTCACGGCACAGGACGGCGTCAGGGTCGTCGAGTGCGATCTCGACGACGCCGCTTCCGTCGCGCGGTTGCGAGATGCGGTCGAGGCCATCGGCCCGTGGCACGGCATGGTCAGCGCGTCCGGCGGCTACGCGGGCGGCAAGGCGCACGAGATCGACGACGCGGCCATTGATGCGCAGCTGGGCGCCAACCTGCTTGGCCCCTGGCGGCTCGCCAGGGCCGCAGCGGACTCGATGATCGCCGGCGGGTCCGGCGGACGCATCGTCTTCGTCGCTTCGCGGGCGGCCGTAGAGGTCGCTCCCGGCCAGGCCGCGTATCAGGTGAGCAAGGCGGCCGTCCTCCGCCTCGCCCAGGTCATGGCGGCCGAGCTGAAGAGCCACGAGATCACCGCGAACGCCGTCCTGCCCGGCACCATGGACACGGCGAGCAACCGGGACTCGATGCCGAAAGCCGATCGCTCCTCCTGGGTGAGCACGGAGTCGGTTGCCGCGGTGATCGAGTGGCTGCTCTCTGACGCGGCCGGCGTCGTCACCGGCGCCGCGGTTCCGGCGGGCTGACCCGCCTACGCGCGAATCTCGAGGACACCCGAGTCGACAAGCCTGGCGATCGCGCGGGCGCGATGCGAGACCCGTGCCTTGGCCTCGTCGGATGCTTCGCCGAAGGTGATGCCAAGGTCGTTGGACAGAAATGCCGGGTCGTACCCGAAGCCGTTGGTTCCGCGCGGCTCGTCGATGAGCGTCCCGAGGCACTCGCCGCGAGCCGTGACCGGCTCCGCGTTTGGCCGGGCCAGCGCGGCCACGCAGACGTAGCGGACGCGCCGATCCGACGGCGTCCGCGCCGCCACCTCGGCGATCAAACCGGCAAGGCGGTCGGCATCGGTCTTGCCCTCACCCATCCATCGCGCGGAGAAAGGCCCGGGCCAGCCCCGGAGCGCGTCGACCTCGATGCCGCTGTCGTCGGCGAGCGCGGGCAGCCGTGTGGCGGCGGTGACGGCGGTGGCTTTGGCGAGCGCGGACTCCACGTAGCCGGGACCGGGCTCCTCGAGCTCGTCGTGGAACCCGACGTCATCGAGCGACTGCACGTCCCAGGGAAGGTCGACGAGCATGTCGCGAAGCTCGGCGATCTTGCCGGGGTTGCGGGTTGCGAGCACGAGGACCGGACGGGTCACGCCGCGCCGCGCAGCACCTCCGCCTGGATCGCGAAGAGCTGATGGAGCCCGGCGCCGGCGAGGCCCAGGAGGGAATCCAGCTCCTCGCGCGAGAACGGCTCCTGTTCGGCCGAGCCCTGCAGTTCGATGAACCGGCCGTCGGACGACCCGACGCAGTTCATGTCGGTGTCCGCGGCGGAGTCCTCGAGGTAGCAGAGGTCGAGGCGCGCCTCGCCGCCGACGATGCCCGCGCTCACCGCCGCAACCGGCCACCGGAGCGGGTCGCTGCGAAGGAGCCGTGCCGCGCGGAGCCGTCCGATCGCCAGGGCCAATGCGACATAGCCGCCGGTGATCGAGGCAGTGCGCGTGCCGCCGTCGGCGACGAGCACGTCGCAGTCGATGAGGATGCTCCGCTCGCCGAGCGCCTCGAAGTCCACCGCGGCGCGGAGGCTGCGCCCGATGAGGCGCTGAATCTCCTGAACGCGTCCATCGACGCGACCTTTGCGCCCGTCACGCTCGGTCCGCGTCTGCGTGCTGCGCGGCAGCATCGCGTACTCGGCGGTGACCCAGCCGCGGCCGGTCCCCTTGCGGAAGGGCGGCACGCGCTCCTCGACGGTGGCGGCGCAGAGCACGCGGGTCTCGCCCACGGTGATCAACGCGCTGCCCTCGGCATACGGGAGGGTGTGGAGTTCGATGGTCGTCGGTCGCAGGTCGCCGGGGGCTCGCTGATCTGGGCGCATGGCCCGGAGTGTATCGACTGTTCTTCCTGCGGCCGGAGAATCAGCGCCGGAAGACGCGCTGGAGCACGATGATCGATGCCTCGTAGAGCAGGAGCAGCGGGATCGCCAGCGCGGTCGGCGTGAACGGATCCGCTCCAGGAGTGATCACGAGTGCCACGACGATGATCCCGACGTACGAGATCTTGCGCCAGCCCTTCAGCTTCTTCGACGAGACGAAGCCGAGCAGGCCGAGCAGCACGATGACCACCGGCATCTCGAAGGTGATGCCGAACACGAAACAGACGATGAGGAAGAACGAGATATATGAGTTGATGTCAGGGAAATAGACCGCGTGCCCGTTCAGGAAGTTGGTCAGAAAGTTCAGCCCCAGCGGCATGATGAAGTAGGCGAAAACCGCGCCCGCGGCGAACAGCAGCAGCGCGCTGGCGATGAACGGGCCGACGAACTTCCGCTCCTTCGGCCGGAGCCCGGGCGAGACGAAGTTCCAGGTCTGCCAGAGGATGATCGGCAACGAGATCACGATGCCGACGACCGCCGAGATCTTCAACGGCACCGTCAGCCCCTCGGTGGGCGTTGTGATGATCGCCTCGTCGTTCGGGATGATGCTGTGCGAGTTCGCCAGGACCGAGTGCAGCGGGTGCAGCAGGATCGTCAGGAAGAACCCGTTGAAGATGAAGGCAATCGCAGTCCCCACGAACCACGACGCCATCACCCAGATGAGGACGCGCCGCAGCTCCTCGAGGTGCTGGACGATGGTCATCCGCCGCTCGTCGTCGGCCACTCTCTGCACCTTACGTGCCCCTGGTCAGCGTCCGCGCGGGCGGAGCGTCAGCCGGAAACTGTTGGCTGGTGCGGAACCGCTTCGCCCTGCACTGGAGCGCCGAGCGGCGCGGTGACCTGCGCCACGGGCGCCGGCTGCGCGGGCTGAGCGGGCTGCGTGGCCTGTGCCATGGGCGTCGTGGTCGTTCCGACGACCGTGTCGTGCGCGTCGGACGAGGCCTTGCGGAATTCGCGAATGCCTTTCCCCATCGCAGCGCCGACGTCCGGCAACTTCCCCGGTCCCCAGATGATCAGGATCACCACCAGGACGATGATGATTTCCGGCAGATGTCCGCCTATTCCACTGAGCATGACAGCCTCCAATATAGCACTTGTTTTGTTAAGCCCCTGAGATCAATTGCTTTGGTTGAGGGAGCCGGCGAAGACATCGACCGTGCGGTCGATGTCGGCATCGCCGTGCGCCGTCGAGAGGAACGCGGTCTCGAACTGAGACGGCGGCCAGAGGTCCCCGGCCTCGAGCCAGCGGGCGTGCAGCGCGCCGAATCGCTCGCGATCCGCGCCCTTCACCTGCTCGAAGGAGTGCGCCTCCTCGACCCCGAGAAAGGGCGTGATCATGCTGCCGACCCTGCCGACGGCACAGAGCACGCCGGCATCGGCTGCCGCGGAGCGGAACCCGGTCTCCAGTCGGTCCCCGAGCCGCTCGAGGTCGTCGTAAAGCGAGGGATTGTCGCGGAGCACGTCCAGCACGGCGCATCCCGCCGCCATCGCGAGCGGGCTCCCGGAGAGCGTGCCGGCCTGGTACACGGGACCGGCGGGGGCGATCTGCTCCATGAGATCGCGGCGGCCGCCATATGCACCCACGGGCAGCCCGCCACCGATCACCTTGCCGAAGAGGCTCAGGTCGGGACGGACGTTGTAGAGCGCCTGAGCGCCCCCGTTTGCAACGCGGAATCCGGTCATCACTTCATCAAGTACGAGCAAAGCACCGCTTTTGGATGTGAGGTCGCGAAGTCCGTCGAGAAACCCCGGGTCAGGCGGCACGCAGCCCATGTTCCCGGCGACCGGTTCAACGATCACGGCGGCGATCTGCTCGCCGTCCGTGGCGAAGAGCCGCGTGACGGCGTCCAGGTCGTTGTAGGGCAGCACCGTGGTGTCTGCGACGGCGGCCGCCGGCACGCCGGGAGACCCCGGGATGCCGAGCGTTGCGACGCCGGAGCCCGCTTCGGCGAGGAGCGCGTCGGCGTGGCCGTGATACGCCCCTGCGAACTTGACGATCCGGTCCCGGCCGGTCGCGCCCCGCGCGAGCCGCACGGCCGACATGGCCGCCTCGGTGCCCGACGTGACGAAGCGCACCATCTCGACCGAATCGACCGCGGCGACGATCCGCTCGGCCAGCTCGACCTCGAGCTCGACCGTGTGGCCGTATGCGATCCCGCGTTGCAGTTGCTCGCGTACCGCCCCCACCACCGCCGGTGGCTGGTGCCCGAGAATGTGCGGCCCGTACGCCAGGACGTAGTCGATGAAGTCGTTGCCGTCGGCGTCGAAGACGTGCGCACCGGCCGCGCGGACGATGTGCGGTGGCACGCCGGGGACGGCGCGATATGCGCGGACCGGGCTGTCAACGCCCCCCGGTAGCACGCGTTCGGCGCGCTCGCGCAGCGCGCGGGCGTTGCGATCCCTCATGTTGCCCCTCGTCCGTGGCTGCCGGTCAGGTCTGCTCTTTTACCGTGATCGATTTCATGACATCACCCTGGGCGATCTTCAGGACGACATCCATGCCGGACTCGACCTTGCCGAAGAGGTTGTACGCCGGTTGCAGCTGTGTCGTGTCGTCGGCCGAGCAGATGAAGAACTGCGAGCCGTTGGTGTTCGTGCCCACACCGCTGTTCGCCATCGCGACGCAGCCCTCGACGTATGCCTCGTGCACCGGCTCGTCCTTGAACTGAAATCCCGGACCGCCCCCGCCGCAGGTCGCTGACGGCGTTGCCGGTGCGGCCGGGACGCCGCCGATGCATGTCGGATCGCCGCCCTGGACGACGAAACCCGCGACGACGCGCTGGAACGGGATGCCGTCGTAGAAATGGTTGCGTGCAAGCGTGACGAACACGTTCACGGTGTTGGGCGCGAGATCCGGTTGCAGGCACAGGACAATGTCGCCCTTCGCCGTGACGATCGTCGCCTGGTACAGCTTGCTGGTGTCGATCGTCATCGCCGGCGCCGCAGCGTAGGTGTGCACGCTCGCCGGCGGGTTGAGCGGCGCGAGCACCGGACCGAACGTCGCGGTGGCGCAGTCCGCATACGGGATGGTCGGGGCGGCAGTCGGCGACGGCGTTGCGCTCGGCGTGGGTACCGCCGCGGTCGGTGTCGGGCTCACCACGGCAGGGAGCGGGGAGCTCGCGTTGTTCACGCCGAACGCGATCGCGACGATGGCGACCACCACGACCACTCCCGATCCGATCACCACCGGAAGACGATTCTGCCTGCCGCCCTGGTCAGCCATCCACTTACTCCTTTCCTTCTTTAAGCCACCGCGCTGCGGCGCGAGCGTGGTACGTGATCACCATGTCGGCACCCGCGCGCCGGATGCCGCCGAGCGCTTCCAGCACGGCCGCGCGCTCGTCGAACGCGCCCGCGCCCGCAGCGTGATGGAGCATCGCAAATTCGCCGCTCACGCAGTACGCGGCAAGCGGCAGGTCGGTCGCGTCGCGGACACGGGCGACGACATCGAGATAGGTGAGCGCGGGCTTCACCATGACCACGTCGGCTCCTTCCTCGACATCGAGGATCGCCTCACGCACCGCCTCGCGCTGGTTGGCGGAGTCCATCTGGTATGAACGCCGGTCACCCTGGCGAGGCGTGCTTTCGGCGGCCTCGCGGAAGGGTCCGTAGAGCACGGTCGCGAATTTCGCGCTGTACGCGAGGATCGCGGTATCGGTGTAGCCCGACGTGTCCAGCGCGTCGCGGATCGCCGCCACCTGGCCGTCCATCATTCCGCTCGGCGCGATGATGTCGGCGCCCGCCGCTGCCTGCGCAACCGCCGTGCGCGCGTACAGCTCGAGCGTCGCGTCGTTGTCGACGGTGCCGTCCTCGAGCAGGAAACCGCAGTGGCCGTGGTCGGTGTACTCGCAGAGGCAGCAGTCCGCGATGATCACGCACGCATCACCAAAACGTTGACGCAGGGTACGGATCGCCTCCTGCACCACGCCGTCCTCGGCGAACGCTCCGGAGCCCTGCGCGTCCTTGACGTGGGGCAATCCGAAGAGGAGCACCCCACCGAGTCCCAGCTCGATGGTCTCCTCCACCGTCGCGCACAGCGAATCGATGCTCTCGTGGTTCTGGCCCGGCATCGAGCCGATCGGCGTCGGCGCCTTCAGGCCTTCACGAACGAACGCGGGATGGATCAGCTGGCCCGCGCTGAGCTGCGTCTCGCGCACCAGGTTACGCAGGGCCGGAGTGCGGCGCAGCCGGCGGGGCCGGTCGAGCGGGAATCCCATGACGCCCGTCAGCGTAGCGGCTGAGGGGCAAGATGCCCCCTGAGCGCCGCCACCATCCCATCCGCCGACGCTTCTGTCGCGACTGCGTCGACGCGAAGCCCGGCGGCGCGCGCGTCCGATGCCGTCTGCTCACCGATACACACGATCAGCACATCTGGAGCGAGGTGCGTGCTGCCGAGTGCCGCGACGAGATTGCGTACGGTGCTGCCGCTCGTCAGCGTGATCGCGTCGATCCCGTTGCTCAGCGCAGCGCGCAGACGCTCGGGCGCGATTGCCGGCATGACGCTCCGATAGATGGGATGCACGATCACGACCGCGCCGCCACCCTGGAGCGCGCTCGGGAGGGTCCCGGACGCGCCTTCCGCCGACGGGAACCACACCGAGGCTCCGACAACTCCGCGAGCAAGCATCGCGGCCGCGAGTCCCGATGCGTCGTGCTCGGACGCAACCAACTCCGCCGCGATTCCCGCCGTGGCGAGCGCATCCGCCGTGGCGGGCCCGACCGCCGCGACCAGCGTCCCGTCGAAGATGTCGACGCCGGCGGCACCGACGACGAGGCGCACCGCGGTCGCACTCGTGAACGCCACCCAACGCGGCGCCGCTGTCGAACGAAACTCGGTAGCGGTGCGCACGATGGCATCAGGCGTCGCGATCGGCTGGGTCGCGATCAGCGGTACGACAACCACCGTCGCACCGAGAGCATGCAGGCGGTCCACCAGACCCGCGGCCTGTTCGCGTGTTCTCGTCACGAGAATCCGCCGCCCGCTCAGCGGCAGGTCCGTGGTCATCGCAGGCGGTCTGCCACGAGGGCGCCGAGCACCAGCGGATCATCGCGGCTGCCGGACGCTTCGGTTCGGACGACGGCGCCATCCCGGACGAGCGCCGCCACCAGGTGCAGCCGCCCGCTCTCGACGCGCGCCCATGCTCCGAGCGGCAGCAGGCAGCCGCCTCCAAGGCCCGCAAGCACCGCACGCTCTGCAAGCACAGCCGCAGTGGTGTCGGCATCGGCAACGGCAGCGCAGCGCTGCGCCGGTGCCGAACCGATCACCGCCTCGAGCGCGATGGCTCCCTGCGCTGGTGCGGGGACGAACGTGATGGGGTCGAGGCGTTCGGTCAACCGGGCGCCGAGCCCGAGGCGGTCCAGGCCTGCGCACGCCAGCACCAACGCGTCGTAATCGCCGGCGTCGAGCTTTCGGAGTCGCGTGTCGACATTGCCCCGAATCGCGACAGGCACGAGCGATGGGTACAGCGCGGCAAGCAGCCCCGCCCGCCGCGCGCTGCTCGTCCCGATCGTGGAGCCGGCCGGCAACTGCGCCAGCGTGCACCCGCCGGTGGACACCACGCCGTCGCGCGGATCGGCGCGCGGGAGGTAGGCCGCGACGCCGAGCCCGCCTGCGAGCGCCGAGGGCAGGTCCTTGCCGCTGTGCACCGCCACATCCGCGCGACCGTCGAGCAGCCGCCGCTCCAGCTCGGCGGTGAACCACCCCTGACCTTCGAGCTGATCGATGGGCGCAGCGGTCTTGCGGTCGCCTTCGGTGCGCACGATGAGTGTCTCGATCTCGATGCCGCCGGACGCGACCAGCGCCTCGGTGGCAAGCGCCGTCTGAGCACGCGCAAGCGCGCTCCCCCGCGTCGCCAGCCGCAGCAGCGACGTCTCGGCAGCAGGCATCACCGGTCGAGCCGGAACGCCTCGCGGATGGCCAGCGTCGCTGCCGGGTCCCCCGCCGCCTCGCGAAGCCGCGTCACCGGGCCGTGCAGGAGCTTGCGCACCATGCTCCGCGTCAGCACCTCCACTCGCTCGCGTGTCTCGGCATCCATGTCGCTCGCTGCACCGAAGGTCCGATCGATCTCGCGGGCCCGTAGCGCTTCAGCCCATTCGACGAGCTCGGTGATCGCCGGTCCGGCAGTGTCGCGCTGACTGATCGCCATGACGGTGCGATCGAGCTCGACATCGATGATCTGTTCCACTGCGGGAATCGTCTCGCGGCGCTGGTCGAGGCGTTGCTCGACGCGGCGCCCCAGCTCGTCGATGTCGATGAGCGTGACGCCGGGGATGCCTGCAGCGGCGGCGTCGACGTCGCGGGGTACGGCCATGTCGACGATGCAGAGCGGCCGCTGCGCGCGCTCTCGCTGCAGCGCGTCGATGGCCGGCGCGTCGAGCACCACTCGAGCGCTGTCCGTCGACGTGATGATCACGTCAACCTGGTCGGCAACGTCAGCCAGGCTGTCGAGCGGCACCGGCTCGCCGCCGACGCTTCGCGCCAGACGCTTGCTCGACTCACCGCGGGAGGTGGTCATGATCCGTGCGCCCTCGTCGCGCAGACGCCGCGCCGCCAGCTTGCTCATCTTTCCTGCGCCGACGAGAAGGACGCCTTTGCCTTCGAGATCCTGCACCGCGGTGCGCGCGCAGTCCACCGCGACCTCGCTCAGGCTTGCCGATCCGCGGCCGAGCGCGGTGTCGGTGCGAACGCGCTTTGCAGTCGAGATCGCGCGCCGCATCACGTAATCGAGTCGCGCGTCCACGGTGCCGGCCTCGGTCGCGACGCGATGCGCGGTCTTGAATTGGCCCAGCACTTGCGCTTCGCCGACGATCATGCTCTCGAGGCCGCTGGCCACCCGGAACATGTGCAGCGCGGCATCGCGGTCGACACTCGTGATCAGGTGACTCGCGACCCCGCGGGCGCCTGCCGGATCCAGGTAGCGGGCAAGGCGCGGCGCGACCTCGGCACTGAGCTCGTCGGGACACACCATGTAGAAATCGGTGCGATTGCAGGTCGAAAGCACTGCGGCTCCCAGCAGACCGGCGTGGCCCACCAGGTAGCGCAGGGTGGTTGCAGCGCGCGCCGCTGGGATGGCCGCTGCCTCCCGTACAGCCAGTGGAGCGGTGCGAAAGCTCAGCCCGGAGGCAACCAGTCGCATCACGACCGAGTATAGGTTGGGACCACCGCGCACCGGTTCCCCCGGTCCGGCGCACTAGGATGGTGGTGCTATGGAAACTCGCCGGCGATATGGTCGCCGCCGAGGGAGGGTCCCCACGGGCGACAAATTCATGCCGCGCCTCGGTCCGGCGGGAGCCGAGCCTTTCGCCACGCTCGACGACACGACCGATTCCTGGGCGGCCGAGCGTCCAGGTCCCGAGACGCCGATCGACGCGCTTCACTTTGTTGCGCTCGACTGTGAGACGACAGGCCAGTCGCCCCACCACCTCGTCGAGCTCGGCGCCGTTGCCTTCACGCTGCAGGAACATCGCATGAGCTTCGAGACGCTCGTGCACAGCAACGATCGGATCAACCCGTACGCACGGCGCATTCACGGCATCGACGCTTCGGCGTTGAACGGCGCGCCGCCGGTGTCGCTCGTGGTCGAACGATTCCGGCGCTTCGCCCAGGGCGCGGTCCTCGTCGAGCACAGCGCCGACGCGTTCGACACGCGCTTGATCAGCCGCGCCATCGGCACGAACCTCGACGCCGACAACGTCGACACGACGCGTCTCGCCGCCAAGCTCTTCGATCTTCGCGACACGATCGGCCTGGAGCGGCTCTGCCGTGAACTCGGCGTCGTGCATCGCAAACCACATCACGCGCTCGCCGATGCGGAGGCGACCGCCGCGTGCTTCGTCGAGCTCGTGCGGCGCGGCCGGGAACGGTTCGGATGGGCGACGCTCGGGGATCTCCTCATCGCCGGGAAGCCGCCGGTCTTCGCTCCGGATCCGGGCACGGCTGCTCCGGGAACGCCACCGAAAGGCACCGATCCAGGGACGAGAACGCGCCGGCGCCGTTGACAACTCGCCCAACCCTGCATACGATCCACTCGAACCAACCTCACCCATCCCGGTCATCGCGTCTGCGACCGGGTGTCTCATCACGGTTCGAGTCGAGGACATCACGATGCCCAGCCACATCAACAGGGCCGAGGCCATCGCAGCCGCGTCGGCGGTCGTCGGTCTCCTTGTCGCCTTCCTTCCCTGGTACGGCTACACGGCCGCCGGCTCGCACATCACCTTCAACGCGTTCCGCGCGTCATTGCTTGGTGATCTCTTCTATCTCGCGATCGCGCTGAGCATCCTGCTGCTGCTCATCGGACGCGGCTTCGTGGACGACGTCGTCACGCCCTACGTGCCCGAGTCGACCGCATACGCAGGAGCCGCCGCTCTTGCGATTGGCAGCGTGCTCATTCAAATGATTGTCGCCACGGCAACCGGTCGCTCACTGGGAATCGGGATCTTTCTCGGGCTGCTCGCGGCCCTGGGGCTGTGCACTGCGGCGGTGTTCAGACGCCTCCATCCGGACCGTCGCCGGATCGTTCGCGACACGCTCGCCCATGGACCCCGAATTACTCCATAATCCACCGATCCGCGCTCGGGGGACGTGGCGCCCCGTTGAATCACTCGTGAGCCACAGCACCACCAATCTCGGGAGGAACACCAGAACCCATGGCTAACACGCTGCTCGAACCGCCCTTCGCCGCAAACCCGCCGGTGAAGTTGAACGTCAACGCGAAGATCCTTGGCTTGGTGATAGGGATCCTCGCCCTCATCGGAGCCATATTCGGTGGCCTTGTCGGCGGGCTGTTCTCACTCTTCAGCCTTGCTGCCGGCGGTTTCGGCGGCATATGGCTGATCGGCATCCTCCTCACGCTCGTCGCCGACGTCATAGCGGCGATCGGAGGTTTCCAGATGTACAGCATGAACCGTGCGGGCAAGAGGCTGGTCATCTACGCACTTGCCATCGGCGTTCTGGCCAGTGTCGTCACGGCGATCGGGAACATCATCGCGTACAGCGGGCTCTACGTCCTCGGTGGCTACTCCGCGGGAGGCGCCATCTTTGGCCTGATCTTTGGCGTGATCATCTACGCGATCATCTATTACATCGTCGTCATCAGCCGCTGGCCCGGCGATGTACCCCTCGTCGCGAACCCCGGCGGTTACGGAAACCCACCCTCTACGGGCGGTTACGGCAGCCCGCCGCCACCACCACCAAGCGCCTAGATAGAGAGAGGGAGAAAAACTCATGGACATCGCAGGCAAGAAGTTCTCCAACGGAGATCTTGCGATCGCGGGGGGCCTCGTCGTCGCCTTTATCGCGGTCTTCCTCCCCTGGTACAGCGCGACAGAGAACGAATCCGCTCTCTGCGGCGGTCTGCCGGGCTGTAGTAATGAGAGCTTCAGCACGTCGGTATCGGCGTTTGGGCTCTGGGCCGGGTGGCTGTTCTTCCTGGTTGTCATCGTCGGCATCGCACTGTTTGTCCTGCGAACTTTTGTCCCCGGGGTCAATGTCGCGCTCCCGGTCGTCGACAATCTGATCTACACCGTCGTCGGCGGCGCGCTGGTGGTCCTCGCCCTTCTCTGGTTTGTGACCAACCCGGGCGGTGGATCAGGGCCAGGGTTCAGCGCCGGCCCAAGCTTCGGGCTTTTCATCGGGATCGTCGCTGGGGCGGCCGTGTGTGTCGGCGGCATTTTGAAGCGATCTGATCCGCAGCCGACCACCAAGCCCCTCAGCGCGTATCAAAGCCCTACGGCACCGCCCCCAGGTGGTGGTGGATACACGCCTCCCCCGCCGCCCCCGAGCGCGTAAGGCAATTGGTCTTTCTGAGCGCACCCCCGCTCCCACAGGCCTGATCGGCTGGGGCGTGGAAAGACGGCGTGACTGACGGTCGGACCGGGATGCCGCCCGTCGAGCCCGGACCGCCGCAGGGCTTCCCGCCGCAAGGATCCCCTCCGGATCAATTCCTCCCTCAGGGATTCCCTCCGGGGCCATTCCCTCCGCCCGGCGCGCAGTACGGCTACGGCCCTCAGCCGGCGCCCATCTACGGGCGCGAGACCAACGGCATCGCCATCGCGGCGGGTGTGTGCGGGATCATCGCGGTCGCCGTCTGCTGGATTCCCTTCGTCGACTACCTCAGCATCGTCCTCGGTGTCCTCGCCGTCATCTTCGGCATCATCGGCGTCCGCCGCGCCGACGCGTACGGCTCGGGCAGAGGCATGGCGATCACGGGGATCGTGTGCGGCAGCGTTGGGCTGGCGATCGCCTTCGTGTTCCTGCTGTTGATCTTCGCGGTCGTCTCGTCGGCGAACATCACCGGCGGCGCCTACCCCTGATCCGGGTGACGGTCAGACGCTGAGCTCGACCACCACAGGGAAATGGTCCGACGCGGCTGCCGCGTCGGAGTCGGGCCACGTGCGACCACCGACGACATCCGCCATCACGACCGCGGTCGCGACGTCCGGTGTCGCGAAGACGTAGTCCACGCGCGCCGCAAGCTGCCACGTCGCGCACGTGAGCCCGCGCGCACGCGGATGCACCTGCCGGTAGCAGTCGACATATCCCTCACTGAGCAGGCGTTCCACGGTCCAGCGCTCGATGAGACGTCCGAAGAACCGATCCATCGCCCGCGACACAGGGATCCCCACTGTCAGCGGCGACACGACGCGCGGGAGCACCGGAATACCGCCGAGGAGGCGCGGGTCGACCCCGGCGCGTCGCCAGCGGTCCTCGATCTCGGTGGGATCGCCGTCGCCGGCGGTGACGAGCGGTATGAGTGTGCCGTTCGAGCCCGACACCAGCAGGCCGGCCCGTCGCAACTCGTTCATGCGCCGGAAGAACCCCGTGGCCAGGATGTCGTCGCCCGGGCTCAACGCGTTGAAGTCGCCCATCAATACGTGCGGCACCGCGGGCTCGTTCTGGATATCGGTGAGCACCGCGCCGATCTCGCGGATGCGCCGGGCCTCGCCCTTGTTGCGCTCGCCGAAGCGCGCCGCGAGGTGCAGGCAGTGGACGCCGAGCACCGGCAGGTGCGCTCCGCCCGTCTCGATTTCGCAATGCAGATGCGAGCGCAGCATGCGCCCGTGATGGCGACGGTTGCGCCAGGTGCGCACTTTCAGGCGCGTGAGAATCGCGGTGTGCATGACCGAGTCGGGGTCACTCGGCTCGCCAATCACCACCTCCATCCCGAGGTCGTCAGCGAGCTCCCGAATGCGATCCAGCTCGCGAACCTCCTGGAGCGCAATCACATCCGCGTCGATACGCCGCAGCACAGCGGTCAAGAGGTCACGCCGCTGTTCGCCTCCCAACAGGATGTTGTACGTGGCGAGGCGCAGCGCGTGTTGTGGTGCAGTTCTGGTTCGCGACATCGGCAGCGAACTTACAATGCCACGGTGCAGCCACAGCGCGACGCACACCTCACCGAGCTTGTCTTTCTGGATCGCGGACCGGTTGCGCTGCGCTGCGTCGTGGTGGCGTTTGCCGCCGCTGCGTGCGGCGTTGCCGGGACGATGCTCGTGCGCCTGCACCAGACGCTGGCAGCACAGCTCGTCGCGCACGACGCGCTCAATCCGCTGCAGACGGTGATCGCGACCGGGTCAACCGCGCGGACCGCATGGCCGGGGTGGGTCGCGGCGCTGTGCTTCGGGGCTGCGGTGCTCCGGCTCCGCCGCGGCGCACCGGAGCCGCCGCCTGGACGCGTCTCTCCAGACCGGCTCAGCCTCAGCCAGCTCCGGGCGGGCCTCCGCCACGAGTACGCGGTGGTGCGCTGCGCGCTCGTCATCGTGGTCCTCTTTGCGGCGATCGATGTCGCTCGCACGGCTGCGAGCATCATCGCGGCGCAGTCCGGCGACCACGGTGTCGGCAGCGCAGTGCCGTGGACGGCGGTCGAGGCAGCCGGGTACGCGGTCGCCGCGCTCGTCCTTGCTTTCTGGGCGTCGACCTTCGGCGCCGAGGTCCGCCGCCTGGGAGCACGCTGAGCGCTGCTGCGCTCAGATACGCCGCTCGACGACGTAGTCGCAGACCCGCTCGAGCGTCGTCAACGCCTCGGACGGAGGAAATCCCGTCAACTCCGTTGCCGCCTGCCGCGCGAACTCCTGCGCGCCGCGCTCCGCTTCAGCGATCGCGCTCGAAGTGCGCACCAGCGTCACGACCTCCTCGTAGTCGGAGTCGTTCAGGTCACGTTTGTCCAGAATCTCGCGAAGGCGTGCGCCGGCGTCGGGGTCGTCGCGGGCGAGCATGAGCGGCAGCGTCACCGTTCCCTGGCGTAGATCCGCACCGACGGGCTTGCCGACTTCTGCACTCGTCGCAACGTAGTCGAGGACGTCGTCGGCGATCTGAAATGCCATGCCGAGGCTGTGACCGTACCGTCGCAGACGATCCACCGCCTCGGTGTCCAGTCCCGCGATCACGCCGCCGCCGTAGCAGCAGGTGCTGACGAGGGTCGCCGTCTTGCGGGCGATCTTCCGGTGGTAGTCCTCGAGCGACTGGTCGTACGCGTTGCGGCTCGTCATCTGCAACAGCTCGCCCATGCAGATGGTCATCACCGCCTGGCTGATCGCCGAATCGATGGCCGGGACGCCGATCTCGGCCAGCAGATATGCGCCCTTCGCGAAGTAGTAGTCACCGATGATCACTGCGGGATCCGGCCCGAGCGCCTCATGGATGGTCTGGATGCCGCGCCTCGTGGGCGCCTTGTCGATGAGATCGTCATGTACGAGCGTCGCCGTATGGATGAACTCGATCCCCATCGCCAGGTTGAAGACGTCGTCCGGATCCGCGGTGCCGAGGCGCGCCGAGAGGATCACCAGGGCGGGGCGCAGGCGCTTCCCGCCGGCTTTGACGATGTGCGACATCGCGCTCGCCATCGGACCCAGATCGGACGCGATCTCCGAGTCGAGGCGGACCTCGAACTCGCGGAGTTCAGCGGCGATGGGCTCCAGGAGCTCCTCGGCGGCGATGCTCACGACCCTGCTGCC
Organism: Candidatus Dormiibacterota bacterium; assembly: GCA_036521195.1. Lineage (GTDB taxonomy): Bacteria > Chloroflexota > Dormibacteria > Aeolococcales > Aeolococcaceae > Palsa-851. The sequence continues at coordinate 44,138 of DATDID010000024.1, forward strand.
ATCTGGACGACCTGCGGCGCAGGTCGCACCAGACGCGGATCCGGCAGTGCCTCGTCGAACAGCCGCGAGGCCGTGGCAGTGAAGCGGCCGGGGTCGGCGGAGACCATCAGCTCGAGGGACGCGGTCTCGGGCTTGCCGGCGGTCCCGGCCTCGAGGTGGTTGACCGCGAGGACCCGGCTCACTCGCGCCGCGGTCGTGTCGGCGCTGTCGACCACGCGCACGCGTCGTGGCCCGATCACCCGATCGAGCGCGGGGCGGAGCAACGGGTAGTGCGTGCAACCGAGCACCAACGTGTCCGCGTCCCAGGCAAATACCCGCTCGAGCACCGGGGCGAGCGCCACGTCTGCGCGATCGGTGTCCGCGTCCCCGTCCTCGACGATCTCAACGAGGTCGGGCGCCGCCTCGCTGAGCACGAGAACGCCGGGGTTCGCCTCCTTGATCGCGTGGACGTATTCGCCGCTCGCGCGGGTGCCCTCGGTGCTGAGCACGGCGACGCGCCCGGATCGAGTGGCCGCGGCGGCTGCCTGGGCCCCAGGAGCGATCACTCCGATGATCGGGATGTCGAACCGCTCGCGCGCGATGTTCAACGCCGCGGCGGTCGCAGTGTTGCAGGCGATGACGACGAGCTTCGTGTCCATTGCCACCAGCATGGCGATGATGCCCATCGCGAGGTCGCGAACCTGGCGCTGTGGGCGCGGACCATAGGGAAAATGCTCCAGGTCGGCGACGTACAGGAGCCGCTCAGCGGGTAGCTGGCGACGCAGCTCGCGGAGCACGGTCAGGCCGCCGACACCGGAGTCGAACACGCCGATCGGGCGCGAGTCGCTCATTCGGGGGCAGGATACCAGGGGTCTGGGCTGCGCCCGGTGTCTAGAGCGCCAGGGCCATGAGCAACAGGTCACGATCCCCGCTCGGCATCCGCACCTCCCCCTTCGCGACGCCCTCGTCAGTGAAACCGAGCGATCGATAGAGCGCGATCGCGTGGACGTTGTCGGGAAACACCTGCAGCGTGAGCTTGGCGACGCCGACGGCGCGGCTCCAGGCGACCGCCATCTCCATGAGCGCGCGCCCGAATCCCTCGCGACGATGCGCGTTGCTGACAACGATGGCGATTTCCGCGACATGTGCATAATGCGTCCCCGCGCGGCGGTGGACCATCACGTTCCCCGCCAGTGCGCCGTCGACCTCGAGTGAGAGTGACAGACCGCCTTCCATCACGATCGAGACGAGCCGGGCGCTCTGCTCGATGGTGTCCGGTTCCCCAGGGACCGCGACGATGAATTCTCCCTCGGCGGCCACGGCGTCGATGAGTGCGGCAAGCTCGGGAGCGTCGGTGTCCCGGGAGGGGCGAATCAGGAACCGACGGCCGGCTCGCGTCGTGCCTTCACGGCGAAGGTCGGGCCGGACGGTGGTCATACAGCGACGGAGAGACTGCGCTCCGAGGCCGGCACCGTGGCCGTCGCCGCCTTCGCGATGCGGCGGGCGATCCCGCTCGCGCTCATGACGGTCATATGCCCGTGGGGGTACGTCCACAGTTCCGTCTGCCACGCCTCTGCCAGTTCGGTGACGGGATCGGGCCCGACAACGAGGTCCTGCATGGCGCGCACCAGCGTGATCCGGTCTCCGGGCGTGCGCGGCGTGAAGTTGCGTGCCACCAGCGGCGCGAGTGTCGCGTCGAGGAAGTGACCTGCCGCGATCCGGTCGGGGCCCCACGACTGGGAGTCGTCGCCGATCATTCCGAGATGCCGGAGCGACGGCGTCGGTGGGCGCTGCGTCAGCGTGGTCGCCGGGTCGCAGAACGGCGCCACCGCGATCACGCGGTCGAGATCGATCTGCGAGGCGAGCAGCGTCGCGATCAGACCGCCGAGGCTGACACCGACGACGGTGACGTGCGGCGATACCTCGGCGCGCGCCCAGGCGATGATGGCCGCTGCATCCTCGACGGACTGGCGGACGACGGCTCTGATGTGCGCGGGATCGAGGCTGAAGTAGCCGTCGCCGCTCCGCTGCCCGGACAGCGTGCGGCGGAGGTGATAAGGGAGATCGAGGCGCGCCGTGTGAGCGCCGCGCTGGCGCATCTGACGTGCGAGCCAGCGGTCGTACGTCGTCTGCGGCACTGCATAGCCGTGGAGCAGCAGCACGAACGGCGCCGGCCCCGAGGTCTGACGGATGTGGGCAGTCGACAGGAACCGCCTGCTCCCCCAGTGCCCGCCGGGGCCCTCGCTCTCGCCTTCGAGCTCGAGCTCGCGCCACCTCGGGCCGTCCAGCGAATCCCAGGAGCGGTTCACCCGTAGCGGACGTGGGTCCAGCACGCGGCTCTCCCTCCAGAACTCCGTGGGGTCGGCAGGCGTGCGGTCGATCGCGCCCGGCCGGCTGATGCCGACCGCGGTGAGACGCACGTGCACGATGCGGTCGAGCACGAGCGAAACGGTGCCGATCAGGCGGTCATGGGTGGTGCCGGTGGTCATGGAAACCCTCACCACAATCATGACCCTTATGGCCGATTGCGTAACCCCGAGCCGTAGGACATGATCGAACGTGGCCGTGCCCGAAATGACGCCTCCCCTTCGTGTGGTGGGCGCCCCAGATCGCTCGTACGACTGGGAGTCCGTCTACCAGGAGCACGTCGCTCCTCTCTATCGGTACGTCTACTCGCGGACCGGCAATACCCCCGACGCCGAGGACGTGACCTCGACCACGTTTCTGCGTGCGCTGCCTCGGCTGCGCACCGACGTCTCCCCTGCTGAGATCAGATCGTATCTGCGCACCACCGCCCGCAGCGTGCTCGCCGACGTCTGGCGGCAGCGCCACGGCACCGTCCTCATGGAGTTCGATGATGAACGCGACGCCGCCAGCCCCCCCGAGCCCGAGCACGAGGTCGACGTGAGCGGCATTCTCGACGGACTTCCCTCGAACTATCGCACCGTCCTCGAATATCGCTTTCTCCGCGGCTACTCGATTCGCGAGACCGCCGCGGCGATGGGTGTGAGCGTCGCCAATGCCAAGGTGCTGCAACTGCGCGCGCTGCGCCGCGCAGCCACGAACGGAGGAGGCGGCGATGTCCAGAGCTGATCGTCGCCTCACACGCTACGTCAAGGCACTGATCGCCGATCGCCGGCCACCCCGGTCACCTGCCGACGACGATGCGGGGGCGATGCAGGTCGCTGCGCGCCTGCGGGCAGCCCATCCGGGCGGGGCCGCTCCGTCGCCCGCGTTTGTGGACCACCTGGCGAGACAGCTCCGGGAGGCGGGGGAGCACGAGCCCGGTTGGGTCGACAACGGCATCCAGCGGCGCCGGTTCCTCGCGGGTGGGATCGCGGCCGTGGCGGCTTCGGTTGCGGTGGGCGTCGGCGCCGAGCGCATCCGCGAGGTGCTCACCGAACCCCAGAGCGGCACCGGTCCGATCGTCCCGTATATCAGCGCGTGGGTCGCGGTGGCAACGCTCGACGATGTCGCGCCGGGGAAGATCAAGCAGTTCTCCGCGGGCGGTATCCAGGGTGTCGTCTTCACGCTCAAAGGCGAGGTGCGCGGCCTCAGCGCCGTGTGCACGCACCAGGGATGCACGCTCGTCCCCGAGCCTGCGGACAGCAAGCTCGTCTGCCCCTGCCATCCGATGAGCTTCTCGCTCGAAGGCGACGCGAATCCCGGTGACTACCGGCTGAGCCCGCTGCCGACGATCCAGACGCGGATCACCGCCGGCAACGTCGAGGTGCTCGTTCCCAACTGGGCCTGAATCCCCCTCTGCTCCTCATGGCCGCTGCCTCAGACGCAGTGATCCGCCGTCCGGACCCGTCCGTACCAAGCGGTGACAGGGCGGGTGACACGACGACCACTCGATCGTCGGCGGCCGCTCAGGAGAGGTGAAGCACATGGCCAAGGTGACACGGCGGACGTTTCTGTCCACCACGGTGGGGGCTGCTGGCGGCGTGGCGGCGATGGGGCTCATCGCTGGGCCGAGCACCCTCGTGGAAGCAGCCCAGAACGTCGCTGATGCGAGCGACGGTCCCACGGCGAACGAGCCGATGACCGCATTCGTTCGTGACGCAGCGACCGGCGAGATCGAAGTCATGGTCGGACACAAGGCCGTCGTGACGAAGAACCCGCAGCTCATCCGTCAGCTCCAGCGCGTCACGCGCTGACAGCCGACCGCAACAGCATTCACATCCTCACGAGGGGTACACATGTCTTCGCATCGTGAAGCGCCGGGCATCTCGAAAGATCCGGTTGCTGACAGCACTGACCTTTACGCGTTCACGAGCCCGGATCATCCAAATTCCGTCACGCTGATCGCCAACTACATTCCGCTGGAGGGGCCGGACGGCGGCCCGAACTTCTACAACTTCGGTGACGACGTTCTCTACGAGATCCACATCAGCAATGGTGGCGGCGTCGGCGAGAACATCACCTATCAGTTCAAGTTCACGACCGAGTACACCGATCCGAACACATTTCTCTACAACACCGGCGTGATCACGAGCCTGAACAGCTCGAGCTGGAACGTTCGCCAGTTCTACTCCGTCACCCGGATCCGCAACGGCCACAGCGAAGTGCTCGCGAACAAGCTCGCGTGCCCGCCGGTCAACGTCGGCGTCCGCTCGACCCCGAACTACCACGCGCTCGCCGCCGCGGCAGTGCATCCGCTCGACGGTGGCTGGGTCTTCGCCGGCCAGCGCCGTGAAGGCTTCTACGTCGACCTCGGGTCGATCTTCGACCTGGGCGTGCTCCGCCCGTTCCAGAACGACCACCTCATCCCGTTGCCGGCCGTCGGCGGCGTCGACTCGAGCAAACAGCTCAACGTCCACACGATCGCGATCCAGGTCCCCAAGACCGATCTGACCGGTCACGGCGAGCTGCCGACCGATCCCACCAGCGCCGACTCGGTGATCGGCGTCTACACGTCCGCAAGCCGTCGCAAGTCGACCGTGCTCGACAACGGCGGACGCACCATGGACGTCGGACCGTGGGTCCAGGTGTCCCGCCTCGGCATGCCGCTCATCAACGAAGTAGTCATTCCGATTGGGAAGAAGGACTTCTGGAACTCCACCGACCCGCGCAACGATGCTCAGTTCGTCGCGAACTACGCGCATCCCGAGCTCGCGGGGCTTCTGCCCGTCCTCTACCCGGGCGTCTTCCCGAACCTTGCCGCGTACACCAAGGAGCGCGCCGACCTGGAGGCGATCCTCCTGACGGGGATTCCTGCGGGCGTTGTCGCGGGCTTCCAGAACAACACCGGTTCGACTCCCGCCGACCTGCTACGCCTCAACATGGCGATCCCGCCGGCATCGTCGCCGAACATCAACGGCATCCTGGGCGGAGACCTCGCAGGGTTCCCGAACGGGCGTCGCGTGTTCGATGACGTGGCCACCATCGAGATTCGCGCCATCGCCGGCGTGACCATCCCGCTGGTCGACCCGAGCTTCACGCCTGACGGCGCCGCGGGCGCGGTCAGCGACTTCTCGGCGGCGCAGTTCAGCAGTGGCGCAGTGCCCGGCAACAGCCGGTACATAGACCACTTCCCCTACCTGGGCTTGCCGCTCAACGGATTCGACACCCCGAGATGACCGAGAGCGAGACCGCCGGCAGCGCCCTGAGCGGGCCGGCGGTGCTCGACATCGGCGGGGGGGCTGGAGCGCTGCTGGTGGTGGTGCCAGCAGCGCTTCTCGGCACCGAGCCCGAGGTCAGCCCTGTGGACCGTCCCGGCGCCCGGACGCACACCGGTGTGCACGAGCGCAACATCGACGGAGCGTGGCTCCCGGTCGCGCTGTTCCCCTCGCTCGACGCGGGAGCATGGACCCTCTGGGCTGAGGGCCCGTGCGCAACCCGCAAGGTCGAGATCGTCGACGGCGAGGTCACCCGCGTCGACTGGCGTTAGGTCCCTCCGTCGAGCGTTCCGGACAAACGCTTGACGCTCCCTACGGTTTGCGTCTAACGTTGCGCGGATCCTGCAGGCGTTCAGTAGGATTCTTTGCAACCACGGGGCTGTCTGGAGGGACCAGGACGATATGGGCACGAACTCGGGTGATGTCGCTTCGGAGCGCGTTGCGGCACTGACAGCTCGCGAGGAGGAGGTCTTCCGGTCGAAGCGCGCGCGGTCGCGCGAGCTCTGGAAGGACGCTCAGGAGTACATCCCGCGCGGAGTGCCGAGCTCCTTCCAGGACACGCCGCCGCAGCCGGTGTTCATCGATCACGGGCTCGGCAGCAAAGTCTGGGACGTCGACGGCAACGAGTACGTCGACTTCCACAACGGCTTCGGCGTCATGGTCGTCGGCCACGCGCATCCCGCGATCGTCGCCGCAGTTGACGCGCAACTCCATCGCGGGACCCATTTCGCGCAGCCCGTCGAGGAGAACATCGTCGTCGCGCGAGAACTGGCCCGGCGGTTCCATCAGCCGCAGTGGCGCTTCACCAACAGCGGCACCGAGTCGACGCTCGATGCGGTGCGCCTGGCGCGTGGTTTCACCGGTCGTGAGGGGATCATCAAGATCGAGGCCTCGTATCACGGCCATCACGACGCGCTGCTCGTGTCGGTCGAGCCGCCGATCGACGCCGCGGGTGCTGCCGCGTCGCCGAATTCCGTGCCGATGACCGCCGGCATTCCTGCGTCGACAGTCGCGCTGACGATCGTCGTCGGCTTCAACGATCTCGACGCACTGGAGCGCGCGTTCGCGGCGCATCCAGGAGAGATCGCCGGCGTGATCGTCGAGCCGGCGATGATGAACATCGGCTTCGTGCTCCCCGAGGACGGTTACCTCGCGGGGGTGGTCGAGACCGCGCATCGCCACGGCGCGGTGGCGATCTTCGACGAGGTGAAGACCGGCGTGACCATCGCGCCGGGCGGGGCGACGGAGCGTTTCGGCGTCGTCCCCGACATCGTCTGCCTCGCCAAGGCGATCGGCGGCGGCCTCCCCTGCGGAGCGGTCGGCGGACGCGCCGACATCATGGCGAAGATCAGCGACGGCACCGTTGCGCAGCTGGGCACCTTCAACGGCAACCCGCTCACCACCGCAGCGTCGAAGGCCACATTGATCGATGTCCTGACGCCGTCGGCGTACTCGCATCTCGACGCACTCACCGAGGAACTGAGCGGCGGGTTGCGCGACGTGATGTCCGAGTACGACCTCCCCTTCCACGTCGTGTCGATGGGAGCCCGCGGTTGCGTCACGTATCGCAAGGACCCGGTGCGGAACTACCGAGACTACGCGGCGATGAACAAGTCGCTCGCGTACGTCTCGTGGCTCTACCAGACGAACCGTGGCGTGCTCATGGCGCCGGGTGCGGAGGAGAACTGGACGCTCTCCGTCCAGCACCAGTCCGACGATGTTCGCCGCTATGTCGACAACTTCCGCGAGCTGGCCAAGGATCTCCAGTCGTGAGCGCGGTGGCCGTGCGCACCCTGCGCAACTTCGTCGACGGCGAGTACCGCGACGCGGCCTCCGACGACTCGACACCGCTGATCAACCCTGCGACCGGCGAGGAATTCGCGCGCGCGCCAGTGTCCAGCGCTGCCGATGTCGACGCCGCCCTCAAGGCGGCACAGCGCGCCTTCGGCGGCTGGCGAGACACCACGCCGCGAGAGCGCAGCATGGCGCTGCTTCGCATCGCCGATGCGTTCGAGCAGCGCGCCGAGGAGTTTGTCGCGCTCGAGTCCGAGAACACCGGCAAGCCGATCGGCATGACGCGCAGCGAGGAGATTCCCCAGCTGATCGACCCGGTGCGGTTCTTCGCCGGCTGTGCGCGCATCCTCGAGGGGACGAGTGCAGGCGAGTACATGACCGGACACACTTCGATGATCCGGCGCGAGCCTGTCGGTGTCTGCGCCCAGGTGACCCCCTGGAACTACCCGATGGTGATGGCGATCTGGAAATGGGCGCCGGCGATTGCCGCAGGCAACACCGTCGTCCTCAAGCCGTCCGACACCACGCCGGTCACCACGCTGCTGATGGCCGAGATCATGGCCGAGTTCCTGCCACCCGGCGTGTTCAACGTCGTCTGCGGCGACCCGACCACCGGCGCCGCGCTGGTCACGCACAAGATTCCGGCGATGGCGTCGATCACCGGGAGCGTGCGCGCAGGGCTGGAAGTCGCCAAGGCCGCGGCGAGCGATCTGAAGCGCGTGCATCTCGAGCTTGGCGGCAAGGCGCCGGTCATCGTTTTCGACGACGCCGACATCGCGGCAACCGCCGAGACGGTCGCGATGGCGGGCTACTTCAACGCCGGTCAGGACTGCACAGCGGCAACGCGTGTGCTCGCCTCAGCATCGATTCACGATGCGCTGGTCGCCGCGCTCGTCGAGCAGGCCGCAGCCAACAAGACCGGCATGCCGGACGACGACGAGGTGGCGTTCGGCCCGCTGAACAACGCGCGTCAACTGGAGCGTGTCAGCGAGCTCGTCGAAGGCGCCCCGTCGCATGCGGATGTCGTCGCGGGCGGGCATCGCGTCGGGTCGCGCGGCTACTTCCACGAGGCGACGGTCATCTCCGGCCTCCATCAGAACGACGACCTCATCCAGCGCGAGATCTTCGGCCCGGTCATCACGGTGCAGCGCTTCGACGATGAAGCCAAGGCGCTCGAATGGGCCAACGGTGTCGAGTACGGTCTCGCGTCCAGTGTCTGGACTCAGCATCACGGCCGCGCCATGCGCATGGCCCGCGCACTCGATTTCGGGTGCGTCTGGATCAACACGCACATCCCGCTCGTGTCGGAGATGCCGCACGGTGGCTACAAGCACTCAGGATACGGCAAGGATCTCTCGATGTACGGATTCGAGGATTACACCCGGATCAAACACGTGATGAGCAACATCGAAGCCTGACGATCCAGGCTCGACCCAGGAGGACACGGTGAGGAGGAAAACATGGCGACGTTAGCGGAGCCGATTGTTCACGGGAAACAGGTGGTCTCGGAGCTCAAGACCAATACCCTGAATCTCTTCGACGCGACCATCATCGCGACGTCGAGTGTCGCGCCTGCTTACAGCCTTGCCGCAACCATCGCGGTGCTGTTCGTTGTGGTGGGAGTCGCCTCGCCCGCGGCGATCCTGGTGAGCTTTGTCCCCGTCTTCTTCATCGCGCTTGCCTACTACTACCTCAACCGCATGGATCCCAACTGCGGCGCGTCGTACTCGTGGGTGAGCAGAACCCTGAGCCCATACGTCGGATGGTTCGGCGGCTGGGTGCAACTCTGCGCAAACATCCTCTTCTGCGCCGCCGCACCACTGATCGCCGGCGCGTACTCGCTCCAGTTGCTCAACAGCTTCGGCTGGATCGGCAGCGATGCCGCCTCGAGCACGGTGTGGATCGCGCTCGTCGGGATTCTCTGGCTGTTGTTTGTCACCTACATGGTGGTCAAGGGCATCCGCCTCACCGCCAACTTCCAGTGGATACTCCTCGCGATCGAGTACTTCGTAGTCGTCGGCTTCTGCGTGGCGGCGTTCGTGAAGGTCATCGGTGGGCACCCGGCAACCCAGCCGGTGCACCTCCACTGGTTCAATCCCCTCGCTATCGGGAGCATCACCAATCTCGCGGCGGGTGCCTCACTGGGCGTGTTCTTCTTCTGGGGATGGGACACCGCGGCCAACGTCAATGAAGAGAGCAAGGACGCTGAAACGACGCCCGGTTATGCCGGTCTGATCAGCATGGTCGTCCTGCTGGTGTTGTTCCTCTTCTCTGCAACCGCGATCGACATGGTGACGTCACCGGGCAACCTCAACAATCTCGGCAACAACGGCGGCGACATTCTGTACTTCTTCGCCACGGGACTGAGCTCGGCGCCGATCACCTGGCTCATGATCCTTGCCGTCCTCTCCTCCACCGTTGCCACGGTGCAGACCACACTGCTGCCCTCGAGCCGGCTGTCGTTCTCGATGGCACGCGACGGCGTCTTTCCGAAGATCTTCGGGATCGTCCACAAGGAGTGGCAGACACCGTGGGTCGGAACGCTCATCACCACCGCACTCTCGACGTTGGTCATTCTGTCGACCTTCATCGGGGCCGTGAACAACCAGTTCAGCAACCTGATTCTCGAAATCGGCGTCCTGGTGGCGTTCTACTACGGCATCACGGGTATCGCGTGCACGTGGGCGTTCCGCAAGGTGCTCACCTCCTCTGTGAAGCTGTTCTTCCTTGCAGGCCTGTTCCCACTCCTTGGCGGCCTGTTCCTCTTCTGGATCGGGTACAACGTGGTGTTCCCAGGGGGATACAGCTTCTCCGACGACCTCACCACAGCTGCGCCTGTGTTGATCACGTTCGTGCTCGGCATTCCGCTGACCATTGTTGCCGCAGTCATGAACAGGACCGGGTTCTTCCACGAGAAGACCGTGTCGTACGTCCTCCGGAACGGCAACTTCATCGCCGCGACGTCGGGCGGCGGGACCATGGAGCTCGCGGGTGCGAGTGTGACCACGCCCGGAGCGATGGCCGATCCTACCGCCGACCCTGCTCAGAACCTGTCGAGCAAGGAGTAATACACACCGACGAGAGGGAGGAACCAGGGGTGCCCCCGGTAGCCCGGCATCCGCGGAAAGCGGAGGCCGGTAAACGCCGGTTGGGCACCCCTGGCCATCCACTCGCCGGCCAGCGTTCCCATCCAGCTCCCCAATGCAACACCCGAGCCGCAGTAGCCCATCGCGTACGTGACGCCGTCCACACGGGTCAGGTGCGGCAACTGATCAAAGGTAAAACCCACATTGCCAGTCCATGCGTGGCTCAGCCGCACGCCGGCGAGCTGCGGATACATCCCGATCATCGCCGAGTACAGGCGGTCACGAGCCGTCTGCACGCTGACGGGCGCAAAGCTGGTGCGTCCGCCGAAGACCAGGCGCCCGTCGGGTGAAAGCCGCCAGTAGTGAAGAAAATTACGGCTGTCACTCATCATTCGCCGGTGCGGGCTGACGTCTGCGGCGCGTGCGTCGCCGAGCGGCTCGGTCGCGATGATGTAGCTGCCGATCGGAATGATCCGGTGCCGTGCCCACGGGGCCGCGCCGTCCGTATACCCGTTGGTGGCGACCAGCACCTCGCCGGCGTGGATGTCCCCGCGTTCCGTTCGCACCCGCGATCCGGCCGGAGCGGTCTCGATGGCGGCTGCTCGCGTGTGCACATGGATCTCCGCGCCGCCGAGGACGACGCGCGCGAGGCCCGACAGATAGCGCGCCGGATGGATGCTCGCGCCGTTGTCGGTGAGCATGCCGCCGTGGAAGCCGCGCGCCGGCGACTCCGCTTCGAGTGCGGCGGCCTCGAGCATGACCGTGGCCTCGTGGAGATGCTCGCGACGGTCGGCCTCTTCTTTACGGAGACGCTTCATACGCGACGGCCGATGCGCGAGATGCAACCAGCCGGACTGTGTGTACGCGGCGTCCGGCGCCGCAGATGCTGCGGTGCGAGCGACGAAGGCGTACGCTTCAATGCTCGCATCGTGCAACGCACGTCCTGCCGCGCCGTGCCGGCGCTCCAGGGTCGCGACATCGCGACGGACACCAGAGTGAATCATGCCGGCGTTGCGTCCGCTCGCTCCTTCGCCGAGCGCGCCACTGTCAAGCACCACAACGTGTTTCCCGTGCTCGATGAGCTTTGCGGCGGCGCAGAGTCCGGTGAATCCGGCGCCGATGATCACGGCGTCCGCTGTCTCCGGCAGCGGTGTTTCCGGCAAGGGCGGGAACGCCGTGTCGTCCCACCACAGCGGTGTTTCGCGATAGTCCTCGGCGAGCGGCGCAACGCGAGCGCCGGGCGGACCGGGCGCAGACCAGAGGCTCATAATCTACTCAACAGTGACAAGTTCGACCGGGGTGGACAGCGTACCTGCTGTCTGCCCCGGGTCGCGGAAAGGAGTCCCCGTGGACGACATCCGCATCGGTGAGGTCGCGCGCCGGGTCGGCGTGAGCCCGTCGACGCTCCGCGCGTGGGAGCGCAAGGGACTCGTGCGCCCCGACCGTGCCGGCGGTCGCCATCGCCGTTACTCGTCCGACGACGTCGCCCGTCTGCGCGATGTGCGCGCCCTGCTCACGCGCGGGTACGCGCCGCCCGCACTGCACTCGCTCATGGCCGGCGAGGCGATCCCCGAGGACCCCGTGGTCGGTAAGCGATTGCGCGCGGCGAGAACGAAGCGCAGCCTCTCCCTGCGCGATGCGGCGGAGCGCGCCGGCATCTCGGCGTCGTACCTGAGCCTTGTCGAGCGGGGTCTCGCGGAGCCGTCGGTGTCGCTGCTGCAGCGGGTCGCATCCGCGTATGGCGGCACGCTGCTGGAGTTCTTCGGCGCATCGCCGACCGGCACCGCCGGACCGAAGCTGGTACGCACCAGCGAGCGGCGTCGCTTGCGTGGTTTCGACCGCGTGGAGATCGAGGACCTGGTGACGTTTCCCGACGCGGTGCTCGAGATCGACATCTTCAGCGTCGCCCCCGGTGGCGGCAGTGGCGGCGCCTACGCCCACGACGGCGAGGAGGCGATCTACGTGCTGAGCGGCGAGCTCGACGTCTGGCTCGACGAGACCGAGCACTACCACATCGAGCCCGGCGACACCCTGTACTTCCGCAGCGCCCAGCGACATCGCTGGACCAATTACTCCAGCGAAACGACCCGCCTGTTCTGGGTCAACACCCCGCCCACCTTCTGAGAGGAGCGCGCATCCATGGACACCGTCGAGAAATACCGCCGCTTCGTCAACACGAGCGCGCTTGCCGGCGTCGAGCCGATCACCATCGACAGCGCGCGCGGGGCGACGGTGACTGCGACCGACGGCACCGAGTACACAGACCTCTACTCGGGCATCGGTGTGGTCAACGCCGGGCATGTCCCTCCGAAGGTCGCCGAGGCCGCGAAGCGGCAGATGGACAAGATCGTGCACTCGTGCTCGTATGTCTACCACGTCCCGGTGGTCGCGGACCTCGCCGAGCGGCTCGCGCACATCACGCCCGGCCGGCTCCAGAAGACGTTCTTCGGGAACAGTGGCGCCGAGGCTGTCGAGGGTGCGCTGCGTCTCGCTCGTGTCTTCACGGGCAAGCGCGAGGTCATCGCGCTGCAGGGCTCGTTCCATGGACGCACCGCAGGTGCGCTCGCGGTGACCGGCAACTCATTGCGCAAGCATCATGGTGGCGCGCAGATCGCGGGCATCGCATTCGCGCCGACGCCGAACCCGTATCGCTGCCGTATGTGCTCGGGGAAATGCTCGCTCGCATGCGCCGATGCGGTGGACGATGTGATTCGCTACGACACGAGCGATGATGTCGCCGCATTCATCGTCGAGCCGATCATCGGCGAGGGCGGGATCATCCCGCTGCCCGAGGGATATCTCACGCGCGTCAAGGAGATCCTCGACGCGAAGGGCATCCTGCTCATCGCGGACGAGGTGCAGAGCGGCTTCGCGCGCAGCGGCCACATGTTTGCGGTGGAGGCGTACGACGTCGAGCCCGACATCATGACCATGGCCAAAGGAATCGCAAGCGGGTTTCCGCTCGGTGCGTTCATCGCCCGCGAGGATGTTGCCGATGCTTTCGAGCCCGGCGACCACATGACGACCTTCGGTGGCAACCCGGTGTCGTGTGCGGCGGGCGTTGCCACCATCGACATGCTCGTCGAGGAGCACCTCCCGGAGCGTGCGGCCCGCCTTGGGACGATGGTCCTGAGCCGGCTCAAGGCGTTCGCGGAGGAGAGCGACCTCATCGGCGACGTGCGCGGGACCGGGCTCATGATCGGCGTGGAGCTGGTGCGCAATCGCGAGACCAAGGAGCCGGCGACCACCGAGGCCGCTGCGGTCAAGCGTCACTGTCGCGAACGCGGTGTCCTCATCGGTGTCGGCGGGGCATTCGGCAACGTGGTTCGTGTGCAACCACCGCTCGTCATCGGCGAGGAGGATCTCGATCGCGCGTTGCGTGTGATCGAGGAGGCCGTCACCAGCCTGGCGGCGACGCCGGTCGGATAGGCGCCGACTCAGAACAGCCGCCCGGCGGCCAGACCTGCCGCGAGCGTCAGCGGCACGAGCACGACCCCAACTGCTGAGTAGCGCAGCGCCGACGGCTTCGCGCCCACCGAGCGCGCGGCCGACCACCAGATGAGTGCTGACAGCGAACCCGTGACGGCGAGATTGGGACCGATGTTCAAGCCGAGCAGCAGGCTGCGCGGATCCGCGGGCATCCGTGATCCGAGCAGGACCGCGGCGGGCAGGTTGTTGACGAGGACCGCGCCGGCTGCGCCGATCGCCGCGCTGGCCACGTCTCCGGCGCCCGCCATGACGTGACCTGGAAATGACCAGACCCGTGCCAGCGTTCCGAGCGCCAGCGCGACCAGGAACACGCCCGCGAGGCTCGGAACGTCGATGTCGCCAAGGTGCGCGAGCGAGACGCGGCGCTGACTCACGCGAAGAGCGGCGAGCAGCAGGCCGATGCCGAGCACGGGCAGTGCCGGATTGGCCAGCACGAGGATGAGCACGGCTGCCACGAGCACCGCGCCCAGGCTCAACGCCGACTGGCGCTGCGATTCGATGCCGCTCGCAATCGGGCTTCCTCCCCGGCCCCGGAATGCCACCGCGACGACGACGACGGTCACCAGCACCGCCGCCACCCACGGAGCGGCCATCTGCGCAAGGAATGCGGAGCCCGTCTGATGCTGGTTCGAGAGGATCAGCAGGTTCGTGAGATTGCTCCCCGGCAGCAGCAGGGACGCGGCATTCGACATGAAGACGCAGCCGTACAGAAAGCGCGGGACGTCGGCGCCGCGGCTGCGCGCCACGAGCACGAGCACGGGCGTGAGGAATGCGACGCTCGTGTCGAGGTTGAGGAAAACGGTGACCACCGCCACCAGCAGCATCGACGCGAGATAGAGGGCGAGATCACCAGCCGGCAGACGGCCGAGCGCGCGCGACGCTGCAGCGAAGATGCCGTCCTGGTTGGCAACGGCACCGATGAGCAGCAATCCCGCGACGAGCGCGAACGGCGACCAGGTGTGTGCAGCCGCATCGCCGAAGGCGGAAGGCTCGAGGAGCAGTGCAATGACCGCGCCGACGACCCCTGCTGACAGCAGGGTCACCCGCAGCCGTGTGCGGGTGACGGTCACCGGAGACCGCCGGGTGTCACCTCAGTACGTGACGATGACGGGCGTCCCGACCGGAGCCCACGTGTAGGCCCACGACATCACCGTCGTCGGCGCGTGCACACACCCGTGGCTCGCGCTGTCCGTGTTCTCACTGCCGGGACCGTACGCCGAGTTCGCCTCCCACGGCGCGTCATGCAGGTAGATACCCGCGCGAACGACGGTGAACTCGAGCGCGTAGTTTGCTCGCTCGGGCGGATACCAGAACGGCGAGCTTCGCGGCGCCCATGAGGTGAAGAGCACCGGGGAGACCTTGCGGAAGACGTGGAACGTGCCAGTCGGTGTCCGCTCGAGGTTGCGGCCGCTCGTCACCGGGGCTGCCTGCAGCGCGCAACCGTCCTGGTAGAAGACGACCTCCTGCACGGTGAGGTTGATGACGATCGCCTTGCCCGACGGGACGTCGTGGCCACAGGCGTGACTGCGGAGCGCGGCACCGACGGTGGTGTTGAGCGACGCGACCGCAACACCCAACGTCGCGAGATGAGCGCCGCTTGGTTTGCCGGCTGCGGCCGTGGCGATCTGGTGGTACGTCGTGAGGAAGCCCTTCGATCCCGGGATGGCCTCCGCCGCAGCCTGATCGGTCATGAGCAGGAGCGTGCGCAGGGTGGCGGGCATGTTCGCCACCACCATCGACTCCTCGGTCGCGCCGGCCCTGGCATCGGCGAGGGTCGTCGCGTTGAGCTGTGCCGTCAGGGACTGCATCGCCCCGGGGGTCGTTGCAGCGGCGAATTTCGACTGCCACTGCACGAACGCCGCCCTGGACGCCGCGGGCAGGAACGCCGCGTCATGTTCGGCCATGAGATCCCATCCGGCGATGGCGGCGACGGCGTGGACCTCTGCCCCGCTGACAGCGTCATTCCAGGCTTCGGTCGTTCCCGCCCGGAGGCTGTCGATGAGGTTGGAGCCGGGGTCGTTCCACCAGCTCGGAGACCACCCGGGCGCCTGGTACGGGGAGGATTCCAGGGATGCCTCGAGTTGATCGAGCGCTGCCGTCGACACGCCCTCAGCCCGCATGGTGCTCCAACGCTGCTCGAGCTTCGCGGCGTCGGCTTTGAACGTCGCCTCGCGCCCGGCACCGACGGCGACGAGCGTCGTGGCCGAGATCGCGACAACCGCGACGAGGTTGGCGACGGCAAATGGAAACGAACGCATGGGCGGCCCGATGGTACCGCCGCGTACCGCTCGCTAGCCTCGGAAGGTCACCTCGATGGCTCGCACGTCGCCATCCTCGTCCTCGAGCACAGTCACGTTCGCGTACCCGAGGCGCGCGAGATCGCCGGCGAGCAGCTCGGCTTGATCACCCCCGAGTTCCAGGAGCAGGGCTCCGCCGGTGCGGAGCCAGCGCCGGCTCTCGTCGAGCACGCGGCGCAGGATCGCCGTTCCGTCGGCGCCGCCGTCGTAGGCGAGCGGTCCCTCGAACGTGAACGTGTCGCGCTGCAGGAGCGGCAACTCGGGCGTCGGGACGTACGGCACCACGCCGACGACCACGTCGACCACTCCCTGGATGACCGCGGGGAGCGGTGCGAACAGGTCGCCGCGGTATGCCTCGACGCCGTTGCTGATTGCACACGCGACTGCGAGTTCGTCCACATCGGAAGCCACGACGCGTGCACCGGGATGCGCCGCCGCGAGCGTGATCGCGATCGCGCCGCTGCCGGTGCAGAGGTCCACCGCCATGCCCTTGTCGGGAAGGCGCGCAGCTGCCCGGCGGGCGAGCGGCTCGCTGAGCCAGCGCGGGACGTAGACGCCCGTGTCGACGCGTACGGCGAGATCGCAGAAGGTGGCGTGTCCGATGATCCAGGCAAGTGGCTCGCCTGTCAGCCGGCGATCGACCAGCGCCTGCAGGAGTGCACCGTCTCCACCGGCCCGGGCGACGAGCGCCTCGGCTTCCTCGTCTGCGGCGAGGAACCCTTCGCGTGACAGCAGATCGGTCAATCCGTCGACGTCGCGCGCATCGCGGATCTTCACGGGATATCGAGCGCCCCTCCCTGCGCCCACTGGCTCAGGGCACCGCAGGCATTCTTGCCCTGGACCTGCTGACCGCCGTCCATGACCGTCCACGAAAGGGCGCCGTTGCGGCCAGTGCAGACCGACGTGTCCGAGGCGGGTGCGGCGCCGGCCGAATGCCAGTTCGCGTCCGATGAGTGCCAGCCGGCGCACATCGTGCCCGCGCCATGACCATCAAACGTGGCACGCGCGTCGCCGGACGCGTAGCCGATGGTGCACGTGCCTGCCGGCGATGGGCCGAGGGTCGACGGCGTGTCGAACGTGAGGACGACCAGACCGACGACAGCGCAGCTGATGGCCGCGATGGCGATGAGCCAGAGAGCGGTTTTCCGCCGGATTCGCGGCCGTTGCGGCTGGGGGTCCATTCGCCACGAATGTACAGCGGTGACTTGCCGCGAAGGCTATCCTTCAACGGAAACGAATGACGGATGTCGTGGCACTCGGCAGCACGGTGATCGCAGTCGCTGCGATCGGGCTCTGGCTGCACGCCCTCCTTGAAGTGGCGCACTTTCCCGAGTGGCAGTTCGACGTCGCCGAATCGAACAAGCTCTTCTGGATCGTTGTCATCGTGGTGTTCAACGCGGTCGGTGCGCTGCTCTGGCATCTGACGGCGCGAGCGAGGGTGATCGCTGCCGATGACGGCCGGTTCGAGGCCGACGACGAGCTGGACGACGCGCCCGCAGGTTGGTACAGCCAACCCGGCGCCGCGGCGCTTCGTTGGTGGGACGGCAGCCGTTGGACCGACCGCTACGACACGTGGTCGGGCGCGCCCTCCTGATCCAGTCCTCGGGGCCGGGCGCCGTGGTGACTTCGACCCGCGGTGCGTTCGGCGCCGGCTCGGCGCGTTACCGGTAGTACTCGTTCAGGTCGATGAGCCAGAGGTGCAGCGCGAGCGTCCCCGAACGGATGACGCCGGCGTGCACGACCTTGGGTTGGAACTGGCTCAACTGACCGAGCGACTCAGGGAACAGCGTGCCGTTGAAGCTCATCAGGAGCACCTGCGCCGGCTTCACCTGCTCGATCCACTGACGGCCCGGTGTGCTGAGCGTGCCAAGGTCGCTCGGGACAGAGTTGAAGAACGCGTGGAAGATGCCGATCGGTTCGCGCAGCAGGACGATCTCACTGTCCGACCACCACATGACCAGCCGCTCGCCCGTGTAGGTCGGAGGACCCACGAATGCCGGCAACTGGGTTGTGATCGAGTAGAGAGCAATATCGACGGAGTCGTCGCCCGCGAGCGTGTGGGCGTACGCGGGAAACGTGTCATCCACGGTGCCGCGGATGTGCGCATGCTGCGTCGGCGTCACGGTGAGTCCGAGCAGGCCGGCGATGATCACCGTGAGCGTCGCGCCGATCACCGTCATCGTGCGCATGCCTGTCGCGCTCGAGGCGAGTCGTACGGCCAGTGCGCCGAGCGCGATCACGACCACGCCGATCACGAAGCCCCACGGTACCCAGCCGAACTGCGGCACATGTGGATGGATCTCGAAGAGGAGCGGCACCGCAATGAGGAGCAGCGGAAGTCCCCAGCGCAGCACGCGATGCGCGAACAGGGGCTTGGCGAGCTCGACGAGGACGATCGCCAGGGTGATGCAGACGGATGCCCACAACAGTGATGAGAAGTAGTGCACCTCGAGGTCCTGCACGCCGCCGAAAAGTTGCAGCAACCCGAAGATCACCAGCTGCGTCAGACAGGCCATGCCGATCAACAACTGCGGCGTGGGTATGGTGCGCAGCGGCCTCGAGAAGGCAACGAACCACAACGCAACGACGGTTGGTGGGACGAGGAGATAGGTGATGTACGGCGCCCAGAACGGGCTCTCAGAGTGATCGAGCTTCACCCACGACGCCTGGTCGAGGTAGATGAGCGACGCGATGGTCGTCTGGATGTAGTCGAGCGGTCCGATGAGCAAGCCCGAGGCAATGACGAGCAGGCCGGTGACCGTGACAAACGCACCGCCCATGAGCGCGATATCGCGCAGCAGCGTCTTGCGCTCACGTACCCAAGTGATCCGCAGATAGACCACCAGCGTCACGATGATCAGGGGCGCTGACGCAGCCAGCGCCCAGAGTGCCAGCGTGAAGAGCACTGCCGATCCGAGGACCCATGCGAAACGGTGCCGGACCGACGGCATCGCAAGACACGCGAGGCCGCCGATGAGGTACGAGACGGCCGCCGAGTCAGGGAAGTCCGTCCCCCAGGCGAGGATGATCACCGGGCAGGTGAGGATCACGATCACCGCGACCGCCCCGGCGATCCGCCCGTACAGCCTTCGCAGGAGCAGATACGCGGGGACGAGCGCAATCAGCGCGAGCACGTACCGGAAGACGAGGAATCCGGGGACCGCTCCGAACAGCAGATAGGACAGCCGCGCCGGCACGAGGAATCCCACTCGCGCTCCTTCACGCAGGCGTTCCGTCGGCGTGAACACCGCGGTGAACCGCACGAAGATCTCACTCGGATCGAGGACGAATGTGGTGTGCATCGCCGGGTCGTTCAAGTCAGGCGGCGACATGAGGGTAATGCGCAGCCCGAAGACCGCGGCGATCGGCGACACGAGGAGGGCGAGGCCTTCGAGCGCCCCTCGGATCAGTCCTGGCGATCGCGAGCAAACCGGCGCGACCTCCGGTGGGTGCGCAGGATCGGACGGCACGCCGGCGTCAGCGCCTGACAAGGCATGTCCGGGTGGCAGGTCGTGAGGTGCGTTTTCTGGTGGGCAAGGATGCGTAGTGTGAGCGCGGCGTACCGTGTGTGGGCCGGTCTCGCCTTAACGCGGGCTATGACGCGGAGGGCACGGCCATCGGCGGCCACGGCTTCCGGCCTGAGTCGCCGCGCTGGCCAACTAGAGACTGAGTGTGGCCATGCTGCCGGGCTCGCGGGCACAAGCCGCGCACGCTGCCGGGCGTGATCAGCTCCGGCGCAACTCCAGAACAGGGATGGTGCGGACGCCGGCGGTCTTGGTCTCGTAGTCACCGAACGCCGGGTAGCGACGGACCTGCTCCGCGTAGATTCGGTCCCGATCGGCTCCCGTGACCTCACGCACCGTGACTGGGAATGTCTCCGTTCCGACCTCCACCTCCGCCGAGCCCGCAGCCATGAGGTTGTCGTACCAGGCGGGGTTGGTTGGTGCGCCCGCCTTCGTCGCGAAGATGTACATCACCTTGTCGTCGTCATCGGCCGCCAGGTACATCGTCGGGCTCACGTATTCCGTGCCGGTCTTGCGCCCGCGATGATGCACGAGGGTCAACGGCGCGCCTGCAAATGGCGGCCCGACACGTCCCTCGTTGGCGCGGAACTGCTCGATGACGTTCTTGTTCCAGTCGCTGGCCATTGGTCTTCTCCACGGGTGATGAGAGCCGTGGCTTCAACGATACCAGCGACCCCGACCGACGCCCCTCACGCTGCGTTCACTCTTCCGGCGGCCCCGCACGCTTGGAGCCCGACCGAATGACATCGCGCATATAGAGGCTGCGACTGCAGTCGAGACACTTGAAGATGGGTCGCCCCGGTGGGCGCGGCCATCCGCCGGGGTGCGCATCGTTGCGCTGAACCTCGGTGTGGTTCAACGGAATAAGTCGGCCTCCCCCACAGTGGCCGCAAAGGATCAATTCGCCCGAGAGTCTCGCACTCCGGGAGGTGGTTTTTGTGTGTCAGGAGTTGGGCCAATGGCGGAGGACGCGGAACTCCCCGTCGATCCGCTGCCAGAGCTCGAGGCCCGGTGCGTTCCGCCAGCCCTTGACCAGCTTCCCGATGGCGTGCAGGTTCCGCGCAAGCGTGAGCGCGGGTGACGGAAGGTAGCGCCCCTGACTATCGCGGTTCATGGTCCATGTCCTTAAACGTCGGATCTCCCCCGGCCAGATCATCGAGCGGCAAGGAGCCCAGCCGGCGCCCAACGGTGGTGACAAGCGGCAGCAAACCCGGATGCCGCCCACACTCACCTCGCGGGGGCCCGCCGAGAGCTTGCCCCAGGGAGGTGAAGCGATGTCGCAGACCGTCATGGTCGAAAACCAGGCTTACAAGAAGCGGAGCACCCTCGCTGTGTGGCTCGGGTTGCCCTTCATCACGTTTGGCATTTACTCGTATTTCTGGATCTACAACGTCAACGATGAGGCGCGTCGTTTCCTTGGGGACGCTTCGATCAAACCCGCGTTGTCGGTGCTCGCGTTTCTCCCAGGGGCCATTCTGATCGTGCCTCCGTTCGTCGCCGTCTACCGACTTGGCACGAGAATCGCGCGGATGGAGCAGGCAGCCGGTAGCCCGAACCGAGCGTCAGGCGGCATCGGTGTGTTGCTCGTCTTCGTGCTCGGCCTCTACTCGCTGTACTACCAAGATCACCTCAACGCGATCTGGGGCCGGTACACCTGGACAGGGGGAGCGCCGGCGCCCCCTCCTCTACCGCCAGGGCCCGCGCGCGTCGCGTGATCTCGACGATCGCGGGAGTCCCGGGATCACATCTTCGGGTCGAACATGATCTCGCGGACCTCTTGAGCACATCGGCAGGCGACGGCGAACTTGGCGGCCCATCGCAGGGCGTCCTCGCGCGAGGGCACATCGACGATGGCGAAGCCTCCCAGGTACTGCCTGCTCTGCGGGAACGGTCCACCGGTGACAGCCCCATCGGTGGCCACCATGCTCGCCTCCTCGTGGTCCGTCAGCCCGCCGCCGAGCACCCAGACCCCGGCGTCCATCGCCTCCTGCGACACCGCGTGAGCCGCGGCGTCTACTGCCGCAAGGTCCTCCTCCGGGAAGGTCATCGCGCCGTCATCGAACGAGATCATGTATCGCGTCATCACATGCCTCCTTGTCCCGGTCAACGCCCGACGGATGCTGTGCCAGCTGCCACCACCGGATGCAAGTCACCGCCGCTACGCACGCTACCGGGCCCGGGAATTGAACCCGGACGAGGGTTTCCCCCCAGCGGTTTTTAAGACCGCCGCGTCTGCCATTTCGCCAGCCCGGCCCGGCGATTCTATGGTCTCGGGGTCCGAACCACGTGCATGGCGGCCTCATCGGCGAAGTCCCGGACGCTACGCTCGGCCTGTTGGATCTGCCAGGAGGTTCGACCATGACCGGAGCCTTCGATCCCGAAAGCCGTCGTCCCATCAGCGACGAGGAACTCGCGTGGGTGAGTGCGCACATCAGCGATCTTCGACGGAGTGTTTCCGAACGGCGCATTCGGAAGCGCATGTTGTGGATCGGCCTGGTGGTGGGCCTCGTTGCCCACGTGACCGGATTCCTGCTGAAGGCGTCCGTTACCGGCGAGCCGATCGGGGTCATGGCGGATCTGCTCTACGCACTCGGCTGGGCGTTGTGGACCGGCGTGGTCATCGTGGCGCTGGTGGAGATCATCCCGGCGGCGAAGGAGCGACAGATCAGCCGAGCACTTGATGTGTATGAGGCCGCGCTGCGGTCGCGGGGTACTGGAAAGGACGCGGAGCCGCACGCGTAGGGCTGGGCGGCGTCGGACGAGCGCCACATGGCGGGCGCCACGTGAAGAGCGCCACATAGCGGGCGCCATGTGACGAGCGCGACATGCCGAGCGCCACGGGACCAGCGCCGTGGGAGGCGCAACCGGACAACAGGCCACGTACGCTCAACCGGCCCGATGATCTACCCGATGACGGCCGCAACCGCGGGAGGACGAATCCACGAGCGATATGACGGCGTCGGCGGTATTGCCAGCACCCTCGTGAACGGTCCGTCCTCTGTCTTCACCAACTGCCAACCGCCCTCGTGGACACGCCAGTGATGGCTGTAGCAGAGCAGCACGAGGTTCTCGAGATTGGTCTCGCCGCCCTGCGCCCAGTGCACGATGTGGTGCGCGTTGGTGTACGCCGTGGGCCGGTCACAGCGCGGCCAGGCGCAACCACGCGATTGCGCCATGAGTGCATCACGGCCGGATACCGTCGGCAGCCGGCGAGCACGGCCGACGTCGATAACCACCGATCGCGGGCCCAACAGCACGCGGCGGATGATCGCGTCGCACGCAAGGCGCTGCACCGTTGCGGCCGGTATTGGCCCGGCGAACTCGAGGTCGCCGCCTGCCGCGCCCTCGAGGCCCATCACGGTTTCAACCGACGCGGTGAGCTGCAGATGCGTGCGCTGTCCAGACTTCCCGGGTACGACACCGAGGTCGAGCGCATGGTTTGCGATCTCGACAAGCGCGTCAGCGAGACGCCGGGGCAGTTCTCGCTGGTCGCCATAGCCGAGGGGCGCGGCCAACGGCAGAACGGCGGTCTGAACGACAGCGGCGCCGATCGGATCCAGGAATACCCGCATCGCGACGCCACCGCCCTCGCACGGAATGAACTCCAGATGACGCTGCTCCACCGAGACCACGTGCTCCTGCAGTACTGCGGCCGCATCGATGGCATGGCGGGCATGCGTGCAGTCGAATCCGAATCGGCCGACGGAGTGCTCGAGCGCGAGTGCGAGGAGAGGGCGCTCGTCGAAGGCGACGGTGGAGTTCGATTCCCCGTCGAGCGATGCGTCGGGCTGCTCGGAATCAGACCCTTCCGGGGACGATCCGACCGAGTCCGTCCGCGCGCTGCGAGCGCGCGCTACCCCGGCGATGAGTGCGAAGTGCGGAAAGCCGATACCGCCACTCTCGAGTGCCGAGACGCTCTCCGGAAGCAGTTCGGCATGCCGGCCGGCGTTCAACGACCGGCCTGCGGCCTGACGAGACATGTGGCAGTGGTGGCGCACCCAGTCGACCGGGCTCACGGATCCCTGCGCCTCGTATTCGTCGGATGACGCGAAGACTGCGGCGTCCCGGGCGAAAGTCAGTTCCAGCAGGTCGATCCCGCGGCGCAACTGAATGAGGTGCTCCCCCAGCTCCTCGGCCGTCATGCGCTCCGACGGACGGGCGGCGAAGTGCCGGACCTCATTCAGGAAGACCGCGACCGGATGGCTCCCGTCGGCGGCGTTACACATTCCTGTAGTATAGAACATATGTTTGATATAGTGAGGAACCGACCGCGAGGAGCCGACGCCGAGCAGCCGTATACTCGGGAGCAAATGTTCGGTCGCAAGCCCGACGCCACCTATCGGCGCAGCCAGAGTGCGACCGGTCTCCCCGTCCAGCCGAGCGTCATCGCCAGGGGGCTCGCGCTCGGCATCGTCGACGCATCAGACGACCACATCGAGCGCAGAAAGCTCGGCCAGATGCTCCTCGATGAGCTCGACGCGCTCGCCCGCCTCCCCTACTGCGAGCTCGTTGTCGCCGACCGTGCGCAGGTGCACGAGCACAACGGCCAGCGACTGCAGAGCAAGACGTACGGCTACTACCGATGCACGTTCACCGAGGGTGGTGTCACCAAGGCGCGCATCCGCATCTACCACCGCACCGCGGTCCGTCAGCAGGTGATCACGCCAAAGGTCTTCCTCAACACGCTGCTGCATGAGTGGACACATCACTACGACTTCGCCGGTCTCCGCCTCCATCGATCGCCGCATACCGCCGGCTTTTACACGCGGCTGCGCACGCTCGCCGATGCGCTCGAGGTCAGCTTCGTGATGCCGCCCGAGCCCGGGCAGAACGGCGCCGCTGCTCCCTCTGCGGCATGACGGGATCACCAGCGGCTGAGCGAGCTGAAGACGTGGTTGACGAACTCATCGCAATCACCGGTGCCACCGGCGCCGTCGGCTCTCGTGTCGCCGCGAGACTCGCCGCCAAAGGCGCGCACCAGCGATTGATCGTGAAAGATCCGGCACGCGCACCGGACATTGAGGGTGCGGAGATACGCCTCGCGTCCGGCTACATCGACGGTGGCGAGATGCGCGCAGCAATGGAAGGCGCGCACACGCTCTTTCTCATCCCGGGGCGTGAGTCAGCCATCCGCGTTGCGGAACACATCACAGCGATCAATGCGGCTGTCGCAGCCGATATCGAGCGCATCGTCTATCTCTCGTTCGCGCCAGCGGCTGATGACGCGGTGTGCACACTTGCGCGCGACCACTACGCGACCGAGCAGCACATCCGGACCACGGGCATCCCATTCACGTTCCTCCGCATGAATCTGTACTTGGATCAGATCGTTCGAGTCTTCGTCAGCCCGGCCGGGGTGATCCAGGGTCCGGCCGACGGCGGCAGGGTCGCAGCGGTGCTCCGCGATGACGTCGCCGACGCCTGCTCCGCTGTCCTGACGGGCGACGGCCACGACGGAGCGACATACGACCTGACGGGCAGGGAGGCGTTCACCCTTGCGGAGGCGGCCGTAGAGATGTCGCGCGCGTCCGGGAAGGCGATCAGCTTTCACGACGAGACAGTCGACGAAGCCTACGCATCACGAGCGATGTACAACGCGCCGGACTGGGAAGTTGCCGGCTGGGTAACGTCCTACTCCGGCATCGCGGCGGGCGAGTTCGCGACCATCAGCGACGACGTCAAGCGGCTCGCGGGGCATGAACCGCTGACGCTCGCGGAGTACCTCGCAGCCGACCCGCACGCAATTGATCACGTCACCTCGGGGTAGAGACAGGCGGACGACCCCCTAACATGTGGGGCTCGGCGACGTAGCCAAGTGGTAAGGCAGAGGTCTGCAAAACCTTCACCGTGAGTTCGATTCTCACCGTCGCCTCCAATCCCCGCGTATCCTCAACCGGTGTCCGTGACCGACGCCGTCAGCACTCGCGGCGACACCGACCTGCACGATCGCGCCGAGCGCGTGCTCCCCGGTGGCGCGACACACAGAGCGCGGAGCTACGAGCCGCGGATCTACGTGGCGCGCTCGAGCGGCTCCCACAAGTGGCTGATCGACGGCACGGAGATCATCGACTACACGATGGGCCACGGGTCCCTGCTCCTCGGTCACGCACACCCGGCGGTCGTCGAGGCCGTCCGCGAGCAGATGGCGCGCGGCACCCACTACGGAGCTGCGAACCCGCTCGAGATCGAGTGGGCGGAGTTGATCACGTCGCTCGTCCCCTGCGCGGAGCAGGTGCGATTCACCGCATCGGGCACCGAAGCGGTGATGCTCGCCATCCGCGTCGCTCGTGTCGCCACCGGTCGCGATCGTGTGGTCAAGCTGGTCGAGCACTTCCACGGCTGGTCGGACGTGGTCAGTCCCTTCGTCGACGAGACTGGAGCCACCAGGACGCCGGCCGGTGTCCCGAGCGCCGTCGGTGCGCTCACGACGGTGGTCTCGAGCACCAACGTCGCTGAGCTCGAAGCCGCGCTCGCTGGACGCGACGTCGCGGCGGTCATCCTCGAACCCTCGGGTGCCCACTACGGCGGCTCGACGCTCGACCCCGCGTTCGTGGCCGCGGCGCGCGCCGCCTGCTCCGCCACCGCCACCGTGCTCATCTTCGACGAGGTGGTGACCGGCTTTCGCGTCGCTCCCGGCGGCATGCAGTCGGTACTCGGCATCACGCCGGACCTGAGCGTCCTCGGCAAGATCATGGCCGGTGGCCTGCCGGGCGGCGCCGTCGTTGGCCGCGCCGACCTCATGGGGTTGTTCACCACCGCAATCGCCCATGCCGGGACGTACAACGCGAACCCGCTGAGTGCCGTCGCGGGGATCGCAACCCTCCGGCTCGTGGCCGACGGCGCGCCTCAACGGACAGCGGAGAGCTACGCCGCCAAACTGGAAAGCGAGTGGTCAGACGCGCTGATCGCCGCAGGAATCCCCGGCAGGGTCTGGGCGATGAGCAGCATCGTCCATCTCAAGCTCGATGACCCGGCCGCCCAGGCGCAGATCGCGAACGCCATGCGCGCGGAGCGGATCGACCCGCTCGGGACGAGCGCGTTCTGCTCAGCCGTGCACACGAGTGACGACCTCGAGCAGTCTGCGGCAGCGTTCGCGCGCGCGATTGTGGCCGCGTCAAGCGCCGCCTGACCGCCCCACCCACACCCGCCCGACTAGACGATCCCGTGGCGCTGAGCCCAGAGCGCCGCCTGTACACGGTCCTCGACCCCGAGCCGATCGAATACCGACCCAAGGTGCGCCTTCACCGTCTTCTCGCTGATCCCGAGACGCCACGCGATCTGCTTGTTGCTCATCCCCCGCCCCACCAACGTCAGCACATCGGTCTCGCGTTGCGTGAGGTCATCGAGCGGCCGGCGTTTGACCCGATCGCGGAGGAGCTCCTTCGCGGCTTTCGGTGAGAGCGGTGTGTCCCCCTTCGCCGCTGACCGAATCCCGTTGAGCAGTTCCTGGGGCTCGGTGTCCTTGAGCAGGAACCCGACAGCGCCGTTGTCGATCGCCTCGACCACCATGTCGTGCTCGGAGTACGACGTGAGCATTACGACCTTCGTCCCGACGACTGCCTTGAGCATCCGGCGCAGCGCTTCGAAACCGTTCATGCCCGGCATCGAGATGTCCATGAGCACGATATCGGGGTGTTCCTCGACCGCGTACGCGATCGCTTCCTCTCCGTCGGATGCCGCACCGACCACCTTGATATCGGTGGTGCCGTTGAGTAGCGAGGTCAATCCCCGCCTCACCAACGGATGGTCATCGACGATGAGCACTCGTATCGGGGTGGGATACGCTGCATCCACGTTGTGTCCCAGCCTAACCCAATCCCTGCGTTAGCGAGGGAGAAAATCGGCGGTGGCACCGACCCAGCAGAACCGCGATACACCCGGTGCCGCGGGGAGGGGGAGCCCGCGAGGGTAAACCACTGAACTGGGTCGGCGCCCGCCCGCCTATCAGGGGGACTTGCGTTTCGAAGTAATGAATTCCCGTCCTGCCGATAATCCTGCTGGCGTCCTCCTGGGGTGGTTAGGCCAATAGTCTTAAGACGTGTGCTTCCGCCGATCGAGTGCCTCGCGGACCGAGATCAGGCGTTCCCTGAGCTCACGCTCGGCGCCGTTGGTGGACGGTTCGAAGTACCGATGCCCCACGAGGGACGCCGGAAGGTGCTCCTGCTCCACCACACCGCCCTCGTGGTCGTGCGCGTAGCGATATCCGGTTCCGTATCCCATCGCACGACCCAATCCGGTGACCGCGTTGCGCAGGTGGAGCGGCACCGGCTGATGCAACGTCTCTGAAACATCCGATGATGCTGCGACATATGCGCGCAGCACGCTGTTGCTCTTCGGTGCGGACGCGAGATACAAAGTGGCCTCCGCCAACGGCAGGAAGCCCTCCGGCATCCCAATGAAATGAGCGGCCTGCTGTGCCGCGACCGCCACACCGAGCGCATTCGGATCCGCAAGACCGATGTCCTCGCTCGCGGAGATGACGATCCGGCGGGCGACGAACAGCGGGTCCTCCCCCGCCTCGAGCATTCGCGCGAGCCAGTAGATCGCGGCATCGGGGTCGCTGCCCCGGATCGACTTGATGAAGGCCGAGATGAGCCAGTAGTGCTGGTCGCTGTTCCGGTCGTAGAGCAGCGCCGGGCTCTGGAGCGCGCCCTCGATGTCGGCGACGGTCACCCGTATCTCGCCATCGCCGTCCGTCGTCGCGGCCTGCGCCGCCAGTTCGAGGGAGTTGAGCGCGATCCGCGCGTCGCCGCCGCTGAGCGCAACGAGGCGATCGATGGCGTCGGGATCCATCGCGATCCGCTGGCCGCCGAGGCCACGCTCAGGATCGTGGAGCGCGCGCCCGAGCAGAGCGCGGAGGTCGTCGGGCTCGAGCGCCTCGAGGCGTATCACCCGGCTCCGCGAAAGCAGTGCCGCATTCACCTCGAACGACGGGTTCTCGGTGGTCGCGCCGAGCAGCGTGATGGTCGCGTTCTCCACGTGCGGGAGCACCGCATCCTGCTGACCCTTGTTGAAGCGGTGGATCTCGTCGATGAAGAGCACGGTCCGCCGACCGGTGCGCAGCCGTTCACGAGCACGCTCGACGACCTTGCGGAGATCGGCAACGCCCGCACTGGTGGCACTCACCGCTTCGAACGCAGCGCCGCTCGCACCGGCGATGAGCACGGCGAGCGTCGTCTTGCCGCTCCCGGGTGGGCCCCAGAGGATCAGCGACGGCACCTCGCCGGCATCGACTGCTCGACGCAGCACCGTTCGGGCACCAATCGCGCGATGCTGCCCGACGAACTCGTCGAACGTCCGCGGCCGCATGCGTGTTGCCAAGGGCGCGTGCCGCGCCGGCTCGCTCGAGGCCGAGCCTGCCGTGTCCAGGGTCGCAGCGTCCGGGCTCGCAGACTCCTCGGCGCGCCCATCAGGGTCACCGCCGAAGAGCGAGCTCTGCCCTACCACGCGGGGAACGGGCTCAGCTGGTCGACGGCGCGGTGATCACGGTCGGCGGCTCGAGTCCCGGCGCGTCGCCGAGCACGCTGCGCAGCACCTGCGCCGCACCGAGCAGACCGGACGTCTCCGCGGGCACCACCAGCTTGGCGTTCGGACTCTCGGCGAACTTCGTCAGCGTGTCCAGCTGGAGGATCGCAACCAGCGTGGGATCCGGTTGCGCGGCCTTGATCGAGCCGTACACGGTTGAGATCGCCTGAGCGCGGCCTTCTGCTTCGAGGATCGCCGCCTGCCGGTTACCTTCTGCGCGAAGGATGGCCGCCTGCCGCTCGCCTTCAGCCTGCTTGATCGCTGCCTGCCGGTTGCCGTCTGCGATGTTGACCGCAGACTGCTGCTGACCTTCCGACTGGAGGATGCGAGCCCGCTTCTCCTGGTCAGCCTGCTTCTGCAAAGCCATCGCCTGGAGGATCTGCACCGGTGGGGAGATGTCCACGATCTCGATCCGGTTGATTCGGATGCCCCACTTGTCGGTGACCTGCTCCATCTGCTGCTGCATCGCCGCGTTGATCTGCTCGCGGGATGAGAGCGCCTCGTCGAGGCTGACGTTACCGAACGCATTACGGAGTGTCGTGCGCGCCTGCTGATCGATGGCGACGAGGTAATCCGACACGTTGAACAGCGCCGAGCGCGGCTCGATCACCTGGCTGAAGATGGTTGCGTTCACGGCGACCGCGACGTTGTCGCGGGTGATGACGTCCTGACGGTCCCCGGTGCGCGGCGTCTCACGCATGTCGACTCGGAGGAGCTTGTCGATGAACGGGGTGATGATCGTCAGCCCCGCGGGGGATTCTTTCCGAAACCGTCCAAAACGGGTGACCACGCCGGCAAACCCCTGCGGCACAACGCGCAACGCGCCGCCGATGACGATGGCCACGATGATGAGCGCAACGATGACGATGATCGCCGTGACCAGACCGCTGTTGTCCACTGCTTTCAGACTCCTCTCGGGGGCGCGACAACCAGGGTGGTGCCGCGGACTTCGACTACGGTGACCTCGACGTGCGCCGGCACGCCACCAGGATTTGCCGTCACGGCAAGCCACTTCTCATTGAAGAGTCGCGCATGTCCGGGATGGTTCTCGTCCCCGACCGGGTCGAGCGTCAGCGCGGGCTGACCGACGAGGTTGTCCGACGCGCCGGGCATCGTGAGTTTCGGCCCCAGGTGCTTCGCGGAAAGCCTGGCCAGCGTTGGACGCACGAGTAATGTGCCGAGGACGGCGACGGCCATGGCCGCGACAGCCTGCACCCAGACGTCGGTCGGGAACAGCGCGACAATCGTCGCGACGAACGCACCCAGGGCGAGGAACAGCGAATAGAACGCCTGGGTATGTATTTCGAGGCCCACCAGGACCAGACCAGCCAGGAGCCAGACCACCCACATCCAGGTAACCATGGCGCGAGTGTACCCACCTGAAGATGGGGTTACACAACGAAGTTCACAGGCAACCGTGCCCGACTTCGCCGGGTGCGCCGCCGGACGCACCGACGGTCAGTGCGCACTCGGTAGACTGAGATCGGCCGCAGACCACTTCCGGTCCACTTTGCGGCCGCGGTAATGCCGATTGGTCACGCCGACGGTAATAAGGAGTAGTCAGTGCCTTCCACACCATCCGAGGTCTTCTCCGAGATCAACACACGCATCGCCGCGGACCCGGCCAAGATCGCCGGTATGAACGCGATCTACGCGTTCGACCTGGGCGGCGCAGCGCCGGGCCAGTACCACATCACCCTCAAGGACGGCACCGCCGATGTCGGCGAGGGTATGCCCGAGAACCCCAATATCACGATCACCATGAAGTCCGAGGATTTCGTCGACCTCGCCACCGGCAAGCTCGACGGCACCATGGCGTTCATGAGCGGCAAGATCAAGATCAAGGGCGACATGGGGCTGGCGATGAAGCTCCAGTCGGTGCTGCGCTAGTCGTTCGACGGAGCGCACCCGTGGCCGGCGAGCTTCGACCCGTGCGCTTCGATTATGAGGAGCAGCAACGTTCGCTGCTCATCGAATGGTCGGACGGCGCGACACACCACATCCCGTTCTCGACTCTGCGCAGGGCGTGTCCGTGCGCGGCGTGCAAAGGCGAGCCCGGGTATCGCGGACGCTTCAGCACGGACCCCGTGCTCCATCCCGGCGAGGATGAGCTCGCCGACATCTCGCTCGTCGGCGCGTACGGTCTCAACGCGGTGTGGGCCGACGGCCACAACACGGGGATCTACACGTATCAATGGCTTCGCGAGCTCGGCGGCTTGTCAGCGTAGAGTTCGCCGCGATGTCCTCCGAGCTGCTGCAATCCGTTGACGAGTGCGTGCTCACGCTCACGCTGAACCGCCCCGACGTGCTCAACGCGATCACCCCGCCGCTGCTCGACGAGTTGACGGCAGCGCTGCACGAAGCGGCCGGTGGTCGCAGCGTTCGCGCGGTGATCATCACCGGCGCCGGTCGCGGATTCTGCAGCGGTCAGGACTTGCGTGCTGCCTCCGGGGACAGCGGCCTCGACGTCGGCGCCATCCTGCGCGACCACTACGCTCCCGCGATCCGCGTGATTCGATCGATGGATCAGCCGGTGATCGCTGCGGTCAACGGTGTCGCCGCGGGCGCGGGGTTTTCCCTCGCGTTGGCCTGCGATATGCGCATTGCCGCTGAGTCCGCAACCTTCGTGCAGGCTTTCGTCCGCATCGGCCTCATCCCAGACCTCGCGAGCACGTACTTCCTGCCGCGGCTCATCGGGCCGGCGCGCGCCGCGGAGTTGACGATGCTCGGCGAGACGGTCGAATCCAGGCGCGCGCTCCAGCTGGGCATTGTCAATCAGGTGGTCCCGGACGCTGACCTCGCTGCTGTGTGCCACGAGCTGGCCGCGCGCCTGGCGCGCGGCCCGCGATCCATCGCGCTCACCAAGCACGCGCTCGACGTCTCGGGAGACAACGATCTCGAGGCCCAGCTCGCCGTCGAGGAGCGCCTCCAGACCGAGGCGACAACGACGTCCGACTTTGCCGAGGGCATCTCGGCGTTCCTCCAGAAGCGACCCGCCGCATTCACCGGCGCCTGATCAATCGCGATGGAGGGCGCGCTCGACAGGCTGACGACGCTGCTCGGCCCGGCGCGCGTGCTGAGCGGCGCCGACGTCAGCGAGGATGACTGGCACGACGAGTCGCTGCACGCACCCTGGCACGCGCCCGACATCGTGGTGCTCCCCCACTCCGCCACCGAGGTCGGGGACGTCATCAGGATCGCTCGCGAGGCGCAAATGCCCGTGACAGCGCGGGGCGCAGGTACGGGCCTTGCCGGGGCGTGCGTCCCTCGCGCCGGCGGCATCCTCATCGCGTTTCGGGAGATGGAGTCGATCGTCGAGATCGATATCGAGAACCAGGTCGCGATCGTGCAGCCGGGGGTGACCCTGCGTCAGCTCGACGAGGCAACCGCCAAGCATGGCCTCGTCTATCCGGTATTCCCCGGCGAGGGCAGCGCCAGCCTCGGAGGCAGCGTCGCCACCAACGCGGGTGGTATGCGCGCAGTGAAGTACGGAGTCACGCGCCACCAGGTCCTCGGGCTCGAGGCTGTGCTCGGCACCGGGGAGATCATCCACACGGGCGGCAAGTTCGTGAAGTCGACCTCCGGCTACGACCTCACGCAACTGATCGTCGGTTCCGAGGGCACGCTTGCCGTCGTCACCGAGGCGATCCTGCGGTTGTATCCGCGACACACGCACGCGGCCACCGTGCTCGCGCCGTTTCGGACCGTCGCGGACATCGCGACTGCGGTCCCGAAAATCGTGCAGAGCGGCCTTGCGCCGCTCATTCTCGAGTACATCGACTCGATGACGATGACGGCGATCACAGCGTTGCGTGGTCTCGAGCTCGGCATCGGTGAGGAGATCAAGGAAGCGGCGCTCGCGTACCTCGTGGTCGTCATCGAATCACGCGACCAGGGTCGCCTCGACGAGGACATCGAGCGCCTCGGCGACCTCATCGCGACACTCGGCGCGCTCGACGTGTACGTCCTCCCGGCGGGTGCGGCCACCGAGCTCATCACAGCGCGCGAGCGGGCGTTCTTTGCCGCCAAAGCCGCCGGTGCCAACGAAATCATCGACACCGTGGTGCCCCGCGCGCAGATCCCCGCGTTTCTGGCACAGGTGGCAGTAATTGCGCAGACGACCGGGTCGATGATCCTTGGGTGCGGTCACGCCGGCGATGGCAACGTGCATCTCTCCGTGTTCCAGCCGGACGCGGAGCGTCTCGATGATGTCCTGCGCAGCGTGTTCGTCGCCGGCGCCGCGCTCGGTGGTGCCATCTCCGGTGAGCACGGCATCGGCACGGACAAGCTCGGTCACTTCCTCGCGCTCGAGGACCCTGCAAAATTGGCGCTCATGGGACGCATCAAAGCTGCCTTCGACCCGGACGGCATTCTCAACCCCGGCGTCCTGTTTGTCCTGGCTCCAGCCGTGAGTCCCGCGGGCGCGCCATGATCGGCGGCGAGGCGGTCCTTCGCAGTCTCATGGCGTCTGGAGTCGACGTCGTCTTCGGGAACCCGGGAACGTCGGAGATGCATTTCGTGGCAGCGCTCGATGCGGTCCCGGAGATGCGCGGTGTGCTTGCGCTGTTCGAAGGTGTCGCCACCGGTGCGGCCGACGGGTATGCACGGATGCGCGACGCACCCGCTGCGGTGCTGCTCCACCTCGGACCCGGGCTTGGCAACGGCATCGCCAACCTGCACAACGCACGGCGCAGCCACGCGCCGGTCGTCGTCATCGTCGGCGACCACGCGACCCATCACGCCAAATTCGATGCGCCACTGCAGTCCGATATCGAGACCGTGGCACGCAACGTGTCGTCCTGGATCCGGCACAGCTCCAGTTCCGAGGACGTGGGAGCGGATGCTGCCGCAGCCGTCGCCGCGGCGTACGGCCCACCCGGGGAGGTGGCGACACTCATCCTCCCCGCAGATGTGTCGTGGTCCGAAGGCGGTGTGGTCGCCGCGCCCTTTGCGCGACGCCAACCTGCGCACGTCTCCACCGCCACGATCGAGGATGCCGCACGCGCGCTCCGATCCGGCGAGAACGCCGCGCTGCTGCTCGGTGGCGAAGCGATGCGCGAGCGCGGGTTGCGCACGGCCGCACGGATCGCGGCCGCCACCGGTGCCGAACTTCTCGCCGAGACCTTCGTGGCGCGCGCCGAGCGGGGGGCCGGCATCCCGAACGTCCAGCGCCTCGCCTACCTCGGCGAGATGGCCGCCGGGCAGCTCGACGGGCTGCGGCACCTCATCCTCGTCGGCGCGCGTTCGCCGGTCTCGTTCTTCGCGTATCCCGGTAAGCCGAGCGACCTCGTCCCCGAGGGCTGTGAGGTGATCACGCTTGCCGACGCCGGCTCGGACGTCGTCGCGGCGCTCGACGCGCTGGCGCTGGCGGTCGACGCCCCCAAGGATCTCGCTGTCCCCGACGTCCCCAGGCCCGAGCGACCGACCGGCGCTCTGGGGGCCGACACGGTTGCACTCGCCATCGGCGCGCTGCTTCCTGAGGGCGCGATCGTCTCCGACGAGGCTGCCACGAGCGGGACATTTCTGCCCGGCTCCACGGCGGGAGCGCTGCGTCACGACTGGCTCTCGCTCACCGGCGGAGCGATCGGTCAGGGGCTTCCCGCTGCGGTCGGAGCCGCCATCGCCTGCCCCGACCGCAAGGTGCTGGCGTTGGAGGCGGATGGTTCGGCGCTCTACACCGTGCAATCGCTCTGGACGATGGCTCGCGAGCAACTCGATGTCACCACGGTGATCTTCAGCAACCGGCGGTACGCCATCCTGCGCATGGAACTCGCCCGTGTCGGCGCCACGGCGTCCGGTGAGCGCGCGCTGCAGATGCTCGATATCGCACCACCGGAGATCGACTTCGTCGCACTCGCGAAGGGATTCGGCGTGCCCGCCTCGCGTCCGGAAACCGCGGAGGCCTTCAGCGACGCACTCGAGCGGGCTTTCGCTGAGCCCGGACCGCATCTCATCGAGGCGGTCGTCCCCTCGCTGTTCTGACGCGATTGCCTACGCGATCGCTGACAGAGGATCGTCCCCGTTCCCGTCGCTTCCCTTTTCGGCATAGAGCAGCGCGTCCGCCCGCTGCAGCACGAGATACGGATCGGACCCGGCCTCACCTGTGGCCCAGCCGACGCTGATCCCGGCAGGCCCGGTGACCAGGTTCAGAGCACTGACCGAGTCCTTCATGCGCCGGGCCACCGCGATCGGCGTACCTCCTGTTGCTTCGGGCATCAGGAGCACGAACTCGTCGCCGCCGATCCGGGCGAGCGTGTCGCCCTTGCGAGCAACGCCTGCGAGGGTGCGCGCGATCGCCACGAGGAGGGCATCGCCGGCCGCGTGGCCGTACCCGTCGTTGATGATCTTGAGATTGTCGACGTCCATCGCGATCAGCGCGAACGCCCGGCGCGTCGTCAGGTTGTCCACCGCGTGCTCGAAACCGCGCCGGTTCATCAGTCCGGTGAGCGCATCGGTGACCGCATCCGCCTCGGCCTCCTGGTGTCGGAGCGCGTTCGTGAGGGCGAGTGCGGTGAGCGCGCCGAGACCGGCCAATCGCTCGACGAGCTCGGCAGGAAACGGCTTGTCGCGCGAGGAGACCACCAGAACGCCGTGGACATGCCCCTTGATCCGGACGGGGACGTACGCGGCGAACTTGAGACCGAACCGGGTGATGATCTGGCGTGCGCGCGGGCCTGCCTGTGCGACGTCGAGCGCGCCCCCAAGCGCGTGTCCGGCTGCCAGCGCCTTTGGGATGAGCGGGTGCTCCGCGATTGCCATCCACGAGCCAACTGCGCTCGCCCCGGTGTCATCGCTGTCGGCGACGATGCGCATGGTGTCCCCCTCG
Source organism: Candidatus Dormiibacterota bacterium (assembly GCA_036521195.1). Classification (GTDB taxonomy): domain Bacteria; phylum Chloroflexota; class Dormibacteria; order Aeolococcales; family Aeolococcaceae; genus Palsa-851. The sequence goes on from DATDID010000024.1 coordinate 80,279, forward strand.
ATCTCGTAGTAGACCCCGCGTCGAGGACCGGTTCCCGGGGGTGATGCAAGCGTCGCGGCGAGGCCTGTCGCCGTCTGCACAACATGTCCGGGGTCGAGGCTGTACGTCAGCGCCTGCGTCGCGAACTCGAGGACGGTCAGCTGCCGCTGCTGCTCGGCCATGGTCTTCTGGCACGCAGCGAGCTCCTCGCGGAGCTGCTGGATCTCGAGCGCCGGATCGATCTTCCCTGCCTCCATCACAACATTGGAGGCTCTCAGAGATCGCACGTCAGTGGGCGGGCCTGAGACGACAAGAAGGACAACTGTCGTCGCCTCGTCACAGCGAACGGCGAGATCAGCCGCGGAAGCGCTCGCCGCCGCGGATCGGTATGGCCAGCCAGTTCTCGCGCGGCGGCAGCGGACAGCTCCAGCGCGGGTCGTAGCTGCACGACGGCTGATATGCGAAGTTGAAGTCGAGGCGGACTCGCCCGCCATCGGTGCCGAGATCGGCGCCCTTGGCGGTATCGAGGACGTAGCGACCGGCGCCGTAGGTCTCGGTTCCGCAGGTGGCATCGCGGAAGGAGACGAAGAATCCGCCCGCGTAGTCGAGCAGCCAGAAGACCGAGAGGCTCAGGTCCTCACCGCCGAGCGAGAAGCGCGCCATTCCCGCGCGCTCGGCCACGACGTGACCGGCGGCCGAATCGGGGAGCTCGAACGTCGCTCCGTCGGCTGCCTCGATGACTGCCGTCGTGCGCAGGCCGGGGTCGTACTCGTAGTACTCGGGTGCAGTTGCGTCGCCTCGTTCTGCCGCGGGAATCGGGCTCTGGGAGTGGGAGCGATAGAGACGATCGCGGGTCTGCTTCCAGAGCCCCCATGCGGCGACTGGATCGGTATCCGCCCGGATCGCGGCGTACAGCTCGCTCACCTGGCGGCGCCAATCGGCAAGATCGAGGCGTTCGTCGATCATGCCGGCGGCGGTGGCGGCGGAGGAGCGTCGGCCATCGCCTCGAGCGCGGCGCGCTCCTCGACGCTCTGCATGCCGATTTCGAGGCCGGTCCCGCCCGCCTCGAAGACACGCGAGCCGGTTTCTCCCTGCAGGTGTGACGCCGGCGCGAGCGGTGGTGGCTGCGGTGCGCCTGCGCCATGCATCGGCACGGCCATCGCCGTGTGTCCGACCGGCGCTGCGCCGGCGGCCACCGAGGCGTGGACTGGCTGGAGCACGACAGGCGCGTGCGCGCGAATGACGCCGACGCCGCCGATCCCGACGAAGGTCACCAGTGCCGCGCCCCCGACGGCAAGCCCCGCGGCCCCGGCCCCGCTGAAGCAGGACGCGAGATCCAGGCAGCTCCCTGCCGCACTGACGAGACCGTTGCGGACCGAGAACACGAACTGCCCCCTGGTCCCGCTGTTGAGCGACGTCTGCGTCAACCCCGTGGTCGCATTGCTGTCGAGCAGCGCGCCGCAGCGTCCCGACCCCGGGATCTCGTCGTGCTCCCCGGCTCTTCCGGTGCCATTCGTGTATCCCGCTCGTGCGCACTGGCCGCCGAGGCCGTCGGCTCCCCCGCTGTCATCGCCCGACTCCCAGCGGATCTGGTTGTAGTTGAAGATGAAGTCGAAGCTGTCTTTCCCCTCGTCGCTGCGATCGACGATCAACAGCTGAAAGTCGTTGCGCCTGTCGGTGTGCGAGCTGAAGTAGCCGACCATCGGCCAGAGGACACAGAAGGCTGCGTCGGCGTTGTACTTCGTGGCGCCATAGGTCACCAGTCCCGAGCCGGGCCCGCTGGTGTCGACATCGGCCCAGAACGGTGCCAGGGTTGGGAAATGCCCGGGTGCGGAGAGACCATCGGGCGTGTACTCGCTGACCGCGTTGCCGAACGAGACGTTGCCGTTGTTGTTGACATACAGATGGTTGTAGAGCTTCCCGAAGAAGTTCACGGTGAAGCCCAGTGACAACAGCCCCGTCGATTCGTCGTCGTTCGCAGCCAATGTGTGCGCGTGACAGCCCGGCGAGTCCGCAACGGCCGATGCGGGTGTCGACGCGGCGTTGGCGTGCATCGACGCAACACTCAGTGCCATCAGCGCAAACGTGGTGCCGGCCGCACCCCGGAATACTGCTCCGCCCCTCGCTCGCAGCTTCTGCATCCGCCCTCGCCTCGCCCCAGCCCGATTCGACTGAGGCGACTGTACGCTGCGCTGCCCACGGTGCGGTGGCCTCTCCGCTTACGGGCCGTCGCCGTGGACGACTCCGCCGCGCAGCTCGTCGAGCCGGCGCATTCGCGCGTGCGCAGTCTCACCGAGTCGATGAGTCGCGAACTGGCGGTGCAGTTCGCCCGCCAGGGAGTACGCGTCAACGCGCTGTGCCCGGGACCCGTCGAGGCGCCGCTGTTGATGAAGCTGTTCTCCGACAACCCGGCCGCCTACGAGCGACGTCGCATCCATCTGCCGATGGGCCGGCTCGCCACCGCGCGTGAGATCGCCAATGCGACGCTGTTCCTCGCGAGCAGTGAGTCGTCTTATGTCAACGGATCGACATTTCTCGTCGACGGCGGTCTCACGGCTGCATATGTCACCCGCGAGTAGCTGCGCTGCACCCTCGCCGGTACCGCCGCTTCAGCGACAACCGCATCACGGGCCGCGTGGGATACGTCCGTCCGGCCTCGGCAAATCCCGCTGCGACAAACATCGACGCTGTCCCGGTGAAGAGCGTATGCGCGATCTCATCGTGGAGCGCGCGGCGCTTGTCCGGCCGTTGCTCCTGTGCGCCGGTCGTGCCGTCAAGGCCGCCCAGGAAGCGACGGCACCAGCACCATGCGGGGTCGTCTCCCCTGCGACCGAAGACGGCGACGAGGTCACCCCACAGCGCCGGCGTGGCGCCCCGCACCTCGATCGACATCGGAGCGACTCTAGCGGCGCGGCAAGGAGCGCTTCATGCTCAACGACTGTCACAGGCACCCATGGGACAGAATCGTTGCGGTACGACGCAGCCGAATCTAGTGAGGGAGTCCCATGAACGTGCGGGAGATCCAGAAGCCGCTCAAAGACGGCTATCGCGAGCATCCGGAGTCGTCGAGGATCACGCTCGTCGCGCGCGGCGGCGAGGGAGAAGCGCCGGTCGCGTGCTCCGTAGACCTCGGCCGAGCAATCTACGAGGCGCAGGCTCACGCGGGAGTCGGCGGCGCCGGCACGGGCGCGTGCTCGGGCGACCTGCTGCTCGGAGCCCTGGCGGCGTGCGCGCAGGTCACCTGTCAGATGGTCGCTGCGTCGATGGAGCTTGCGACGGAGGAGATCCGCGTCACCGTGGAGGGCGATGTCGATCTTTCCGGCACCCTCGGGATCAACAATGCCCGAGTTGGCTTCGAGACGATTCGCCTGCAGTTCGAGATCGTGGCTCCCGAGGCGACGCAGGAGCAGGTCGATTCGCTCATCGAGAAAACCAAACGGTACTGCGTAGTCCTGCAGACACTCATGGCCCCGCCGGCGATCGAGACAAACGTCGTCTCGCGGGTCGGCGCTGCATCCTGACGTTGGCCGCCTGACTGACGTAACCCCGGCACATATCCTTCGCATCATTCACCTGCTCGGGACTTCGGCCGCCGTTCAGATCGTCGGTGTCATGATCAGCGCGCATGGTTGTTGAGGCGGTGAGCCGCTCGGCGGCGCGCCCCGACCGCTGGTCAGCACTTTCGGACGCGCTGCTGCCCACGGTCACGATCGGTGGTCTGGCGACCTCTCTGCCGCCCTACCAGGTCGGCGGCGATGAGGTGCTCCGCCTCGTCACGCAACTCTGGCCGCGGCTGGAGCGCCGGGTCAGCCTTTTCGCCGACGAGCTTGCGGAAACGCAGCGGTATCTCGTGCGGCCGATCGAGGAAGCGCTGCTGCCGCTGAGGCCGAGCGAGCAGGCAGCGCGATACGCACGTGAGGCAACGCCGCTGGCGATCGCCGCAGCGGAACGCGCGTTGACCGATGCGGGGATCGGCACCGACGACATCGGTTTGCTCGTGGTGGCGTCGTGCACCGGTTTCGTATTGCCCGGGATCGACGTGCAGCTCGTCAACCATCTCGGCCTGCGCAGGGACATCAGGCGGATGCCGTTCATGCATTTCGGCTGCGCCGGCGGGGCCGCATCGCTTGCCTGGGCGAGCGACTGGGTGCGTTCGCATCCGGGTCAGACGGCACTGGTCGTTGCGGTCGAAGTGCCGACGCTCACCTTCAGGCCCGCTGACACATCCGCCGACAACCTGTTGAGCGTGCTGGTGTTCGGCGACGGCGCAGGCGCCGCGGTGCTCCACGGTAAGGGTGAGCCGCGACGCCTCGGCATCGGTCGCACCGCGTCGAAACTGGTGGCGTCGAGCACCGACGCGCTCGGCTTCGAACGCGCGGACGACGGCTTCCGAGTCGTCGTCTCACGGCAGTTGCCGCGCATGATCGAGGCGAATCTCCCCGCCCTCGTCAGAGATTTCGCGGGCGACCCGCGCGCGCTCGATGTCGTCGCCGCGCATCCCGGTGGTCAGGCCATCGTGGATTCGGTGGTGCGATGCCTCGACCTCGACGAGCGTCAGGTCGCCGCAACCCGCAGCGTCTTGCGGCGCATCGGCAACACATCGTCGGCGGCGATTCTCTTCGTCCTCGAGGAACTTGCGTCGCACCTCCCGACGCCGGCCGGTCGCGGCATCGCCGCAGCCTTCGGCCCGGGTCTTACGATCGAGCTCCTCGAGTTGCTCTGGGCGGCATGACCTCGCGGGCTCGCACGGGGCTCGTCCTTGGTATGGGGGCGCAGCGTCTCATCGAGTTGCGCATCTCCGCCCGTAATCGCAGGAGCATCGGCGCCGCGGAGCAGGCCTCACGGTCGACGTATCCGCTCATGGTGGCGACGCACGTCGCGCTCTTCGCGGTCTGCGCATGGCCGCGTTCACAGCGCGGTGTGCCACGTCCGTTGGAGGTGGCGGCGCTGATGGGACTCGCTGCGTCGGCGGCCCTGCGGATCTGGGTGATCCGAACGCTCGGCAACGACTGGAACGTCACCGCGCATGTCCGTCCCGATGTCCGCATCGAAACCGGGGGTCCATACCGCTTCATCCGGCACCCGAATTACGTTGCAGTGGCACTCGAATTCGCATGCCTGCCACTCGCTGTCGGTGCGGTCCCCGAGGCCGCGGTGCTGTCCATGGCGAATGCAGCCGTGCTCGTCCCGCGCATCCGCGCGGAGGAACGCCTGCTCGACGACATCCCTGGATACCGCGAGGCGTTCCGCGGTGTTCCGCGCTTTGTCCCGCGACCGGGCCGGCGAAGCAGTCAGATCCCGGCGAGCGAGAGCCAGTCCCTCGGAGTGAGCGCGGCGAACGTCTGATATCCGCAGTTGATGCCGAGCAACTTGCTCAGCGCTCGCGGATCCTTCGACGCACTGGCGATCGCCCGCCGGCTCAACCAGGGCGTCCGGGCCATGATGAGCGCGAGCCGAGTGAGCCGGTGCCGATCGCGAACCAGGCGAGCGTGGTCGGCGCGGTAGCGATCGACGGCGTCCTTCGCGGAGGTCCTGCCCGATCGCACGTGGTGGATCCGAAGCGCGAGGCGTTCCGCCAGGAGCATGCCGATGGCGAGGCCCTCCCCTGTCGTCGGGTCGTCATACCCGGCTGCATCGCCCACCAGGAACACGTTGCCCTCGGCAACTCGCGTCCGCTGCTCGAACTGCGCGGCCCCGAGCGGCCCCGCGACGAGTGGCGCGTCGTTGACCGCGGGGACCGCCGCTCTCGTCGCGGCTTCGTACGTTCGGGTATTGATGTGTGGCCCCGATCGGCCGGTCAGCACAGACACGAGCAACTCATCGGGCCCGACCGGGGCCTCGTACCACTCGTGCCCGTCGCAGAACGTGACCCGGATGTCGGTGCGTCCGCGAGTGTCCACCCGCCAGTGGCCGGCGAGGCCGTAGCGACTGCTCGTGGCGGCGGGTGTGGCGAGCCCGGCCCAGGACCGAACGCTGGAGTGGAGCCCATCGGCTCCGATGACGATCCCGGCGCGGACCGCACCGGAGGCGGTGTGCACCCCGTTGACGGCGCCGGCGTCATCGCGCGCAAGACCGGTCACGCGCTCACCCTCGCGCAACGTCAGGTTCGATTCCTGCCGCAGTGCGTCGACGAGCACCGCATCGAACGCCGTGCGCCGGATGCCGAGGCCGGACACCTGATCGCCCTTCGGCGGATTCGGGAACGACGCGTGCGCCGCGGGGCCGCCGCGCTGCTGCCGGTACGTGACGCCGAGGAGCGACCGAGCCCCACTCGCGACCACCGCGTCATAGAGGCCCAGCCGCCGCAGCACCGCTACCCCGGGCGGCATCAGCCCCTCGCCGCAGGCCTTGTCGCGCGGGAACCGGGCGCGGTCGAGGACGACGACGTGGTGTCCGCGGCGGGCGAGCAGGAGCGCCGCCGTTGCGCCGGCAGGCCCGCTGCCCACCACCGCGATCTCCGTCTCGAGCACGATTCCACTCTCGCAGAACGCTCGTGCACGATGCGATCACATCTCGGCACCCTCAGGTCCCCGAGGGGATGATGGCTCTGTGAACTTCCTCCAGGGCCTCCACGGAGCGGTTGCGCTGGCGCTCCTGCCGGCGCTGCTGTTCGCCGAGGAGGCGGGCGTCCCCCTCCCATTTGCCCCGGGCGAGCTGACCCTGCTCGTGGCCGGGCTGCTCATCGCATCGGGGGGACTCAACCCCTACGCGTTCATTCCGCTCGCGCTGATCGCGTGCTTCACCGGCTCGCTCGTCGGCTACAGCTGGGCGCGCGCCGTCGGTGATCGCGGGCTCAAAGGCCTTGCCCGACGCCTGCGCCAGCAACGAAATCTTGAGCGGGTCGAGGACCGGCTCCGATCCGCCGGATGGCGCGGCATCGCGATCAGCCGCCTCATCCCTGGGTTGCGCATCTACACGACGCTCGTCGCCGGAGCCGTGAAGGCGCCCCGCCGCTCGTTCATCCTTGCGATGGGTGCATCGACCCTCGTCTGGGTAGGCGTCTACGTGGCGCTGGGCATCCTGATCGGCGTTCCCGTCGAGCACTTCCTCGACCAGATCCAGAAGCTCGCCGTGCAGGGCGCGATTCTCATCGTGATGGGCGTCGGCTGCTACCTCGCCGTGCGCAAGACGCCCTCGTCGTCCGGTGCCGGTCTCGTCCGCGTCCCGCGCTGGGTGCGCGTGCTCCTTGCGGCCGGCGTTGACATCGGCGTGGTGGCGAGCATCGTCACCGGACTCCTCGCGCTCGGCCGGCTGCTCGGCGTCGGGTTCGGCAGTGGGTGGGTTGACGCCGTGGTCGTCCTCCTCGTCGTCGGCGCCTTCTACGTGATCGTCGCCCGGCGCAGCGCAGGCGCGACCGCCGGCGAGGTGCTGCTCCAGACGAGCTACGTGAGTGGCGTCGGCCTGCCGCTCAAGCCCCGCGCGGCGCTCGAGGCGGTGCGCTCGCTCATCACCCGGCCCGACGACGAGCTGACTGCGACGGGCGACCTCCTGCATGCGCTCGGGGATCCCGACCGCCTCCGCATCATCACGCAGCTCCTGGACCGGCCACGCAAGCTCGATGAGCTCGCAGAGAAGTCCAAGCTCTCGCCGTTCGAGGTTCGCCACCAGCTGGACCGCTTCCGCTCCACCGGCGTCCTTGTGGTCACCGGGCAGGAACCCGACCCGGTGTTCAGCATCCGCTCGGACCTGCGCCACGTGCTCGTCCAGCTGCTGGCCATCATGGAATCGAGTGCCGGCGCGAAGGAACCAGAACCGGCGGCGACCCCGGAGCCCAGTCGTACGTAGGGTTGCCGCTCGGCTAATTCTCTGACTAGAGTCAGAGGATGGATCAGGCGATGGTCTCGCAGGTGCGCCGGTTCAATCGCATCGTCACCCAGCGTGTTGGCGCGCTTGATGATCGGTTCGTCGGTCGCGAACGGCCGCTCGGCGAGGCGCGACTCCTCTGGGAGCTCGGTGATGGCGCGCGTGATGTCCGATCGCTACGCACTCAGCTTGGCCTCGATTCCGGCTACATGAGCCGCATGCTCCACTCGCTCGAAGCGGCCGGCATGATCACCTTGAGCCCGGGCGCGGCCGACCACCGCCTTCGGACCGCGCGCCTGACCGCTGCCGGCCAGGCCGAACGGGCGGTGCTCGACCGGCGCAGCGATGATCTCGCGACAGCATTGCTCGAACCGCTGAGCGCAGAGCAACGCAGCCGTCTGGTCGCGTCCATGGCCGAGGTCGAGCGGCTCATGACTGCTGGTCTCGTGGTGATGGCGCCAATTGATCCCGCCGACCCTCGCGCCCAGCACTGCCTCCGCGCGTACAACGACGAGCTGAACACCCGCTTCGACACCGGGTGGGATCCGGCGCGGAGCATTCCCGCAACCGTCGACGTGCTGCGCCCACCGGCAGGCCTGTTCGTCCTCGCCACGCTGCATGAGCACCCGGTTGCGTGTGGCGCGCTGAAATTCCACCCGGGCGCACCTGCCGAGCTCAAGCGCATGTGGGTGTCATCGTCGGTGCGCGGCCTCGGTATCGGCCGGCGCCTGCTCCAGGAGATGGAGTCGCGTGCGGTCGCGGGCGGTGCGGACGCCGTCCGCCTCGAGACCAACGGGACGCTCATCGAGGCGATCAGCCTGTACCGGTCATCGGGGTATGTCGAGGTCCCGGCGTTCAACGACGAGCCCTACGCGCACCACTGGTTCGAGAAGCGGCTCCGCTAGATCTTCAGCGCTCCCGCGATGAGCGCACAGACCGCGGCCATGACGGCGGTTGCGGGAATGGTCAGCACCCATGCCACGAGGATGTTGCGCGCGACGCCCCAGCGCACCGCCCCCAATCGCCGCGTCGCGCCGGCACCCATCACGGACCCTGACACCACATGTGTCGTGCTCACCGGGAGCGCCAGCTGCGTCGCGCCCTGGATGACCACTGCCGCCATGGTCTGCGCGCAAAAGCCGTCGACAGGCTCCAGCCGGATGACGCGCATGCCGAGGGTCTTGATGATGCGCCAGCCGCCGGCGTATGTGCCGAAGCCGATCGCCGTCGCGGCGAGGAGCACCACCCAGAGCGGTGGCGACGGAAACACCCTGCCGGTGGCCGTGATCACGCCCGAGCTCACCAGTGCGAGCGTGATCACACCCATCGTTTTCTGCGCATCGTTCGCACCGTGCGAGAACGACACGAACGCGCCCGAAGCCAGCTGTGCCAGGCGAAATCTGCGATTCATCGGCCCCGGGTGTTTCCGCGCGAACACGTCGAGTGTCAGCACCGTGAAGAGATATGACAGCACGAGCCCGATGAGCGGCGACGCGACGAGCGCGATCACGACTGGCAGCACCGATCCCCATTTCACGGCGTCGACGCCGTATGCAACGACACCCATGCCGATCAGCGAGCCGATGAGTGCGTGCGACGAGCTCGACGGCAACCCCAGCCGCCACGTGATGAGGTTCCAGGCGATCGCCCCGACGAGTGCCGCGATGATCATTCCGAGCGAGACACCCTGCTTCGGCGACACGAGTCCGCCGATGGTGTTGGCGACGTGCGTGTGCAGCAACTCGATGGCTACCAGCGCCCCGATGAGGTTGAAGACCGCAGAGAGCGCGACTGCGGCGCGAGGTCCCAGTGCTCGCGTGCTGATCGACGTGGCAACCGCGTTCGCCGTGTCGTGAAACCCGTTGGTGAAGTCGAACCCGAGCGCGATGCAGACCGTCGCGATGAGCAGCACGGAGGTGCCGGTCATCAGGCGTTCTTGATGATGATGCCCTCAATCACGTTGGCAACGTCCTCGCAGCGGTCCAACGAGTCCTCGAGCAACGTGTAGAAGTCCTTGAGCTTGATGACGCTGATCGCGTCATGCCCGCCGCTGAACAGGTCGCCGATGGCACGGCGCGACTCGGTGTCACCGACATTCTCGATGCGGTGCACCTCGATGCCGTGCTCGCTCACGCCCGCTTTCGACTCGAGCTTTGCGACCGCTGCCTGCAGCTCGCGCGCCGCATCGACGATGAGTGACGCCATCGACTTCGCCGCGGTGGAAATCTCCGTGATGCCATAGAGAAGGATCGTCTCGGCGATCTCATCGATGTAGTCGAGGACATCGTCGAGACCAGAGCTCAGCGCGTAGATGTCCTCGCGCTCGAACGGCGTGACGAACGTGCGGTTGAGGAGCTTCACGATTTCGTGGGTCAGCTCGTCCCCGGCGTGCTCGAGGTCCTTGATCGCGGCTTGGTGCACGGCCATCCCGTCGATGTCATCGAGGGCGGCGCGGAGCGCGATCGACCCCGCAAGCACCGTCGCCGCCTGCTGGTCGAAGAGCTCGTAAAAGCGGCGCTCGCGGCGCAACAGGGTAATCGGCATGAACGCCGTGATCCTAACGGGAAGGGTGGGCCCTGCGACGATCGGGTGACCCGTCCGCGACATTCCTCCGAACCGGTGACCACCCGCGCCGGCCAGGCGCGAACCTTTGCCTCAGGCTGCGCCCCAGGCCGTTGTGCGGACGCTGCGGAAGGGGGCTCCGCGAGGGTGGTCGATCATCACGGACGTCGCATCCGAACCTGCATCCGAGGCGGAGCCGGCCGGCAACCAGTGGCAGCGCCGGCCGGCGCTGAGCGCGCTCGTGCGCATCGGTGTCGTCGTGGTGCCCGCCATCGCCGGCATCGCAGCCGGGACGTTCCTCAGCCGGGCGCTTCCCCGCGCTTCCGGCATCGGCCCGGCGCTCCTTTCGTTTGCCGCGGTTTCGGCGGTGATGCTGGTCACCATCATCGCGCTGGAGCGCGCCGGTCGACGCCTCCTGCCGCTGGCCGCGCTGCTCAACCTCTCGCTCCTGTTCCCTGACCGGGCGCCGAAGCGGTTTGCCATCGCCCGGCGTGTCGGCAAGCCCCGCGACCTCCAGCGCCAGCTCCAGGAAGCGCGTGACCGTGGCGTCCAGGGCGGCGAGGTTGCGTACATGCAGCAGGTGCTCGAGCTGGTCGCCGCCTTGAGCGTGCACGACCGCCAGACTCGCGGGCACTCGGAACGGGTCCGCGTTTTCGCCGACCTCATCGCCGATGAGATGAACCTCAGCGCCGCGGACCGCGCGCGACTGCGCTGGGCATCGCTCCTCCACGACATCGGAAAGCTCGTCGTGCCGACGGAGATCCTCTCCAAGCCTGCGAAGTTGAACGACGCGGAGATGACCGCGGTGAAGCGCCATCCGGAAGAGGGAGCCCGCCTCATCGGGCCGTTGCGAGCATGGCTCGGTGAGTGGGGCGATGCTGTCGTGCAGCACCACGAGCGCTTCGACGGCAAGGGCTATCCGTATCAGCTCACCGGCGCCCAGATCTCCCTCGGCGGCCGGATCGTCGCGGTAGCGGACTCCTACGAGGTCATGACGGCGGTTCGCCCCTATCGCAAGCCGGTGAGCGTTTCCGCCGCGCGCGAGGAGCTGGTCAAGTGTTCGGGCACCCAGTTCGATCCGATCGTGGTTCGAGCCTTTCTCAACATCTCGATGGGCCGGCTCTGGCGTGTGGTGGGATTCGCGTCCTGGGTGGCGCAGCTCCCGCTCATCGCCTGGATCGACGGGCTGGGCTGGAACTGGGGAGCCGCGATCGTCTCCGGGGCCACCGCCGTGACCTTGACCGCACCGGGGATCACTCCCCACGCAAGCGCGCCGGCGAGCACGCCGTCAGCGATCTCGGTGCTCACCGCGAGCACGCCGTCTCGGCCCGGTCAGGGTCCTGTCGACGGCAACCCGACCGAGCCCACGCCTGGGAATCCCGGCAGCGGGTCCACCGGCGGCGGCACGAGTGCACCACCGACCGGTGCGCCGGCTCCGCCAGGCGCGACGCCGATACCCGGCCACCCGGTCACCACGCCGACGCCCGGACCGCCCCCGACCGGCTCGCCGTCACCGACACCCACACCGACTCCCATCCCGACGCCCACGCCGACCCCGGTGCCGGACCAGCCTCCGGTGGTCACCGTACACGGCGGCACCGCGATCCTTGGCGAGTTCAACGGCAGCGGCAGCTTCACCGACAGCAATCTTGCCGGCCACACCTTCACCGCGACGGTCAATTACGGCGACGGTACGATCGAGCCACTCACGCTGAATGGCACGACGTTCACGCTGGCGCACTCCTACGCCATGCTCCTGCACACGTACCCGGTGACGGTGACGATCACCGACGATCAGGGCGTCTCGGGAAGCGGTTCCGCGTCCGTGCACACCGTGCTCTGACCGTCAGTTGAGCTTGAGGAACTTCTCCGCGAGCACATCCTCGAGCACGGCGCGGCCGAGATCGGCGGCGGTGACGTCGATGATCGTGTGTGGATCGAGCTTCGGGAAGAACTTCGCCACACTCGCGGGATCCTCGTCGGTGAGCCAGCGGACGAAGGCGTGTCCGAATGCCGCAGCCTGCTCGTCGTTCAGGTCGTCGATCTCTGCCATTGCGGTCTCCTGCTTATGGATGCGACGGCGCTTCGGGCGCGTCTTCGAGCTCGAACATGAGGTCGTCGATGTAGCAGTAGTACCAGTCCTCGCCGGGCTCGTACGAGCGGATGATCGGGTGCTTGATCGTCCGGTAGTGCCCGGTCGCGTGCTTTCCCGGCGAGTTGTCGCAGCAGCCGACGTGACCGCACTCCTGGCACGCACGGAGGTGGACCCAGTCGCGCCGGCCCGCGGCAAGGCATTCGACGCAGCCGTCACCGGACGGCGTGGTGTCGAGGATCTGGTCGAGGTGGGCGCAAACGTCAGTGCTCATCGTGTGTCTCCTTCGCCGATGATGCCATGGAGCCCTGCGCAGGCGGAGCGGGCACGTTGATGAGCTCCGGGTCCCAGCCCATGCGGGCGGCGGCGCCCTCGTAGGTCGTTCGCAGGAACGCCAGCACCGCTGCGTCGGGGTGCGGCGAATCGCGGACACCGTCGTACGGAAGGATGAACTCACCCGCGTCGGCACTCCACGTCGCGCCGGCCGGTTCGAGGCGCGCCTGCTCGATGCCATCGGGCTTCGGCGATTCATACGCGTAGAACGCGGGGTACGGAACGCGCGCATCGCCGGCCCACCAGCCCGCGCAGATCTCCTCGGCGTCGCTGCTGAAGCGCTCGATCACCCCGTGACCCTGCGGTGGGAGCGCCCGACCCGAGTACCGCACCACGGCCAGGTCGAACGTTCCCCAGAAGAAGTGGACCGGTGTCGTCCTCCCGTGGAAGTGCGCCCGGTGTTGCTTCAGGACCATGTCGACCTGGCTGAGCACCGCGAAGAAGCGCGCCGTATGCTCCGCGACGTAGGTGGCGTGGGTGGTGTCCTCGGGGAAGGGAATCGGCGCTGATACCTCAGACGGCATCACGGATATCGCCACGTCGACGTCGAGACGCGCGAGCGCGCGCATCACGTCGGCGTAGAAGTCGGCGACGGTGCCGCCGAGCGGACGGCGTTCGATCCCGCCGTCGCTGGTCCGGAGCACGAGGACGTGATCGATGAAATCGAACTCGGCGTCGAGCGTGCGATGGCCGACGGGCATCGGCGAGGTCGTGAGCCCGCGTGCCGAGAGATACAGCGGGACGTTGGCCCACTCCGGCTCGAACGGGCTCAGCGCGAGGCGGAGCTTGCCGATGACCTGCGTGTACATATGCAGGGTTTCGCGCGTCTCTCGCCACTCCTCGTACGGAAGGGGCAGCCACACGGCTTCGCTCACGCTCTGCATTCCAGCACGCAGCAATAATGCCCAAGTCCAGCCTCGAGCCGGTCCACCTATCGGATGTTCCGACGTGAGTGTCGGGACCAACATGGGTACACAGACGTCGCGCACGGCTGAGTAGAGCTACACCCTCCCCCGGCCGTCGCTGCCACGTTCGACGCTTTTGACAAAGCAAGTACACAAAGAGCAACATGCGAACTTAGGGATGCTCCTCTGAATTCGGCGGGGAGCTCGCAGGAAGGGACAATTTCATACATCGGCCGTTCCAGCATGGGATCGCTCGGCGCGGATGCACATCGGGAGGTCTTCAACGTGCCTGCGCGCCGGTCGGTCGGCGTCTTACTCGGTTATCGAAAGGGTTGTTATCAACATCAGGAGGCACATATCTATGGTGAGAATTGCACGTCCGGTTGGGGTGCTCATCGCGGCGATTGCCGCAGTGATCCCAGCAACCTCGGTTTTCGCGGCGCCGGCCGCAACGTCGACGACCCTGTACAACAGCATGGCGCCGGCACCCGGCAACCTGCCGAGCATCGGTTTCGAAGCCACGCAGGCCGCCGAGTTCGGTAACGCAATCACGCTGACGCACAGTGCGAAGCTCGCGACCGTAGTGGTCACGATGGACTCGTGGGGATGCCAGACCGGAAGTTGGAATGGCCCAACGCCCTGCCACACGAACGCGGGTGCAAAGTTCAACGAGCCGATCACCCTCAACATCTACCAGGCGCCAGCCACCGACCCGCGCACGCAGACTGACGCAGTAGGTTCGGGTCTCCCCGGCGCGCTGATCGTGTCGGTGACCAAGACCTTCGCGATTCCGTACCGTCCGTCTGCGAACAGCACCAAGTGCGTCGGCGACGAAGCGGGCGACTGGTTCGACGCCAAGCTGGGTGAGTGCTTCCCGGGAATGGCGACGAATATCACGTTCAACCTCACGTCGTTGAAGCTCACGCTTCCGACGCACATCGTGTATGGCATTGCGTACAACACGAGTGACTACGGCGCGGACAAATACGGTGACAACACTGCGTGCCATGCCACGTCGGAAGGCTGTGGCTACGACTCGCTGAACGTCGGCCTGACGCAGGACCCCGACAACCTGAACGTCGGTGCGGATACGTATCCAGGATACGTCTACTGGAACACCCAGACCGCCGGGAACTACTGCGACAGCGGCGGTGCCGGTACTGGAACCTTTAGGTTCGATTCGCCGAGTACTGCCGTTTGCTGGGGCGTCGACTCCGCCACAGGTGGTCCGTGGTACATCCCGTCAGTGGCCTTCAACGCCACTTAGTATCGGATATCTCGTCTCCAACGGCCTCGGCGGTGGATCGACCACCGCCGGGGTCGTTCTTTATTTCAGGGAGTTCAGCCCGGCGTGGGCGTCGGGGCGGAGCCGCTGCCTCCGCCGCACACTAGCGCCCCGAGGTTGTTGAAGTCCGCGGAGCCGGTCGTGTTGTCGGTCTGCTCCTGGGCGATCGCCTTCTTGTAGGCAGTCAGATCGCCGGCCTGCGACGAGCTCAGCGCCTCACGGAAGTCGCCCACCGTCGTGTCGAACACGGCCATCGCCTGCGTCCACGCCTCCTGCATCTCCGGAGGCTTGCCGAGCGCCTTGAGGCCGGTGTCGAGCTGCGTGAATATCGGGACGAGTGACTGGAAGTAGGTCGCAATCTCGGGGAGGTCGCTTGCCGCCGGTGCGGTGATGTCGCCGGTGGAGATGGTCGGAGTCGCCACAGCGTCTCCGGTCTCGCTTGCACTGGCGCACACCATATTCGCCTGGTCGAGGAATGCCGACATCGCACTCGGGCTGGCTCCGGCCGTCGCGAGCGGCGCGCTTGCGACCGGTGCGGTCGTCGCCGCGGGGCTTGAACTCCCGCACGCAGCCAGCAACGCGGCGACGGACGCGATAGCACCGAGACAGCCGAGAACCCGCAGGGTACCTCCATTCCCACGCATCGGTTTCGTCTACTCCTGCTCCGTCGGACGGACGAGCACTTCGTTGATGGCCATGTGTCGAGGGCGGGAGACGATGTACGCAATGATGTCGGCGATGTCGTCCGCCTCGAGGCGCTCCATCCGCGCGAATCCCTGCTCCAGCGCGGCGCGAACCTCGGGGCGGTTGTGATCGGCGAGCTCGGTGATGACGGCACCCGGTTCGACGAGCGAGACACGCACGTGTCGCGTGGTGACCTCCTTGCGCAGTGCATCGCTGAAGGCGCCGACAGCATGCTTTGTCGCGCTGTACGCGGCATTGCTGTTGCGCGTGACGCGACCGGCGACCGAGCTGATGTTGACGATGTCGGCGACTCCGCGGCCACCGTCCGCAGCAGCTGCAAGGAGGTGCGGCAGCGCGGTGTGTGTGCAGTACATCAGCCCGAGGATGTTGATCTGCACCATGCGCTGCCATTCGTCGATCGGCGCACCGACGGCCGGGCCGAGCAGCATGACGCCGGCGTTGTTGACCAGCGTGTCGAGGCTGCCGAGCTCGATGACGGCGCGTTCCACCGCACGCGCTGCCTCGGACTCGTCGGTGACGTCGGCCGTGATGACGAGGACGGTGCCTCCTGCCTCACGCAGTCTCGTCGCCAGCGCCTCGAGACGATCCGAACGGCGAGCCACAACCGCGACAGCAGCGCCGAGCCCCGAAAGCGCCACCGCCGTCGCTGCACCGATGCCGCTCGAAGCGCCGGTGACGAGCGCAACGGTGCCGTCGAGTCGTCCGCGCGAGGCTGCCGCCATGAGGGCGCTTAGCTTGCCACACGCGTGCTTTTCGGGGGCCCGAGCTCCTCAGCCTGCTGCGTAGATCTCCAGATGGACCAGGGTGGCGACCACCGGATGCGCATCGTCGTTCGTGCTCACCGAGAAGCCGCACCCGCCGGGCGCATTGGGAACCGTGGTCGGACCTGTACCCAGCAGGACACCGTCAACGTACGCCGACGCCGTGGCGCCTTTCATGGAGATGACGACGCGCACCTCCTTGCTCAGGTTGGGCGCACCCGCCTGGCCCGCGGTGAAACTGCCCTGCAGGAGCGCCTCCGGAGTCGAACCGTTGGTGCTTTCGATGACCGCGTACTGGCCGCCGCTCTGGAGCGCGACGTCGAACTCGCTCGATGACGACACACGAACCCCGACTGTGTTGACGCCGGCGGTGTTGCTGGAGGGAGTGAAGTCGGCGATCACGATGACGGCGCCCGGCTCGTTGACAGGGCCCGTGGAATCACCGGCGAGGACGGCCGCGGTGACGCTCGTGCTCTTCGTGGTGAGGTCGCAACCTCCGGCCACCGCCGCAACCGTGCCGAGGTCGCTCGTCTGACCCGTGTTGTCGAAGATCTCCGGCGAAAGCCCGAGTGGGACCTTCCCCTTGGTGCAGTCGGCGCTGAAGAGCGACGAACCGAGAGTCACGTTGGCACACGCGCTCGTCAAGCCTGCCGTGAGCGGGTCGGACGGCTTGAACATCGCATCGGGGCACGCGGTGGCAGTGGCATTGCTCGTTTGCCAGGCAGCCGCGGCGGCGGGCGGACTTGGCGCTGCCGTGCCGGCAGCCATGGTGCCGTTGCTCACGACGAAGGCGATCGCCAGGGGCCCGGCGGCCAGCACAGCCACGGCGACGATGATCTTGCCCAGTTGCTGCCGGCTGAGGCGTTGTCCGTGTGGCTCCCCCGGCACGACCGGCTCGGGTTTCGCGCCTTGTGCCGCAGCTTGCCTCGTTGGGGTCTTCCCAGTCGACGGCACAACGCGCTGGGAGGTGACTCGCTGCTCGATACGCCGCACCGCCTCGGCCATGACGAGCAGCGAGATGCCGAGCGCCGCCGACTCGACGATGTCGAGCAACGTCACGTTGCGAATGTCCGTGAGCGAGCTCGAGCCGCGATACGACAGCTCGACGAGCCGCCCGACGATGTTTGCGCCGATCCAGAGCGTCCACCAGCCGGCGATCAGCGTTGACGTGGCTCGAGGGCGGCCAGGTGGCCGGCGGCGCCACCCCAGGAACAGCACGAGACCTACCCCAAGCGCCAGGACCTCGGCGAGGTACGCGTCGAGGACGTAGTCGTCGCTCGCGCTCGCCGAGCCAAGCGAGACCCGCTGCCCCGCGAGGAAGCGCGCGACGACGCGCAGCCTGCTCGCGTCGGCGCCGATCTCCCAGAGGACGGCAGTCGCGGCGATGACGAGCGCGACCGTCAGCCACTTCGTCGGCGGGTGCCAGGTTCGCTTCATCGCGGACGGGATGCTAGGTGAATCGACCTTTCACCATCGTGGCGTGGCCTGCGGCTTAGAGTCGGGCGATGGATAGTGACGGCTACGGCTACAGCACCGACGACCAGAGCATCGGCAGGCTCCTCGACGACCTCCGGACGCTCTCACCGTCCGGCATCGAACGCGTGGCGCATGGCTGGGAGCTGTATGGCCTCCCCCATCTCGAGCGGTACCACGAGGCGGAGTCGGCGGCCCTCGAGGCAATCGAGACCGCGCACCGCACGACGGACTGGGAGGCGTTGCAGCGTGCAGTTCTCGACCTCACCGAAGGACGGTCATCGCTGATCTCCTGGAAGGTGGAGCACGGCGAGAAGGGGCACCACGCCGAGGCGGCAGCGTTGGGAGCGGCACTCGCACTGCAGGCTGCCGGCAATCTCGATCGGCGCCACACCGAGACCCTCGCCCGCCCGATGGCCGAAGCGCTGCCCTGGCTGGCGGAGGTCCACGGGACCGCTGCCGGCTAGCTCACCAGCTCGACGCTACTCGCTCACCAGCTCGTAGTCGGGATTGAGAATCGCGAGCCGCCGGCTCCAGGAGCCCACCATCCCCTCGACGATCAGTCGGGCCCCGGGCTCGATGCCCGGAATCCTGGGACGTCCCTGGAAGACGAGGAGCAGGTTGCCGGTGTCGTCGGTGATCTCGCACTCGAGGTTCGTCGTGCCTTTGGCCGTCTGCACCCGGAGCGACCGGATCCTCCCTGCGACACGAACCCGCTCGCGGAAGGCGATGTCGGTGATCGGCGTCGTTCCGGTGGCACGGCGCGCCAGTGCGCGGTCGACCCCCGAGCCCCCCATCGGCCGGCGCCGCGAGCCATCGGGCCGGACCGCGTTCGGCCGGATCCTGCGCCGCGGGCCTGCTTCGACGTTGAAGGGAACAATCGTCGCCGCGACGTGCGCGACGGTGCCCACCGCGTCCGCGATGCGGTCGGCGGTGCGGTCGTGCAGGACGCGCTGCAGGCGGGAGTGAAACGCGCGCCGCGGGAGCAACACGGTGCACTCCGTCTTGCCGTCAGCCGCGAGGTCGGCGACGTACTCGAGCGCCGCTCGTTCGAGGCGCCGGTCACGGCACTCCAGGATATCGAGCGGGAGGTGGGCAAGACCCAGCCTGCTCCATTCCTCCTTCAACTCTTCGGTCGCAGCGGTGTCGATGTTGAAGTGCACGACACGGAGCTCGTCGGGGCGCAGCGTGCGTGCGTACTGCACCGCGCGGGCTGACGCCATGTCCAGCTGTCCGACGAGCACGACCACCACATGGCGCTGCAGCACCGGCGCTTCGGTCGCGGCCACCGCGCCGGTCTCGAGCTGCTTCTCCTCCTCCACGTACTGGCGGTGGAGTCGGATCAAGCCGAAGTACATCGGCGGGCCGACCACCGCGACGATCCACGCGCCTTCCGTGAACTTCGTCACCATCAGCACGAGGACCACCGCGAGCGACAGCGTTCCCGAAAACGCGTTGACGACGACGCCGAGTTTCCATCGTCGCTCGTGCATGCGCATGTTGTGTTTCACCATGCCGAAGCCCGCGAAGGTGAACCCCGTGAAGACGCCCACCGCGTACAAGCCGACGAGCGCGTTCAACTGGGCTTTGAACGCGAGGATCAGGGCGATCGCCACGACCGCCAAGACGAAGATCCCGTTGGAGAATGCGAGGCGGTGGCCGCGCTTGGTCAGCTGCCGGGGCAGGAACGAGTCGCCGGCGACGAAACTCGCCAGGTACGGGAACCCGTTGAAGCTGGTGTTGCCGCCGGTGAAGAGGATGAGGACTGTGGCCGCCTGCACGACATAGAAGAGCACCTGTCCCACCACCGTGGAACCGAGCACGTCGCGCACTTCCTGCGAAACGACCGTCGGTGTCCCGGCCGCATACGGAACAGCGTGCGTGATGTGGGCCAGGATGGACGTCCCCAGCACGAGGAAGCCGAGGATCAGGCACATGGTCACGAGCGCTTTGCGTCCGTTGCGCGCGACCGGTGCCCGGAAGCTCGAGATCCCGTCGGAGACCGCCTCGAGTCCCGTGAGTGACACGCCGCCGTTGGCGAATGCCTTGAGGCAGTAGAAGACGCCGAGACCCATGAGCCATCCCTGCGTCTGGCTGCCGACCGGATACCCCAGGTGCACCGGCAGCGGCTGTGCGTGCAATCCGCCGAGCACCGCTCGTACGAGCCCGGTGACGATGACCAGCGACAGCGATCCGATATAGAAATACGTCGGAATCGCGAAGAACGAGCCGGCCTCGCGAATGCCGCGCAGATTGGCGAACAGCATGAGGAGTGTCACGCCCACGGTGATCTCCACCGTGTACGGCACGAGCTCGCGGATCGCCGATGTCAGTGCTGCTGTCCCGGCCGACGTCTGCACCGCGACCGTCACCGTGTAGTCGATGAGCAGCGCGACCGCCGCAATCTGTGCCACCTTCGGTCCGAAGTTGTCACGCGCCACGACGTACGAACCGCCGATGCGCGTGTAGACGCCGATGACCTGCAGGTACGAGAACATCACGAAGAACATCACCAGCAGGATCGCCACCGTGATGGGAATGACCATGCTGAAGGCGCCGATGCCGATGATCGGCACCATGATCCGGAGCATTTCCTCGGTGCCGTACGCCGACGAGGAGATCATGTCCGGGGCGAGCACCCCG
The DNA here is from genome assembly GCA_036521195.1 of Candidatus Dormiibacterota bacterium. Taxonomy (GTDB): domain Bacteria; phylum Chloroflexota; class Dormibacteria; order Aeolococcales; family Aeolococcaceae; genus Palsa-851. The sequence goes on from DATDID010000024.1 coordinate 100,820, forward strand.
ATTGCCACCGGGTTCGCGAGCCGTTCCTGCGTCAACTGCTCGGACACCATCGGCGGGCCGAGGACCTTGTTCTTGAGTCGGTAGGTCCAGGATTCCGGATAGTTGATGGCGCTCGGCGACTCGCTGCGCTCAGGCGCCAGGCTGCGCGGCTGCGCAGGCACCTGCGTCCGAATGTCGTCCACGGCCGCAGTATGGCCCATGCCCGAGATCAGAGCGATACCGCCCGACGCGCTTGGCGACCTGCTTGAATGGTGGCGTGCACATCGTGATCGTCGGCTGCGGCCGGGTTGGGTCCGGCCTCGCGAAGGCCCTCGAAAGCGAAGGCCATTCCGTGGCCATCATGGATCGGGCGAAGAAGGCATTTCGCCGTCTGCCGGCGGATTTCAAAGGCATCGTCGTCGAGGGCTCCGGTTTCGACCGTGACGCGCTCGCCGAGGCGCGGATCGAGGGCGCCGACGCCTTCGCGGCGGTCACGTCCGGCGACAACTCGAACATCCTCGCCGCGCGGATCGCGCGCGAGACCTTCGGGGTGGAGCGCGTTGTGGCGCGTATCTACGACCCGCAGCGCGCGCAGGTGTACCAACGTCTTGGGATTCCCACGGTGGCGACCGTCACCTGGACAGTCGATCAGGTGCGCCGCTGGTTGCTCCCGGACGAGTTCACGCCGCAGTGGCGCGACGGCTCCGGCACCCTTCTTCTGGTGGACCGCGTCCTTCCGGAGCGACTGGCCGGCCAGAAGCTCTCGACCCTTGAGGCGAGCGGCAAGATCCGCCTGGTGGCAGTGACACGCGCCGGCGTCCCGCGCCTCGACGCGGCCGCACTGGTGGGCCAGGATGGCGATCTCCTCCATCTGGCCTTCCTGAAGCAGGACCTCGCCGCCTTGGAGGAACTGCTTGCCCCCGACGCGGTGCCCGTCAAGGCAGGCGTATGAAAGTCGCCGTCGCGGGCGGCGGCAGCGTCGGCATGGCCGTGGCCGCCGACCTCAAGCAGCACGGTCATGACGTGCAGATTCTCGAGGTCGATCCGGAGCAGGTGGCTCGGTTCCAGCCCCACGTCGACGTTCGCTGGACGGTTGCCGACGCGTGCGAGGTCTCGTCGCTCCAGGCCGCCGGCATCGGTGACGTCGACGTCATGGTCGCCGCAACCGGGGACGATGAGGACAACCTTGTCATCTCGCTCCTCTCCAAGCAGGAGTTCGCGGTCCCCCGCGTGATCGCGCGCGTCAACAACGCGAGCAACCAGTGGCTGTTCACGGAGAGTTGGGGCGTCGATGTGCCCGTTTCGACGCCACAGCTCTATACGGCGCTCGTCGAGGAGGCCGTCTCCGTCGGGTCGCTCGTGCATCTCATGAGCTTCGAAGGCGCCTCGGCCCATCTGCTCGAGGTGACGCTGGCGGACGAGTCCCCGGCCGTCGGCATGCAGATCGGCGACCTTGGGCTGCCCCGAGAGGCGGCGATCGTCGCCCTGGTCCGCCGCGATCACATGATCGCCCCCGATCCCGAGACCACGCTCTACGCCGGCGACGAGGTCGTCGTGCTCGCGGAGGTCGAGACCGAGAGCGCGATCACCACGATCCTCGTCGGCGACAACACCGTGATCGGCCCGGGTGGGTCACGTCCGATCAGCACCGGAGCCGGCGCGCACTGACCGAGCCGATCTCACCCACTCGCGGCGCCGTCGACCCAATGTGCCTCCTCGAATTCCAAAGCCGGTAGGATAGGGTCGCAGGAGTAGGGCGGTACATCATCGGAAGCAACGGCAGCGGCATCACATTCGCGTGGACCGCAACCTACGGGCAGAAGGCTCCGGGACCACGGCACCGGCCGGTGATCTCAATAGCCCGACCGGCGCCTCGGTTGCGCCTGACGGCGCGATCTGGATCGCGGATACGCTCAACTGATTCGTAGCTTCTGAGCGGCGGTGGTCCAGGGGCGTCGTGCCCCTGGGCTGCGCGGGGAGCATCGGCATGCACGTCGAGGACCATCCAGGCAGGGAGCTCGCGACCGTCTGGTTGCACCATGGCGTCGGCTCGACTCGCGCGTGGGACTCGCTGCTCCCCGCGTCCGCCGATGGGCATCGAGCGCTCGTCTATGACCGCAACGGATTCGGTCGTTCCACCCACGAGAGGGTCTTCACGACCGCGATGTTCGACGACGACGTCGAGGACCTGCGGCTGCTGCTCACGGCACGCGGCCTCGGACCGGTCCACCTGGTGGGCCACAGCGATGGCGGCACCGTCGCGCTGCTCCTCGCCGCGCGAGATCCGGCGCTCGTCGCGAGCGTCGCCGTCGCGGCAGTCCACGTTCGCGGGGATGCGGCGACGGTGGCTACACTCCGCGCCATGGGTCCACCCACGGAGTGGCCTGTGGCCATGCGGCGCAGCCTCGAGCGCGCCCACGGAGCCGACTGGGCCGATGTCGCAGGTCGATGGCACGATCTCTGGGTCTCGCCGGCATGGGCGACGTGGAGCATCGTCGACGAGCTCGCATCGATTCAGAGCCCCGTGCTGGCGGTGCATGGATCGCACGACGCGCTGTCCCCGCCGCTGCACGCCGAGACGATTCGCGATGTGGTGCCTGGGGCGCGCGTCGCATGGATTGACACGGCGACCCATGACCCGCATCGCGCCGATGTCGAGCGCTTCAACGCCGAGCTGCGCACGCTGTGGGCTGCGGCTGAGGCCGCCCGTGGCTGAGGCATTCAACAGCTGCGAGTGGCTCGTCGACCGGCATGTCGCGGCCGGTAACGGCCATGCGGTGGCCTTTCTCTGCGGTGATCAGCGCCTCACGTACGCCGAGCTCCTTGACTCGGTCCAGGCCGCGTCCGCGGGGTTTCGACGGCTCGGCGTCCGTCCCGAAGAACGCGTGCTACTCATCCTCAAGGACAGCACCGAGCTGGCGATCGGCATCCTCGCCGCCATGAGAATCGGCGCGGTGGCCCTGCCGGTCAATCCGTTGCTGCCACCCCGTGACCTGCTCGCGATCGCTCGCGATGCTCGTGCTCGCTGCGCGGTGGTCGATGGCGCCGAACATCCGCTGCTGGCGGCGCTGGCCGCCGACGCGCCAGATCTGAGCACGGTCGTCCGTGTGGGCGCGGTGGACGACGCCGCCGTGGAGTCCGCCGGACCCCGCTGGGCAGATCTCGTGGCCGCCGGCGGCAATGGGAGCGTCGATGCCACGACGGCCGAGTCCCCCTGTTTCTGGCTCTGCACCTCCGGAACGACCGGCAGGCCGAAACTTGCGATGCACCGGCACGCCGATGTTCGGACAACGTGTGAGGGCTACGCGGCGGAGGTCCTCGACATTCAGGCGGGCGACCGGCATCTTTCGGTGGCGCCGATGTTCCACGCGTACGGGTTCGGCAACTCGCTGACGTTTCCGCTGGCCGCTGGTGCGCAGGCGGTCATCGAACCGACCCGGCCGCCAACACCGGCATTGATCGCGTCCCTCATGGAGCGTCATCGACCAACACTCTTCTTTGCAGTGCCCACCTTCTATTCGGCGCTGCTTGCGTCCGACCTGCCCGACACAACGTTTGCGCCCCTGCGTCAGGCCGTCTCTGCGGGCGAGTCGCTTCCCGCCGAACTCTTCCTGCGCTTTCGCGATCGATTCGGCGTCGAGATCCTCGACGGGATCGGCTCGACCGAGATGACGCACATCTTCATCTCGAACCGGCGCGGTGCCGCCGTCCCCGGTGCCTCGGGAACACCGGTTCGCGGCCATGACGTCCGAATCCTCGAGGACGACGGAACGCCTGCCGCAGTGGGTGCGCCCGGACAGCTGTGGGTGTCCGGCAGCGCGGCCGCCACCGGCTACTGGTGTCGCAGCGAGGAATCCCGACGCACGTTCGTCGGCGACTGGGTTGCCACCGGCGACCTGTATGCCGTGGACGAGGTGGGCATCTACAGACATCTGGGACGCCGCGACGACATGCTCAAAGTCGGCGGCGAATGGGTTTCCCCATCGGAGGTCGAGAGTGTGCTGCTGGGCCATGGCGATGTCGCCGAGGTCGCGGTGGTGGGAGCGCTCGGCGCGGATGGCCTCACGCGCGCCGTAGCTTTTGCGGTGGCGCGACCGGGAGCGACACTCGACGTCGATGATGTCCTTGCACGATGCCGCGCGGAACTCGCCGGCTACAAGCGACCACGACGGCTGGTCGTCGTGGAAACGCTGCCGAAGACGGCCACCGGCAAGGTGATTCGCGCGGAGCTGCGCGCACAGGCTGCCCGGGTCCTCAGCGATTCCGCCTGAGGCGTCTACGCCAGGCGCACGTACCGGTACTCGACGGGCTGGCCGTTGATCCCCGTTGCCGGCGGAGCGATCCACCCAGCCATCTTGCCCGGCTCGAACACCGGAATCATCAGCGACTGGATGTGCTCGAAATCGGCGGTCGTCGGCAACCACTCCGCCTGACGGCGCTCCCACGTCGCGGTGTCGATAAGGTCACCGCCGGGGGTGACATGGAGACCCGCAAACGCTCCGACACGCCGGTTGAAGCCATGGTGCGGGAGCGCAAGCGTGCGATCGATGCCCGCTGTCTCGAGCAGACGATTCCAGCGACGCACGCCATTGTTGCAGTCGCTGAAATACTCGGAACGGAGGTCCTGGTTGAGCGCGGTGAGCGCGGGGATCCGCGTCGTCTCGATGCGGCCATCGATCACGACATCAACCGGGGCGGTGATATCCGTGAGTTGATGGTCGTCGTCTCGCCGCTCCTCCTGCCACCGGCCCTTGAGCCCTGCCGTGTAGTAGTTGGCGACGTTTGTCGAGCGTTCGCCGCCGAACAGATCGAGTGAGACGCTGTAGTGAAAGTTGAGGTACCGCTGGATGATGTCGAGCGGGATGCCACCGTGTCGAGCGATGTCATCGGTGTTGTGCTCGCGCATCAGCTCCGCGGTCCGGCGCACGACTCGATCGACACCGGTGGTGCCGACCATCATGTGATGCGCCTCTTCGCGGAGCATGAACCGGCATGTACGCGAGAGCGGATCGAAGCCACTCTCCGCGAGCGTGCCCAGCTGGAACTTGCCGTCGCGATCAGTGAAGTACGTGAACATGAAGAACGCGAGCCAGTCGCGTGTGGGCTCGTTGAAGGCACCAAGGATGCGCGGCGCGTCAACGCTGCCGGAATGCCGGAGCAGGAGTTGCTCGGCCTGGTCGCGTCCTTCGCGACCGAAGAACGCATGGAGCAGGTACACCATCGCCCAGAGGTGACGGCCCTCCTCGACGTTGACCTGAAAGAGGTTGCGGAGGTCGTAGAGGCTCGGCGCGGTGAAGCCGAGCAGGCGCTGCTGCTCGACCGACGCCGGCTCCGTGTCCCCCTGGACGACGAGCAGCCGCTGCAGGTCCGCGCGGTACTCGCCGGGGATCTGCTGCCATGCGGGAGTGCCCATATGCTCACCGAACGCGATGCGCCGGTCGGGCTCTCGCTCCGCGAGGAAGATGCCCCACCGGTATTCCTCGAGCGGGATGTGGCCGAAGTGCGCCCAGCCGTCACGATCGGCGCTGATGGCCGTGCGCAGGTAGACGTCCTTGGCGATCAGGTCCGGACCAAGGTCTCGCCACCACTGCATGAAGCGGGGCTGCCATGCTTCGAGCGCTCGCTGAAGGCGACGGTCACCGCGCAGGTCGACGTTGTTGGGAATGCGATCGGTGTAGTCGGCGCTGAGGCTCATCTCACACCCTTTCCTTGTCGAGCGTGGCCCGCCGGCCACTGCCGTAGCGGCGCAGCGCGCCGTCGGGGCCGATAGCGTTCGGGCGGCTGAAGACCCAATTCTGCCACGCGGTCAGGCGACCGAAGACCTTGGTTTCCAAGGTCTCGGGACCGACGAAGCGTAGGTTCGCCTCCATGCCGGTCAGCGCATCCGGGCTGAACGACGACCGCTCCTCGAGCGCGATGCGCACCTCGTCGTCCCAATCGATGGCGTCGGGCGCAAAGGTCACAAGGCCGGCTCCGGCCGCCGCTGCCGCATCGAGATGTGCGTCGGTGAGGGTGATCGCCGCGCCGAGCTCGGTGGGGCGCTCGAAGAAACGCGACTCGAGACGGGGCAGGTCGTTGCCCATGGGAAATGTGCCGGTGTTCGACTCGGTGATGACGATGACGGCGGGCTCGACGTCATCCGCCACCGTGCCGTCGAGCATGAACTGTTCATCGCATGCGAGCGCGAGTTCCAGCAGGAGTCCGCCAAAACAGCTGCCCGGTTCGATCAGGGCAATCAGGCTGCGGCTCGTGACGTCGAGTCGCTTGAACACGCGCTTCAGCAGCAGCGCAACCTCGTTGATGAACCAGTCGTCATGGCGCTGCGCGAGCAGGAACCGGTCGTGTTGCAGCAGCAGGTCCATGTCGCCCGCCGTCTTGATGACCCACGTCCCCAACCCGATCTCGTTCGTGCGCAGATGCAGAATGAGGTCGTCGAGCTGACGTGCAAACGCCAGCGGCCAGAAGGCACTCCCAAGCCGGCGGGCCGCGTCCGCGCCGGCCGGCACAGCGTCGACCGGCCCGTTGATCGTGATGTGCACGACACCCGCCAGTCGATCGAGCGATGCGGTGACGTACTCGTACTCCACGCCATCCGGGTCGACGCTCGCACGCACCGGATCGAGGGCGACCGCCTGCGATGCGGGCGGCCGCGGCGTCAGCGACGCGATCTCCATCGCGCGCTCGCGCACCAGGGTGTCGAAGTTGCTCCGAGGCAGCGCCGCGTCGATCAGGCCCCACTGCAGGGCGAGCGGTGCTTTCACGCCCTCGCTGCGCGTGACGAAAACGTCGGCGAGGTCACGACGGACATGCCGTTTGTCCACGACGCGCGTCAGGCCGCCGGTCGCGGGCAGGACCGCCAGCAGCGGCAACTCGGGCAGCGACACTGCCGTCGATCCATCGTCGATGAGCAGGATCTGTTCGCACGCGAGCGCGAGCTCGTAGCCACCGCCGGCGGCGGCGCCGTTGACCGCGGCGATGTACGTCTGCCCGGAATGATCGCTCGCATCCTCGATGGCGAAGCGCGTCTCGTTTGTGAACTTGCAGAAGTTCACCTTCGAGGGATGCGAGGACTGCGCAAGCATCCCGATGTTCGCGCCCGCCGAGAAGCAGCGGTCCTTCGCCGACGTGATGATCACAGCGCCGACCTCCGGGTGCTCGAAGCGGAGCCGCTGCACGGCGTCATGCAGCTCGATGTCGACGCCAAGGTCGTACGAGTTCAGCTTCATCGTGTAGCCGTCGCGCACGCCTCCCTGCTCGTCGACATCCATCGCGAGCGTCGCAACGGGGCCGTCGACGCTCAGGTGCCAGTGGCGGTACCTGCCCGGATCGGTGACGAACGACACGGGTGCGGATGCGACCGTCGCGGCGGTCTCGAGCGCCATCGATGACACCTCTGTCGTGGGCTGACTCCGCCCCATTATCTGCCCGGGGTTCACAGCCTAGGAGACCGTGAGCGCCAGCGACCCCTGAACCTTCCCCTCCCGCAGCTGCACCAGGGCCTCGTCTGCCTGCTCGAGCGGCCGGGTCTCGACGACGGTGCGAACCGGCACTCGGGTCGCGAGCGCGAGAAAGTCGATGCCGTCTCGCCGGGTCAAGTTGGCAACGGAGCGGACGCTGCGCTCACCCCAGAGCAGGTCGTACGAGAACGCCGGGATCTCGCTCATGTGGATGCCTGCGCAAACCACGACGCCACCTTTGGCCAACGCGCCGAGCGCCTTCGAGACGAGCTCACCGGCAGGCGCGAAGATGATCGCGGCGTCAAGCGGCTCTGGGAGGTCCTCGTCGGTGTCTCCAGCCCACACGGCACCCTCGTCGCGCGCGAATGCCTGGCTCGCGGTGTCACCCGGCCGCGTGATCGCGTACACCTCGCGGCCCTGATGCCGAGCCACCTGGGCAACCATGTGCGCCGCCGAGCCGAACCCGTAGAGGCCGAGGCGCCGGGCATCGCCGGCCATGGTCAGCGCGCGATAGCCGATGAGACCGGCGCAGAGCAGTGGAGCCGCCTGCACGTCCGAGAACGCCTCGTCGACACGGAAGCAGTAGCGCGCGTCCGCGACGGCGAACTCCGCGTAGCCGCCATCGATGTCGTAGCCGGTGAACAGCGCCCGGTCACAGAGGTTCTCCCGGCCGCTGCGGCAGTAGTCGCATACGCCGCAGGTCCAGCCGAGCCAGGGCACCCCGACGCGCTCGCCGGTGCGCAGATCATCGACGCCGGCACCGAGGTCGACGATCTCGCCGACGATCTGGTGGCCGAGGACAAGCGGCAGCTTCGGTTTGGCGAGCTCGCCGTCGAGGACGTGCAGATCGGTGCGGCACAGGCCGCAGACGCGCACCCGGATCCGGACCTGGCCAGATCCCGGTTCGGGCGCCGGGACCTCGGCGAGGCGCAGCGGCGTTCGCGCTGCGTCAAGGAGCATCGCCCGCATCGCGATGACTGTATCCCGATATCCCCTCCACGATGAGCACGGCGATGAGCGATGCGCACGCGGCGCTCAGGCGAATCGAAACGGTCGGTTGAGCATTGGGGGTTCCTCCGGGATGGCGCGACTGTCCGTGAGCCACTCTGAGGAGCCGGTGTCACATCCCGGGTGCTTTCCCGTTCGCTGACCGCCGACCTGGAAGGGTTCGCTAGGTCTGCGTCTCCGGGCTTGGAACCTCCGGCGGGGTCTCCTCGATCCCGGGCGCGGGGATTTGCGGCGTGTCCGGGGCTGACGGCTGCGGCTCCTCGGGGACCGGGTTGTCGGGAACGGACGGCGGCTCGATCTGTGGCGCGCTCGGGGGATCGATCTGCGGCATCTCGGAGGTTTGCCCAGGTGCGTGCACGTCGGTCATCGACTCCGACCTCCGGCCATGAGCTGACGCCACCCCCGCGCCTGGATCTCGACGCCGAAGCGGCGGGCCGCGGCGCGGATCCTGCGCCAGGCACGGTCACGGTCGGCGTCACTGACTCCTTCCACCTGATCGAACCGCGCAACCGCGTTGCGCACGTGATCGGCGTCGATGAGCGGTTCCTTGCGTTGCTTCGTGAAGGCGAAGCTCGTGCTGCCGAGGGTGTTGCGCTCGTGCGATCCGAGATCGCCTCCATGCTTCGTGCGTGCCATGTGCGGGCCTCCAGTCTCCGGGTTCCAACGTGATAGTCTGCCTATCAAGAATGATCGCGCCTTGTACCGGCGCTCGCAACCCGAAATCCCGGAGTACTGAGATGAGCACTGACGACTCGAACGCACGCGATCTGCCGTCCGGCGACGTCCCCGATGACGACGCCATCATCTCGGGCGCGATGGAGCCCGACCCCGCCGAGGTGGTCGGCAGCGACGACAACCCCCGTGATCTCGCTGAGCACGAGTTCAACGACCCCAACGTGCGCGAGACCCTCGACGAGCGTCTGGCGGAGGAAGAGCCTGACCGGCCTGTGCGACGCCGGCCCGATGGCGCGGTGCAGGTGATCTCTGACGACGACGGAGCGGATGTCGACGCCGAAGAGGCCGAGCATGACGACGACGAGGACCGCCATGACGACCTCGGCGCCGAGGAGGCAGCCGTGCGCATCGAGGACGCCTTCCGTTAGGTCGCCGCGCGTGACCTGTGACGTTCGCCTGCGTGCAGCAGGCGGAGCACGGCACGCTCGTCCGGGCGGAGCGACCCTGCGACGGCGGCGTCTCTCGCGCCTTGTCCCGAAACCGAGCCGAAGCGCTGTTTGCGCAACGTCCCGTCGGTGTATGCCGCGAACACCTGCGGGTGGACGTAGCAACGCCTGCACACGGCGACCGTGTTGCCGAGTCGCGCGGCCGCATCGCCGACAGCTTCGACGACGTGCCGTTTCTCCTCGGCCTCCGTCTCGGAGGGTCCCAGTGTGCGTAGCGCGCGTGCCGTGATCACCGTCCCGGCCCACGTACGGAAGTCCTTGGCAGAGAAGTCGTCGCCTGCGATCTCGCGCAGATAATCGTTCACGTCGTCAGACGTGACCGCGTGCGCCTCGCCGTCCTCGTCGACGTACTGGAAGAGTTCCTCACCCGGCAGTGTGGTGGCGCGCTGCAGGATCGTGGCGACGCGTCGGTCCCGTGCTTCTGCGGTGACACGCTTCCCGCCCTTGCCGCGAAAGCTCAGGCGGATGGCGTCGCCGTCGACCACCGCGTGACTCGCGTGCAACGTCGTGAGTCCGTATGACTTGTTGTCCTCGGCGTATTCGGCGTTGCCGACCCGGATCAACGTCAGGTCGAGCAATCGGACGATCGCTGCCAGGACGCGATTGCGCACGAGGCCGCGAAGCCGGAGGTCGGACTCCACCCGTTCCCGAATCCGAGGCAGTGCTTCGCCAAACGCGACGGTGCGGTCGTATTTGTTGGAGTCGCGTACCTCGCGCCAGCGTTCGTGGTATCGGTACTGCTTGCGCTTGCGCGCGTCACGCCCCGTCGCCTGGATGTGGCCGTTGGGATCGGGACAGATCCACACGTCGGTCCATGCCGGCGGTATGGCGAGCGCGCGCACGCGATCGATCGTCTGGCGGTCGCGCACCGGTGCGCCGTCTTTCATGTAGCTGAAAGCACGGCCGCGGCGGCGCCGGCTGATGCCGGGGTGCGCGTCCGTCACCCAGTGCAGATGGGCGCGCCGCGCGTCCTCGAGATCAGCTCCCCCCACGTGGCTCCCTGAGACAATGCGACGGCCCCTCCGGACCGCGCCGAGTCGGTGCAGTCCGAAAGAGCCGATCGCTCCCCCTCGCGGGCGAGGTCAGTGGCCGCCGGCCTTGACGTGCCCTTCAGTGTCGTCGTCGTCGTCCTTCGCTGCGGTGTGCAGCGAAGGTTGCTTGGAATCGAAGTCGGGATCGCCGCCCATGGCGGTCCGAACGTGACCCTCGGTGTCCTCTTCCTCAGTCTTGGCCGTCCGAACTCCCGGGGCTTCCTGCGCGTTCGACTCGTCCGTGCTCATCGCTCTGTCTCCTGTGCGGCGCGGCCGCCGTTGTTGTGTTGACGTGATTCTGGCAGGCGTGTACCCGCGAGTCAGTCGCCTGGCTGACAGCCGGAGCGTCGGCGATCTGACAGGTCTCGCGACGACGCGCAATCAGTCGGACTGGCCTGCGCGGCGCTGCAGTAGCTCGCGTTTCCGGATGACGATGCGCCGCCCGTCGAGCTCGAGATATCCCAGCCGTTCGAACGTGTTGAGCACCTGGTTCACGCTCTGCCGCGAACCGCCGACCATGTTCGCCAGGTCCGACTGCGTCAGGTGGAGGTCGAGCGTCCGGCCGCCTCCTTCCGCGCTCCCGCGCTCCTCGGCGAGGCGGAGCAGCAGCTTGGCGACGCGGCCGTTGAGGTCGAGGAACACGAGGTCCGCGGCTTGATCGGTGAGGCGCCGCACCATGGAGCCGAGCGATCGCAGGAGCCGCTCCGCAAGTTCGGGCGAGTCCCGTAGCGCTGCCAGCAGCGCAGCCCGGTTCACCGTCATCACCGTCGTCGCCTCGACGGCGGCAGCAGACGCCGAACGCGGGCCGCCGTCGACCATCGGCAACTCCCCGAAGACCGCCGCGGGACCGAGGGTCACGAGCAGCATCTCGTCACCGTCCGGGGACGTCCGGTAGACCTTGACGAGTCCGCTCACGACGACACACAGCGCGTCGCCGTCGTCCTCCTCACGGAAGATGATCTGACCGCGACCGTACGATCGGCGCACCGCCTTCTCGGCGAGGCGCTGCAGCGTCTCGAGCGGCATACCACCGAACAGTGGCGTGTGCTGCAGTAACGCCGCGTCGTCTGTGCTCACCGTCGTCTTCTCCACAGCCATCCCGACTCCGCGGGTCCTCGTCGGACGCTAGAGTGCCGATGCATCATGGACGAAAGCAGCGGGGCCGGCAACGTTCTCTCAGGATTGGCGCAGCTTGCCGCCGACCTCGGGCCGGTGCTGCGCCCGCGCGGCGACGAGGAGTTTCTGCAGGCGATCGTCGAATCCGCACGCCTCGTGTTCGACGCTGCCGCATGCTCCATAGCGCTGTTCGACGAGGCAGAGGAAATGCTGGAGTTCCGCGTTGCAGCTGGCAGCGGTGCGGCGGCGACGATCGGGATCCGCATTCCCGCTGACCGCGGCATTGCGGGCTGGGCACTCATGTCCGGGCAGGCGATCGCAGTGGACAACGTCCGCCAGGACCCACGCTTCGCGGTCGACGTGGCCGAAACCACCGGGTACGTACCCAACGCGATCATGGCCATGCCGCTGGAAAGCGAGCGGCACACATTCGGCGTCATCGAGGTGCTCGATCGCCGGCGTGGCGGTGGCGAGGGCGTCGACGACATGGAGATCCTCGCGCTCTTCGCGCGACAGGCGACGCTCGCCGTGGAGACGTCGCGCATCTTCTCGAACCTCGGCAGCGCCCTCTTCAAGGCCGCGGCGCTCGCGGCGCCCAGCGGCGATCTTCGCCAGGCGCTCGCACAGCATGCCGCCGCAGCTCCCAAGCCCCAGGCGGAGCTTGCCGAGCTTGCGTTGCTGTTCCACGAGCTCGGCACCCTCGGACAGGAGGAACGTCTCGCATCGACACGAATCGCCGAGGACTTCCTGCTGTACGTGCGCAAGCAACGCCGTTGAAACCGGCGTGGTCGTGGCAGTTCGATGCGGCCACCCTGCAACGGGTGCAGGCATCACTCCCCGGTACGATCACGCGCGAATGGGCGTGGGAGGGGAGCACCGGTGCGGGCGTCAAAGTAGCGGTCATCGACAGCGGCATTGACGGGTCATACCCCGGTGTCGGTCCGCTTGCCGGCGGTGTCGTGGTGGTCGCGGACAATGAAGCGCCGCGCGGCGCGCGCGTCATCGAGGGGGCGCATGACGATCTCTTCGGTCACGGCACCGCATGCGCGTCGATCATCCGCCACGCGGCACCGGACGCCGACTTGTACAGCGTTCGTGTCCTCGGCGCCCGCCTCACGGGCCGCGGCACAGTGTTCGCCGAAGGCATGCGCTGGGCGCTCGCCAATGGTATGCAGGTGCTCAACATGAGCCTGAGCACATCGCGCCTCGACTACTTCGGCCTGTTCCACGAGATCGCCGATGAGGCGTACTTTCAGCGCTCGATGGTCGTGTGCGCCGTCAACAACGTTCGCGCACCCAGCTATCCGTCGCAGTACGCGTCGGTCTTCTCCGTTGCGGCACATGAGGGACGCGATCCGTTCCGGCTCGACTACAACACCGCTCCGCCGGTGGAGTTCGGTGCTCCCGGCATCGATCTCGAAGTCGGCTGGCTCGACGGGCGGACGATCCGGGCCACCGGCAACAGCTTTGCCGCACCCCACATCACCGGGCTGATCGCGCGCATCCTCGGCAAGCATCCGGGCTTGACGCCGTTTCAAATGAAGACGGTGTTGCTCGCGCTCGCGGACAACGCAGCCTGACGCTTGCGCACGCTGAGATCAAGCTCTGCGCGTTGCTCAGGGAAGCGGAGCAGCGCCTGCCGCCGTCGGCGCGTCCATCCGTGCGAGAGACTCGGCCGGCGGTGCGCCGGCCGCTCGTGCGACCCAAGGCGTCGCGTTCAGACGCGTGACCGTGGTGAGTGCGGCCGCGCGAAGTGGCACTGCCTCAGCCTCGCGCGTCTGCGATGCAAGCCACTCCGCGTGCTCGAGTTGCGTGACTGCATGACGGAACGGGAGCTCGTGTTCGCGAAAGAGCTCCTCGGCGCGCGCGAACAGCGGCTCCACCGCCGCGTCGTCACCTCGTGCATGCGCGAGACGGGCTCGGAATCGCGCAGCGTGCGCTTCCAGTGATGGTGGCCGGACGCCAAACGGCACCGCGGCGAGGACACCGAGGAGCTCGTCCACCTTGCTGAGGTCGCCCATGGCGAACGCTGCCTCCACCGCCTCATGGAAGGCGGACTTCGCGTCCTGGTGACTGATGGTGTCGTGCGCGACGACGAAGGTGACCACCGATTCCGCATCGGCGAGGGATTCCTCGAACCGCCCAACCGCTCGGTACCACCCGGCGCGAGCCGCGATATATGAGGCCCGCTCCTGACGATCCTCGGAGGTCGCGAGGGGCGCGAAGGCGTCGAGGAGATGTTCGATGCGCGGCAACTGACCGCGGTGGATGTACACCTCGGCAAACGACAGCACCGACAGCAACTCATATGCCGCCGTCTCGCGGGTGATGGCGCCAAGGGAATCGACCATTGCTGTCGCTTCATCCCACTCGCCGAGCTGCACGAGCACGTGCGCAAGCTCGGCCATGGCGAACCGCTCCATCGGCCGGTCCGCGAGTTTCGTGCGGATCGCGAGACAGGAGCGCTGCAGCGCAAGGGCTTCCCGGTAGCGGTCTCTCCGGCTGAGGATATCCGCAAGGTTGTTGTATGCCGAGACGACAGACGCCGTGGCGTTGGTTTCCAGTGCGATCGTCAGAGCGTGCGTCATGAGCGCGAGGGCTTCTTCCGGGTGGTCTCGCTGCGACGCAAGCAGTCCCCGATAATTCAGCGCCTGCGACACCAACGCTCGCAGACCGAGGGCCTCGCTCGTGTCGAGCGCGATACGCAAATAGCGCTCACCTTCGTCGTGTGTCCCTTTGTTGTTCACGAGCCGGAATCCCAGGTCGAGCGCAACCGTCGCGAGGTCTTCGTCGTCTTCGCCGGCCGACAGAACCACGAAGGCTTCGCGCCACCGCTCGATCGCCTGATCGATCTGCCCTCGCATTGCCTCGAGCCGTGCGAGATGTCCGGAGACGCGCGCTGAGGCGCGGCGCAAGCCTTTGCCGTCGTAGAGGGCAACGGCCTGCCGGTAGTCATCGACTGCGGCCTCCGTGCGGCCCGAACGCCACGCGACAGTTCCCGCGCGATCGCGGAGCTCGGCCTCGCGCACGGGATCGCCGATGAGTTGCGCTGCCTGGTTGAAATACCGCTCGGCCTCGGCGTTGGCGGCGAGCGACGCCGCGCGCTCACCGGCCTGAGCGAGGACATCGGCCGCGCGGTTGCGGACCGTCTCCGCATCAGGATCCTGCGGCGCCAGGTTGTACGCCTCGAGGTAATGCGAGGCGATCACCTCGATGACATCACCTTCTTCGCCACCCCACGAACGCTCGAACCACTCCGCGACAGCGAGGTGCTTCAACTTCCGGTCGCGTTTCGACAAGGTCTCGTAGGCGACCCGCCGCACCAGGTCCTGGAGGAAGCCGTACTGGCCACGCTCGGGGGACCGCGAATCTGCCTGCAGGGACAGGATTTCCTTGCGGATCAGCCCGGTGAGCACGGCCTGCAGCGGCTCGGCCGGCACGCCACTGACGGCGGCGAGTGACGTCACGGTGAAGGTCTTGCCGAGCACCGCGGCGTCCTGCAGGATCCGGCGCGCCTCGGGCGCCAGTCCGTCGAGGCGCGCGGCGATCACGGCGTGGAGGCTCTGCGGCACGTCCAGGTCCTCGACGGGACCCGCGAGGCGGTAGACGCTGCCCGCACGCTCGAGGACGCCTCGGTCGAGCAGCATGCGAACGGTTTCCACCGCATAGAGTGGCACGCCTTCGGCACGTCGCAGGATCTGCTCGCGGACGCCGTCGGGGAGGCCCGGGACGAGACCGTCGAGCAGTTGCTCCATCGCGTCGGACGCAAGTGGCTCGAGGTAGACGGAGGTGAAGTTGCGCTTCCCCGCTCCCCACGACGGATGCCGCTCCAGCAGTTCCGGGCGGGCGACGGTCACCACGAAGAGCGCGTGATTGCGTGACCATTCCAGCAGTGACTCGATGAACTCGAGCAGTGACGTGTCGGCCCACTGCATGTCCTCGAAGACCAGCGCCGTCGGCTCCTTGTCCGAAAGCCGCTCGAAGAACACCCGCCACGCGCTGAAGAGCTCGTCGCGTTCCTGCGTTGCGTGTTCCTCGAGCGCGAGCAGATGCGCGAGCCGTGGCTGCACCCATCGCCGCTCCTCCGCGTCGGGCAGGAACTCCGTCAAGCACTCCTGCAGCTTCTTGAGCGCTGTGGCCGTGTCCTCCGCCTCACTGATGCCGGCGCGCATACGCACCATCTCCGCGAGCGCCCAGTACGTGACTCCCTCGCCATAGGCAAGGCACCGGCCGCGGTGTGTATAGACGACGTCCTGGATGCCGTCGATGTACTTGAAGAATTCCCAGCACAGCCGCGACTTTCCGATGCCCGCAATGCCGACGACAGACACGAGGTGTGCCTTCCGCTCTTCGGCACTCGCATGGAAGAGGTCCTTCATGAGACGCAGTTCGCGGTCCCGTCCGATAAAGGGGGCTTCGAGTCCCTCCGACTTCTCGGCACCCCCGCGCAGCGCGACGACGCGCAACGCGCGCCAGAGCTGCACCGGCTCGGAGACACCTTTGAGCGTTCGCTGTCCGGCATCCTCGTAGACGACCGCGGCCTCACTCGCGGCCTGGGTTTCGTCGCCGACGAGCACCGTTCCGGGTGTCGCCTCCGTCTGGATGCGTGACGCGGTGTTGACGAGGCTCCCCGCGACCATTCCCTGCGCTTCGGCGCCGAGGGTCACCGCAGCCTCGCCGGTGAGGACGCCGGCGCGCACCTGCAGCGCAGGCTCCTCGATCTCGCGTCCCAATGCCGCCACCGCCGCGACGAGGTCGAGCGCCGCGCGAACCG
Source organism: Candidatus Dormiibacterota bacterium (assembly GCA_036521195.1). Taxonomy (GTDB): domain Bacteria; phylum Chloroflexota; class Dormibacteria; order Aeolococcales; family Aeolococcaceae; genus Palsa-851. The sequence continues at coordinate 117,366 of DATDID010000024.1, forward strand.
CGCGCTCCGCGTCGTCCTCGAAGGCGACGGGCGCTCCCCACACCGCCATGACCGCATCGCCGATGAACTTCTCGATGACGCCCCCGTAGCGCGTCACCACCGCGCGGCAGGCGTCGAAGTAGCGCGTGAGCAGGTCGCGCACCTCCTCAGCGTCGCGCTGCTCGGACAGCGGCGTGAAGCCGACGAGATCGGCGAAGAGGATCGAGACGATGCGACGCTCAGCGGTGGAGCCGTTGTCGTCATTTCGCAGGTACGGCGAGAGTCCGCTCGGAGGCGCGCCCCCGAGCGGGGTGCCACACTCGTCGCAGAACTTGGCGTCGGCGCGTACGGGACTCGCGCAGTTCGGACATCGGGCCGCAAGCGCAACGCCGCATTCCGCGCAGAACTTGCTGCTCGGACGATTCTCGGCGCCGCAATTCGAACAGAGCAAACCCCAGTCCCTTAGTCGATGCTCAGGTGCACACGATACCCGGCGGTCCCTGCTGCTTCCATCGCGTCACTCCGACTCGGTATGGCCGAAGGTCAGCTCCAGGGACGGATGCGTGCGAGCGAGTCGCATCTGGGCACGTCCCAGCGCGGTCGGCGACAGGGTGGTGACCGTGAGCGCCTCGACGAAATCCCTCCCGTTGATCCGGTAGACGGTGCATTGCGTGGTCGTCGTCACCGTTGCCGTGCGCGGACGGTGCTCGAGCAGGCCGATCTCGCCGAAGTAGTTCGGCGGGCCGAGCACGCCGAGCGACCGTTCGACTCCCGCCTCGCCGGCTGCGGACACTGCGACCTCGCCTGCGGTGAGCACGAAGAAGTCGTCCGCCTCCGCGCCTTCGCGAATGAGGACGGTTCCGGCATCGACCTTCTCCTCCACCGCTGACCGCGCGATGCGTTCGAGCGCAGCTCGTGACGCCCCGGCGAAGATGTCGAGGCCCTGCAGCGTCAGGATGCGAGGCTCGATGCTCGCCAGATCCTTGAGCGCGCGCGTGTCGAGGACGCGCACCCATGGATACGACGCGACTGTCAGCGCCGGAAGCGCAAACCCCATGATGAGCAGCGTCGTCTCCAGACCGACAAGTCCGAGCAGGATCGGCATCAGGAGCGCGCCGAGCGCAATAGCCGCGAGGACGAACGCGAAAAACACGCCGAACACGCGGGCGACCACATCGGGCTTGACAAGGCGCTGCAGGGCGGTGATCGCGAGCACATCGACGACGATCGTTCCGGCACCGCGGACGACCTCGAGCACGAACGCAATCCACGGCGCGTGTACGATGGTCAAAACGGCGGTCGGCAGGCAGTAGACCGCCATACCGAGGACGATGATGGCGCCGAGGCGCTTCGCGGACGCGACGCGATTCATGAACCCCGCCATGACGATGCCGCCGACGCCCAGCGCCGCCAGCAGATAGCCGTAACCCGTGCTCCCGGTCCCGAGCTGATCCCGGCTGATCACGACGAAGAGCACCGTGTCCGTGCCGTACACAAAGCTGGCGAGGATGCTGAATCCGGCCAGCAGCATCACCGTCGGCGATTCGACGAACGCGGCGACACCTGCCGCCATCTGCTTCAGAGGACCTGCGGTGCCGCCCTCGGTGATGTCGGCGGGGCGGCTGCGGGTCCGCAGGCGGCTGACGAGGATTGCCGAGATGCCGAACGTTGCCGCGTTGATCGCGAACACCACTGCCGTGGGGCTGAACAGGAGCAGCACACCCGCGAGCGCGGGTCCGACGATGACGGACAGATTCTCGATCGCTGACTGCGCGCTGTTTGCCGCGGCAAGGTGCTCCTCACCGACGATTGCCGGCGTGGCGGCGCGTGCCGCCGGGTCGTATGACGAGCCGCACACCGACGACATCGCCGCGAGGATGATTGCGAGCAGCACTGGGCCGTTCAGAGCGGCAACAACGGCGAGCCCCGACTGCACCACGAGGCAGACGGTGTCGAGCGTGACCATGAAACGGATCCGCTCGACGCGATCCGCGACCAAGCCGCCGAACGGGCTCGCGACCAGCGCTGTGAGAAAGCGTGTCATCGACGCCGCCGCAACCCACCCCGCGGAGTGCGTCGTGTCGAAGACGAACACGACGAGCGCGACGTTGTACGCCCACGATCCGCTCATCGAGATCGCCAGCCCCGTGTACAGCAGGCGGTAATCGCGGTTGCGGAAGAGAGCGCGATAACCGACCTTCGCTTTCGGCGCGTCGGGCTGCTCCGAGACGGCTACGGAATCGGTCATTTCGTCAGGCTGGGAGCGCTGTCTGTTCGGCGGTGGCGCTCTCGCCGGCTGCGGCCGCGTCGGCGCGTCGGATCCACGGTGTGGCAGCAAGCTCGACGAACGTGTTGCGCGCCTCGGCGAGCAGCGCCGTGGAGGCGGCTCGCCTTCCGTCCTGCATCAGCCATTCTCCGAGCTCGAGCCGGGTGACCGCCAGCCAGAACGGCATCTGGCGCTGCTGAAAAGTGTCGATCGCGGCTTGCGCGTGGGGGATCACCTCGTCGTTGCGACCCTCGAGGGCGGCGAGGCGAGCACGGAAGCGATGGATCAACGCGTGCACAGCAGGCGCGAGCACCGGCGTCAAACGCCCGGCGACGGCATCGAGCTGATGCCGGATCGACTCCAGGTCATCGGCCGCGAATGCGGTCTCCACTGTCTCGTTCAGCACCCAGCGCGTGAGGCCCAGGTAATCCAGGACGTGATTCATCCGGTCGACCGCATCGACGAGCACTGTTACCGCCTGTGCATTTCGCCCCTCGGCCCGCAACACGCCGGCTTGCACCGCGTCATACACAAGGCGGGTTTCCGGGGCGAATCGCTCGACGATGTCGACGAACCGGTCGAGCAGGTGTCGCGCCTCACTCGGCTGACCACGCCACAGATAGACCCATGCGGCCATGATCAGCTCGTTGCTCAACTCGGAGTCCGAGATCCACTGTTCATGGCTCCCGAGCAGCTCATCGAGGATGACGATCGCAGCGTCCCACCGTCCAAGATCGACGAGCACCGGCATCGATCCGGAGAGGAACATCACCTCCATCCGGCGTCTGCCCATCAGCCGTGCAAGCGCAGTCCCTGCTTCCACGTAGCTCCACGCCCGAGCGGGGTCAACTCCCTGGGTTTCAGCCGCGAGATTGTTGTATGCACGCAGCGCGGCTTCGGGCAGGTCAGCAGCAAGTGCATGATCGAGCGCAGCGGTGATCAGGGCTCGACCCTCCTCGCGCCGGCCGCGGCCGCCGAGGATGAGACCCTTGGTGTTGATCGCCTCGCAGAACACCTGCGAATTGCCGTTGCGCTCGGCAATCCCAAGTGCGAGCTCGAGGCGTTCCATCGCCAGGTCTTCCGATCGGCTGGCGAGGAAGAGACGCCGGCCGCACTCGGCCGCGACGACGGCGAGATCCGCCTCGTTGTCGGGTGCGTGCTCTGATCCACTGAGGAGCGCGAACACGCGCTCCATTCGATCGGCCGAGTCACCGTACTTCAACTCGTGCGTGTCGATCGCGGAAAGCGTCACCGCGACCCGAGCCGCCGCACCGAGACGTCCTGCTGCCGTGTGCAGGCCAACTGCGGCTTCGAGATGCCGGCGGGCGTCGTCGACATGTATCTGCAGCCATGCCATCTCGCCTGCTCGAGCCAGTAACGTCGCACGCTCCTCGGGGCCGGCGAGCCTCAGCGCGCTCTCGAAATAGTGTTGCGCTGATTCACCGGCACCAAGGGACGCAGCGTGATCGCCGGCGCGAACGAGTGCATCGCGTGCCCGGTCGCGGAGTGCAGCGGCGTCTGGCGCGTCCGTGTCGGCCTGGTAGGCCTCGACCAGGTGTGCCGCAACAACCTCGGCAACCTCCTCCTCATCGCTCCATGAGCTCTCGAGATACGCGGCTGCGGCAAGGTGACGCGCCTTGCGATCGCGGCGGGCGAGCGTGCCGTAGGCGACGCTTCGCACGAGGTCCTGCACGAACACGTACTGACCTCGCTCCGGCGAACGTGGATCCGACTGGATCGACAGCAGGTCCTTGTTCACGAGGCTAGCGAGACACGGATCCACCGCGTCTGCCGGCAGGGCCGTGATTGCGCGCAGACCGGCGGCGGTGAACGACTTGCCGACAACCGACGCATCCTGCAGGAGCTGCCGCTCGGCAACGGTGATGCTGTCAAGGCGCGCGGCAATGAGCGCGTGGAGCGTCTCCGGTACCTCGAGTGACTCGAGCGAACCTTCGACCCGGTACGCACCGTCTCGCTCGACGATGAGCCCGCGATCGAGCAGCATGCGCACGGTTTCCACCGCGTAGAGCGGGACGCCCGCCGCCCGCTCCAGGATTCGCGTGGTGAGCTCATCCGGAAGGCCCGGAACCATGCCTGCGAGCAACTGGGACATCGCATCCGGCGTTAGCGGGTCGAGGTAGAGCGCGGCAAGTCCACGTTTGCCGGTACCCCACCCGGCACGACGCTCGGCCAGCTCGGGCCGGGCAAGAGTCACGACGAGGATCGGCGAATTCCGCGACCACTCGAGGAGATACTCGATGAAATCGAGCAGACCGGCATCAGCCCACTGCAGATCCTCGAACACGAGCACGGTGAGTTGCTGCGCTGCCAGGCGCTCGAAGAAGAATCGCCACGCGGCATAGAGATCGCGTGGGTCCGCGGCGGCCCGCTCCTCGAGCCCCACCAGATGTGCCAGGCGCGGTTCCACCCAACGCCGCTCCTCACCCGAGTCGACGAACTCCTCGACCGTGCGGCGCAACTTTTCGCGTGCACTCTCCGGCGGCTCGTTCTCGACGATGCCGCAGCGCATCCGCACCATCTCGTTGAGCGCCCAGTACGCCACGCCGTCTCCGTACGCGAGACACCGGCCGCGGTGCCACCAGATGGTCTCGGTCACGCCGTCGACGTACTTGAAGAACTCCCACGCGAGCCGTGACTTGCCGATGCCGGCGAGGCCGACGATGGACAGCAAGCGCGCCGTCCGTTCCTCGCCGGTCGCGTGCAACGACTCTTTGAGGAGGCGCAACTCGCGATCGCGCCCGACGAATGGCGGCTCGAGCCCGGTCGGCCGCATGGCACCGCCAGACGCGGCGACGACCTGACGAGCGCACCACAGGCGTTCCGGCTCGGGCTTGCCTTTCAGCGTATGGATCCCGGCGTCGTCGTAGACGATCGCCGCCTCGGTCGCCTGTCGCGTCGCATCGCCGACGTAGACCGTTCCGGGCTCCGCGGCGGATTGCACCCGCGACGCGGTGTTGACGAGATCGCCCGCGACCATCCCCTCACCGCTGACGCCAAGGTTGACCGCAACCTCGCCGGTGAGGAGACCGGCTCGAGCGCGCAGCCCGGGCGCGCCAACCTCCTCGCTGAAGGCAGCGACAGCATCCACCAACTCCAGCGCCGCGCGGACTGCGCGCTCCGCATCGTTCTCCAGGACCGTGGGGATGCCCCACACCGCCATCACCGCATCGCCGATGAACTTTTCGACAGTGCCGCCGTACCGGGCGATGATCGTCTTGGCGGTGTCGAAATACCGGCTCAGCAGATCGCGGACGTCCTCGGCATCACGCTGCTGCGCGAGCGGCGTGAAACCGACGAGATCCGCGAAGAGCACGGTGACGTGGCGTCGTTCGGCGTTGCGGGCGAGGGTGTCGATATGGGAAGGAGTAGTCGCGGAACGAGCCGGACCCGCGCCGGCGGACAGCGCCGCCCCGCACTCACCGCAGAACCGCTCGCCCTCGTTGTACGCGGCGCCACACGACGCGCACGTTCGGCTGAGATGTGTGCCGCACTGCACACAGAAGCGCACGCCCGCGCGATTCTCAACGCCGCAACTCGGGCACTTCATGCGGTCGACCTCGATTCGACGGTGCCGCCCGTCGTTCGCGCCGTTGCGTCGACTCGTTCGACCCACGGAGTCGCACCGAGACGTGCGAATCCCGACCGGGACTGGATGAGCAGCGCCGCCGCTTCAACGTCGCGCTCCTGACGCATGAGCCACTCCGCAAACTCGAGCTGCGTCACCGCCGTCCAGAACGGCCGTCTCAGGGTCGCGAAGGCATCCAGCGCCGCGCTGAACTCCTCTGCGACTGCATCCATGTTGCGATGCGCGGCAAGGGCCGCACGCCAACGATGGATGTGCGCATCGATGGCGCGCTGGCGCCCGGGACGGTAATGACGGCGCACCAGGTCGATGAGTTCCTCAACCTTTTCGTCGCGACCAAGGGCGAAGGACGCGTCGACGGCTTCGATGAGATTCGCGCACGCGACCACCGGAAACGACTGGTCGAGGCAGATGCGCAGGCCCGCTTCGGCCGAGGTCAACGCGTCCATCGGACGCCCTTCGGCAGACGCGACTGCGGCTTGCGCAGCGGCGAGCATCCCCGCCTGCTCGATGTTGGCGTCGTCCGCATGCTCGGATGCGATCGCGAGCACGTTGCGCGCAGCGACCAGGTCACCACGCCAGAGATGCAGCCAGATGCCACTACCGAGGAGACGGGACACGACCGGCACCGCGAGCTCAGGCGCGTCGTGATCGAGGTACTCGCTGCAGATCGCCGCGTACTCGTCCCAGCGCCCGAGCTCGAGCAACGCATTCGACTGCGTGAGCCGTGACGTCGCGACGCCGACGCGATCGCCCAGCCGCCTCGCCAGTTCCTCCGATTGTTCGTAGTGCTCCAGACAGGCGTCGAGCTTGTCTGCCTCCTCGAGCGTGGAACCGAGGTTCACCTCGAGGGTACGGCGCTGGTCGGCGCCGACGTTCCGGTCGATCGCGAAGCGACTCGCGCCGTCGAAGACCAACTCGGCTTCGTCCCGTCTCCCTCGTGCCGCCAGGACGGAGGCTCGAGCGTTGAGCGCGACGATGAACGCCTCCGGCACGTCGAACAACTCTGCGATCTGCAGCGCGCGCTCGGCGACTTCGAGCGCCTCGTCCAGCAGACCGCTGAAGTACAGGTTCATGCTGAGCTGCGAGCTGACTTGCGCGAGCTGCGAGTCCCGTTGCGGATCCGAGGTGTCGGCATCCGAGAGCATCGAGACCACTTGACGAAGGCGTTCGATGCTGACTTCGCGCTTGCCCTCCAACCCGTCGACGCGCGCGAGATAAGCCAGCGATCGCGCCGCCGCGCTGATCTGGCCCAGTCCCTGATACAAGGCTGCCGCACTTTCGAAATGTTCGCGGGCGCCAGCATGCAGGCGGCGGTGCGCGGAGAGTCCGGCTCGGGCGTGCAGGTACGCCTGCGACTCGTCAGCGCCGCCGAGCGTCAGTGCGCGCTCGAAATATCCCTGCGCCGCCTCGGCTGCCGCCAGCGACATCGCATGATCACCCGCGCGGACGAGCGCTGTTCGAGCGCGATCGCGAATCTCGCCGGCGTCTTCGGCGTCGGGCTCAGCCGCGAGCGCCTCGACGAGGTGCGAGGCCACAACCTCGGCGACCTCCTCTTCCTCCGACCACTCGCTCTCGAGATATGTGGCTGCCGCAACATGACGCAGCTTGCGGTCGCGCCTCGCGAGCGTTCCGTACGCGACGCTGCGCACGAGGTCCTGGACGAACACGTACTGACCGCGTTCGGGGGAACGCGGATCCGATTGAATCGCAAGCAGATCCTTGTTGACGAGCCCGCTGAGAATGCGCCCGACTGCTTCTCCATCGAGGCCGGAGATGGCGGTGATGGAATGCGCCGTGAACGATTTCCCGAGCACCGCCGCGTCCTGCAGCAGACGGCGATCCGTCGGATCGAGGCTGTCCAGCCGGGCCGCGATGAGCGCATGAAGGCTCTCAGGAACCTCGAGGGCGTCGAGCGAGCCGCGTGTCCGGAAGCGACCGCCTTCCTCGACGACGAGCCCGCGGTCGAGCAGCATACGAACCGTCTCGACCGCGTAGAGCGGGATGCCTGCGGCGCGGTCGCGGATGCGCGCGCTGAGGTCCTCGGGCAGGCCGGGGACGATCCCTTCGAGGAGTTGCTGCATCGACTCCGGGCTCAGCGGGTCCAGGTACAACGACGAGAGTCCGCGCTTGCCGGTCCCCCAACCCGCGCGGCGTTCGTTCATCTCCGGCCGTGCAAGCGTGATCACCAGGATGGGCGACGAGCGCGACCACTCGAGCAGGTATTCGATGAAGTCGAGCAGGCCGCTGTCGGCCCATTGCAGGTCTTCGAAGACGAGCACCGTCAGGTGCTGTGTCGCGAGCCGCTCGAAGAAGAAACGCCATGCCGCATAGAGGTCTCTCGGGTCGCTGGCAACGCCTTCCTCCAGGCCGACGAGGTGCGCCAGGCGCGGTTCCACCCAACGCCGCTCCTCGGCATCCGGGACGAACTCCTCGACCGTGGCGCGCAGTTTCGCCCGTGCCGCTTCCGGCGGCTCGTTCTCGATGATCCCCGCGCGCATGCGGACCATCTCGTTGAGCGCCCAGTACGCGACGCCTTCGCCGTATGCCAGACAACGCCCGCGGTGCCACCAGATGGTCTCCGTGACGCCGTCGACGTATTTGAAGAACTCCCACGCGAGACGGGACTTGCCGACGCCGGCGACACCGACGATGGACATGAGCCGGGCAGTCTTTTCCTCGCCGGTGCCGTGGAGCAGTTCCTTGAGGAGGCGCAGCTCCCGGTCGCGGCCGACGAACGGCGGCTCGAGGCCCGTGGGTCGCAGCGCTCCGCCTGTCGCTGCCACGACGCGCTCGGCGCGCCAGAGGTGGACGGGCTCGGGCTTGCCCTTCAGGATGTGGGCGCCCGCGTCCGCGTAGACAATCGCGGCCTCACTGGCCTGGCGCGTCGCGTCGCCCACGAACACGGCGCCGGGCTCCGCGACCGACTGCACCCGCGACGCGGTGTTGACCAGGTCGCCCGCGACGCTGCCCTCGCCATTGTCGCCAAAGCTGACCGCAGCTTCTCCGGTGAGGACACCGGCACGCGCACGGAGCCCCGGCGCCCCAGCCGAGTCACCGAAGACAGCAACGGCATCCACCAGTTCGAGCGCGGCGCGAACCGCGCGCTCGGCATCGTTCTCCTGCACGGACTCGACGCCCCAGACGGCCATCACGGCGTCGCCGATGAACTTCTCGACCGTGCCCCCGTACCTCCCGATGATGGTGCGCGCGATCGTGAAATACCCGCTCAGGAGCTCGCGAACATCCTCGGCATCGCGCTGGTCCGACAACGGCGTGAAGGCGACCAGATCCGCGAATAGGACGCTCACGTGGCGACGCTCAGCAGTCGGACCGGGGCTGACGCCCGATGCAGGATCCCGCCTCGGCGGTGCTGCAGTGGGTGGGTCGGCCGGCGCTGCGAAAGACCCGATCGGCTTGCCGCATGCCCCGCAGAACCGCTCGCCATCGTCGTTGCGCGCGCCACACGACGGGCATAGCTGGTCGAGGGACGCGCCACACTGGCCGCAGAATCGCCTGCCCACCCGATTCGCGGCACCGCACGCGGTGCAATTCATCGAGGCAAGATTACTCGCGGCCGAACGGGCTTGACGCGCTTGGTCAGTCGATGGTGAGCGCTGCCGTCCGCTCGAGCGCCGCCACGGCGGCCTGACGAGTCCGTCGGCCGAGCCCGCACGAGGTCGAGACGTCGACATCGCGGCCAACATTTCGCTCGATCAGGGCGCGCAAATCGCGCTGTTCCTCGAGATCCTGGTCCTCGTGGACGAAGCCGGCCGCGAATCGCGTCGAGTCCGGCAGCTTGAGACGCACCAGCGGCGCGTACCAGGCCGGATCGGTGCGCGGCATCTTCTCGGCAGCCGCGAACGGTGCATGCACGAATTCGAGGTCGCGGCCCGCCGGCCAGGCTCTGATCATCGCGTTGGCCAGGAGCACGACGGGTGTGGTGTCCGGCATCAACGCAAGCGCCCGATGGTTCATGTCCCCAAGACACAGGTGAACACCGAACCGAGCCCCAGCAGGCGACAACTCCACGAGACGCGCGACCCCACGGGCCATCGAGGCCGCCATGAGCGGCCGCGCCGGCGCCGGCATGCGCGCGACGAAGGCCAGCTCTGCAGGAATCTCGATCTGGAAGACGACGTCGTTGCCGGCCCGTCGATAGATCTCGCGGATCTCACGAAGCGTTGCCTGCCGGAAGACGGCGCGGTGGCGGAACGCACCGACAGGGCCGAGCGTGAACAGCGCCATGTCGAAATCACCGGGCACGCCCACCTGGAACGCGAGATTGGGCCTGCCCTGCTCCGTGCGCAAACGCGCGAACGCCGGCCAGTTCTCCTCGAACGTTTTCACGTGGCCGAAGTCGAGGCTGTCGGCGCGCAGCGTGTGCCCTCGACGCACGCGGAAGACGGGTGTCTTGTCGTAGTCGGACCAGTCACCGTCCTTCTTGACCTCGAGGTCGGGATGGCTGCGCATCGCCTCGATGATGTGGATGATCCAGTTGTGCCGTTCGCCGGTCTCGCCGTCCGGCAGCGTGCGCAGCGAGGACCCGAGGGTGGTCATGGCGAGCCGCATCGCGTCGTCGGCATCACCGCCGGGGAGACTGCCCACGAGATGCGCCGATCGTGCCACCGCCACCTCCAACGTCGCCTCAGCGATCGAGCCGAACGGCGCTCGATCGCAAGGTGCATCACTATACGAAGTGGCGTCTTTTCAAGGCGTTCCGGTCCGAATGGGCCGGCGCTCGCATGATGGATGGGTGATGCGTGAGCAATCGCGGCGAGTCCAACTTGTTGCGGGTGCTGTCGGGATCGCCCTCGTCGCGGGTCTGATCGGCTTCCTGGTGTCCCGACCGGAATCGCCGCTCGTCCCAGTCACACCGACACCGCTGACCACTGTTGGTGGGGTCTTGCCACCCGCAACCGCAGGCTACAGCGTCGCCGACGATCTCGCGACGCATCAGGTGGTGGTCTTTGGTGGGATCGCGGACAACCAGGCGACCTGGATCTGGAACGGCTCCCGCTGGAATCTTGCCCAACCGGAGACGAGCCCCCCGGGCCGGATTGACGCAGCGACCGCGTACGACCCAGCGCTGCATCTGGTCCTGCTCTTCGGAGGACACGGCCCTCCGGGTACCGACCTCCGGGATACGTGGGCCTGGGGTGGCGCGAGCTGGCGTGAACTCGACGCGGGCGCCGGCGCACCGCCGCCGAGCGATGCGGTCATGGCGTGGGATCCGGCGCAGAGCGATATGGTCCTGGTCGCCGGCGCGCCCACCGGGGCGAGCACCGGGACCTGGATCTGGTCCGGTGCACGCTGGACGCGCGCCGCGAGCGGCCTGCCGTTTCCGCCCTCGAACGCGTCCCTGGCATTCGATCCGTCGTCGGGGCAGCTGCTGGCCGCCGGGTTTCCACCGAGCGGCACGACCGTGGCCGCGTCGACGCAACTGTGGGGCTGGGCCGGCGTGTCGTGGCACGAGATTTCCGTCTCCGAGACCAACCCCCCGAAGGCTCTGGCCGTCCAGGGGCTGGGCTGGAACCCGGCGAGCCGGCGGATCACGCTGTTCGGCGTTGGCGCGTCACGCGCCCGTGCCTTGGAGACCTGGCTCTGGGATGGCGCCGCGTGGGAGCAGTCCCCTTCGGACAACTCGTTGATCCTCAGTGGCTCCATCGTGAGCAGCGAGACGTTGTTGCTGCTCGTCGGCGCGCTTGACGAGAACGGCGTCGTGCCGACGTCGATCAAGGTCTGGATGTGGAGCCCTGATGCATGGACGGCAGCATGAGTCTGCAACCGCTTTCGTCGTACCAACCGACGCCGTACCGGCCGAAATGGTTCGCGATCGGAGGACTGCTGGTGGCGGCGCTCTCGTACCTCGTGTCGATGCCGCTGCACTGGGTTGGGGTGCTCACGCCGCTCGGGGCCTACGTGATCGTCAGCGGCATCGAGCAGGCCAACTGGATGATCGTTGCCGCGGTGGCGATCATCGCGATCGTCGTGCGCTTGATCCGCGAGCCACCGGGCAGCTACATCCGATTCTTCTTTGTCTTCCTCGACTTCTTCATCTCGCTGGGGCTGTACATCGAGTACATCGACAACGTCGGACGGGCGGAGAGCGACGGCTTCAACCCGTATCTCGGGCCTGGGTTCTTCCTCGCGCTGGCCGGGACGGCGGTCTTCTTCGTCTCCGGGGTCTTTGCCTGGCGCGAACGCTACGAGTGACGCATCGCGCGGCAGGAGGGAACCATTGCGATGCACGGGCCGTTCTGCACACCAGAGATGCTCCAGCGGCGCCGTTTTCGGAAGGGTCGGCTCGTATCGCTGCGCGTTCTTGGCATGGCCGTCGCCGCGGTCGGACTCGTCTCGTGCACGTCGACCAGCCAGGCGACGCCGGCGGCACACAGCCCGTTGCCGACGTTCCCTCCCCTTCCGTCGTTCGGTATCGCCCCGCAGCCGAGCCTGTCGCCGACGCCGGTGGGCACGCTCCCGGTCGGTCCCGTGCCGAAGGGGTTCGTGCCGTCGTCTGTCACCTTCGTGTCGCTCGACGAGGGCTGGGTCGTCGGGTCCGCGCCGTGTCAGAACGCGACGTGCCTCGTGCTGTTGAAGACACTGAATGCGGGCCGGACGTGGGTCAGTGTTCAGGCGCCACCGACGGCCTTCAGTGACGGTGACAGCCAGGATCTGGCGAGTGTCGACCAGATCCGGTTCGCCGATCCGAACGATGGATGGGCGTATGGACCGGCCCTGTGGAGCACCCACGACGGCGGTGCGCACTGGCGTCGGGACTATTTGCCGTCGCAGGCGTCGCCAGGAATCATCAACGACATCGAGGCCGCGCGCGGGATCGTCGATGTCGGGCTCCTCGACAACGACTTCGATGCTCGGATCGAGACGAGCCCGGTGGGAACGGACGCGTGGCACGAGACGCCGATCTCGGTCCCAGGGGGCGCCGGTCCCGTGCCCGCAACCACCATCACGTTGAGCGGGAGCGAGGGCTGGATGGTTCAGGTCGATCGAACGGTCCTCGGCGGGGCGCGCTTCGGCAGGACCGGCTGGTCGGCCTGGCAGCCGCCGTGCATGACTGGCGGCGGCGGGCTGATCCTTGCGGCGTCGACCGCGTCCAATGTCGCGGCAGTGTGCAGCGACGGCCAGTGGACGAACTTCCCTGCGCGCGTGGAGGTCGCCTTCTCAGATAACAGCGGCACGACATTCACACGGGCGGCGCTGCAACCGGGTCTCGTCATGGCCGAGAACGCCGCGAGCCCCGCACCTGGTGCGGTGGTCGTCGCCACCCTCGGTGCGGGCGGCAACGTCGTCTTCGATGCGACCTACAACGGGGGCGCAACCTGGGAGAAGGTATTCGGGACGATCACGGACGACTACACCGGGTTCATCGGGTTCACCAGCCCCTCGCAGGGAGTGGCGATCCTGGATGATGACGGCGGCACGGCGGCCACACTGCTCATGACCTTCAACGGCGGTCGGAGCTGGGCGCCGGTGCCGTTCCGTCAGGCATCGTAGGGCCGGATTCCTTGGAGGACCAGCGGCAGTGACCGTCGAGAAGATCAATCCACCGAGCCTTCCGGTACCGATCGGATACACGCAGGTCGTCGCGAGCCGGGGGACGCGGACCGTGTACATCGCGGGTCAGGTCGCCGTCGATGCAATCGGCAATGTCGTCGCGCCTGGTGACGTCGTCGGGCAGGCGTCACGTGCCTTCGCGAATGTGCGGTCCGCGGTGACAGCCTCAGGCGGCACCGTTGCCGACATCGTCAAGGTGACGTGGTACGTCGTCGGGTATCGACCGGAGATGCTGGCGGCGCTTGCCCAGGCACGGCGCGACATCTTCGGTGCACACGAACCCGCCAGCACGCTCGTTGGCGTTGCTGCGCTTGCGAACCCGCAGTACCTCGTCGAGGTCGAAGCGATCGCCGTGGTGGACTGAAGCGGTTGCATCGGATCATGGCCGTGACGTCGTTGGCAACCGCCCTCTTCATGACGGGATGCGGTCTCGCCACCGGCTCGGGGTCGCCTGTGTCGCCTGCAGTTCCAACGGCGTCAGCGAGTGCTGTGCCGCCGGTGTTGCCGACCGTGACAGCCGCAACGCTGCCGACGAACGGGCCGTGCGGCTTTCCGAGCTGTGTGACGGCACAACGCACGGGGGCGGCGGCGTCGTGCGATGACATGACCTTCCCCTCGCTCGTTCGAGCGCAGATCGATGGATCGATCGACATCGGCGGCAGCGGATGTGACGGCAACTACCTTGTGCTCAACCTCGCCCATCGAACATGTGCGACGACGGGGCCGACGCCCTGCACCAACCCTCTGGGACTCGCGTTCTTCGTCGCGCAGGACGGGAACTGGAGCCTGATCGCGTATGGGCGGCAGGACACGTGTGCGTTCGTGGCGAAAGAGTTGGAGCAGCCCAAGCTGCCGCCCATCCTGTGTACCAAAGCGCTGAAATAGGGGCGAGATGACAGCGCTCGACGGCGTCGAGATCGGGCTCGGCGTCGTGCTCACCGCGATCACGCTGTTCGATGTGTTCCAGTCGGTCGTGTTTCCGCGGCCGTCCGTGGGTCGGGTGCAGTTGAGCGTCAACCTTGTCCGGCTGACGTGGCGCGTGTGGCGCGCCGTGGCACAGAAGCCCCACAAGCTCCAGACTCGCGAGGCGGCCCTGGCCGCCTTCGCGCCGCTCGCCGTGGTGGGGCTGCTCGTCCTCTGGGGACTGCTGATCATCATCGGATATGCGCTGATCTTCAGCGGACTGCATAACGGGCTGTCACCGCAACCCGACTCCTTCGGGACGACGTTGTTCTTCTCGGCCGGCAGGATGCTCGCGTTCTCCGTCGGCGGCATCGAGGCAAACGACATCCCGACGCGCATCCTGACAAGCCTCGAGGCTGCCACCGGCTTCGGGCTGTTTGCGCTCGTCATCAGCCTCCTGTTCTCGCTCTTCAGCGCATTTCAGCGACGTGAGGCGGCGGTGGTGGCACTCGACGCCATTGCCGGTGCGCCGGCGTCGGGCCTGCAACTGCTCGAGACGTGCGCAAAGGATGATCTCGCTCCGCAACTCGCCGTGACGTTCGACGAGTGGCGGGTATGGTCGGTGGACGTTCTCGAGACGCACCTCACGTATCCGTTGCTGTTCTTCTTCCGCTCCAGCCACGACAACGAGGCCTGGGCCAATTCCTTCGGCGCGGTGATGGACGCGGCGGTGCTCGTCATCAGCACGATCGACGGCGGCCCGGTCGGGCATGCGCGTCTGTTGCACAAGGTGGGCTCGCATCTCGTCGCCGACATGCGCCACTACTACTACCGCGGCGTCCACGGCGACCTTCCCGGCGTCGAGCGCGATGAGTTCGTCGCGGCATGCGACCGTCTGCAGCGCGCGGGCTATCGCCTCCGCGACACCGATGAGGCGTGGAAGGAGTTCAGCACGCTGCGCGGCCGATACGCCCCCTGGCTCAACGAGATGACCAAGGGACTCGCCATTCCCCCGGCGCCGTGGATCGGGGATCGGTCGTACCTGCCCCACCGCGAGCGAGGGGCCAGGCGGCGGCCCTGACGGAGCGCCTCAGATCGCGCGCATCCGGTTGTTCCGTGGGTTGTGCTCGACCTCGGCGAGGCCAAGCGCCTCGAGCACCGGCGGGATGTAGTTGCCGAAGCGGCCGCGCAGGCCTTTCTTGATGCCATACCACCCGCCGACCGGGTTGGTGAGTGAGCGGCCCCACGCCTCGACGGTGCCGGGTGCCGCGTCCTTCTGCTCGTCGGCGTTGCCGAGCGGCATCCAGTCGCCCGCTTCGACGAGCATCGTGTGCAGTTCCTCGATGCAGGAAAGGTGATATCGGAGTTGGGTTTTCCCCACCTGTACGACGAGCGCCGGTGGTTTGGACTCGGGGTCGCGATATGCCTCGAACTCGCTGTTGCCGGGAGGGGTGGTCAGCTGCCAGGGATCGGTGGGAGTGCCGGTGCCAAGAACGTCATCTTTTGTCATGGCGGCCACCCTAGCAGGGCTAACCTGACATCTACTGTCAGCTTTTTCTTAGACTGTCGAAATGCGCGCCGCGAGAGTGCTCGACATGCTGCTGGTGCTCCAGCGACGCGGCCGCGTGACGGCGCGCGAGCTCTCTGAGACTCTCGAGGTGTCGGAACGAACGATCCTTCGAGACGTCGAGGCGTTCAGCGAGGCAGGTGTCCCGATCGTCGCGACCCGTGGCGCCGGCGGCGGCATCGAGCTCCTCGACGGATTCCAGACGCACCTGACCGGTCTGACCACGGATGAGGCGCTCTGCCTGTTCCTCGTCGGCCAGCCGCAGGTCGCCCACCGCCTCGGCCTCGGCGCCCCCACCCGGACGGCACGGAACAAGCTGCTGACGGCGCTGCCGCCCCACCTCGCGACGGAAGCCGACCGGCTCTCGGCCTGGTTCATCAGCGACCCCGATCCGTGGACGGGCAACGCGATACCGCATGGCGAGTTGCGACGCGTCGCTCGATGCATCCAGGAACGACGCCAGGTGGAGATCGCGATCGCTCATGAACCGGTCGTTGCGATCCGCCCGCTCGGCCTCGTCATCAAGGCCGGCTTGTGGCACGTCGTCTGCGCGACTGAGACAACGATTGACGTCGTGTGCATCGATCAGTTGCGCGCGACGCGCTTGACGAATCGATTCTTCACGCCGCCGGTCGATTTCGACCTGACAGAGTTCTGGCAGCGGCACGTGGCAGCGTCGCATGCGCCGGCCGCTCGATTCGACGCATCCACGGTGGCGTAGGGAGAGGTTTCACATGACCGCGATTGCCCCGGCTTCGCCGCTCGAGGTCCTGCGATGGGCCTGCACGTCGACCCGGAGCATCGTTGACAACGTGCCGCGTGACGAGCTCGACGCGACGACTCCGTGC
>DATDID010000025.1:0-7736 GCA_036521195.1 Candidatus Dormiibacterota bacterium
AGGCCTTCCCTCGAGTAGACCCCGCCGTAGACGTCGGAAACGGCGCAGATCGTGAACCCGGACTCGTGCATGAGCTGGCTTGCCCAACTGCCGACGTTGCCGAACCCCTGAACAGCGACGGTGGTCTCGGCGGGCTCGCGCCCAAGCCGCCGGCACGCCTCGATGGCGATGATGTTGACGCCGCGCCCGGTCGCGCTCGGACGGCCCTCGCTGCCGCCGATCTCGAGCGGCTTGCCGGTCACCGACGCGGGCACCGAGTACCCGGCCTGCATCGAGAGCGTGTCCATGATCCAGGCCATGATCTCGGCGGTCGTGTTGACATCGGGCGCGGGAATGTCCGACTCCGGTCCGACCAGCACGCTGATCTCGGCTGCGAACCGGCGCGTCATGCGCTCGAGCTCGCGGTGGCTCAGGGTGCTCGGATCGACGGCGACGCCACCCTTCGCGCCACCGTAGGGGAGGTTGGTCAGCGCGCATTTCCACGTCCTCCACATCGCCAGCGCCTTGACCTCGTCGATGTCGGTCGCGGGGTGGAAGCGGAGACCACCTTTGGCGGGGCCGCGTGTGACGTTGTGCTGGACGCGGTAGCCCTCGAACATCCGGACACTGCCGTTGTCCATCTTCACCGGGAAGCGGACGACGAGCTCGCGCCGAACCTCGCGCAGGACGGCGCGCAATCCGGGGGAGAGTTGGAGGATCTCCGCGGCGTTGTCGAATTGACGCTGGGCGTTCAGCCACGGAGAGTCAACCGCCGCCGGCGCGGCAACCGTGCTCACGGGCACGAGCCTAGCAGGCTGGACGCCGCTTGGACGCGCGGTGGGCCGCTTCGCCGCCGCATCTATACTGCCGCGGATGTCAGACGACTCCGAGGTCAGCCCGAAAGACGCCAGCGATGCGCTCACGGCAGGCGGAGCGGTGCTGATCGACGTTCGTGAGCGCTCCGAGTACGACCAGGTACACATCCCCGGTTCGATCCTCATCCCGCTTGCGGAGTTGCCGTCACGACTCAGCGAGATTCCCGCCGATCAGGACGTGTACGTGCACTGCCGGATGGGCGGCCGGAGTGCTCGCGCCGTCGACTACCTGCGGACGTTCGGGAGACCCAACTCCTACAACGTCAGCGGCGGCATCGAATCCTGGGAGGAAGCCGGGCTGCCGGTCGCTCACTGACCGAAGCGGTCAGCGGACTTCGAACGTCGTCGTGCCGAGGGTGTTGCCGCTGCTGCTGCCGCTGATCGTCACGGTGTAGTCGCCCGCTGGAAAGCCGCCGGACGGTGGGCTGAGCGGGATCAGCGTTGCGCCGGACGCATCGAGGATGTAGTTGTTGTCGATCATCGTCGTGGCCGGCTGCCCGACGCTGACCATGATCTCGACAGGCGCCTGGCGCGCATCGGCGGCTGCGTCGACCTCGATGGAAACCGTCGCGGTCCCGGCGGGAAACGACACCTGCGTCGCCGGAACTGATCCCCCGACGTGGGCAGGCGCGGCGACGGGCCGGACGGCCGTGAGCGCGACAGGGTTGCTGACGCGCGCGGGCGCCGGTCGCGCGGGAGCGGGCGTCAGCCGGAGGCCGACCGCGGCAATGACGATCAGTCCGACCAGTCCCGAGCCGACGATCGCGGTGGGGAAGCGATGGTGCGATGGTGGGTCGTACGGACCCCCTGCCTCGGGCTCCGGCGGTCCCGGAGGCGCCGACCCTGGAGCAGTGGCACTCTCGATCGGCAGGGTCGAGATCGGCTCCATGGCGAGGGCGAGCGTCCACGCGCGCCCCGGCGGAGCCGGAGGTGGAGGCGGTGCGGCCGGACGGGCCGCGGGTGGGGCGAGTTGCGCTGCGACGTCGGCGACCCCGTCGATCACGGAGGCCAGGCGGCCGCGCAACAGCGAGCGCTGGTCAGGCACGGACATCAACCTAGCAGAGCCAAATTGCATTCGAACCACGTGTGCGAAACCGTCACCCGCCGTCCATCCGCTTGTGCGAGCGGTGCTAGCATCCCCCGGGAGTGGAGATCGGAGTGAATACGGCCCGCGCGGCCGACTACGGCGATGCGTACTACGCCGACTACTCGGCCGACCACATCGTCTACGAGCACAACGCCCAGTGGCAGGCCTTCTTCGGAGGGGTCGCCGACCGCCTGATCGCCGACTTCGCGCCGAAGACCACGCTCGATGCCGGCTGTGCGATCGGCCTGCTCGTCGAGGCGCTTCGCGACCGGGGCGTCGATGCGGATGGCATCGACTTCAGCGAGTTCGCGATCGCCCGTGCACGCGACGACATGCGCGGCCACCTCACCCTCGGGTCGATCACCGAGCCGCTGCAGCGGCGCTACGACCTCATCACCTGCCTCGAGGTCCTCGAGCATCTCACGCCGCAGGACGCCGACAAGGCGATCGCCAATCTCTGCACCTTCACCGACAACCTGATCGTGTCGTCGACGCCGATGCACTACCGCGATCCCACGCACACGAACATCCACCCGCAGGAGTACTGGACCGAGCGGTTCGCACGGCACGGTTTCATCCGTGACGTCGACTACGACGCCTCCTACATCGTCGCCTGGGCGGCGCGGTATCGCCGGTCGTCGGCGCCGATCCACCGGGTCGTTGCCGACTACGACCGTGCGTACTCACGGATGCACTTCGAACTCGAGGAACGCAACGCTCTCGTCATGGAGCAGATGCGCGAGATCGGTGAGCTCAAGCAGCGTCTCGAGCAGCTCGAGAGCCGCGCGGGCTGGAGCGAGCGGCCCGCAGCGCGGATCGCACGGCGCGCGGACGACCTCGGCCTCAAGGCAGCGCCGCGGGGAACGCTGCGGCACGATCTGCTCGCCAGCCTCTACCACGCGATGCAGCGTCTGGCCCGCCGCCTCCCGCACGACTGACAGCTCCCCCCACAAACGTAGGATCGAGCCGTGCCGGATCTCTCCTTGCCCGCGCTCGCGCCGATCGCCACCGTCGTCGTGGTCGCGGAGATCGCCGCCGGCACCACGGTTGCGGCCTATGTCGTGGACATCCTCGGCAAGGTCGGCCGCGGCTTCGTCGGGACCACGGCGGCAATCTGCGCCGGCGTTATGGCGATCGCGGTGCTCATCGAGGCGCTGCTGCCGCCCGACAGCGCACTGCTCGGCGCGCCGCTACCACCCGGGTCGCAGGCGGACCTGCTCCACTGGTCGATCGCGTTCACCGTTGCGCTCCTCGCCTACGCCTTCTTCTGCGCGGTGATGACCGACATCGCTCGTCGCGTCGTCGGCCTCGTCACCATCGCCGTCGGCGCGATGGCGATCGCCAAGGCTGCCGCGGCGTTTGGTCCCGCGCTGGGTGGTGTGGGCCCGGCGGTGGTCGCGTTCGTGCCTGCTGCATTTGTCTCAGGAAGCGCACTGGCCGGGATGCTGCTCGGGCACTGGTACTTGGTCGCACCCAATCTCTCGTTCCGGCCGCTGCGCCGCGCGATCGACATCGTCTTCGCCGCCGTGGCGTTCCAGGCGCTCGTGATCGTGCTGGTCATCCTCACGTCGGCGTCGGGCGTGCGCGGCGAGCTGCTCTGGTCCGGTGACGCGATTCCGTTCTGGCTGCTCGTGGTGGGCTCTGGCATCGTCTTCACCACCGGCGTCGCCCTCCTGACGCGCCACTTCGCGAGGATTCGCGCCAATCAACCGGCGACGGCTATGCTCTATGTCCTGATCATCAGCGTGGTCATGGGTGTGGTCCCGGCGCACCTGCTGTTCTTCGTCACCGGCGCGCCGATCTGACTCAGGAGGTGCGGGCCTCGGTGCCGCTGAAGACATCGATGGGCTCGAGCGGTCCCGACAGGTTGCTGTAGAGGACGAGGCCACCACCGGTCGCCACGCTGTACGCGATGGAGTGCGTCCGGCATGCGGCCAGGAACGCCGCGATGTGCGGATCGCCGGACACGAACACCCACGCCGGATCGAGCGCTGTTTCGACCTGCTGCTGGCGCGCGAGGAAGCCGACGGTTCCGCCGTATTCCGCGATCGGGAGCGTGTCGCCGCTGTCGTACGAAAGCAGCCGCGACAGCGAGTACTCCGCCCAGATCGCCGCCGGGTGGTGCTGCTCCAGGAGCGTGACGCCCGGGCCGAGGTTGACGGGGATGGCGGTCCCGGACGCGGTGGACGTGGCGGAGTCGGGGAGCGTTCCGGCAGATGCGATGACGCTGACGACGAGCCACACCGCGGCCAGGCCGAGCGCGAGGGGACGCCAGCGGGCCCGCTCGACGAGGATCGCCGCCACTCCCAGCGCGAGCGGGACGGCGATCGGCAGCAGCGTCTGGGCGGCGCACGGGTTCGCGTTGACGCCTGTGAGCACCACCCCGGCCAGGGTCCCTGGGATGACCAGGAGGACAAGGTCGAGATACGACAGCCCCGTCCAGTGTCCGGCTACCAGGTATCGCAGCGTGAGCCACCGGCTCCAGAGGAGCGCGAGCAGGACTGCGGCGAATGCGCCGTCCGTGATCACTGTGGGAAGGACCGGATGCCCGCAGCTGCTTGCGCCTCCGAAGAGCACCGGTAGCTGGTCGCTGAGGAGGTTGCGGATCCCGGTCCCGATGCCGGCGCCGCTTCTCGGTATCGAGTGCAGGCTGGGGAACCCGTTCGGGACGTTGTAGACGAGCCACGGCAGGATGCCGGCGACCCACGCGATGAGCCCGGCAGACGCGCCGCGGCTCACGTTCGGCCACCCGATACGCGGGGCGCGGAGCAGGAGACCCACGGCAATCGCGACCACGATGCCGAGAAAGATCGGATCCGACCAGACGGCGAGGCCGGCAGCGAACCCGAGGAGCACCCACCAGCGCAGCCGGTTCCCCCGTCCCCAGCCGATGCGCGCCGCAACCGCAAAGCAGATCGTCTCGAGAAGCAGGAGTTCCGCTCCGCCAGGGTGCAGGCGTGTCGACCAGTACGCCGCGAAGACGGGAAAGACCGCGACGACGCACGCGGCGACGACGGCGTCGCTCGCACGGCGCAGCGCGATGCGTCCGAACCAGTACGCGGTCAGCGCCGTGAGCGCGCCGACGAACGCGAGGCCGATCCGAATCGCGGTGAGACCCGCTCCGAACACCGCAACGAACGGCGCAATGACATAGGCGTCGAGAGCCCCTACGTACTGCGCGTCCGGGTCCATCAGGGTCAGCTGACCGTGGACGATATGGAGCGCAGTAAGACCGAGCGTCGCCTCCTGTGGGTCCAGCGGCGTGCGCAGGCCGAGCACCAGACGAACCACGAAGGCGAGCGCCATCGCCCCGACGACACAGAGAGGGGTCCAGATGCTGCGCCGGCGAGCCCCCGCCGATCGGCCGGCGCCGATCAGTGCTCTCCCTACCGCGCGGACTGGCCGGCGGTGCTGCCGGCCGGCACGTCGGCCTCGGGCTCGACCTGCCAGCGACCGTGCATCTCCAGCAGTCCGACGTGGCCGCCGCTGCTCTCGATGTGAAAGCTCGCCGCCGGGTCGCTGAAGTCGTACATGACGGAGTCGGCGATGTCGTGCGCGGAGACCTGCACGGTGTATCCGCCGGCGAGCAGTGGCAGCGAATCGATGTCGTACCGGACCGATATCACCTGCCCCGGGCGTTCGCCCGACACCGTGACATCGTCGAGGAGCGTGTTCGTGCCCGCGACGATCAAACCATCACCGCGCCGGATCGATACGCCGCAAACGAAATGGCCGACGTCCTCGTGGACCAACAGCTGGATGTCGAGGGTCATCCTGTCCCCCGTGCCGAAGCTCCGTGACGCCTGTCCCGCCTCGTCGCGCAGCGCGACCGACATGACCTGGACCTTCGCGCTGTCCTGAGCCGGATCGCTCTTGCGCGACTGCGCCGAACTCTCCAGTGCGGTCGCCATCGAATGCTCGGCAACCATGCGGTGATATGCCGAGGTGACCTCTTTCGCCGGGCCGTCCGCGATGACGACTCCGTGATTGAAGAGCAGCACCCGATCGCAGTATTCATCGAGAGCAGCGAGGTCGTGACTCACGAGGACGATCGTCTTTCCCTCGCGTTTGTACGTGTTGAACGTGTCGAAGCACTTCTCCTGGAAGCTCGCGTCGCCGACGGCGAGCACTTCGTCCATGATCAGCAGGTCGGTGCGAGCAAGGATCGCGACGGTGAAGGCGAGCCGGACCTGCATCCCGGAAGAGAAGTTCTTCAGCTTCTGTTCCGCAAAGTCCTGCAGCTCGGCGAAGGCCAGCACCTCATCGATCTTGTCCCGCAGCTGCGCTCGCGTCAGGCCGAGCAGCGCGCCTCCGAGAAAGATGTTTTCACGTGCCGTGAGCTCGGGATTGAATCCGACGCCGAGCTCGAGGAATGCGGAGAGTTCGCCATTCACGACGGCGCTGCCTTCGCTCGGCTTGTAGATGCCGCAGAGGATTTTCAGCAACGTGCTCTTCCCGCAGCCGTTCGGCCCTGCGATGCCGAGAAACTGGCCCTGGGGAATCTCGAACGAGACGTCGCGCAACGCGTTCAGGTCGCGATATCGCGATGTGCTTCGCCAGTGCGTCACCCGGTATTTGAGTGTCGAGCTCTTGTCGAGCGGGAGGCGGAATCGCTTGCTCAGATGCGAGACCTGGACGACAGGGTTCACAGCGCCTCTGCGAACTTCGGCGTGAGCCGGTTGAAGACGAGAAACCCGATACCCAGCACGACGAACGTGATCAGAATCGGAATGACCACGAACCATCCGATGGATGTGAACATCGACGGGATCAACGGGTTGGCGGCATCCACCAACGAATGTCGGACATCCTGCACGATCTGCAGGACCGGGTTCAGCCCTGCGATGTGGCGCAGGTAGCTCGGTACCCGGACGAAGGGGTAGATGACGGCCGATCCGTAGAAGAGGACGAGCGAGGCGATCTCCCAGATATGCCCGAGGTCTCTGAAGAAGACAAACAGTGCGGAGAGTATGAGTGAGAGCCCGAGCACGAGCACGATGAGCTCGATGTAGTACAGCGGCGCGAGCAGGCTCGAAACCGACAGGTGCAGCTTACCGATGAGCGCTGTCACAACGACAACGAGCAGCGTGTTGATGACGAATGACAACGCGGCGCTTGCCGTTGACGAGACAACGAGTATCCAGCGAGGGAAGTACGCCTTGCGGATGAGCTCGCCGGCACCGGCGATCGCGTTCATAGCGAGGGTCGTGGACTCGACGAAGAACGTCCAGATGACGATCCCGAAGAGCAGCTCGACGGGGAAGTCCGGGTCGCTGCCGCCCGTCTTCAAGAGCACGCTGAAAACGAGGTACATGATCCCGAAGAGCATCAGCGGTTTCACCAGCGACCACACGTATCCGAGCGCGGATCCTGTGTACTTCAACTTGAACTGCGTGATCGCGAGCTCACGGGTGAGGTTGAGAGTCCGCTGAAAAACGCTCCTCGGCCGGGCGATCGCCTCGAGACGCCCGCTCCCCTGGGCGACGACGGTCATGGTCGGAATCTCCAATGGAATCGAACTGGCTGGCGCCTCACCCGAGTTCGAGCATACTAAGTGGAGGCGGATAGCGCGCGCCCCGCATACCATCTCCTTTCGATGCACCAGGATATGGATGTGACGCGGGAGCGACTATGGCTCGTGTGAAGGGCTCCCGCGACGAGGTGGGCAGGCTCAACGATGCGTTGGATGCCGCGCGCCGGCGGATCGAGGAGTTGGAGGCCGAATTGCAACGAGTCCGGCTCGAACTGGCGCAATCGACAGACAGCGCCGCTGCACGGATCGCGCTGACCGCGGC
>DATDID010000026.1:0-154416 GCA_036521195.1 Candidatus Dormiibacterota bacterium
TGCGACAAACCCCCGCGCTGGACCGACGGCCACCACATCATCTTCTGGCGTGACGACGGGCCCACCGAGCTGGACAATCTCGTCCTGCTCTGCCGGACGCACCATCGCACGGTGCACGAGGATGGATGGCGCATTCACATCACCGATGGCGTTGCCATCGTTGAACCGCCTCCCTGACGCGCGCTCAGGTCAGGCGCAGCCTCCATTCGCGTTGTAGAAATCGGGACCCGACAAGCCGGGACCGGTGATCTGCGGCTTGTTCGCTCCGCCGCCCGCGGTGTATGCGGTGTCGAACCAGTCATGGAAGAACTGCGTCAACCGCGCGTTGCACGCTCCGCTCGGATTCGGCAGCCACTGGTGGAACGCCGCCTCGAGCTGCGGCTCGGTGATGCTGCTGCCGCCGTAATCGCGCTGGAGCTGGTACATGGCCTGCGTGAAGTTGGTCGAGCCGAGGATCTGGCGCAATGCGATGTACGCGATGCCCGGACGCGTGTACGTCGCATCGCCGTCGAAGAGGCTGAACGGCGTCGGGTTGGACGGGGCTCCCGTCCAGAAGCTCCCGCCGCTCGCGTAGTTCTCATTGAAGATCTTCACCAGCTCTCGCTGGAACGCCGCCTCACCCGATGCGGTACCAGGGCCGCCGGCTGCCGTCTCAGCAGTACGCGCGGAGAACAGGAACTCGCCGAGAGTCGCAAAACCCTCTTTGTAGAACGTCATCTGGTACCCGCCCTCGGTGACGTTGTCGCCCCACCACTGATGCATGTTCTCGTGATACAGCGTGTCGAGATCGATCTCGCCGCCGGGAAACGTGATCATCGTCTCCATCTCCTCGGCGAAGCTGGCGTCCGGCGTGCCGATGGCGACACCGTCCGACGTGAAGGGATACGTGCCGTTGAACAGGCTCTCGAACTGGGTGATGTTCTGCTGCTGCTGCATGATCGCGAGGTTCGTCTGTTGCTGCTTCGCAGGGATTGCAGTGTCCTGCGCCTCGTAGTACGTGATGCCGTTGTCAGTGACGCGCTTCGTCAGCGTGTAGTTGCCGACGCTGTTCTCGACGAGGTAGCTGGCGATCGGTGCGGTTTGCTCCCAGTGCCACGTCACCGACCCGTGCGGGAACTCAGCGTTGGGCGCGTTGTGACGCGTCGAGAGCAGCATCCCGTTGCAGAGCACGGTCTTTCCCGCGTTGACCGTGTCGTGGAAGTCGTACGTGGGCTTCGCGGTCGGGTAGTCATTCAGCGGCATCCAGTCCTCGCTGGCCACCGGCTCGGTGGTCACGAATCCGCCATCGGGTGAACGGAACCATCCCTCGGTCGTTCCATCGCCGTCGTTGTGCACGCCCGGACGGCCCGTGTAGTTCACGACCACCGTGAAGGTCGAGCCTTTCCTGATCGGCGCCGCGGGCGTGATAACCAGCTTGTTCGCGGGACATTGCGCACCGTCCTGCGAATCTTCATGCGCCGGATTGGTCGAGTTCAATTCGGGCGAGCATGCCGGCGGCAGCGGGTTGTGGTCTGGTCCGCCGACCGGGTTGAACTCGGACGCCTCGTGTGCCGCGGGGTTGGGATCGTTCTGCCCGTGCGGGTCACCGGGATACGTCGGCTGGACAAACGTGTACGCCGCCGGGAGACCGTTCACGGTGATCGAGTTGACGCTGAGGTCAGGACCCGCGACGTGATTGGCGGACTGACGCTCGAAATCGAGGCTGAAATCCGTGAGGCACTGTGTCGACCGGTCCGTCAGCGCGACATGGTTGCCCGGTAGGAACATGTCACTGACGGCGTCGTAGACCATGTGGATGTCGGTGTGGACGCTGGTGTATCCGCCGTTCCCCGTATCCGGGTACAGATGCGAGCCTATCGGGGCGAGGCTGTGCGCACCCGAGGAACAGCCGGGTGTCGAGGTCGAGGCAGATGCGGCCTGCGCGCCGAATGCCGGCGCTCCGACGACGAGCACCGTGCTTGTCACGAGTGCGACGCGAAGATGGCGGCGGATCATGGACACCCCTCAATCGATCTGACGCGTTCGGTGCGACAAGAATAGCCATCGGTGCGCCGAGGCGTCGCGAACCGGCGCCCCACGCGACCGGACGGTTAGCGCAGCACGAACCCGGTGCCGAGTGGATCCTCGGGATCGAGCCCGAAGCGGTGCTCACCGGTCCGGTAGGCCATGCCCTCTACCTCGGGCACGATCGCGTTGCGATCATGCACGATCAACCGCTCGACGGCTCGCGCGCGAAACGTCGTGCCGATGATCGACTCATGGATGAGTTCGTCGCCGACGTCGAGCTGCCCGTCCGTGACCAGCTGCGCGAGGCGACCGGCTGTTCCCGAACCACACGGCGAGCGGTCGACTTCACCATCGGCGAATACCGTGACGTTGCGCTGATGCAAAGCGCCGCCACTGCGACCGAGATCGTCGTAGAAAATCGTTCCGTACAGCCCGGACAAGCGCGAATCATCAGGGTGGCTCGCGAGAGCCGCGCAATCGATCTGCTGCTTGATCTCGCGACCAACGCGGATCAGCTCACCCAGGTCTTCAGGGACGACCGACAGGCCGAATGCCGACGCCGAAACTGTCGCGTAGATCGCGCCGCCGTAGACAAGGGTCACGTCAGTCGCGCCGCGATACGTGTTGACGGGCAAGGACGCCGTCAGCACATAGGACGGGACGTTGTGAAACGCCACCGACCGCACCACGCCACCCTTGCTGAGGACTCGTGCAGTCACACGCCCGGATGGGACGTCGACGACAACGTTGCTCTCTCCATCAGCGTCGGCGCGCACCAGTCCCGAGTGCACGGCCCAGACACCGAGCGCGATCGTTCCGTGACCGCAGGCCGTGGAGTATCCGTCCTTGTGCCAGAAGAGCACGCCAAGCTGTGCTCCCGAGTCGTTCGGCGGGACTTGAAAGCAGCCGTACATGTCGGCATGACCACGCGGCTCGTGACAGAGGAGGCGACGGATGGCGTCCACCTCCTCCTGGTTGCCGGCGCTCTCTCGGCGATCCGCGACGGTGGCACCGGATAGCTTGGGAATGGGCGATGTGACGATGCGAAACGGTTCGCCGGCGGTGTGATAGTCGACGCACGTGACGAACCCGGTCACGCGCCGACCACGCCCAACACTGCCGCCATCGCCGCAGTGTAGCCAGTCGTTACTGGAACCAGCCCTCGAGGTCGAGGATGGCGTTGACACTGCCGACGCTATTGAAGAGATTCACCTCACCCGCGCGGGCGCTGCCCTGTACGCCCAGTTCCACGACGGCAAGATTGGGGAGCGTCGCTCCCGCGTTGGCGTTGATATCCGACACCACCGGTTTCGCCGGCAGGCTTGCCGGAAACAGCGTCAGGTATGTCGTTTTCGAGGGTTGAATCGCCGTGAGGTTCGCGATGATCGCGACGGCCGGAGTACCGGAATCGACCGCCGGCACCCCACCCGCTCCGGCCGCAGTGACCAGTCGATTAGCGTCGCCGGCGATCGCACCGGCGGTACACGCGAGGGACGCTACTCGCGTGTCGCAGATTCTGATCGGCCCGATGGCCTGGTACTGATATCCGGGCGTGGCGCTCGTCGCCGTCGCGCTGCCGAACCAGCCGTTGACGTCAAGCAGCACATTGATTTTTCCGAGCGCTGAATACACGCAAACCGACGTGTCGGCGCCACCCGTCGTCGCAGGTCCCAGTTCGACCATCACCCGGTTCGCCTGTACCGCACCGGCGACGAGGTTCAGGGTTGAGATCTTCGGCTGATTGGAGCCGCTGTACGCGCACGTGCCATTCGACGATGTGGGAAACACGCTGATGAATGTGCCGGCCGTTCCATCGACACCGGTGATGTTGAGGACAGCCGCGGAGGCGGTACCGTCGCCTGGGATCCCGTTGTTTCCGCCCGTTACATTGACGATCAAGGGGACTCCGGCAGCGACCGTGCGACCTGCGCATGCAGGTGTCGGTGAGCCAGGACGCGTGTCACAGACGCGAACCGGTGCCACGGGATGGAAGAGGCCGTCAAGGTCACTCGACGGCTGCGGCACGAACCAGCCTTCGACGTCCACAGCGACGTTGACTGAGCCGACGTCGTTGAAGATATTCAGCGCGCTGCCCAGACCCAGATCCACGGTGACCAGGTTCGCGATAACTGTGTGGGCCGGGAAGTTCAGGTTCGATGCATTGGGCCGGGGCGTGCCCTCGGGGTAGTCGGGAAAGAGGGTGAGGTAGCTTGCCGCTGACCCGTTGATGGCAGTGACGTTGAGGACGACGGCCGTGGCGTTGTATGGGATAGCCGAAAGGTTGCCGAGCAACAGGTTCCGGGTCTCACCCGGTCCGAGCGGACCGTAGATGTCCGAGCGCGAGTCGTAGATTCGGAACGGTGTCACCGGTACGAAGTTCGCCAGGGGTTCGTACAGATAGGACGTGAACATGCCCTCGGTGCTCGAGCCAAAAGCGTTGGTCGCCTGTATCTGCTCCGACCCGCCCGAGGGAGCGCTCGGCGGCGTGACGAAGGTGAAGGAGGTCGGGGTCAGGTTGCTGACAGTGAGTGGAGATCCATTGAACGTGAAGGTCGTCTCTGAGCCGAAATCAAGTCCAGTGACCGTGACCTTCTGCCCTCCCACCACAGGACCGATCGCGGGGCTTACCGCGGTGATGGCCGGCGCCGACACGGTGAGCTGTGAGATATCGGTGTTCCAGCAGGCATGGATCGTTGTGCAAGCGCCTTCCACGACACCGTCGGCAGCGCCGGAGACCACCCATACGTCGTTGGGATTCGAAGGATCCTGCGCTACGCCTGAGTAATCGCCCCACCGGCATCCCTCAGTGTCACACGCGCCCGCAAAGAGATCGTTCCCGTCGTAGTACGTCGAGCTCGTGTGCAGCGTCTGAAAACTGCTGAGCGTCGGTGGGTACCCGAACTCGCTTGTCGCATCGAGGATGGTGGGATACATCGTGCTCGACGATTCGTCAAAGACGGTGAACATGTTCCCGAAGTCATCGACGCCAACGGCGGGGTAGTAGAGCGACGCGCCGGCAATCCCGACGTTGTTGAGCTGAGAGACCCCATTGGCGATCTCCACAAAGTCGAGGCAGGCTCTCTCCACGGTATCGCCGGGCGGAATGCAAGTCGTTCCGTCGGCGGCCCATATCTCTCCATTCATTTCCATCACGGCGTTGAGGAACCGGTCGTCGTTGGTCTGCAACGTCACCGATGTGCCCTCCTGCTGGGCGGGGGGCAGGAAGCCAGTGCTGTTGTCCACCGCCGTCGGCGACATCGCCTCGTACGCCGCTGTCAACTGGACGTTGTCTGCCTCGGGGTTCCCGGTGATGACGTCCAACTCGACGTCGGGGTTCGTGCATGCGACTGTTCCGCAGTCGGATTCGTTGGTCACGACGTACACGGGGGCGCTCAGCAGCTCGGGCTCATCGGAGATCTGCACCGGTTGTGGCGCGAACGGACCGTCGTAGAAAAAGAAGATCGGCGTTATCCCGGAGTCCGTGATCAGATCAGTCTTCTGGATGATGTCGATCTCGCTGCCAAGAAAGTTGAGATTGCAGTCGAAGTCATCGAACGTGACCGTCACGTTCGACGCTCCCACGCTCAGCCCGGGCTGATCGCCGAAACTCGTCCCCGGGTTGTCCAGGCCGATCGGCAGCTCGTACACCAGCCAGTCCGCGAATGGCAGTGGACTGGACGATGGCGACACTGCGATCAGCACGCCCGCAGCGGGCGGGCACCCCGAGAAGGAGTTGGGGACCTCGCTGACGGTGATCCAGAAGCGCGGCGGCCCGCCGTCGTCGAGGTTGCCGTCGTACATGACCCGAGGGTCGCTGCTGTGGTAGCCGGGCAGAACGTCCATAAACACGTTGAGATCGTCGGACCCCAGGATGGCTCCGGTCCTGCTGAAGATGTAGACGGTCGAGTTGACGACCTCAACGACGTCAGTTGGGCCGACAGCGATGTCCTCGTTCGGCGGAGTCACCTCCTGGTCAGGGCCGAACGTATGGATCGCACTGGCCTGCGACGTCCCGGGGAACGACGCG
The DNA here is from genome assembly GCA_036521195.1 of Candidatus Dormiibacterota bacterium. Taxonomy (GTDB): domain Bacteria; phylum Chloroflexota; class Dormibacteria; order Aeolococcales; family Aeolococcaceae; genus Palsa-851. The sequence continues at coordinate 6,035 of DATDID010000026.1, forward strand.
AGGTCATCGGGCACTTCCGTCGGAATGGGTGAGCTCAGGGATGAGTTCCGCCGCGTCGACGAGGATGGCGCTGACCGCTGACCACCGAGGACCGCGCCGGCCGATGTGGTGCGCGCGACCAGGGTCAGCGGCTCCTTGCCTCCGCGCTTGATGGGATGCCGCCCGGTCTTGGCACGGTCCTTCGTCGTCTGCGGGGCGAAAGGGGTCATGTGCTGCGAGGAGGCGGCCGCCGAGATCGGCGCCGGAGCGCCGGCAGCCGCTACGCCCGTCGATGCGAACGCGGGCACGACCAGGGCGCATCCAACGCACGCGAGCCAGCGACGCACTCGCGATCTCAGTTGCATATCCACCCTTCACACACTGGTCCGTCCCATCACTGGAAAGCCCACCTCCATTTCAGTGTAGCTGGGATTGCCGCCTGCCGAACAACCGACATACAGCTGCGCGGGGGTCCCGTGGTCGCGGACCGTCGCACTAGGTGTAACGAAACGTTTGACATCTTTGTCGCGATCGGCCTACCATGCCCATATGGTCGGGGGGCTATACGGGGAACTTCACATCGCAGATGCTGCAAAGCACTCGCGGTTCCTTGCGAGCGCATCGCGATTCCTCGCCAAGCACACGCTGATGATCGCGCTAGTGCTCGCGATCACGATCCTTTACCGGGTTTCCGACGTGGTCGGATCCCCGCTGGCGGGTGAGTCGGGGTTCGCCTTCGCTGCGCTGCTGCCTGCGGTGGCGCTGCAACGGGCCAGCATTCTCCGGTTGAAGGTGACACCGCAGCCGGAGCTTCAGGCGCCCTCGATGACGCCGGAGATGTCGTACTCCTAGCCGGCCGGTCCTTTCCTCCCAGGGGCGGATTGCTTCTGCGGGTGGATCGTCTCGCCGCGCGAGAGCATGGCGACGAACTGTTCGATCTTCCGGGCGCGCGTCGCCGCCCGTTTGGCAATTGAGGTCCGGTACAGGATCGCGTAGCGGTTCTGGCTGTTGAGGGCATCGAACATCGCCTGCGCGAGCGGGTTCGCCCGGAGAGCCGCAGCGAGATCCTCCGGAATCTCGATCGTCGCCTGTCCCGCATACGCAGCGTCCCACCGGCCGTCAGCTTGGGCCCGAGCCACCTCCGCCTCGCCGGCGGGGTGCATCCGACCCTCGCTCCGCAGCCGATCGATGATCATCACGTTGCGGGCGGACCATCCGCTCCGAGCTCGGCGCGGCGTGAACATCCGGCGGAACGTGGCGTCGTCGCGACGGCCGGTCTGCCCGTCGATCCACCCGTGCGAGAGGGCTTCGTCGAGCGCATCGTCGTAGGTGAGGCTGGTCGGCTCCGTCGTCCCTTTCTTCGCCAGCACGAGCCGCACTCCGGCGAGGTTCGCGTGGTTGATCCGAAGCCAGTCTCGCCAGGCTGCGGCGTCAGCCACGATCAGCTCGGGGAGGGGCTCAGCCATGCGCGATCATCTTGCACCTCCTATTCTGTCGACCATGGGTTTCCTCGACGACGTGAAGAAAGCGGCTCAGCAGGCACAGCAGGCTGTGCAGCAGGGGGTGGACAAGCTCCAGTCGGGAGGTCCGCCGTCGGGGCCGCCACAGTGGCCACCGCCGGTCGACGGTGAGGGTCCGCTCCCACCGCCCGTCGCAGGCCAGGCACCGCCGGCACCCGCGGCTCCGCCCGCTCCCGGGGAGCCCGAGGCTCCGCCGGCCTGACGATTTCCGCCTAGCCCCGAGCCTGCTTCGCTTCCTCGCGGACGGCGGCCGGGATATCGCCACCGGCCAGCAGCTGGTCGAGGATCGCCATGTGGGCCGTCTGCAGCGCTGCGTCGGCAGCGACAGCGACGTCCGGCGTGACCCCGACGCCCTCCCAGTTCGTGCCGGTAATGGGGCTGACGCTTCTCGCGATTGGCAGCCGCAACTCGACGTTGTCACCGAGCGAGACGACGGTCGACGGATGAGCGCCACCGCGGGTGACCTCGCCGACGACTGTCACGCGCCCCAGCGCCTGCAGGTCGTACGCAAGCGCCTCGCCACCGGAGAAGGTCTTGCCGCTGACGAGCACGTACACGGGCCGGTCGAGGTAGCGCGGCCCCGAGAGATACCCCGACGTCCAGAACTGCCGGGCCGGACCGTTCGGACCCTCGATGATGTCGCTGAGCTGGACCTCGCCGTCGGAGAAGAAGAAGCTGGCGAGAAGCGCAACGCCGTCCGGGGCTCCGCCGAGCGTGGGCCGGAGGTCGAGGATCAGTCCGTTCGTGTGCTGGACGAGGCGCATCGCTGCGGCGAAGGGGTCGCCGGCCGTCGAAGCCTCGGGAATGATCGTCAGTGCGATGAGGCCGACGTTCCCGCCCAGCCGTTCGACCCGGCGGATGCCGTAGTTCTCCACGCGGAACATCTCGCGCAGCGCGGCGATCAACTCCTCGTCGCTCTGCGGGCTCTCGCCAGTGTCCTCGTTGGCCTGGTGCCAGATCAGGCGCAAGTGCTTGTCCACACTGGCCGCGAACAGGTCCTCGTTGATGACCTGGCACAGCTCCTCGCTGACGGGCTCCGGATACTTCCCTTCAGCGAGGTTGGCTCGCAGCAGGCGCTCCGCTTCTGCGGCTCGGTCGGGAAAGATGTACGCAGCGTGCAGCCGGCTGACAATCTCGTCGATCAGGGTCGGGACGTCGAGGGAGGCCACGGGCCCGAGGCTACCGTTTTCGCCCTGCCACGGGCACGTAGGATGGGCCGATGTCGTGCGACTGGATGTTCATCGACGGGTCCAGCCTCATCTTTCGCGCGTACTACGGCGTTCCCAAATCCGTCCGCTCGCCGGACGGTCGGACCGTCAATGCGGTGCGGGGGTTCTTCGAGACGCTCACCCGCATGCTTGGGACCCGCGACCCCAGACACCTTGCCGTGGCCGGCGACGCCAACTGGCGACCGGACTGGCGTGTGGCCTTGATCCCCAGCTACAAAGCGCAACGCGTTGCGGAACCGATTCCGCCGGGCCTCATTCCGCAGATGCCGGTCATCGACGCATTCCTCGCAGCAATTGGCATCGACTCGGCCGGCCTTCCCGACTACGAGGCCGAGGACGTCATCGCCACGTGGACCGCAAAGGCACAGGGCACCGTCGAGATCATCAGTGGCGATCGCGACCTTTTCGCGTTGATCGAAGATCCGCGTGTCGCGGTGCTGTACCCCGAGAAAGGTGGCTGGGACATCGTCGACGAGGCGGTGGTGAATCACAAGTACTCGATTCCCGGCCGCAGCTACGCGGCGTTCGCGATGCTCCGCGGTGATCCATCGGACGGTCTCCCGGGACTGAAGGGTGTCGGCGCCGTCGCGGCCGCATCGATGGTGCGCGAGCACGGCAGCATCGAGGCGCTCATTGCCGCGGGGCGTCTCAGCGACGCCAACCGCGACTACCTCACGCGAGCGCTGCAAGTCGTTCCGCCGGTGCAGGACCTCGACATCGCCCTGCCCCAGGGACGGCGCGAGCATTATCCCATCGACCCGGAAGCGCTCAATACGCTGATGGCGCGCAACGGGCTGCAGGCCTCTGCGTCACGCCTTGTGGACGCGCTGAACCAGCACCTGCGGGACAGATGACCGCACACGTAGGCTCATCCGAATGACTCGGCCGCCCATCGATCGAGTGCTCTTCATCGGAGCCGCCGTGGCGCTGGTTGCACCGCCGCTGCTGACGCTTGCACTCGACAGACTCCCCACCGCCGATGCGCGTGCGTATGTCTTTCTCTACCTCGGCATCGTCGTCTCGCTGGGGCTGCTGACCGGGCTGATCCCGGCGCTCATCGCCGCCGCGTTATCGTCGGTGCTCGCCGACTACTTCTTCGTCCCGCCGATCAACAGCCTGAGCCTGGCGAACCCGGGCGACGTCATCTACCTGGTCATCTTCTTCGCCACAGCGGGAGCAGTGGGCGGCGTGGCGGCACAACGCCGGCACGCGACGATTGCCGAGCGGGCACTCTCACGCACGATGCGAGAAGCGAACATCGAGCTTGAGCGCCTGTATCGGGAACAAGCGGCGGCCGCGAAGACCGCGGTCCGTCTCGCCCAGATACAGCAACAGGTTTCTGCGCTGCGCGATGCGGACCGCATCCGCCGCGAGCTGCTGCAGAACGTCAGCCACGAGCTGCGCACGCCCCTCGCGAGCATCCTCACCGGGGCGACGGTGTTGCTTGCGCGCACCGACATTTCGACGGCAGTGCATGACGGCCTCACCGGGATCGTGACGCAGTCGCGCCGGCTGGATCGCCTCGTCGGTGACATGCTCGACCTGGCCCGCATCGAAGGGCACGCCCTCGAGCTGCGCCTCGAACCGACTGACGTCGGGGCCGCAGCGGAAGCCGCCGCCGAACGTCTCCGGACCACGCGACCGCAACGCCAGGTGAACGTGGTCATCGAAACCGGATGGGTCGAGGCGGTCGCCGACTGGGATCGCCTCGGTCAGGTGCTCGACAACCTCCTGGTGAACGCGGATCGCTATGCGCCGGCCGGAACACCGATCGAGATCCATGTGGCACCGGGGGTTCGCGGCACCGTCGTGACGAGAGTCATCGATCACGGTCCGGGTGTGCCCGCGGACATGCGCGACAGGATCTTCGAGCGTTTCGTCCGCGATGAGCAGTCGAGCTCCGAGGGAACCGGTTTGGGACTCTCGATCGTCAGCGGCATCATCGAGGCACACGCCGGGCGAGTCTGGCTCGACGATCCGGAGCCGGGCGGCGGCGCCGTCCTGGCGTTCACTCTGCCCGCGGCACCGGCAGAAACCGTGGCGACCCCCGAGACCGCAACCGTCGCGTAGCGTCAGGCGGCCTCGCTCGCGTGCGGGTTCGGGAGCACGTGCACGTCGACGTCGGTGAGGAGCTGGATTAGCTTTCGCAGCGTGCCTCGTCGTCCGCGCCCACGCGTGACGACGATCTCGGTGGCGAGGATCTTTCGCGCGTACAGCGTGAGCGCGGTCGCCGGATCCTTCTCGTACAGCGTGATGAACGTCCCATCCGCCTGATGCGTCAGCGCTGCGTACGTGCCGAGCAGCTGCATCTCCTGCGCAGACCGCTGGCGGTCCCTGACGGTGACGGCGGTCATCTTGCCGTCGAGCCTCGCCGCCAGAGTTGCGGTGACGGCGATCACGTCCTCCATCCCCGGTCGAGGAGGGACGCACAGCATGACGCGTGGCTTCACCTCCCACGGGGCCTCGATGCCACGGTCTCGCATGTACGCGACCAGACGGCGATCGGTGTGCTCGGCGAGCAGCCGGAACGCCAGCTCGCGCAACGAGGCGAGCATCTCGGGACGAAACGCGCGAGCTCGCGCCTGTGCCGCCTCGCTCGCGGGCACGATCTCTCCACGCCGGAGGCGCTCGTCGAGGAGCGATGGGGTGATGTCGACGATCTCGAGCTCGGTGACGAGGTCGAGGAAGGCGTCATCCACGACGTGAGCCGGACGATCGCCGAGCATCGCGCCCATGCCGTCCACGGTGCTGCGGATGTCGGTGAGGTGCAGGGTGGTGATCAGCATCATCCCCGCGGCGAGAAGGCGAGGAACGGAGTCGGTGATCGGGCGGCCCATGGTATCCAGGGCTGCAAGGTCATCGAGGCACGCGACCTCGGGGTTCCGGCGCAGCAACGCGTCAACGTCGACATGGCCGTGTACCGCTGGTGAGTTCGGCCCCCCGAGTATCTCGAGCCCTTGCAGGGCAAGCTCACATCGTGAGCGTCCGTCCGTCTTCACCGCGGCGACCACCACATCCGTTCCGCGCTGGCGTCGCCGGCTTGCTTCATCGAGCATCGCGATCGTTGTGCCGCAGCCGCGCGCATACCCGAGGTACGTGCGAAGCCCGGCGCGGCTTGCCGATGCGTGGAGTGCGCGCAGCAGCGTCTCCGAGTCGGGTCGCTGATCCTGCGCTGCGAAGGGTGCGCCAGACGCGGAATCTGACGGCCGCGCCACGACGTGAACGCTGACGTCGGGCAGGTCCGCGATCAATCGGTCGACGAGACCGCGGTGCAGCCTGCCGCGCACGCCCTGGTGCGCGGCCTCGCCGACGACGACGTGTTGCACTGCCAGTTCACGCGCGACGCTGATGACCGAATCGGTGACCTTGCCCGAACGCTCGATGAAGCCGCACTGCAGGAGCTCTGCCAGCTCGCGCGACTTCGCCCGCCCGCGCTCGGTCGCTTCATCGTGGCGATCGAGCACAACGAGCACCGTGCAGAAGCCGCCGAAACGCCGTGCCAGACGACTCGCACGGCGAATCAACGGGCCACTGCTCGCGCGGCCACTGACCGCGACGAGCACGTCTTGCGGTGCGGGACGGACGGCGCCACGGGCGCGACCCACGGTCTGCGCAACCAGGCGGAGGGCGATCTCGCGCAGAGCCGCCAGGTTGCCAGGGCGGAAGAAGTTCGTCAGCGCGGTGTCGATCTTCTCCGGTGCGTAGATGTTGCCGTGACGCATGCGCTTGCGCAGCGCTTCCGGTGAGATGTCGATGAACTGGATCTCGTCAGCATTGTCAAGAACCTGATCGGGCAGCGTTTCTCGCACCGGTATGCCGGTGATGTGCTCGGCGAGATCCTTCACCGATTCGAGGTGCTGCACATTCACCGTGGTGACGACGTCGATGCCCGCGCCAAGGATCTCCTCGACGTCCTGATACCGTTTGGCATGGCGGAGCCCTGGCACGTTGGTGTGCGCCAGCTCGTCGACGAGCACGACCTGCGGATGTCTGCCGAGGATCCCGTCGAGATCCATCTCCTCCATGAGGCGGCCGTGATATTCGATGTGCAGCCTGGGAATGACCTCGAGGCTGCCGATCGCCTGCTCGGTGAGCTTGCGCCCGTGCGTCTCGATGTATCCGGCGACCACGTCCTCGCCCTGGGAGCGCCGGTCGTGCGCCTCGCGGAGCATGGCGAAGGTCTTGCCGCTGCCCGGGGTCGCACCGAGAAAGACACGCAGATGCCCGCGTTTGAGCGCGGCCGTCGCGGCGGCCGGCGCCGTCTGCCCAGCGATCGTGTCGGTCATGCTCTCCAATGATGCGCGCGCTTCACTGCGCGGACACGGTCAGCCGGCGAGGCTCGCCGCCTGCGCGTCGAGCGCCAGGTTGAGTTGGAGCACGTTGACGACCGGCTCCCCGAACACCCAGAGGATCCGGCCCTGCACCTGCGACTCGACGAGCGCGCGCACCTTCGCCGGGCTGAGACCCCGCGCGTTGGCCACCATGTTGACCTGGGCGAGCGCGGCTGCCTCGCTGATGTCGGGGTCGAAGCCCGTGAAGTCGGAGGTCACCAGGTCGATCGGAACGGGCGTTGACACCCCGGCCGAAGCGTATGCCGCCACGGCCGCCTTTGTGGTCTCGAGGAGCAGCGGATTGGATGGCCCGAGGTTGCTCCCGACGGAGTTCCCCGCGTTGCATGGTTGCAGGGCTGCGGTGTTGGGGTTCGTCGTATACGAGAGCCTTCCCTGGAAGTACCTGGTATCGATGGTGATGCGCAGGCTCCCGTCAGGTGCGAGCGTCTCGTGCGGGCAACTCTGTCCAATCTCCGTTGATCCCACGATCTTCCCATCGACAGTGATGAGGCTGCCATTGGCATTGCTGTTGAATGCGATCTGGGAGATCCCGGTGATGACGAATGTGTAGATGATGACCATCGCGGCCAGGGCGACGGTGAGTCGGACGCTGATGAGGAGCTCTTTTGGCCAGCTACGTGGATGCATGACACCTATACCAGATGCAACGCGTTGATGATCACGTCGATGAGCTTGATACCGATGAACGGTGCGATCACGCCTCCGACGCCGTAGATGAGGAGGTTGCGGCGCAAGAGCGAACTCGCCCCAACAGCACGGAACCGCACGCCGCGGAGTGCGAGCGGTACAAGGGCGATGATGATCAGCGCGTTGAAGATCACCGCGCTGAGGATGGCGCTGTGTGCCGACTGCAGATGCATGATGTTCAACACGGAGAGCGGCTTGAGGGCCACGTAAGCCGTGAACATCGCGGGGATGATCGCGAAGTACTTGGCGACGTCGTTGGCGATGCTGAACGTGGTCAGCGCTCCGCGGGTGATGAGCATCTGCTTGCCTGTCTCCACGATCTCGATCAGCTTGGTCGGGTCGCTGTCGAGATCGACAAGGTTGCCGGCCTCCTTGGCCGCCTGTGTGCCGCTGTTCATGGCGACGCCGACATCTGCCTGTGCAAGCGCGGGGGCGTCGTTGGTGCCGTCACCGGTCATTGCGACGAGCTTCCCGCCCGCCTGCTCCTGGCGGATGAGATCGAGCTTGTTCTCCGGCGTCGCCTCGGCGAGAAAGTCGTCGACACCCGCCTCGGCGGCGATCGCCGCAGCGGTGAGCGGGTTGTCACCCGTGATCATCACCGTCCTGAGACCCATTCTCCGCAACTCGGCAAATCGTTCCGAGATGCCGGGCTTGACGATGTCCTTCAGGTGGATCGTGCCTAGGACGACGTGGTTCTGCGCAACGAGGAGGGGCGTCCCGCCGCTACGGGCGATGACCTCGACCTGGTCCGTGACGCCCTGGGGGACGACACCGTCGCCGGGCTTGGCCTGTCCACACCATTTCGCGACGGCGTCGCCCGCACCCTTGCGGATGCTGTCCTTGGCGTTGTCGACCCCACTCATGCGCGTTTCTGCCGTGAATGGCACGAAGGTCCACGTCGTGTCGCCCTCGTCCTCCGGAGCGCCGAATCGCCGCGCCAGGGCCACGATCGAGCGTCCCTCCGGAGTCTCATCAGCGCGGCTCGCCAGGTCAGCGGCACGCACCAGCTGTTCCATCGCCACGCCCGGCGCGGGCAGGAACTCGGTGGCCTGACGATTGCCGAGGGTGATGGTGCCAGTCTTGTCGAGGAGCAGCGTGTCGACGTCACCGGCCGCTTCGACGGCGCGGCCGGACATCGCAAGCACGTTCTTCTGCAGCAGGCGGTCGATCCCCGCGATACCGATGGCACTGAGGAGGCCGCCGATGGTCGTCGGGATGAGGCAGACCAACAACGCGATGAGGACGGTGACTTCGATCGAAGCGCCAGAGAAGACAGCGTACGGCTGAAGCGTCACCACAGCGATGAGGAAGATGAGGGTGAGGCTCGCCAGAAGAATGTTGAGCGCGATCTCGTTCGGGGTCTTCTGCCGCGTGGCGCTCTCGACGAGCGAGATCATGCGATCAAGGAACGTCTCACCGGGGTTCTGGGTGATCTCGATGACGATGCGATCGCTCAGCACTCGTGTGCCCCCGGTGACCGCGCTTCGATCGCCGCCGGCCTCGCGAATGACCGGCGCTGACTCGCCGGTGATCGCCGACTCGTCAACACTCGCGATGCCTTCGACGATCGTGCCGTCGCTCGGGATCACGTCACCCGCCTCGCAGACGACGATGTCGCCTCTCCGCAGGTCGGGGGCCGGCACCGGCGTTTCCTCGCCCCCGAGACCACTCTGCAACTTGCGGGCGATGGTCTCTGTGCGCGTCCGGCGCAGCGCCTGTGCCTGCGCCTTGCCGCGGCCCTCTGCGATCGCCTCTGCGAAGTTCGCGAAGAGCACGGTGAACCACAGCCAGAGCGCGATCTGCCCGACGAAACTGGTGTCGGCGACGTTCCCGACGATATCCGCGATGAACACGTAGGTCGTCATCACCGCGCCGATCTCGACGACGAACATCACGGGATTGCGGACCATCACACGCGGATCCAGCTTGACGAAGCTCTGACCGATTGCTGGGAAGAGCAGCTCGGGATCGGTCACGCTGCTACGCCGGCGCTTGGGATGGTGTGCGGCTGCAAGGGCCATGTCAATGCACCGCTATTAGTTTGAAATGCTCGAGAATGGGCCCGAGCGAGACTGCGGGGAAGAAGGTCAGCGCTGCCACGACGAGGATGGTTCCGACCAGCAGCGCGACAAAGAGCGGACCGTCAGTTGGGAACGTTCCCGCACTGGCTGGGACGATCTTCTTCTTGACGAGATTGCCCGCCATCGCCATCACCGGGATGATGAACAGGAAACGCCCCATCCACATCGCGCCGGCCAGCATCAGGTTGTAGAAGGTGGTGTTGCCGCTCAAACCGGCGAACGCGCTTCCGTTGTTGCCGGTCGTTGAGGCGAATGCATACAGAATCTCGGTGAGCTGGTGCGGCGTTCCCTGCGTCGCGATCGGCCCCGCCTGGCCGCCCGAGGTCAGCACCGCGATGGCCGAGAATCCAAGGATCGACGCGGGCAGGACGAGAATGGCGATGGCTGCGTACTTGACATCGCGCGCCTCGATCTTCTTGCCGAGATACTCCGGCGTTCGTCCAACCATCAGCCCGGCGATGAACACGGCGACGATGGCGAACACGACCATGCCGTAGAGGCCGGAGCCAACGCCTCCAGGAGTTATCTCACCGAGCTTGATGAGGACCAGAGGAATCAGCCCGCCGATGGCCGTCCAGCTGTCGTGCGCGGAGTCAACCGCTCCGGTGCTCGTTCCAGTTGTGGAAGTGCCGAACTGTGCCGTCTGGATGGGTCCGAAGCGGACTTCCTTGCCTTCCATGTTCCCGCCGGCCGATTGCGCCGACGCGACCTGCGTCGCCCCGGTGCCGACGAGCGCGGGGTTGCCCTGTTGCTCCTGCCAGGCGGCGACGCCGAAGGCGCCGATGAGAATGATCCCCATCACGGCGCCGAGCGCGATCCCCTGCTTGACGTTTCCCACCCACTTACCGAACGTGATGACCAGGCCGAACGGAATGACCAGCACGATGAAGATCTCCAGCGCGTTGGTGAACCCGTTGGGGTTCTCGAACGGGTGCGCGCTATTGGCGTTGAAGAACCCACCACCGTTGGTCCCTAGGTCCTTGATGGCCTCTTGAGAAGCAACCGGTCCTTGCGCGATCGTCTGCACACCGTTGGTGAGCGTGTGGACGATGGAGTAACCGCTGAAATTCTGAATCGCGCCGTTTGCTACCAGGATGAGAGCAACGAGAACACTGATCGGCAGGAGGATGTAGAGCGTGCCGCGTACGGTGTCGACCCAGAAGTTCCCCAGTGTGGTCATGGTCCGTCGAGCGATCGACCGGATGATCACGATCGCGATGGCCATGCCCATCGCGGCGCTGAGGAAGTTGTGCAGCACGAGCGCGACCATCTGCGAGAAGTAGCTCATCGTCGTTTCGCCCGCGTAGTTCTGCCAGTTGGTGTTCGTCGAGAAGCTGATCGCGGTGTTGAACGCGAGCGGCGCGGGTACGCCCGGGAAGTTCTGCGGGTTGAGCGGGAGATGATCCTGGAATCGCAGAACCAAATACGTGAAGACGATGGTCACGAGAGTCACGGCGAGGATCGAGACCAGGTAGGCGATCCAGCCCTGCTCGTGCTCCTCGTCCACGCCGATGATCCGGTAGGTCAGACGCTCGACGGGTCGGATCACCGGGCTCAGCCAGACGCGCTCACCCTTGTACACCTTGAGCATGTAGCTGCCGAGGAACCACGCTCCCGCGGCCACCGCGGCGTAGGTGATGACTGCGGCAATGATGTCGAGGACCATCAGAACCGCTCCGGGGCGACGAGCGCGATCAACAGGTAGATTCCCGCGATCAGCGCGATGACCGCCGCGATGATGTAGCCGGTGAGATCTCCCATGTCAGATCCTCCGGAGTCCGTCGATCATCAGAATCCCCGCGGCGAGCATCCCGACGAAACACAGCAGGGCGAGCAGGTCGAGCGGCATCGGTGACGTCAGTATCCGATGGCCACCGTCAACGAAACGTCAACGCGGCAGTGACCGGCGCAGCGCAGCAGTGGACGACGAGTCATGGCCGCAGAGTTCCACTTCGCAGGTGCGACTCGACAGGGCCGAACGTCACCATTTCTGTTCTGCTCATGACCCTCACCAGCAGAACGGGGTTGAACCATCACCTCAAACTACCGTGCGCTCGGTCAACGTTTTGGACAACGATGTCCTGCTGGAGCGCTGGATTCAGCGCTGGGCGGAGGAGACCCCAGCCAGTGCTTCGAGCCCGAGCGCCGCTCCCGCCTGGTCAGCGAGCGTGACTGCGGCGACGAGTTGCTCGCGTGTCACCGGCGAACCGGGAACCGCCACGAGCACGTAGCGACCGAGCCGGCGACGCTGGTGTTCAACAACGAGCGTCACCTCCTTACCCGGCAGTCCGAGCGTTCGGAAACCCCACCAGAAGCGACCCCAGCTCACGTCGCCGTTGCGTTCGATGGTCGGTGATGGACCGTCCGGGTACGTGCGCTCGAACCGGCAGCTGCGCAGGCCGAGCAGACCGGTGAGCTCGTCGCCGACGGCGGCCACCACTTCGAACGCGGAGGCGCCGGACGCCATCAACTCCGCGATCGCCTGGATGCGCGCGAAGTCATCGCTGGTCTGCACGACCAGCTCCTTGTTGGTCCGGTTGCGAGCCGACAGCTGGCCGACGATGAGACCGCAGACGAGCATGAGAATCGCCGTCTCGATCTCGGCGGCGCTCGAGATGGAGAGCGAGCCGTACGGCCTCGTGAAGAAGAAGTCGAACGACAGCGCCGCCGACGCGGCGGCGACGACTCCGCCGAGGCGCGTGCTCAGCGCGGCGACCAGGGACACCGCGACCGCCATGGCCAGCGCGGCGGTGGCAGACGAGATGTTGCTCCGGAACGGCACAAGGCCGGCGCCGACCGCAACGGGTATCGCGACAGCGGCAAAGACCTCGATCAACCGGCGCAGCCGTAGGGCAAGCGGCGGGCCACCGGTCGCGGCGCTGTCCGGATTCCCGCCGCCCGCGGCCGGCGAGTCGGCTGCGTTGATCGCGCGCAGGTTGTTGTCGCTCATGCGTTATCCAGGCACCCCGAATCCAGTCTACTCATGTGCAGCGGCTGCGCTGCCTCACCGCGGAGGCCCGAAACGGTACCCCTGACGGCCCACTGTGATCACGACCTCGGGGTGAGCCGGTTCGTCCTCGAGCTTCGCGCGCAGACGCTGCGCGAACGTGCGCAGGTAGTTGCGTTCGTCGGCGTACTGCGGCCCCCAGACGCGTTGCAGCAGCGTTCGATGGTCGAGCGTGATGCCTGCATTGCGGGCCAGCTCCGCCAGGAGGAGCCACTCGGTCGGCGAGAGCCGGACCTCCTTGCCGTCGCGCATCACGGTTCGCGCGCCGAGATCGACCCGAACCGCGCCGAGGACGACGATGCCTGGCGCTCCATAGGGCGGACGGACACGACGAAGCACGGCGCGCACGCGCGCCAGCAACTCATCGGCGCCGAATGGCTTGGCGAGGTAGTCGTCGGCGCCGAGATCCAGCGCGCGCACCTTGTCGGTCTCCTCGCCGCGTGCGCTGATGACGATCACCGCGGGTCCGCGCCGGTCCTCCATCTGCGCAAGAATCTGCCACCCGTCGACGAAGGGTAGGCCGATGTCCAGCAGCACGATGTCGATCCCTTCGGCGTTGCGGAGCATCTGTGAGGCGGTGATGCCGTGTGCGGCGATCGACGTCGCGTAGCCTGCCGAGTCGAGCGCCCGCACAACCACCTCCCGGAGCGGGGCGTCGTCCTCGACGACGAGGATGTGCGCGACCGATGGGTCCTCGCTCAACACACCACCGGGCCGGTCGGGTGCTTCCCGGCAACCACGGTGATGGTCTCCTTCGCGGTCGCCGGCGGGCTGAACGCTTGATGTGACGGACTGACGAGCTCCACCTCGACAACGTGGCTCCCCGGGCTCAGATCCTGAGGGACCTGCCAGACGTCCACCGTGGGCGCCTGGACGCCGTCGATGATGATCGCGAGGTAGTGCTGCGAATCCGTTGCCGGGACCATCGGGCCCGTCGCCGGTACGCCGCAGACGGTGAGGATGAAGGGCGAGCCGACCTCAGCGCCGGGTGCGGGCGACACGATGCGGACAGCGTACGGTGCCGGCACGAGCAGCGCCGGGCTGAGGATCCAGCTTGCGACGAGACCGCCGATGCCGCAGAACGCCGCCACCGCGCCGGCGATACGGATCGCGCTCCTGCGCACCGCGAACACCGCGAGCGCGCCGCCGAAGATGAGCAGGGCGAGCCCCCATTGCAGCGGCAACGGCAGGTTGCTGAGGATGTGCGCGATCACAGAAGTGACCGGCTCAGGCCGGCGCGACCGTGAAGAAGATCGTCGGTGTCACATCGCGCGGATTGAACGGATAGTGGTCCTGAGCGACGAACTCCGCATACATCGAGTATTCGACGCCGGGTTTCACGGGGATCTCCTGCTGCAGCGTGTAGCTCATGTAGATGAGTTGGTTGTTCAGGTAGAGGTGCACGTGACCCTCCGTCGGTGAGACGGGCTTGCTTCCCAACGGGAACGTCACCGTCGTCACCTCGCCACCGGTGACCGACACTCGAACGAGCACTGACGCGCCGTGCACCGTCGTTCCATTCACCGGAGAGATCAGCGTGATCTTCACCGGACTCGAAGGCCGGTGACTGAGGCCACCGGAGAGAGTCGGATACGGAGTGGGCGCAGGGGTCCCCGACCCGTCCGCTGCCGCCGAGCTGCAGGCAGTCAAGGTCAGGAGCACGATGGTCAGGAGCGCAAGCTGTGGGCGTCGCATAGTTCAGTTCCCTGCCCGCTCCATTATGCGGATGGGTCAGGGACCTGAAGCTTCACCGAAGCCCGCGGCCGGTGCCGGCTAGCGGATGCGGTAGGTTGCCGGCCGGTCGTCGGTGACGGAGACCTTCGGAGCGTTGCGCTCGAGGATCCGCCGGACCTGCTGTGGGGTGAAGGTGCCGCCGAGGCGCTTGCGGATTGCCGCAACCGCGAGTGGCCGCGTTGAGCTCTTGAGGACGGCAAGCACCTTTTCGTCGGGTGTGCCGCGCTCGGAAGGGCGCTTCCCGTTGGTTGCAGCCGCAGCGACTGCATGCTTGCCGTTGGTGGCGGATTCGCGCACGGGGCCGATCACCGCCTCGTCCTCGACATCCTGCGTTGCAACGGCTTCACGCGCGGCGGGCCGCTCGTGCTGACGCGGAGCGGGGAGATCGATACGACCTGGGCGAGACGAGCCCTCACCGTGGAGGCGGGCCAACATCGCGGGGAGATCGTCGAGCACCTGGCGAACGAATGCTGCGGATCCGCTGACCTCGATCTCACGCTCGCCGTCGCGGAGCTTGAGGGAGTGGATCATCGGCGCCGCAGGCACCTCAACGCGCGGTGCGGGGCGGAACGGCGGCCGGGAATCATTCTGAAAGGCTGGTCGTGGTCCCGAGAAATTCTGGCGCGGGCCGTTGAACTGCGGCCGGTCGAACTGCGGACGGTCCGAAGAGGGGCGGCCTTGATAAGGGCGGTCGTCAGGCATTGGTCTCCTGGTCGGTGGGTGCGTCGTCGTGCTTGTGCCCGCGATGCGTGGTCGGCTCAGCGGCCACCGGCGAGCCGACGACATCGGCGGCGGGCTCAGGCTCTGGATCGGACGCATGCGTGACGTCGATCTCCGTTGCGTGGCTCACGTCGATCTCGCGATCGTCGTCGGGAAGCGTGATCTGGGGGAGGTCGTCGTCTTCGGGAGGCGGTCCGAAGAGACGCTCCTGGAGCTTCGATCGAAGTGGTGACTGGACGAGGGCGAAGATGCCGCCCACCACCGCAGCCCCGATCAGGAGGTTGCGGACCTTGTGGGTCTTCTTCTTCGGACGGATGGCACTGGTGAGCTTTCCGGATGCATCCGCGGCGCGCTCGAACGCGTTGCTGATGCCTTCAGCACCGAGCTTCACTGTTGGCCGCGCCGCGTTTCCCGCGTCGCGTGCCAGTGAGACCGCATGCTCTGCGAGCTCACTGATCGTGTCGGCCGCACGATTGCGCACCTCCACGATGTCGTCGAGCGTGGCGGCTCTGGAACGTCGACCTCTCATTGCTGCAGAACCTCCTTGTTCTCAAACCAAATTTGGCGGAACTATCGATTCTACGTTGGATGTGCTCTTCCACGCTCCAAGCGCGCGTATCGCGCTTGTGTATCAGGCAGCAGTCGAGAGCGAACCCTGAGCGGTGCGCGCACCGATAGCGGTTGCCTCGCGAGCAAGACCGGTATCGAGTGGGGCATCGATGAACCACCGCATGCGCGCGGCGGCAACCGGCCCGATGATCCTCGCAAGCTCGGCCTCCGGCGCCGTGTAGATCGCCCGCAGCGATGGAAACGAGCGGACCAGTCTCACGAACGCCGCCGGCTCGAGCCCGTCAACCGCTGCCAGGTGGCGCACTCGCTGGCGGGCGAGGGACCCGACCTCATCGGCATCAAGGGGGAGCTGGAGCTCGATGGTGCGGATTGGCATGTGCCGAATTGTAGCGAACAGATGTTCGACTTGTCAAATCAGCCGAGGCATGCGTACGCTTGCGTGCAATGCCTCTCTACGAGTACCGCTGCAACGACTGCTCCGCTGTCTACGAACTGCTGCGTCCGATGGCGGATCGTGAGGTCGCTGCCGTGTGCCCGAGCTGTGAGAGCCGCGCGAGCATGCCGCTGATCAGCCGGGTCGCCGTCCATGCGGGATCCGGAGACTCTGAAACTCCATCGGCCTCGACCGGCGGTGGTGGCGGATGCTGCGGCGGCAGCTGCGGCTGCGGGGCCAACTGACCGCGACCGACCGTCAGGTCAGTTCACTCCCAGTGCCGGGAGCGCGACATCGCGCGGAGCCGGGGACCCGGTGAGATCCAGCTCCGTCTGCATCACCGACGCGAGGAAGACGCGCCGGTGTGCCGCGTGGGGACCGTGCTCGCGAATCGCCGTCCGGTGTTCCAGCGCGCCATATCCCTTGTTGCTCGCCCAGTTGTAGTACGGCGCCTCCTCGTGCATCCGGCGCATGAGGGCGTCGCGGTGCACCTTGGCGATGATCGATGCTGCCGAGACCGCCGGGACCTTGCGATCGGCGGCGACGAGGGAGTGCACCGGTCGCGACACCGGGATGCGCAGGTTCCCGTCGCAGCAGTACCCGTCTGCCTCCACCATCTCGATCAGCCGGCAGAAGATGTCGACGTTCGCCCACCCCAGCCCTCGTGCGTTGATCTCGTCCACGCCCACTTCCGCAACTGCCCAGGCCACCGCCTTTACCCGGAGGACGGCATCGACCTCCTCGCGCTGGCGGGCGCTCAGCAGCTTGCTGTCGCGCAGCAGGGGGTGGCGAAAGCGCTGCGGGAGCACCACCGCCGCGGCGACAAGCGGCCCCGCATAGGCGCCGCGACCCACCTCGTCCATTCCGCAGAGTCGGAAGCCGCGCCAATCGCTGACCGCGAAGGTGGTTCTGATGTAGTCGGGAACGTGAAACCGCGGCATCGGCTCGTGAGAGTGTAGTCGCCGGGTTTGCTACGGTGGCGGGGCCGTGTTCATCCCTGGGAGGCCGATTTCGTGAACGAGGTGATCTGGACTGACGTCGCGCCTCGCGACGGGCTGCAGAACATCGCCGACACGATCTCCAGCGGTGCCAAGGTTCGGCTGGTCCGCGGGCTGCTCGACGCGGGCGTCCCGCGCGTGGAGGCGACATCGTTCGTGTCAGCGCGCTGGGTGCCGCAGCTCGCCGACGCGGCCGCGGTCCTGGCGGCGTTCGAGGGTGACGTCGCGCGGTTGCGAGTGCTCGTGCCGAACCTGCGCGGCCTCGAGCTCGCGCTCGCGCACGGCATGCGCAACGTGCTCGTCACCATTGCGGCAACCGATGCCTTCAACCGCCGCAACGTCAATCGCAGCGTCGAAGAATCGCTCGACGAGATATCGCATATCGTCGAGCTCGCGTCTGAGCGTGCGTGCGCCGTCGATGTCGCGATCTCGGTTTCCTTCGGCTGTCCGTTCGAGGGGGTCGTTGCGCCGGAGCGAGTCGTCGAGCTGACCGCGGCTCTCGCTGCGCGCGGAGTCTCGGAGATCGGGATTGCCGACACCATCGGAGTTGCCACACCGGTCGATGTCGCCCGCATGTGCGCGTTGGTTGCCGGTGTCGTACCGCTCGAGCAACTGTCGTTGCATGTGCACGACACGCGTGGGCTCGGCGTGGCCAACGTGGTGGCTGCGTTCGACTCGGGCGTCCGCCGCTTCGACGGGTCGGTGGGTGGCGTCGGTGGCTGCCCGTTTGCGCCGCGCGCCACCGGCAACGTGTGCAGTGAGGACGCGCTGCAGGCGCTCGACTCCATGGGCGCGGTGACCGGTATCGACATGGCAGCGATGTGCGGCGTTGCGGAGACGCTCGCGTCGGACCTCGGCAGGGATCTGCCCGGCAAGCTGTATCGCGCGGGCATCTGGAGCCGCGAGCCGCAGGAAGTCACAGCGGAGACAAGCGTTGGCTGATTCCGAAACCGTCGCCGAACGGCTGGCGCGTGCGCGCGCCGGTGGTCCCGAGCGGCATCGGACCAAGGTGGCCGAGCAGCGGAAGCTGATGCCCCGCGAACGCATCCGGCGACTCTTCGATACGGACACGCTGTTCATCGAGGATGGCCTGCTCGCCGCAGGGACCGACGATCCCGAGCTCGCAGCCGACGGCGTGGTCATCGGTATCGGCGTCATGCACGGCCAGACGTGCGCGGTGATGGCGAACGATCCCACGGTCAAAGCCGGTTCCTGGGGTCCGCGAACGGTGGAGAAGATCATTCGCATTCAGGAGACCGCCGAACGGCTGCAGATCCCGCTCGTGTACCTCGTGGACTCGGCGGGCGCGCGCATCACCGAGCAGGTCGCGATGTTTCCCGGCCGGCGTCACGCGGGCCACATCTTCCATATGCAGGTACGCCTTTCCGGTCAGGTGCCGCAGGTCTGCGTGCTCTTCGGCCCGAGCGCGGCCGGCGGTGCGTACATCCCCGCCTTCTGCGACATCGTGATCATGGTCGAGGGCAACGCGTCGATGTACCTCGGGTCGCCGCGCATGGCCGAGGTTGTTGTCGGCGAGAAGGTCACGCTCGAGGAGATGGGCGGCGCGCGCATGCACTGCTCCGTCAGCGGTTGCGGCGATGTCCTCGTCCCCGACGAGGACGCGGGGATCACGGCCGCGCGTCGCTACCTGAGCTACCTCCCGCCGTCCTGGCACGACACTCCGCCGGTTGTTGCGGCGGGCGACGTCGCGCCGGGGTGCGAGGACATCACGAACGTGATCCCCGAGGAGGCGTCGAAGGGATACGACGTCATGGCGATCATCCGCGGTCTCGTCGACGCCGACTCCTTCTTCGAGATCAAGCGGCTCTTCGCACGCGAGATCGTGTGCGGGTTCGCTCGGATCGACGGCCACGCAGTCGGTGTCATCGCATCCCAGCCGCGCTTCAAGGGTGGCGTGCTCTTCGTCGACTCCGCCGACAAGGCGACGCGCTTCATCACGTGTTGCGATGCGTTCAACGTGCCGTTGCTGTTTCTCGCCGACGTTCCGGGGTTCATGATCGGCACTGCAGTTGAACGGCAGGGCATCATCCGGCACGGCGCAAAGATGATCTCCGCACTTGCGCAGGCGCAGGTACCGCGCATCTCGGTGGTGCTGCGCAAGGCGTACGGCGCGGGCCTCTACGCGATGAGCGGGCCTGCGTTCGAACCGGACTGCACGCTCGCGCTCCCCACGGCCCAGATCGCGGTGATGGGACCGGAGGCGGCGATCAACGCCGTCTACTACAACAAGATCCAGGATGTCGCGGAGGGGGAGCGTGCCGCATATGTGACCGCGCTCCAGGACGAGTACCGCGACGACATCGACATCTTCCGGCTCGCCTCGGAGCTCATCGTCGACGCAGTGGTGCCACCCGCTGAGCTGCGCGATGAGCTGATCCGGCGTTTTGCGGCGTATCGCACGCGCCGTCGCGCCGACGTTGTGCGGCATCACCCTGTTTCGCCGGTCTGAGCGGGACGCTCGATACCAGGTGATCAACTCGGGTCTTGACGGGTGGCTGAGCAGCATTGGCTATCTGGCGGTCGCACTCTTCGTCGGCATTGAGAGCCTCGGTGTGCCATTTCCCGGTGAGACGATGCTGATCACCGCAGCCGTGTACGCGGCGACGACTCACCATCTTTCGGTTGCCGGCGTGATCGTGGCGGCGATCGTGGGGGCGGTCGTCGGCGACAACATTGGCTTCGGCATCGGGTGGTTCGGTGGCTACCCGCTGCTCCGTCGGTTCGGCAAGTACATCCGCCTCGACGAGGCCAAGCTGAAGGTTGGACGCTACATCTTCATGCGCCAGGGCTCGAAGGTCGTCTTCTTCGGCCGGTTCGTCTCCGTGTTGCGCACCTATGCGGCTTTTCTCGCCGGCACCAACCGGATGCACTGGTCTCGCTTTCTGATCGCCAACGCGGCGGGTGCCGCGGTCTGGGCGACCCTCTACGGGGTGGGGGCAGCCGAGGCCGCCAACGTCCTCGCGAAGTTGAGCACGCCGGTAGCGATTGGTTTTGGTGCCCTCGCTGTCGTGCTGATCGTCGCGGGCGCGGTGTTCGTTCGTTTGAACATCAAGCGCCTCGAGGCAGTCGCGGAAGCAGCGCTCCCCGGGCCTCTCGAAGGCTACTCGCCGAAGCCGAAACCCACGGATTCGACAGGCCAGTAAGCCTCAGAAGCTCGGGTTGACGACCGAGCCGCCGGTGGCGCCGCCGGCAGCGGGAGCGGAGATCAGCTCGGCGCGCCAGACGAGGCGGTCGTAGTCCTGCCACCAGGGATCACAGGTGACGAGAGTCAGCTCATGGCCGGTCGTCGGGCCGAGTTGGGTGACCTGATTCGGCGGCAGGTCCCAGCGCTTGATCACCCGGTAGACAAAGGTCTGGCAGGTGCGGCTCTGGATCGTGATGGTGTCGCCGACGTTGAGCTGGTTGATGTACTGGAAATCGGGCTCGCGATGGAAGGCGATGATCACGTTGCCCTGCTGCCCGGGGTTCGGCGTCGTTTCGTAGTGGACCATCGAGCGCGAGTTGAGCAGTGTCCACGTGCCGTTTCCGGCGACCGCTGCGTAGTGGTACGCCGCGGGTTCCGCGAACGAGACCAGCGCGTAATCGGTGGCTGAGCTCGAGCCGCAGCTGAGGGTCTTGGGGGCGTCAGGGTTGACACCGGTCACGACCGGGTGAGCGCCGCCCCCGTGCCAGTTGTTCAAAGCGCTCGAATCGGCCTGGCCGCGCTGAAAGACGCCGATGATCGGGCCGGCGATGATCGCGCCGCCGGCGAGGATCGAGGCGATTCCCACGGCGAGCAGGACGGCCCAGAGCTTGGGCCGGCGCAGCCGGCGTGGGCGCTGCGGAACGTCCGCGGTCAGGTCAGAAGCCATCCCTCACAGAATACCGAGCATTCCGTTCGGACGCCGTCACGTACGAGCGACGGGGCTCCGTGTGACGGCTTTACCGGTTGCGCGGGTTCCGCGGCCGCTTGCGGCCGTACGCGACCCCTTCGGCAACAGGATCGAAGGCTGCCCCCGGCCCAGTGGCCGGGGTGATGCCTTCGCCTTGCACGAACACTTTGCGCGTGCCAACGTCGATGAGGTACGCAAGCGATTTGCCGCCCGACTGGTCAGGGATCATCGAGACGTCAGCGACGGTGCCGGTACGCCGGCTCCCGCCATAGGGAAAGCTGACCCTCGTACCCACCGCAATGGGGGCGTTGTCCGTCACCTAGGAGCAGCGCGGAAGCAATCGCTGCAATAGACGGGCTTGTCGCCTCGAGGCTGGAATGGAACGCGCGCAACGCCGCCGCACCCAGCACAGGGAACCTCGTACATCTGGCGCGGGCCGTTGCTGCGGTAACCACCGCCGCCACCGCCACCACCGAATCCGCCGCCGCCACCGCCACCACCGCCGCTCTGGCGGCGAGCTGCCCGGCAGCTGGGGCAACGGGAAGGGGGGTTTGTGAGGCCACGAGAAGCAAAAAAGTCCTGCTCGCCCTCAGTCCAAATGAAGTCGACGCCGCAATCGCGGCAACGTAGAGTCTGGTCTACCGACACGCGCCTTGTTCCTCCGTCCGGCGCGTATTGATAACGGCGCCCGGGTTGGTGATAGTTACCGGTAACAGTACACGGTCTGGGTGGGCCTCGCAAAGAGACAATCGCGCTGTTACGATCCCTGCGATCCCCGGACAGGAGCAGGCCGGAGCCGCACAGGGCGGCTCGGTGGCTGCCGGTGGGGTGGAGGGTCGTCCAGATGCCACAAGCACGACACCGCCTGTTCACGTCGGAATCCGTGACCGAAGGTCATCCCGACAAGGTCGCCGATCAGATCAGTGACGCCGTCCTCGACGCAGTCCTCGACAAGGACCCGCTCGGCCGGGTCGCCTGCGAGACGGCGCTCAGCACCGGGACCGTTCTGGTCTTCGGCGAGATCACGACCCAGGCGTACGTCGACATCGCCGGGCTGGTCCGCCAGACCATCAAGGAGATCGGCTACACCAGAGCGAAGTACGGGATCGACTGGGAGACCTGCGGCGTGCTGGTCGGCGTCAACGAGCAGTCTCCCGACATCTCGCTCGGCGTCAACCACGGCGGCGCCGGCGACCAGGGAATGATGTTCGGGTTCGCCTGCGACGAGACCCCGGAGCTGATGCCCGCGCCGATCCAGATGGCGCACCAGCTCGCCCGCCAGCTCGCGGTCACGCGCCGCGACGGCACCCTGCGCTGGGCGCGCCCGGACGGCAAGACCCAGGTCACGATCGAATACGACAACGAGGGACGGCCCCGCCGGGTCGATACCGTCCTCATCAGCGTCCAGCACGGTGAGGAGGTCACCCAGGAGCAGATCTTCGACGACGTCCAGAAGCACGTCGTGGAGAGGGTGATCCCTGCCGAGTGGCTCGACGCCGGCACCAAGCGGTACGTGAACCCGACTGGCCGGTTCGTGATCGGCGGTCCCATGGCGGACGCGGGACTCACCGGCCGCAAAATCATCGTCGACACCTACGGTGGATACGCGCGGCACGGTGGCGGCGCGTTCAGCGGCAAGGACCCCTCGAAGGTGGACCGCAGCGCGGCGTACGGCGCGCGCTGGGCTGCCAAGAACGTCGTCGCAGCGGGTCTGGCGACGAAGTGCGAGATCCAGGTCGCCTACGCCATCGGCGTTGCGAAGCCGGTGTCGGTGTTCGTCGAGACGTTCGGCACCGAGAAGGTGCCGACGGACAACATCGCCGCGCTGATCGACGAGTACATCGACCTTTCGCCGTTCGGGATCATGAGCGCGCTCGAGCTGCGCCAGCCAATCTACCGGCAGGTTGCCGCCTACGGCCACTTCGGCCGGAGCGATCTCGATCTTCCGTGGGAGCGCGTCGGCCTCGCCCGTCAGTGGGCGGAGGACGCGGGAACTGAACCGCTGCTCGTCGCGGCCGCGACGGCGTAGACGCTTCGCGCGGATCGCGGCTTCAGCTTATGAGTCTGCACATCCTCGTCCTCGCGGGCGGCAGCGGCACACGGTTGTGGCCGCTGAGCCGGCGATCGACGCCCAAGCATCTGCTGCCGCTGGCCCCGGGTGGCGAGACGCTGCTGCGCGCCACGCTCGAGCGGGTGATCGGGCTCGGCGAGAGCGTCCGGGTGGTCACTGCCTCGGCGCAGATAGATGGCTGCCGCTCGACGCTCGAAGACGTCGGACTGTCCGGCGATGCCATCATTGCCGAACCTGAGCCGAGGGGCACCGGCCTGGCTCTCGGGCTGGCGGTGGGGATCATCGCCCGCCAGGACCCCGACGCGCTGATCGCCAGCGTCCACGCCGATCACCGCGTCGGCGACCCGGAGGCGTATCGGGCATCGGTGCTTGCCGCGGCGGGATGGGCGGCAAGCACGGACAGCCTCGCGACCGTCGGGCTTGTACCGACGGCGCCGATGACCGGGTTCGGCTACATCGAGCTGGGTGCTCGACGCGATCCCGAGATCTGGCAGCAGCCGACGGAAATCCGGTCCGCAGCGGCGGAAGCCGCCGGTAAGCTCCCCGCCTTCGAGGCCACCGGGTTCACCGAGAAACCGTCCGCCGAGGTCGCGAAGGGATACCTCGACGGCGGGCACCACCTCTGGAATCTCGGCCTCTTCGCATGGACGGCGCGCCGGTTCCTCGCCGAACTCGAGGCGGCTGACCCCGAACTCGCATCGGCGCTCAGCGCGGTTGCTGATGCGTGGGTGGCCGGTGACCGCGAGACGGCCACCCGGCTCTATGCCGCCCAGCGCGTGCAGGCGGTGGAACCGCTCGTCCTCGAGCGCACCGTGCGCCTTACCGTCGTGCAAGCCTCATTCGGCTGGTCGGACCTCGGGTCCTGGTCGGATGTTCGCGAGGCGCGGGTCGCGGATGGCGAGGGCGACTCCGCCGGCAACATCATGGAAGGCAGTGTGGTCATCACATCGTCGCGTGACAGCATCGTGGTCGCACGATCCGGGCGTGTGGTTGCGGTTGCTGGGGTGGAGGGGTTGGTGGTCGTGGACACTCCCGATGCGGTGCTGGTGGTTTCCGCATCCCAATCCCAGCTGGTCAAGGAGGTCGTCGACCGACTCAAGGCCGATGGCCATGACGAGCTCCGCTGACACTGGGCGGCCGGCGTTTACAATGAGCGCGATGACGCCGAACCCGATCAGGTTCGGGACCGACGGATGGCGAGCCGTGGTCGCGGATGACTTCACCTACGCGAACGTGCGCGCCGTCGCCCAGGGCGTGGCGACATACGTCGGAAGCGAGACGCGTCCAATCGTCGTCGGCCACGACTCACGGTATTGCGCAGAGCTCTTCGCCCGCGAGGTGGCGCGAGTGCTTGTCGCCAACGGGCAGAACGTCGTATTGCTCGACGGCGTGACACCAACCCCCGCGGTTTCCTGGGCGATCACGCAGCACCATGCGGCTGGTGGGGTCGTCGTCACCGCGAGCCACAACTCGGCCGAGTTCAACGGGATCAAGTACAAGCCTGATTTCGGCGGATCCGCGCCTCCCGAGGTGGTGGCGGAGATCGAGCGCCACACCGTCGAGGCGCTGGACTCCGGGGTGACCGAGATGACGTACGACGACGCCATCGCGACCGGCCGGTTGCAGATCGTCGATACTCTGCCGAGCTATTTCGTGCAACTTGGCCGCATGGTCAACCTCGATGCGCTGCGCTCCCACGGGCTTCGCGTGCTACATGAGGCAATGTATGGAGCAGGCGCTGGCCTGATCGCGCGTGCGCTCAGCGGCGGCTCGACAACCGTGGTGGAGTTGCACGGCGACCGCAATCCCGGTTTCGGCGGCATGCACCCGGAGCCCATCGACCGCTACATGCCGCAAGCGATGGAGCGGATGCAGTCCGGTGAGTTCGACCTTAGTATCGCCAACGATGGCGACGCGGACCGCGTCGGCATCATCGACGAGCGCGGAATGTACATCAACCAGTTGCAGGTGATGTCGCTCTTCGCCATGTACCTGCTCGAGAAACGCGGACTTCGCGGCGACATCGTGCGCTCCATCACCACGTCCGGAATGCTTGACGCGCTCGGCGAGCGCTTCGGCGTCACCGTGCACGAGATGCCGGTCGGCTTTAAGTACATCGGCACGAAGATGATGGAGACGAATGCGCTGCTCGGCGGCGAGGAGTCCGGCGGCTATGCGTTCCGCGGCCACGTCCCGGAGCGCGATGGCATCCTCTCAGGCCTGATGATGGCTTCGATGATCGTCGACTACGCCCAGCCGCTCTCGCAGATCCTCAAGCATCTCGAGGACCTCGTCGGCCCGCACGCGTACGACCGCCACGACATCCGGTTTCCGCGCGATGGCTACGAGGAGCGCAAAGCGCAGGTGTACGCGCGCATGCAGCAGCACAAGCCGACATCACTCGCTGGCAGCAAGATCGTGCGCACGCGGACCGACGATGGCTTCAAGTTCTACATGGACGACGGGTCGTGGGTGTTGATGCGCATGAGCGGGACCGAGCCACTGATGCGCGTGTATGCGGAGGCGACCGTGCACGAGCGCGTCGAAGAGTTGATCACCGCCCTCGAGCACCAGAGCGGTGTCTCGGGCCGTGTCGCGGTTGGAGCAGACGAATGAGCACACCGGGGGCGTCGTCGGGATCGATCCAGCCGCCTGGCTCCGGCAGGGTCGAGAAGCCCTGGGGGTACGAGCTTCGCTGGGCGCTGACAGACCGCTACTGCGGAAAGGTCATCCACATTGACAGCGGAAAGTCGCTGAGCCTCCAGTACCACGTCCAGAAGGATGAATGGATTCGTGTCGAGTCCGGTGTGCTGGAACTCCAGCTCGAGGACGATGACGGTGCGATGGAGACACACCGGATGACGCCGGGGATGAGCGCGCACGTGAGGGCCGGCCGGCGGCATCGATTCGTGGCGTTGGAGGACACGGACCTGACCGAGGTGTCGTCCCCTGAGATCGATGATGTGGTGCGTCTCGAGGACAGTTATGGACGGGCCGGCACCTCGGCCGACTGAGCCGAGGTCTGCCGAGTTCTCCACTGTTTCCACAGGCCGGCGTGGATAATCGAACAGGTTTTCGCCGCAAGGGTCATGCGTATCTCGCTGACCAGGCGCGCAGCGCGCTGGGGATCACCGGTGAGGCACGGGTGCTTGCCGAGATCCCACTCCCGATGGTCCATACCGCCTTTGGGATCGCGGTTTGCGCAGCCGAGGTGCTCCTCCGCCCCGAAGCTGTCGGGCTCACCCGGAGCGCCCTCAGCGATACGGCGCTCGCCCTGTTCACCGGCCTGGTCCTGGTCGCGTACGACTTCCTGATCTACCCATCGGATTCGCGCCCCGGTCCGGTCGGGACCGCGCTCCCGATGGCCGCGGTGCTGTCGTTCGGCACCCTCCTTGCGATCGCCGTCCTCCCGCTCCCCATCCGAATCGGCAGCGGCGTCATCGCCGCGATGGTCATCGGCGGCGTCCCGCAGCTTGCCGGCCGGCGTGCGCTCGGCAAGGAGGGGTGGGTCACGCGGCTCATCAGGGACATCTCCGGTGTCGCCGTCCTCGCCCCGGTGCTGCTCGGGGGCGTGTCACCGACGCTGCCGCTGCACTTTCGCCTGCCCGCGGTCTTCGCGGTGGTGGTGCTCGTCAGCCTCGATGGACTCCGAACCGAGCACCTCGCGATCCTGTGGACGATCGTCTCGGCGCTCGTTGTCGGCGTGCTCGTCTCCGGGGCGGCGGTGTTGGTGGGCGCGACCGCCTCGTACGCGGGACTGCGTGCAGCGATCCTGCTGGTGCTCTGGTACGGCGGTCGCGGGGTCGCCGGGGCGATCGGGGCACGCTCACGCAGCAAGGAGGTCATCGCCGAATACGCGATCTTCTTCGCTGCCGCGATCGCCGGGATGGTCTGGATCCGAATCGCCCACCTATAGTCAACGAAGGCGAAGTTGGGTTGATCGACCGGAGTTCGCGGCCGCTGCGCAGACCGCGCAAGACCTCGATGCGCGTGGAGCTGCAGATCGTCACGTTGCGACGACGTACCAAGCTCGGTCCCGTGCGGATCGCCATCCGGCTGCACCTGCCGGCCTCAACGGTGCATCGCGTGTTGGTACGCCGGCAGTTGAACCGGCTCGAATGTATGGATCGACGCCTCGGACCCAAGCATCCGGGTGTCGGCTACGACTACATCCACTCTGCGGTGGACGATCACGCACGACCCGCCTACTCGGAGATCTGCAGCGACGAACGCAGTCTCACAGTCGCGGCGTTCTGGACCCGTGCTGCGGCGTTCTTCACGGCCCACGGCATCGCGGTCCAGCGTGTCCTCACCGACAACCCCTTTGCCTATCGGAACTCCGTCGCCTTCCGGACCGCGGTCCTGGACAGCAGCGCCGTGCTGCGCTTCATCCAACCGCGCAGGCCCCAGACCAACGGCAAGGTGGAGCGCTTCAACGGCATCCTGCTCGAGGAATGGGCCTGCGTTCGTGCCTACACCTCGAACCGACAACGGACCCGCGCCTTGACGACCTGGCTGCACATCCACAACCATCACCGAGCCCACACCAGTCGGTCAGCTCCCGCCCGTATCACTCCTCAACCACGTGTCTTGGCCTTACATCGAGACGGCGACCGGACCATGGTCAGGAGAGGCGGAGGCTCTGGCTTGGCGTCGAGATCCGGGGCGGCGTGGCGTCGGCGGAGTGGAGACGTTCGACCTGCGCGTGTGAGCGCTCGACCTGGTCGGAGAGGTTGTCAACCGTGATCTTCATCGCCTGCAGCGCCCGCAGCTTGTAGGTGTCGATCTGGTCCAGGGCGGCGAAGACGTTGTCCCACGCGCGCTGCAGCGATCCCATGTCGAGGCCGGGGCTCGCGGCCTGACTCTCGACGGTGGTGGTCTGCTCGCGCAGCACGGCGGAGGTGCTCTCGATCATCGCGCTCGTCGTCTCGTTGACGGCTCTGACCTGCTCGCTCACCAGCTTCTGGTTCGTGAGCGCCTGCGCCACCATCACTGCGGTCCGCAAAGCGGCGACCGTCGTGGTGGTTGCAGTCCGCACCGCACGTACGAGCTCGCGGTTGTTGACCTCGACCACGCGAAGCGCGGCGTACCCCTGAACGGCAACGGCGAGCTGAGTCAGGATCTCCTGCCGGCGGCGGCGCACCGGATAGAGGATGTCTTCCTGCAGCACCTTGGCGCGCTCCGGGTCGCCGATCGCGATGTGGTTGACCTGCGCCTCGAGCCCCGTGTCGAGCTTCTCCGCCATGTACGCGTACTGGCGGAGGGATTCCATCTGTGACCACAGCCCCTTCTGCTCTTGGGCGATCGCCGCGTTGTCCTTCTCGAGCTCGCCGCCGCCTTCGCGGAGCGCGCCGACGATCCCTTCGATGTGGCTCTGCGACTTCTGATACTTGGCGAAGTACGCCCGGACGCGATCCCCGAAGGGGATGACACCGAGGAGCTTGCGTGGGCCGCCCTGGGTCAGATCGTGTTTGGCAGGATTCAATTCCTCGACGGATCGGCGGAGGTCGAGGAGGCTCTTCGCGATCGGAGCGTCCCCTTGTCCGAGGCCCTGCATCGCGCGCGTCGGCCGGTCGAGAAGACGGTTGCTCATGTCAGAGGTCGTCCGGATCTCGCGGTCGGCAAGGCTGTCGATATCGTCGACGCGCCGGCGGTAGTCGTCCCCGTGGACGTCAACGGACCGGATGCCACTGATGAATGTGGCCACCATGCCGTCGATTCGCTTCGCGGCCTCGGGGTCGATGGTCACCTCGCGTTCTGCCTCGGCGGGGCCAACCGTCGCCGCCGCCTCGGGCGCGGAAAGCGAGAGCGAAACCGCGTCGGCCGCGGCCTCTGGGGTGTCTGCTGTCACTTGGTCGGATGCTCCTCGCTGGCGTCAGTCCCGGCGGGAGCCGGGTCGGTGATCGTGACAGGAGTCTGCTGCTTGCGCCGCCCGTTGTGGTCTCCGTTTGGATACGTAGTTCCATTGCGCGCGCCATTCAGGTGCTGCGGTTCCTGCGGCGTCACGGCCTTGGTGATGGCCGGGAGCAGCGAGCTCCGTGCCATCCCGGTGAGCGCTCCGGCCTGCTGGATGATCTCGGCGAGTGCCCCGGTGACGCCCTGGGCACCGTTCAGGACGGTGAACTGATCGATGTGCTCGAACGGCGACGCGGCGGCGGCCACGATCTCCGGGAGCTTTTCGGCGATCTGCTGCGCGATGACCGCCTCCTGGTTCTGGCTCATCGCCGCGGCGCGACGTTCGATACCGGAGGCTTCAGCTTCCATGCGGGCGCGGATGGCGTCGGCTTCCGCAAGGCCCTTGGCCTTGATGGCATCCGCCTCTGCCTGACCGGTCAACCGTGTGGCGTCGGCCTGCGCGGTGGCCTGCATCTTCAGCGCAGCTGCCTGCGCCTCCGCCTGCACCTTGGTCTGGGCCGCGACAGCCTCGGCCCGCAGACGAACCTCCTGCGCCTCTGCTTCCGCCTGACGAATGCGCACGTCGCGACCGGCCGCGGCGAGCGTGGTCTGCCGGTACGCCTCGGCGTCGGCGGGCCTGCGCACGTCGACCTGGAGCTGCTGTTCCTTCTGCTCGGCCTGCAATTCCGCAACCCGGGTCTGCTCGCTGACGACGGCCTGATGCGCCTTGGCCTCGGAGAGCGGTCCCTGCTGTCCGGCCAGCTGCGTTGCGGTATCGACCTCGGCCTGGTAGCCGGCCTTCTTGATGTTCGTGTCGCGCTCGGACTGCGCCATCTGTGCCTGTGCGATCTGCTCCTGACCGACGGCGTCGCGTTCGGCGTTGGCGCGAGCGATGCGCGCGTTGCGCTCGACCTCGGCTTGATGGGGTGCCGCGAGGTTCTCGATGTAGTTCGAGGGGCTCGTGATCGACTGGATCTGGAAGCTGTCGATGACCAGACCGAACGACTCCATCTCCTGCGAGCAGCGATCACGCACCTGCTGGGCGAACTTGTCCTGGTCGCTGATCATGTCCTCGACGGTCATGGATCCCGCGATGGCCCGCAGGTGGCCGACGAACACGTTCTGTACCTTGGTCTCGAGCTCCGTCGCCGGCCGGTCGAGAAATCGCCGCGCGGCGTTGGCGATCGAGCGGTAGTCGTCGCCGACCTTGTAGACGATCACGCCGCGAAGGTCGACGCGGATCTTCTGCTGCGACACGCACGGAACGCCGATCTCGCTCTCGTGTGCTTCCAGCGAGAGGCGGCGCACCTTCGTGATGCCCGGTGCCACCAGCCGCCCACGACCGGTCACGATCCGGAAGCCCATGCTCTCGCCGACGCCGTCGGGGCGCTGGCTGCTGCGGAAGCCCGAGATGATCAGCGCCTCGTCAGGCTCGGCGACTCGCCATGCCGCGCGAAACAGCAGTACCAGCAACAGCAACGCGCCGAGAATGATTCCCAGGATCACGTATGCCAGCGTCGTCATCGGGGCAACCTCATGGTGTCTGTCGGCGCCACCTCAACGGTGCGACCGCCCAGGCTACCCACCACAAGGACCTGGGAATGTTTGTTGATCGTTGACGTTTTGTCGGACGCGCAGGCGAGGAAGCGCTCTGTGCCTGCGCGGACTTCGATGACCACCTCGCCAAGGTGTCCGGGGGTGATATCGGCAGTCACTCTCGCCAGCTTGCCGACCACGTCGATGGCCATTCGATGGAGCTCCTTCTCCAGACGATCGTACCCTCAGTCGGGTACCTCAAATCCTCGCGCGCGCGGCCGCGCGAGGCGAGGCTAGGGAACGAGCCGCCGGCGCTCGGCGTACAGCGCTGCGTCGGCCTTGGCAACCGCCGATTCCGCGGTGTCCGTCTCGTCGACGACGGCGACGCCGACGCTGATGGTGTGGCCGTGCGTTCGTATCGTGTACTGGCGCCGGATATCGGCGAGCGTGCGCTCGGCATCGGGGAGTGCCTCCTCGACGAGCGCACAGACGAACTCGTCGCCTCCGTAGCGAATGACGAGGTCGTACGAGCGAACCCGTTTGCGGATCGCCGCGACGACATCGACGAGGAGCGTGTCACCGGCTGCGTGTCCCTCCGTGTCGTTGACGTGCTTCAGCCCGTCGACGTCGAGAAAGACGACGACGATGCCGATGCCGCCGACGCGCCGCGACCTGTCGATCTCGCGTTGCAGGGCCGCGAGGCCCGCGCTTCGGCGGAGCGCTCCGGTGAGGTCGTCGGTGGATGCGAGCTCGGCCAGCTTTTGCGTCAGTCCGGCCATTGCGCGCAGCCGGTCGAGCGCGGTGCGTAGGTGGGTTGCGTCAAGGCTCGAGAGCGCCTCGGCGCTGATGCCAAGCGCGGTCGCAAGCAGCTTGCGCGTGACCTCCGCCGAGAGCCGGCGCGTGTTCCGGAACTCGGGCTGTCGTGTCCAGCCGACGAGATCGCGACTCGGCGGCTCGGGAGCGACCACAGGTGTCGTGGTCCCCGGAGACGGACTGGTCTCACGAGTCGGTGGCATCACTTCCTTAAGACGTCAAAGACGCCGAGTCGGTTTCCCTCCCCGGGGCTATTACATACCCAGATACGCCCGCTGTATATCCGGCGACGCGGCCACGTCGGCGGAAGGCCCGGACAGCGCGATCTCTCCGGTCTCGAGGACGTAGGCACGCGACGCGGTCTTGAGTGCGAGGAGGGCGTTCTGCTCGATGAGCAGGATCGTCGTCCCCTTCGCGTTGATCTCCTTGATGACCTCGAAGATGGCGTCCACCAGGATGGGCGCGAGCCCGAGCGACGGCTCGTCGAGGAGGAGCGCCTTCGGATCGCTCATCAGGGCGCGACCGATGGCGACCATCTGCTGCTCGCCGCCGCTCAGGCTGCCGGCAAGCTGCGATGCCCGCTCGCGGAGCCGGGGGAAGAGCGTGTAGACCCGCTCAAGATCGGTGCGAATCGCCGCCCTGTCGTTGCGTGTGTATGCGCCCATGTCCAGGTTTTCGCGGACCGTCATGCGAGCGAAAAGCCGCCGGCCTTCCGGGGCGTGTCCAACGCCCAGCTTCGCGATCTGAGCAGCGCCGACACCTTTGATGCTCTTGCCGAAGAGCAACACCTCGCCCTGCCTTGGGGTGATGAGCCCGCTGATGGTGCGCAACGTGGTCGTCTTCCCCGCGCCGTTGCTCCCGATGAGCGCCACGATCTCACCGTGGTTGACCACCATCGAGACCTTGCTCAATGCACTGACCCGTCCGTAGAAAACGTCGATCTCGCGAAGTTCGATCACCGGTGTTGTCGCGGCGGGGCTTGTCACTGCGGCCGTGGCCGCTCCGTTCTCACTCACGCCGATTTCGTCTCTTCGCTCGCGCCGGTACCGAGATAGGCCTCGATGACCTTCGGATTCTGGCGAACGTCCGCCGGGCTGCCCTCGGCGATCAACTCGCCGTGATCCAGCACGACGATTCGGTCGCTCACCTCCATGACCAGGCGCATGTCATGTTCGATGAGCAGGATCGTCAACCCCTCGCCGCGCAGTTGCGAGATCAGCTGCATGAGCTCCTTCTTTTCCTGCGTGTTCAACCCCGCAGCGGGCTCGTCCAGGAGCAGCAGTCGCGGCCGCGTGGCGAGCGCGCGTGCGATTTCCAGACGGCGTTGCAGGCCGTACGGCATCTCGCGCGCGTACGAGCCGGCGTAGCGTGACAGTCCGAGAAGGTCGAGCAGCTCGAGCGCACGTTGCTCGACGGAGCGTTCCTCGCGTCGCGCGCCACCGGTGCGGAAGGCGCCCTCCCACACCTTCTCCTTCATCCACCAGTGCGCGCCGACCATCACGTTGTCAACGGCAGTCATGAAGTTGAACAGGCGGATGTTCTGAAACGTCCGTGCGACGCCGAGCTTCGTGATCCGGTGTGGCGGAATGCCGGCGATCGAGTCGCCGTCGAGCTTGATGGATCCCGAGGTGATCGGAAAGAGGCCGGTGATGCAGTTGAACGCCGTCGTTTTGCCCGCCCCGTTGGGTCCGATCATCGACAGGATCTCTCCCTTGTCGAGGCCGAAGGTCACGTTCGACACAGCGAGCAGGCCGCCGAACCGTTTGGTGACGTGGTCGAGTTCGAGGAGCGCCAACTCAGGCGACTCCCTGCACGGCCGCGAGCGACTCGGTTTCGCCGGAACTCTCGAGCTCGATGCGGCGCGCACGGCTGGGAAGCAGGCCGCCCGGACGCAACAGCATCATCAGGATGAGCGCCGCGCCATAGATGAGGAACGTGTACGAGCTCAGATTGAAGTTGGCGATGGCGGGGACGTGGACGGTGTTGCTCAACGTCGCCGACCAGCCGCTCATGTTGGGCAGCACCCAGAAGATGACGAACGTGAGGATCACGCTCCCGAGCATGACTCCGGCGATGTTCCCGATCCCGCCGAGCACGATTATGCTGAGCACCGCGATCGACACCGAGAAGCTGAAGTCGTCTGCGGAGACGATGCGGACGATCGATCCGTAGAAGGCTCCGGCGAGTCCGCTCACCGATGCGCCGATGGCGAAGGCGAGCAGCTTGGTGGTCGTGGTGTTGATGCCCGTGGCGGCAGCTGCCACCTCGTCCTCGCGCAGCGCGACCCACGCTCGGCCCACTCGCGAGCGCTCGATGTTCCGCAACAGCAGGACGACCGCAACAACGACGATCAGGATCGCCCAGTAGTACCAGCGCGGGCTCGCGCTGAAGTCGAGGGGACCGTACTTGGGCTGATCGATGCCGGAGATACCGTTGGCACCGGCGGTGAGGTTGAAGACGTTGTTGGTCGCGAGGTCGGGGATGATCTCGCCGAAACCCAACGTGACGATGGCGAGATAGTCGCCTCGCAGACGGAGAGTCGGCGCTCCCAGGATTGCCCCGAACACCGAGGCGATGCCGGCTCCGAGAAAGATGAGTATCCACAACGGAAAATGCAGACCATGGATCGGGGATGCGAATGACGCGCACGCGTACGCGCCGATCGCGAAGAACGCGGCGTAGCCCAGGTCGAGCAGCCCGGCGAACCCGACGACGACGTTGAGCCCCAGCGCCAGCAGCATGTAGATCGCCAGCGAGCCGGCAGCCCAGAGCAGGAAGTCCGGCGCCTGGTGGAACATCAGCGGCAGGAATATCCCGAACGGCGCTCCGGCGAGCGTGAAGGCGATGCTCGGACGGCCGAGGATCCATGGCCGGGCGCCGTAGACGAGCGCCGCGAGCGCGTATCCGTACATCGTGAGCCAGACCGCTGAATCGGCATACGTACCAGGGAGGAACGGTCCGAACAGCGGCTCTTCCTGGATGATCGAGACGAGGAACCACACCACCACGGTCAGCCCAAAGCCGATGAGCGCCGCATAAAAACGAATGCGAGTCGCTCGCCGTCCCATGACAATGCCCCGCCAGCTCGCGATGGCATCGGCAATCGGCGACAGGACGATGATGAGCATCGCCGCGGCCATGATGTAGATGCAGAACGTGCCGATGCCGGTTGGTGGGGAGATCAGGGCGTCCTGGGGGCTGTAGCCCACGCCGGCGGAATAGTCGTTCACGAACCACGGGAGGAACCAGCCCATCAGCAACAGGGCGGATGCTCCCAGCGCGAGGATGCGAAAGATGGTGGGTCCTTGAGAGCGATCTCCCTTGCCGCCACTCGAGCGAAACAGTGCGGCGAGCCGCTCAGGCACGAGTGGTGACCTCAACGCCGAAGAGGCCGACCGGCCGGAATGTCAGGATCAGCACCAGGACGGCGAAGATCAGCGATTCGCTCCACTCGCCGCCGAAGATCGATCCGCCGAAGACGTATATCAGGCCGATGATGAAACCACCGATGCCTGCACCCACGATGTTGCCGATCCCGCCGAGCACTGCGGCGGTGAACGCGATGATGCCGAGGTGGAAGCCGATGTTCCACTTGATATCGCCGTAGTTGATGCTGTAGATCACAGCGGCAGCCGCTGCCAGTGCCGATCCGATGAAGAACGTCGCGGAGATGGTGCGGTTGATGTTGATGCCACAGAGCAGCGCCGCCGTCCGGTCCTGGGCGGTCGAGCGCATCGCTTTCCCGAGCCGAGTCCGGCGGACGAATTCGCCGAGAGCGAACATGAGCAGCAGCGCCATCCCCACGACGAAAAGGTCGGTCCAGAGAATGTTGATCTTGCCGATGGTGAAGGCGGTTCCGTTGATCCACGACGCCTGATCCGTGGGGACGTTGTCCGGCCCTTCGACGAGCAGGAGGACGCCCTCGATAAAGAACGAGACACCGATTGCAGTGATGAGCGGGGCAAGCCGCGGCGAGTCGCGCAGCCGCCGGTATGCGACGAGCTCGATGACAACCCCGACGAGGCCGGCGGCGATCATCGAAAGTGGAAACACGATCGCGAGCGCGAGCAGCAGGCCGCCGAAACCACTCGCGGCGAGTCCATCGAGATGGAGCAATCCGGAGATGAAGACCGCGAAGAAACCGGCAGCGGTGAAGACGTCGCCGTGGGCGAAGTTGATCAGCTCGATGATGCCGTAGACCATCGTGTAACCGATTGCCACGAGTGCGTAGATGGCTCCAAGGACGAGCGCATTCTTGAGCTGCTGGCCCGCGAGCGTGAACCCACCCTGCTTGAGGGTGACGAGTATCGCCACCACGATCGCGCCGACGATCACGGCAGTGAAGTACCGGGAGATGGCGTCGTGGGTGACCCGCACAACAGGTCCGAGGGCGTGGAGCGGCCCGCTTGCCTGGCCTTTCCGCGGCGCGAGTCCGTCCTGCGCGACGAGCGCACGCGATGTGCCACCGCCGGTGGGGCCGGGCTGAGCTAACGGCGCTTCCGGAGTCCCACTCTGCATGCTCATCTGCGTCGTCTCCCCTGGTACGAAAAAGGGGAGAGCGCCTGGCGCTCTCCCCTTGTCGTTATCTGTCGACTAGCTCTTCAGCGTGACGTTGCCGCTGGTGTCAACCGCGTAGGTGCCGTCGCCGGTCCACGCACCAGATGCCACCTTGTAGAGGGTGAATCCGGTGTTGGTCGTGTCACCGTTCGCATCGAAGCTCGTGTGGCCGAGTGCGCCGTCGTACTGCGTCAGCCGCAGCTGGGCGACCACCTTGTCGCGGAACGTCTGCGACGAGGCCGGCGGCTGGCCACCGTTGGCGACCAGGACCGCGTGGATGGCCTGGAGCAGGATGTTCATCGCGTCGTAGCCGTACGGGGTGTATGGCTCGTTCATCGCGTTGTTGTACGGCGCCGCAACACTCGAGTAGTTGCTTGCGTACTGCGTGTAGAACGATGCCGAGCTCGAGAGCTTGCTGACGTCCGGAGCGCTGGTGGCGTACATGCCCACCGACGCGGACTTGTTGGAGCCGGAGTCAGCGTCTGTGATCGACTTGGTGTCCTGGCAACCGTCGCCGCCGAGCATCGGGATGTTGAGGCCACCGGAGATCATGTCGCGCCGCACGAGTCCGCAGCCGTTGCCGGACGTGCCGCCGAAGAAGATCACCTGCGCACCCTCGCTCTGCGCGAGACTGACCTGCGTCGCGAACGACGTGGTCGTGCCAGGCAGGCTGGCGGAGCCGACGATCGTCCCGCCGTCGGTCGTCGTGTACGCCTTCGTGAAGAGGAGTGCGAGGCCGCGGCCGTACGCCTCCTGGTCGTCGATGACGTATGCCTTGGTGGCGTTGAGCACCTTGGCGGCGACGTAAGCGTCGATCTCACCCTGCTGGACATCGCTCGCGATGACCCGGAAGTACGTGTGCGGTCCCGGGTACAGAGAGGCGGTGTTGATGTTGATCGTCGGATCGCTGCAAACCTGTACCACCACGGTCAGGCACGGGTTCGTGTTCGCCGGGCTGATCAGCGCCAGGTGGTTCTGAGATGCGACAGGGATCTCTGCCAGCGCGACCGACGAGTTGAAAGGTCCGACAACGCCGACGACGGTAGCGTCCGCGGCGAGCGCGGTGATGTTGGCCTCGCCCTGTGCCGGGTCGTGCCCATCCTTGAGGACTGTCGAGTCGTTCTTGCTCTCGTACTTCAGGGTGCAGCCGCCCATGAGATGCTGGGCGTTCGCCTGCGTCACCGCGAGCTTGGCGGCCATCTCGACGTACGGTCCGTCGGTCGCGTCACCGCCGGTCAGGGGCAGATCTGTCGCAACGGTGATCGTGCCTTTGCAGCCGGCGATACCGGAGGACGTGCCGCCGGAAGATGTGGTTGACGACGCAGTACCGCAGGCGGCTAGCGCCCCAAGTGCGGCAATCGTCGCAATCGACAACAACCCTTTCGTGGGTGTGACCATGTGCTGGGTTCTCCTCTCTCTGCGAGGCATTGCTGGTGAGGCCCTCTGTGTACACGCGGAAGGGAATGGTTGTCAATCGCCCATCGGGACGAGCCTCAACTCAAACCGGCCGCCGGAGCGCAGCGATCCAAGGAGGCTCTCAACCTCGCTACGATCCTCGTCATGGTCTTCAGCGCCATCGCGAGTGTCTTGAGCACGGCGTTTGCCGTCGTCGTGTTCCTTCGGTTCCAGAAAAGCCGGCGGCCCGCGTTTGCGGCCTGGACGCTCGGCCTCCTCATCTTTGCCGGCGCCGCAGCCTTCCAGGCGGCCGGTGAGACGGGCGGCTGGACGCCGACGGTCTTCCGCGGGTTCTACCTGCTCGGCGGGGTGCTTGGCGTGATCTATCTCGCTCTGGGCACGATCTTCCTGCTCACGCCCCGGAAAGTCGCGTGGACGTGCGCGATCGTTCTGGGCGTCATCACGATCGTTCTGGCAATCGATGCCGCCGTGATCCCGGTCGATGCCGCCAAGCTGACCACGGCGAAAGGGGTGCTCGGCGACGCCATCCAGCAGGGATCGCTGCTCTTCATCGGCGTGGTCTTCCTGAACATCATCGGCACGCTCGTGCTGGTCGGTGGCTCCGCCTGGTCCGCGTACCGCTTCATCCGCGACCGCGCCGGCATCGACCGAGTCATCTGCAATGTGCTGCTCACCGGCGGGGCGCTCATCATCGCAGTGGGCTTCTCGGCGGCCAAGACGGTCGGCATCGGC
This sequence comes from Candidatus Dormiibacterota bacterium, assembly GCA_036521195.1. Lineage (GTDB taxonomy): Bacteria > Chloroflexota > Dormibacteria > Aeolococcales > Aeolococcaceae > Palsa-851. The sequence continues at coordinate 44,258 of DATDID010000026.1, forward strand.
AACCTGGACATCCTCGGTGTCTACGAGACGGTGGGGATCGCGATCATGTTCGCGGGCTTCCTCGCGCTCGGCCGTGTGGGTGTCCGGCACACCTCAACGGGGCCTGCGACCGTCGCGTCAGGGTCGTGACCGAACTCCTCGCGGCCGCCGACGCGGCAACGTGGCGTGACCGCGACGCCGAACTGATCTCACCGGCGTACCACCGCTACTCGGATCTCGTCGTCGAGAGCGCCGAGGGAGCGCACCTGCACACGGTCGATGGTCGCGACGTCCTCGACTTCGGCTGCGGCATCGGTGTGACCAACCTCGGTCACTGCCACCCGGCGGTCGTCGCCGCGGTCCACGAGCAGGTCGATCGCCTGTGGCACACCTCCGTGACCGCGTACCACCCCCAGATGATCGAGGCGGCAGCCGCGCTGGTCTCGGTCACGCCGCCAAGCCTGGACCAGGTCTTCCTCACCAACAGCGGCGCCGAGGCGGTCGAGGGCGCGATGAAGCTCGCGCGGCGGTCGACGGGGCGCAGCGAGATCATCGCCTTCGTCGGTGGCTTTCACGGGCGCACGTACGGCGCGCTCTCCCTGACGGCGAGCAAGGCGACGTACCGACGAGGCATGGGACCACTACTCCCCGGCATCCACCACATCCGCTACCCGTACTGCTTCCGCTACTGCACGCACGCCAAAGGCGCTCCGTGCGACCTCGTCGAGCGCGAGCTGCAACTGCTCTTCGCCACGACAGTCGCGCCGGACACTGTGGCGGCGATCATCGTCGAGCCCGTGCAGGGCGAGGGCGGCTACATCGTGCCGCCGGCGTCGTTCATGCCGATGCTGCGCAAGGTGTGCGACGAGCACGGCATCCTGCTCGTTGCGGATGAGGTGCAGAGTGGGTTCGGTCGCACGGGTCGCATGTTCGCGGTTGAGCACACGGGCGTCGAGCCCGACATCATGTGTCTCGCCAAGGCACTCGGCAACGGCATGCCGATCGCCGCGTTCGTCGCGCGCCACCGCGTGATGCATGCGTTCCGCGAAGGGGAGCACGGCACGACATACGGCGGCAACGCTGTCGCCTGCGCGGCGGCGGTCGCCGTCATCGCGACGATGACGCGCGAGAAGATCCCGGAGCGCGCCGACCGGCTCGGGCGCACCGTGATGGAGCGCGCGCGCGGATGGCAGGCCGACGTTCCCGCGCTGGGCGATGTGCGTGGTCTCGGCATGATGATCGGCCTCGAGTTCATGCAGGACGGCGCTCCGGCAACCGACCTCGTCAACCGGATCGCCGCCAACGCGCTGGCGCGCGGGGTGCTCCTGCTCTCCTGCGGTATCGACGGCAACGTGATCCGCCTGATCCCGCCGCTGACGATTCCCGAAACCGAGTTGCATGCCGGCCTCGACATTCTCGAGGCAGCGATGCGCGAGGAGGTCGCGCGATGACCACCGTCAGCGAAGCGGTCGAAGCAGGCAATCTCATCGGCGGCGCGTTCCGGCCGTCGAAAACGGGTCGCACGTTCGAGTCACGCAACCCCGCGCACACCGCGGACGTGGTGGGCATTTTCCCGCGCAGCGATGCTGCGGATGTGGACAGCGCGGTCGCGGTGGCACGCACTGCGTTCGACAGCTGGCGGCGCACGCCGTGGCCGGCTCGTGCGGCGATCATCCTGCGCGCGTCGGAGCTGCTGGAGGAGCGCAAGGAAGGGATCTCGCGATTGATGACGCGCGAGATGGGCAAGGTGCTCACCGAGGCGCGTGGCGACGTGCAGGAAGCCATCGACATGGGCAAGTTCATCGCCGGCGAAGGCCGTCGCGCGTACGGCGAGACCGTGCCGAGCGAGCTGCGTGAGAAGTGGGCGATGACGATGCGCCAGCCCTTCGGTGTCATCGGTTGCATCACGCCGTGGAACTTCCCGATCGCGATTCCCTCGTGGAAGATCTTCCCGGCGGTGATGGCCGGCAACACCGTGGTCATCAAACCTGCGGAGGACACGCCGCTCTGTGCGCTTCGTTTCGTCGAAGTGCTGGAGGACGCGGGACTCCCGGCCGGGGTCGTCAACGTCGTGTTCGGCTTCGGTGAGGAAGCGGGTGCAGCACTCGTCGAGCATCCGGACGTCGCCGCCATCTACTTCACGGGAAGCGTCGCGACAGGCCGGATCGTCTCGGAGACCTGCGGGCGGCTGCTCAAGAAGTGCTCACTCGAGCTCGGCGGCAAGAACGCGATCGTCGTGCTCGAGGACGCAGACATCGAGCTTGCCGTCGATGGTGCCCTGTGGGGTGCCTTCGGGACGTCAGGTCAGCGCTGCACCGCGTCGTCGCGTCTCATCGTCGAACGCGGGGCGCTCGACGGTTTCACGTCGCGCCTCGTCCAGCGCGCATCGGCGCTGCGCCTCGGTGACGGGCTCGACTCCGAGGTGGACGTCGGTCCGGTCATCAACGAGACCCAGCTCAAGCGCATCCACTCGTACACCGACATCGGTCGTGGTGAAGGAGCGTCTCTCCTGCTCGGTGGAGAGATCGCGACCGACGGGGACCTCGCCAACGGCTGGTTCTACCGTCCGACGGTGTTCGCCGACGTCCAGTCGTCGATGCGCATCGCCCAGGAGGAGATCTTCGGGCCGACGACGGTGATCATGCCTGTGACATCCGTCGAAGAGGCCATCACCGCTGCGAACTCGACGCAGTACGGGCTCAGTCTCAGCGTCTACACCAACGATCTGCGCACCGCCTTTCATGCCATCCACGAGCTGCACTCCGGCATCGTGTACATCAACGCGCCGACGATCGGTGCCGAGATCCAGCTTCCGTTCGGCGGCACTCGCAACACGGGCAACGGCCACCGCGAAGCGGGAGGTCACGTGCTCGACGAGTTCAGCGAGTGGAAGTCCATATACATCGACTACAGCGGACGCCTGCAGCGCGCTCAGATCGACACGGAGTGACGCCCAGCGTGAACGGACTCGACGAGCGGTTCACGAAGCACGAAGGCAGACCGCTGCGTTACCTCACCGGCGGCACCGGGCCGGCGCTCCTCCTCTGTCACGGTTTCATCGGCTCGGCAGAGAACTTCGCGGACTGGTTCGACGTGCTGCTCACGCGGCGTACGATCATCGCGCCCGATCTTCCGGGATTCGGGCGGTCGGCGCCGCTTGCCGGCGGCCACACCGCGCCCGCGCTGGCACGGGCCGCACTGACCGCGGCAGCGGAGGTGGGCGCTGACTCGTTCGATGTCGCGGGACTGTGTCTCGGGACGCCGGTGGCACTCGCGGTGCAGCGCGCACGTCCCCAGGCGACACAGCGAGTCATCCTGCACACACCGCTCGTCGCTCCTTCGCTGATCCGGCGGCGGTTTCACCTCCAGGTGGGTTTCATGCTGGCGCCCGGCGTCTACCCAGGGATCGTGTGGCTTGGACACAACCGTGTTGCGAGCGACATCTACAAGCGCTTCATGGTCGAGGGCAAGGACGTCGATCCGGTTGCTGCGAAGGCGAACTTCGACAACCAGCTGCTCGCGAACCCACGCGCCGCGCGTGAGTGGCTGAACGACGTGCTGCATCGTGACGACCTCGCGCAGGTGCGCGGGTCCGGGCACTCGACCCTCATCCTCGTTGCCGAGCACGATCGCATCGTCAATGTGCCGCGGCTCGAGGTAGCGGTGAGCGGCGTCCCCGGGATGTCGTTCGATGTGATCCGCCAGGCTGGGCACGCGTGGAGCCCGGAGCTGTCGCGACGCCAGCGCGAGTTGATCGCGGCGTTCCTCGACGACCTCCCGATCCCATCGTCCAACGGGACCTCGACCGCCGCGGCGTAGCGGCGACTCTGCGACAGATCAGGCGAAGCTCGCCGCAGCCAGTTGCACGGTGACGTTGTGCACCTGTCCCGCGGGGTCGAGCCAGCGCACCGAGACGTAGTCGCCTCCCCGGTGGCGCTGGAGCTGATCGCGCAGCGCGACGACTGAGTCCACGCCGACGTTGTTGATCCCGACGATGACGTCCTGTGCGGCCAGGCCCGCCACCTGTGCGGGAGTCCCCGGCTCCACGGAGATGATCACCGCTCCAGGTGGGCTCACACTGTCCCGAACCTCGATGCCGAGGTATGCGCCGTGTCCCTGGAGGATCGCCGGATTCTGCGTGTGCGTGTTGACGTCATGCACGATCGACATCACGAGGTTCACGGGGATCGCATAGGCGATTCCCGACGTCGTCGCAGCTCGCTCCTCCGCGTTGGCGATGTTGAGCCCGATGACGTTTCCGGAGGTGTCGACGAGGGGTCCGCCCGCGCCGTCGTCCGGGAGCGGCGCGTTGTACTCGATGAGGCCGCTCAGCGTTTCCGCGCCGCCACCGTTGGGGTCGGTCGTCACCGACGTCTTACCGAGTCCGACGACCGCGCCCTGCGAGTCCACCGGTGTGCGCTGGCCCGCCCCTCCGACGGCGGTCACGTGGTCGCCGACCGTCACGCGCGACGAATCACCGATGCCGGCGCTCGGGAGTCCTTTCGCGTCCAGCAGCTGGAGCACGGCAACGCCGTTGGTGGGACTGAGGGCAAACGTGGTTGCTGCGTAGTGCGGTCCGCCGTCGCCCACGGTCGCGGCGATGCTGACGGCGCCGTTGACGACGTTGTAGCTCGTGACGACCTCGCCGGACGAGGACACGATCACCCCTGTCCCGGTGACCGTGGCGCCGGTGTCGAGCGTCGTCGTGAGCGCGACGGACCAGTGTCCGGCCGCAACGACCCCGCCCTGCGGTCCAAGCATGGTGACGAGGTACCCCGCCGCCGCGCTGATCACAACGAGCAGTCCGATCGCCGCGGCGATCACCCTGCTCCTTCCCAAAGAACGCGGCTGGGTGTCGACCGTGGCGTCCATGGCGCCTCTCATGGTGCCACCAGCAGCGGGGCGCCATGGCCGCGAAAGCCGCCTGGCTACTATGTCGGCGTTGCCTCGAGACGGTCTCTACTCGACCCTGTGGCGGACGCCGCCAATCCGGGGGCAGGCGATCCTCGGTCTCTTCGCGCAACTCACCCAGGGAGCCGGGCCGATCAGCCTCGTGCTCGTCACCCGAGCCTCCACCGGATCGCTCGCGATCGCCGGCGCCGTCACTGCGGCGATGTGGATCGCCGTCGCCATCGCCCGCCCCGCGCAAGGACGGCTCATCGATGCCCGCGGTACACGGCCGGCGATGCTCCTCTGCGGCCCGGTGCATGCGGCCGCGCTCATCGGTCTCGTGCTGGCAGCGCAGGCCCACAGCGGTGCATGGGCGCTCATCGGGCTGAGCGTTGTCGCCGGCTTTGCGCTCCCTCCCGTCTCCTCGGCGATGCGGGTCGAGTGGGGGATGCGCCTCCCCGCCGGTGAGCGAACCGCCGCGTACAGCCTGGTGTACCTCACACAGGAGATCGCGCTCCTCACAGGACCGCTGCTCGTGGCGGCGTTGATCGCCATCGACTCCGCCGGGCTTGCCCTGACGGTCGCGGCGGGGATCAGCGGTGCTGCCTCGGTCGCCTTCGGGGCGCTGAGCGGGTCCGGCGGCCGGAGCCCTGAGCCCCGCGTCCGATCGACCCGCACACCCTCGACAGCGATGCCGGCGTTGCTCGGCGCAACCTTCCTGGTTGGTGGAACCCTCGGAGCGCTCCAGGTCGCCACTCCCGCTCTCGCGTTGGCGCGCGGCGTCCCGGCGCTCGGTGGCGTCCTCATGGCCGCGCTGTCTGTCGGTGGCATCGCCGGCGCGGTGATCTACGGAGGACGGCGGTGGACTGCCGACCCGTCGGTTCGACTGCTCAGCCTCCTGTGCGTGGTGGGCATCGCGGCGACGCTGCTGGTCGTCGGGCCGCCGCTGCCCGTGGTCGGTATCGGGCTCGTAGTGGTGGGTGTCGCGTTGAACCCGGTGTTCACGACGGCGTCGTTGCTGATCGACCGTCACAGCGGGCCACGAGCTGCCGAATCGTTCGGTTGGATGTCGACTGCGGTTGGAGGCGGCACCGCGCTGGGGAGTGCCGCTGCCGGCGCTCTGGCGCAGGCCGGCGGGGTCCTCTCCGCATACCTCGCAGCAGCCGTGGCCGCATATGTCGCGGTGGTCGTCGCGGCACTGGCGCGCGGCAGGCTCGGCCGGGTGCCGGCAGACGGAAGGATGAGCTCGACGGCCTCGCCGCCCTAGTGTTGTCCTCCGGCATGGCTGAAGACACGCACGACACTGTCGATCTCGACGCCGACCGAGCGATCATGGCGTTCGTTCGCGCGTCGAGAAACGTTCGCAACCTCCGACGCGTCGGGCCGTTCGCCCTGCTGCTGGCCGAAGGCACGAAGCTCCGCTTTCTGAACTACGCGATCCCGGACGACGGGGCCGACCCATCCCCTGCGGAGATCGATGAGCTGGTCGCGGCCTTCAGGGATGCTGGCCGCATGCCCCGTCTCGAGTTTCTGCCATCCATGGCACCAGCGCTCGAGCGCGGACTCGTCGAGCGCGGGTTCACGGTGGAGCAGCGCCTGCCGCTCATGACGTGTACGCCGGGCAGCCTCAGCGACGTTGCCGCGCCGTCCGGGACACGCCTCGCCGAGCCGAACGACGACGCAACCTTCGGTGCGATGGCCGTGCTGCAGCACGATGCCTTCGAGGACGCAGAGCCCGTCACCGACGCGACCATCGCCCGGTTGCGGAACAGTCGCGATCGCGGCGTGCGTGCCGTGGTCGCGAACGACGCAGCAGACGGCCGTGTGGTCGGAGCCGCGCAGACGGGCGCTCCGGCCGGGGGCGCCACCGAAGTGTTCGGCGTCGCGGTCGCGCCGTCGCACCGGCGCCGGGGCGTTGCTGCCGCGATGGTGGCGTCGCTGGCGAGACAGGCGTTCGACTCGGGTCTGAGGACCGTGTTTCTCGAGGCCGCACCGGGCGCGGACGGGGCATACCGCAATGCCGGATTCCGGCAGACGTCGACGAGCGTCCACATCTCACTCCCGGGTGACGACGACGCCTGACCAACCGGATACTCGCGAGCGGCGCTGGCCACCGCCGGCACTGCGCGTGCGGCCATTTCGCTGGTATTGGGCCGCTCAATGGCCGACGCTGCTGGGCACCTGGATGCAGGTCGTCGCGCTCGGCTATCTCGTCTATCAGCGGACCGGAAGCACCACGGCAGTCGCGGCTGTCGCGGCTGCAGACGGTATACCGTCCGTGATCCTGTCGCTTGCCGGTGGTGTCCTCGCGGATCGTCTGCCGCGGCGACGAATCCTGCTGGTCACGCAGTCGGTGCTTGGCCTCAGTGCCGGGTCGCTCGCCCTCCTGGTTGCCACAGGGAACGCGAGTTTCGTCGCGATCCTCATCGTCGCGATCGTCTTCGGTGCCACCGATGCGGCGGACCTGCCGACGCGCCAGGCGCTCGTCGCCGACCTGGTCGATCGCCATCTCGTCGTGAATGCGGTTGCACTGGGAGCCACCGCGATGAGCGCCACACGCATCGTCGGACCGTCGCTCGCCGGATTGCTCATCGGTTTTGCCGGCCCGGCCGTGTGCTTCGGGTTCCTCGCCCTCGCGTACCTCGCGCCGATCATCGTGCTCCTCACGGTGATTCCGGATGTCGCGCCACTGCCGAGGATGGCCGGCAACACCGCCTGGGGCGAGCTTCTCGCCGGCCTGCGCGTCGCGGGCTCCGACCCGCTCGTGCGCGGGGTGGTGATCGTCGCGTCCGTGCTGGCCTTCTGCGGCGTGTCGTACATGCCGTTTTTGCCGGTTCTGGCCAAAATGCAGCTCCATGTCGGGCCCGAGGCGCTCGGCATCATGTACAGCGTCGGCGGGATCGGCGGGCTCGTCGGCGGTCTTGCGATCGCGTCCATGGGTCGCGGCGCCGGACGATTGCAGCTGATGCTGGTCGGGGGGGTCGTCTACGCCGGCAGCCTCTTCGCCGTGGCGCATGGCGTCGTGCTGGCGGTGACGCTCCCGGCGCTGGTCGGCATCAGCTTCGCGTTCGTCGCTGTGAGCACGTCGATGACGACGCTCCTCCAGACCGATACCGACCCACGGTTGCGCGGCCGCCTGCTCGGGATCTACGCGACCATCTTCGCGGGCCTGCAGCCGCTCGGCACCGTCGTCTACGGGCTCATTCCTCGGTCCATCGGACTGTTCAACGCGATCGGTGTCGGCGCGCTCCTGGTCGGGGCAGCGACGGTGGCGGTAGTGCTGACGCCATCGTTCCGGGCGCGGGTGGCGGGCCTCGGGGCGCCCGCAGCGGTGCCGGTAGCAGCCCCCGATAGACTGGCCTGAGGATGTTCCATGGACGGCGGGGGGTGGTTGCGGTCGTGTGCCTGCTCTTCGTCACCGGCTGCAGTTCAACCAAGGCAACGCCGCCTGCGAAGCCGTCGCCGGTGATCGCGCGTGTCGCGGGAGCCACCATCACGCTGGCGCAGTTCAACACCCGCTACAACAGCGCGCTCGTGAGCATCGAGCAGGGCGGTGGTCCGACGAACAACGCGACTCAGACCACTCAGCTCCGGGAGACGATCCTGGGGTCGCTGATCATCGACGCCGTCATCCGCGAGGAGGCGACCGCGCTCGGGCTCGAGGCGACCCCGAAAGAGATCCAGGCACAGGTCGCGTCCGACGCCGCCAGTGACGGGGGCATGAGCGCGCTCAAGGCCGACCTCGCCGGAGCCGGCGGATCGATAGCGCAGCTCGAGGATGAGATCGCTTCCGACCTTAACGAACAGCGCCTCGAGGACAACTTCGCCAAGGCGCGGGCCGCGACGATCGAGCAGATCCTCGGAACCGGGACGTTCTCTGCGGCGAAGTTCATCGCCACTGCCAAGACGTACTCCGACGACACCGGCACGAGCGCCAATGGTGGTGATCTGGGGGTGCTCACGAAGACCCAGCTGACGACGTACGACCCCGCCTTCGCGACTGCGGTGGAGGGTCTCGCGGTCGGCACCTACACGACGACGCCGGTCCACGACGCCGGCGGCTACGACATCGTGATGCTGTACTCCGAGTCGTCGAAGGGATTTGGGGTCCGCCACATCCTCGTCTACGCGGGGAACCCGTACGACGTGATGGACCGGCCGAGCTGGTTCGCCCTGTCCCTGGTCAGCCAGCTCGCCGCGCTCTGCACGAAGAACGAGATCGAGGTGACTCTTACGAACGCCGGTGGCTCGCCGTGCTCGCGTGCCCTCGAGTCCCCGAGCCCGGCCCCTGCCACACCGAAGGCGACCCCCAAAACGTAGCGATGCGTTGCTTTCTCGCCGTCCCGCTTGCTGACGCGGGGCTTGCAGCGGCGCAACGGCTACAGGGTGCGCTCCGCGCGAACGTCACCGACGTTCGCTGGGCTCGTCCCGAGACGCTGCATCTGACCGTGCACTTCTTCGGCGCCATCGACGATGCGCGAGTAGACGCGGCACTTGCAGCCGTGACGCCGATCGCGAACCGCTCATCGCCGTTCGAGGTGGTCCTCGACCGGCTCGGTGCTTTCCCGCCGCGAGGGACGCCACGCGTGCTGTGGCTCGGACCCACGGGCGAGATCGTGCCGTTGAGCGCACTCGCGCTCGAGTGTCGCGACGCACTCGCGGCAATCGGCTTCGAGGTGGAGCATCGTGCATATCACCCGCATTGCACGCTGGGCAGACCGCGAACGCCCTGGCGTGACGCGGCTCGCGCTGCATGGGACTCCGCCGTGACTGCGGGCTCGGCTCAGACCGTGAGTCGCTTCACAGCCCGGCGGCTGGTGCTGTTCGAGTCACGCTCCGCGCGCGGCGGCGCCGTGTACATCGAGCACGCGGTGCTGCAGCTCGGTCCGGTGTGAGGCCTTTGCGTCAGCGCGAGCGCGGGTCGCCGATCTCGGTGTCGATCGCGTAGTGCTCGAGTGCCGCGGCGACGACGTGGCGGGGGAGGCGATCCTGCTGCGCCAGTCCGTCGAGGACTGCGACGGCGATCGACCCTGCGTCAACTTCGAAGTGGCGGCGCAACGCGACTCTCGTATCGCTGCGACCGTAGCCGTCGGTGCCGAGTGGGATGAAGGGTCCGGGCACGAAGCGACCGATCTGGTCGGGCACCGCCTTCATGTAGTCGGTCACCGCGACGATCGGTCCGCCATCGCCGCCCAGCTGCTCGTCGACGTAGGACACACGCGGCTCGGCATCGGGATGCAACCGGTTCCAGCGCTCCACCTCGAGCGCGTCCTGGCGAAGGAGCTGGAAGCTCGTTGCGCTCCACACCTCGGCGGCGACGTCGTGCTGCTCGTACAGCACTGCCTGCGCTTCGAGCGCGGCCTGCACGGCGCTCCCGCTTGCGACGATGCGCGCGCGGTTCGTGCGTTCGCCTTCCGGCATGCGGTACAGGTAGAGACCCCGCAGGATGCCGTCCTCGCTGCCGTCGGGCATCGGCGGCATCGGGTAGTTCTCGTTGTACAGCGTGAGGTAGTAGAAGATGTCCTCGCCGTCGACGTACATGCGCCGCATGCCGTCGCGGATGACGGTCGCCAGCTCATACGCGAACGCCGGATCGTAGATGCGCACGTTGGGAATGGCGCTGAAGAGCAACGGCGAATGGCCGTCCTCGTGTTGCAGTCCCTCACCGTTGAGCGTGGTGCGTCCAGCGGTGCCGCCGAGCATGAAACCGCGCCCGCGCGAGTCGCCGAATGCCCAGATGAGGTCACCGACTCGCTGATAACCGAACATCGAGTAGTAGATGTAGAACGGGATCACCGCCTGCCCGTGCGTCGCATACGCGGTGCCGGCCGCGGTGAAGCTGCCCATGGATCCCGCTTCGGTGATTCCCTCTTCGAGGATCTGGCCGTCCACCGCTTCGCGATACGACAGCACCATGCCGGCGTCGACGGGCTCGTAGCGCTGCCCGAACGGCGCGTAAATCTTCACCTCGCTGAAGAGCGCGTCCATGCCGAACGTGCGCGCCTCATCCGGGATGATCGGCACGATGCGGTTGCCGATACCCGGGTCGCGCAACAGGTTGCGGAGCAGGCCGGCGAACACCATCGTCGTTGACGCCGCGCGCGTTCCGCTCCCGGAGATGAACTCCGAATAGAGGGCGTCGCCGGGCAGGTCGAGCGGCTTGGAACGGACGACGCGACGCGGGAGCATGCCGCCCAACGCGCGCCTGCGCATCAACAGGTACTGCACCTCGTCGGAGTCCGGACCGGGGTGGTAATAGGGAGGCTTCGCCTCGGCGAGCCGCTTGTCGCTGATCGGGAGCTCGAGCAGATCGCGGAACGCTCGCAACTCGGCTTCGCCGATCTTCTTGATCTGATGCGTCGAGTTGCGTGCCTCGAACCCCGTGCCGAGCGTCCAGCCCTTGACGGTATGCGCGAGAATCACCGTCGGAGCGCCGCGCTGTTCGATGGCGAGCTTGTATGCGGAGTACACCTTGCGGTAGTCATGACCGCCGCGGCGGAGATGGCGCAGGTCGTCGTCCGACAGGTGCTCGACCATCTTGCGCAGGCGCGGGTCGGGCCCGAAGAAATGCTCGCGGATGTACGCGCCGCTTTCCGTGGCGTACTTCTGGAACTCGCCGTCGGGAACACGGTTCATCTGGTCGACGAGTACGCCGCTGACATCGCGTGCGAGCAGCTCGTCCCACTCGCGTGCCCAGATGACCTTGATGACGTTCCAGCCGGCGCCGCGGAAGATGCCCTCGAGCTCCTGGATGACTTTGCCGTTGCCGCGCACCGGTCCGTCGAGGCGCTGCAGGTTGCAGTTGACGACAAACGTGAGGTTGTCGAGCTGCTCGCGCGCCGCGAGCGAGAGCGCGCCGAGCGTCTCCGGCTCGTCGCACTCACCGTCGCCGAGGAAGCACCACACGCGGCTCTCGCTCGTGTCGGCGATATGCCGGTTGTAGAGGTAGCGGTTGAAGCGCGCCTGGTAGATGGCGTTGAGCGGACCGAGCCCCATCGAGACCGTCGGGAATTCCCAGAACTCGGGCATGAGACGCGGATGCGGATACGAGCTCAGCCCGTTGCCCCCGGTCTCCTGACGGAAGTTGTCGAGCTGCGCCTCGGTGATCCGGCCCTCGAGAAACGCGTGCGAGTACATTCCCGGCGCTGCATGGCCTTGGTAATAGATCTGGTCGCCGGCGTTGCCGTCGTCCTTGCCCTTGAAGAAGTGGTTGAAGCCCACCTCGTACAGCGACGCCGCTGACGCGTACGTCGACAGATGGCCGCCGATGCCGTCACTCCGCTTGTTCGCTCTCGTGACCATGGCGGCTGCGTTCCAGCGGACGATGCGCCGGATCCGCCGCTCCATCTCCTCGTCGCCGGGGAACCACGGCTCCTCGTCGGGCGGGATGGTGTTGATGTACGGCGTCGAGACGAGCGACGGCACTGGCACCTGCAGGCGCCGGGCACGTTCGAGGAGCTTGCCGATGACGAAACGGGCGCGGACGGTGCCCTCGGCGGCAACGAGCGCATCGAGCGACTCGAGCCATTCGGTGGTCTCTGCTGCGTCGGCGTCGGGGAGTTGGTGGAGGAAGGCGTCGAAGGTCATGCGGAACTGAGGATATACACCAGCGCGCTCCGAACAGGATCCTGAACGGCGATGTGAGCACCAACGTGTGGTACTGTCTTGACAAGTGCTCGCGCATCGGCGAGCCATGCCTCTTGGTGAACCCTCTCTCCGCCGGTCATCGGCGGGTCTCAAGAATCCGGCACTGACACTCGAGCGAGGGATTCTGGGACATCGGAGAGCATCCGATCCCGAGGTAGACACTGTGACAACGTTTGAATCCATCGGCGTGCGCACGCGCACGTCCGCCGTTCTCGGACAGAACGGTTTCAAGGAACCCAACACAGTCCAGCAGGAGGCGATCCCGCCACTGCTCGGACGCCAGGACTGCGTCATCGAGGCGCCGACCGGCTCGGGCAAGACGCTCGCGTTCGTGGTCCCGCTCGTCGAGCGACTCGCCGGGCACCAGGGCCACGGCGCCCGCGCACTGATCGTCACACCGACCCGCGAGCTCGCCACGCAGGTGAACTCCGTGATCCGCAAGGTTGATCCGGCGCTGCGCACGGTCATCTGCATCGGCGGCGTCGGCTACGGCCCGCAGACCGGCGGGCTGCGCAACGCTCCTGACGTGATCGTCGGGTGCCCCGGGCGGCTGCTCGACCTCGCCAACAACGGGATCGCGCGCCTGCGCGACATCGAGTATCTCGTCCTCGACGAAGCCGACGAGATGTTCGATCAGGGATTCGCGCACGACGTCGAGAAGATCATCGGGATGTGTCCGACGTTCGAGAGCAGCGCGCGCCGTCAGACGGTGCTCGCCTCGGCGACGATGCCCGACTGGGTGCAGCGGATGATCACCAAGCACCTGCATGCGCCGGCGCGGGTTCGCGTCGTCAACGAACAGGTCCCGTCGCTCGAGCATGGCGTGATGAGCGTCGTGAAGTCGCAGAAGGTCGAGGCCCTCTCACGCCTCCTGCGCCGGCAGCGCGCGACGGAGCTGAACCAGACGATCGTCTTCCATCGCACGAAGCACGGCGCCAAGAAGCTCGTTCGTGACCTGCTCCGCATGGGCCACACGGCGGGCGAGCTGCAGGGCAACCTGTCGCAGAACGCGCGCGATCGCGCGCTCGACTCGTTCCGCGCCAACAAGACCGAGGTGCTCGTCGCGACCAACGTCGCCGCGCGCGGCATCGACGTCGTCAACGTGGGCCTGGTGATCAACTACGAGCTCCCGGAGACTCCGCAGTGGCTTACCCACCGGGTCGGCCGCACCGCGCGCAACGGCAACGAGGGCAAGGCGATCACGTTCCTCAGCGAGGAGGACGGCGAGCAGTGGCGCAAGCTGCGCCGGCTCGGAGCCCCGGCACTCCCGGAGATCGACGGCACGCTGCTGCTCACCACTGGTGAATGGAAGCTCGGAGCCCCGCCGCGCGAGGTTACGCCAGCGCCTGCTCCAGGTCGGCAATCAGGTCGGCGACGTCCTCAATACCAGTCGAGAGGCGTATCAGCCCGTCGCTGACGCCGACACGCCGGCGCATGTCGGCGGGTATCGATGCGTGGGTCATGATCGCCGGGCTCTCCGCGAGCGACTCGACGGCCCCGAGCGACTCGGCGAGCGTGAAGACACGCAGCCGCTCGAGGCACGAGCGCGCCGCATCGACCGACGAGACCTCGAAGGAGACGACGCCGCCGTAGTGGCCGCCCATCTGCCGCTTGGCGAGCGCGTGTCCCGGATGGCTCTCGAGCCCCGGGTAATGGACTCGCACCACCGCGTCCTGACCCTCGAGCCAGCGTGCGATGGTGAGCGCGTTGTCGCACTGACGCAGCACTCGCAGCTGCAGCGTCTTGAGACCGCGAAGGAGCAGCCAGCAGTCGAACGGCGACGGCACTGCGCCGGCGGCGTTCTGATGAAAGCGCATGCGTTCCGCAAGGGCATCGTCGGAGGTGAGCAGCGCCCCACCGAGCACATCGCTGTGGCCGCCGAGGAACTTCGTCGAGCTGTGCATGACGATGTCCGCCCCCAGTTCCAGCGGACGCTGCAGGATCGGGCTCGCGAACGTGCTGTCGACTGCCATGAGCGCGCCACCGCCATGCACGATCTCGCTCACCGCTTCGAGGTCCACGACTCGGAGCAGCGGGTTGGTGGGCGACTCGAGCCAGACAAGTTTGGTCCGAGGCGTCATCGCGGCGGCGATGGCTTCCGGGTCGGTGGGATCCACTGCCGTGAACGTCAACCCGTAGCGCTGGAACACCTTGTCGAACAGGCGATAGGTGCCGCCGTAGACGTCCTCGGTGAAGACGACGTGGTCGCCGGGTTCGAAGAGGAAGAGCAGCGTCGTTGTTGCTGCCAGACCTGACGCAAACGCTAGGCAGTGCCTGGCGCCCTCGAGCGAGGCGAGGCACTCCTCGAGGTTGGAACGCGTGGGGTTGCCCGACCGTGTGTACTCGTAGCCGCGGTGGCGTCCCGGCGACTCCTGCGCGAACGTCGTCGCGAGGTGGATCGGCACCACCACGGCGCCGGTGGTGGGATCAGGGCCCTGGCCGACGTGCAGTGCACGGGTCGCCAGACCGTGCTGCCGGCGCGGCGTGTCGGTCAACCGCGACCGCGATGGGCGACGAACTCGAGCAGGTCGCTGCGCGTGATCACCCCGACGGGCTCGTCGCCCTCGACGATCATCAGTGCCGGTTCGCCGCCGAGCAGCGCCTCGAATGCCTCCTCGATCGGCGCACCTGCCGCGACACGCGCAAAGGGCGGATCCATCGCGGTCGACACCGACGTCGTGACGACGGTGGGGTCGCGGTAGATCCGGTCGAGCAGCGTGCGCTCCTGGATGCTGCCGACCACGCCGTTGATCGTCGTCTTGCCGTTCTCGGTCACGAGCAACTGCGAGATGCCATATTGCTGCATGAGGTCGATCGCCTCGCCGACGGTCTTGCTCGCGCCGACGCTGACGAGCTCCGGGACGTGATCGGTGTGTGCTGCGTCGATGACCTCGCGCACACGCGCTGGGACGAGCCGCTGCAGGTACCCGTTCTGGCGCATCCACTCGTCCGAGAAGAACTTGCTCAGGTAGTTGCGCCCGGTGTCGGGCAACAGCACGACGATCACGTCGTCGGCTTTGGAGTCGACGGCGACCTGGATGGCCGCGTGGAGCGCGAGGCCCGCCGAGCCGCCGACGAGGATCCCCTCCTGGCGAGCCAGCTTGCGGGCCGCGACGAAGCATTCCCGGTCGGTGACCTGGATGAACTCGTCGACGACATCGCGATCGAACGTGCCCGGCCAGAAGTCCTCGCCCACGCCCTCGACCTTGTACGGCGCGATCTCGCCGCTGTAGATCGACCCTTCCGGGTCCGCGCCGATGATGCGGATGGCGGGGTTCTGCTCTTTGAGGTATTTGCCCACCCCGCTGATCGTGCCGCCCGTTCCGACTCCCGCGACGAACGTCGTGATCTTACCCTCGGTCTGACGCCAGATCTCCGGACCGGTCGTCTTGTAGTGGACCTCGGGGTTGCGCGGGTTGAAGTACTGATTCGGCTGGTACCCACCGGGAATCTCGCGCGTGAGCCGCTCGGCCACGGAGTAGTAGGACTGCGGCGAGTCGCGCTCCACGTTCGTCGGGCAGACGACCACCTCGGCGCCGTACGCACGCAACAGGCTGATCTTCTCCGGCGACATCTTGTCCGGCATGACGAAGACCATCTTGTAGCCCTTGATCGCCGCCGCCATGGCGAGCCCGTGGCCGGTGTTGCCGGACGTCGGCTCGATGATGGTGCCGCCCGCACGCAGCAGGCCCTGGCGCTCGGCGTCCTCGATCATGGCAAGGCCGATGCGGTCTTTCACGCTGCCGCCCGGGTTCAACTGCTCGAGCTTGGCCAGGATGGTGGGGCGGAGCCCCTCGGTGACCTTGTTCAGCCGGACCAACGGGGTGTTGCCGACCAGGTCGAGGATGCTCTCGACGTACTCCACTGCCAGGCCATTCTAGTCATGCCGGGCTGCCGTACCTAATCCGTGACCGCGCAGTTCGCGCGACCATTGCCGCCGCATACTGCATGCGAATGGAGCAGTCCGGCAGCCAGGACATCTCCGGGTCGCGCACCCGCGTTCCCGGATACACCCTGGATCGGGGGATCAGCGTCGATCGTTCTGGCGCGCTCGTCGCAGGACACGATGCGGCCGGCTCGCCAGTGACCATCCGGCTGCTGAGTCCCGCGCTCTCCGCGGACGCCGCATACCGCCGTCAGGTCCGCCACGACATGAGCGTCCTTGCGGCGCTGAGACACCAGCACCTCCTCGCGGTGATCGCGTTCGACGACCACAGCTCGGCGATCATCTACGAATCCGTCGACGGGGTCACGCTCGGACACCTGGTCGACGTCAGCGGCTCCGTGCCACCGGCAGCCGCGCTCGTGGCGTTCGACGACTGCCTGTCCGGACTGGAGGCGCTCCACACAGCCGGGGTCGTCCATCGTGACGTGCGGCCGGACGCCGTCCTCATCGATACCGGCGGGACGGCAATCCTTCGCGATGCGGGGGTGCCGTCGCCGCCGTTGCGTCATGGCTGGCGCTCGGGGACGCCGCAGTACATGGCACCGGAGCTCTGGGCGGGCCGTCCGCACACGGTCGCCACCGACCTGTACGCCGTGACCGGCGTCCTCGTTGATGCGCTCACCGGTGATCCGCCGTATCTCGGCACCGACCTGACCGGTCTGGGCGTGCAGCACACCCAGGGTGCGCTCCCCAGCGAGTCGGTCCCGATGATCGCCCGTGCGCTCGTGGTCCGAGGGCTCGCCAAAGATCCGCGGGACCGGCCGCCGAGCGCGGCCTTCTTCCGGCGCGACGTCGAGGTGGCGGGCACTGCCTTTCTCGGCGCCGCCTGGCGCGACCAGGGCCGCGCCTGGCTCGCGGCCAACGTCACCGAGCGCCTCGCCGACCCCGCCCCGAACCTGTTGCCCGTCGCCGAGTTCGTCGACGAGGACGACGGCACGCCGTTGACGGGTATCGCCATCGACATCGCGTCCGACGAGCGACCTCCGGGCGGCGTCGGGTGGAAGACGTGGTCCGTCGCCGCCGGCGCGGTGCTCGTGCTCGTGGTGGTCATCTTCGCTGTGGTCAACGCACTCGGGGGCTCTGGAGTCCAGGTGTCGCCGACGCCGCCTGCGGGTGCGGCGGCCCCGCTGTTCACACCGTCGCAGCCGCCCGCCACCGACGCGGGCGTGCCGACGGACACAGCAACGGCAGGGGGGACGACCACCACTCCGACGCCGACCGCAGCGCCGACACCGACACCGACGCCTGCGGCGAACACCGCGCCTGTGACCATCGCGCCGACACCGACGGCGACGCCGACGCCCGTGACAACGCCCAGTCCGGCTGCACCACCGACACCCACCGCGACTCCCAAGCGCTGACGCCGCACCACGTGCTTGCGCAGTGGGATCAGCGCGCCGGAGTCAGCCCGTAGATGTCGCGCGAGTAGTCGTCGAGCATGCGAGCCGCCGAGTAGCGCGGCCCGTTGGTCTTCAACGACGCGCGAATGCGTTCCACCCAGCCGCGCGGAATGCCGTGCTCGTCGCGCTGGTAGAAGAGCGGGATGATCTCGTGCTCGATGATGTCGAACAGTGTTGATGCGTCACGCGAGTCCTGCATCGCGTGGTCGAAGAGGATGTCCCCGGGGATGGCCCACCCGTTGGTGCCGTCGTAGGCCTCGGCCCACCATCCGTCGAGCACAGAAAGGTTGAGGCCGCCGTTGAGCGCTGACTTCATGCCGCTCGTGCCGCTCGCCTCGAGCGGGGGCCGGGGAACGTTGATCCAGACGTCGCAACCGGCCACCATGTCGAGGCTGGTCGCGAGGCTGTAGTTGTCGAGGAAGGTGAGACGGCTTGCCTCGGCGGCGTCGCGCTTGAACCCGAAGAGATCCTGCGCGGCGCGCTTGCCCTCCTCATCCCGGGGATGCGCCTTGCCCGCGAAGATCATCTGGACCGGTCGCTGGTTGTTCTCGAGCATCGCCTCGGCGCGCTGCGGATCGAGCGTCAGCAGCTGGATCCGCTTGTAACCGGCGAGGCGACGCGCGAACCCGAACGTCAGCGCGTTCTCATCGAAGCCGTGTTCCGCCGCCTCGACATACCAGCGCGGTTCGTCGCGCTCGAGCCTGCTGGCAACGCTGCGCTCACGCACCTGCTGGACGAACTCGCCTCGCAATGCGTTGCGCAACTCCCACAACTCGGTGTCGGGAATTTCGTCGACTCCGCGCCAGGTCGCGGGATTCGCGGCGTGCGTCTCCCAGCCTGCGCCGAGGTGGCGGTCGAGCATCTCGCGCATCCGCGGCGCCATCCACGTCGGCACGTGGACTCCGTTGGTCACATGACCGATCGGGACGGTGTCCGCGGGCCGCTCGGGGAAGAGCGACTGCCACATCTGGCGAGCTACCTCGCCGTGACGCCGGCTCACGCCGTTGCGAGCGCGGCTCATCTTGATGCCGAGCGGAGTCATGACGAACTGCTCGTGCGGGTTGTCGGGACGTGTCCGGCCGAGGTGGAGGAATCCCTCCAGATCGAGTCCGACCTGCTCCGGGTAGTCACCGAGCACCTCGACGATCTCGCTCACGTCGTAGCCCTCGTTCCCCGCGCTCACCGGCGTGTGCGTCGTGAAGACCGTACGCTCGCGAGCCGCCGTGAACGCCTCGTGGCGTGAGCGACCCTGCGCCATCTCGCGACGGGCGATCTCAAGCGGCGCCAGTGCGCCGTGGCCCTCGTTGAGGTGCACCACGCAGGGATCGATGCCCATCGCCTCGAGCGCGCGCATCGAGCCGATGCCCAGCAGCGCGTACTGCGCAAGGCGTGTCGGTCGGTCGGCCACGTAGAGGCGGCTCGTGATCCACTGGTCGATCGGCGAGTTCTCCGGACGCTGGGCGTCAAGCAGGTACAGCGGCGTGCGTGCGATGTCGATCCGCCAGATCTGGACGACGACGTCGCGACCGCGGAGTGGGACCGTGACGGTGATCGGGCCGTTGCCGTTGGTGACAAGAGCGGCAGGAACACGCTCGGGGTCGACCGGGGCCCAGTACTCGTGCTGGTAGCCCGACTGGTCCATGCGCTGCTGGAAGTAGCCCTGGCGGTAGAAGAGCCCGACGCCCACCATGGGCAGCGCCATGTCGGACGCCTCTTTCAGGATGTCGCCCGCGAGCACACCGAGGCCGCCGGCGTAGATGGGCAACGACCGATGCACGGCGAACTCCGCGCACAGGAACGCCACCGGACGCGTCGGTGTCGCCCGCCCTTCGGCTGACGGTCGATCGAGCTCGTGGTCGAGCTCGCCAAGCATCGTGTTGATGCGCGCGAGCAATCCCGCATCACCCGCAGCCCGAACGAGCGTGGCTGCTGTCGTGTCGTGCAGGAGGCGGACCGGGTTGTGGTTGCTCGCCTCCCATCGCTCCGGGTCGATCGCCCGGAAGATGTCGTCGCCGCCGGGCCACCACGACCACGCGTAGTTGAAAGCGAGTCGCGCAAGTGGTTCGAGCGGTGCGGGCATGCGCGCGGCGAGGTCGGCCGCCGCGCTGTCGATGTCCTCGCCGCCGTCGGCGAGCGTTGCCGTTGCGAGCTCGGTCACGTCGCGTTGCCCGCCGGTGCGATGGCGGTGCGGAGTGCGGCGATGCCCGCCTCCGGACCACCGGCGTGTCCGAACACCGCCGTCCCCGCCACGAGCACGTTTGCGCCTGCCTCGACGCACGCCCTCGCGGTGTCGGCATCGACTCCGCCGTCAACTTCGACCTCGGTCTCGAGGCCCTGGCGTTCGATCTCCTGGCGGAGCTGTTCGACCTTGCGCAGGGTCCGCGGGATGAGGCGCTGGCCTCCGAACCCGGGATCGATGGTCATCACGAGCGCGAGATCGCACGCCTCGAGCACGTCCTCGAGCATGAGCGCAGGCGTGCTCGGATTGATCGCCGCTCCAGCACGGCAATCGAGTTCGCGGATCGTCGTGAGCGTGCGGTGCAGTTGCGGGCAGGCCTCGTAGTGCACGGTGATCGCGTCGGCACCCGCGCCGGCGAACGTGCTCAGGTGCCGGTCGGGGTCGACGATCATGAGATGCACTTCGAGCGGCAGCGCGGTCTCGCGACGCAGGGCGCGGACGGTGTCGGTGCCGAAGGTGAAGTTCGGGACGAAGGAGCCATCCATCACGTCGACGTGGATGCGCTCGGCGCCACTGTGCTCGAGGTCGCGTGCGGCGCGGGCGATGTGTCCGAAGTCCGCGGCGAGGAGACTCGGCGCGATCCGGACCGAATCCCGGCACGGCGGCCATGTGGATCGCGGCATCCGCGGATTCTGCCAGAGAGTGGTCGCGAGGCTCCCACGATTCATGGGTTCGTCATCGGACCCGTCAGCTACCGTCGGGGTAGCCACCTCGGTGGAGGACCATCGGGAAGGAGGGGAGGGTCTCGGGCCGCGGGATTGTTGCCCGCCAGCCATCCGGATACGGCTCCAGCCCTGTGAAAAGCGGTGGACGGCCTCCATCGGGCGCAACGACGATCGGTTCGAGGGCACTTTGGAGAGAGACGATCGTGTCCGCGCCGAACCGTGTTTCCCAGGCTGCGTCCAACCGATCGAGAAGTTCTCTACTCGCAATCTGCGCCATGCGGCCTTTTGCGGTGAGGCGGGCCGCCTTCCCGCGTGACGTCGCGGGGTCGGGCTCCGAGACCGCGTACCGGCGCTTCTCGAGGAATCCCGTCGCCATCGCGATCGCCTCCTTCGACACCCCCGACAGCATCGGGAGGTCCCGCACGCGGACGCCCGTGTCGCCGAGGACGCGCAGCACGTCGGCCACGATCGCAAGCGACAGGGCCGACTCTCGCTCGAACTCGACCGCGAACGCGACGAGCGGCCGGGCGAGCAGCGCAGGGAGCGGCAGTGCCGAAACCTGGGCGCCCGCCGGCGCCGACGCAACCGACGGGCCGCGCGTGACCAGGCCGTGATGCAGGATCGGCATGCAGTCGGGGAGCTCCGCGTCCAGCCGGCTCACCAGTGCAGCGAGCGTTCTGCGGAGCTCGTCGACTGCGGCTGCACCGAAGCGGTCCCGCCACCGCACTTCGATGGTGTCGCCGAGTGGCCGCATGACCTCCTGCGCGCGCAAACCGTGTTTCGTGCAGCGCACCCGGAGCGAGTGGCGTGGCGGGTGCGCTCGCCGGTCATCGGGATGCGGCGCAACGTCGATGTAGTGCCACCGCCGCATCCCATCGAGGTTGGTCTCCGTGCGGGCGAGGCGGTCCATCTCGGCGACGGGCATCCAGTCCTCACCGACGAAACGCAGACAGTTGCACCACATCGCCATGGACACCAACCAGAGCCCCTCGCTCCACCCAGCCGCCTGCGATGTCCGCGTGGTGCGGTGCGGCATCCGGTGCTCGAACTCGTTGTCGAACTCGATCGTGAACGCGACGAGCGCCTGCGACAACAGGGTCGACAGACGGAGGCGCGCCGGCACGGACGTGCTCAGCGCGCTATGACGCCGCCGCTGCGTCGAGGAACCAGAACAGCACGCCGTCCGCCGGGTTGACGCGCGACGCCGGCACCTCGCCCCGCGCGGTGGCCGCGAGTGCGGGAACCTTGGCAGCTCCGGTGACCATGAATCCCACCGCGGCAGCAGCGTTGATCGCCGGGAAAGTAAGCGTCATCCGGTCGTACGGCGCGTAATCAGCAAGCCCCCGCGTTGCCCAGCGATCGATCACGTGGAGGGCGGGGGTGCCGGGAAACAGTGATGCCGTATGGCCGTTCTCACCGAGACCGAGCAGGACCACGTCGAGCCGCGGCGCGCCGCCGGCAGCCGCCGGGAGCGACGTCGCGAGGAGCGCCGAATACTCGAGCGACGCAGCATCAAGATCCGCGCGATCCGCGGGCATGCGGTGCACTCGCGTGGGATCGATCGCCACGCGGCTCAACAACGTCGTTTCGGCAAGGTGATAGTTGCTCGACGGATCGTCCGCCGGGCACGCACGCTCGTCGCCGAAATACACGCGCCATGCGGGCCACTCCACTCGGTCGCGCCACACCGGACCGGCGAGTGCGTCGTAGAGCAGGCGCGGCGTGCTGCCCCCCGCAAGCGCGATCGAGAACGATCCGTGGTCGACGACAGCGCGTTGCGCCGCGTCAGCGACCCAGCTCGCAACCTCCTCTGCCACGGCCTGCGGATGCTCGCGGACGACGCGCTGACCGAGGAGGCTCACCTTACGGCCGGTGCCATTCCCGCCCATCGCGGGCCATGAACTCGTGCGACTCCTCCGGACCCCACGTGCCCGACTCGTAGTTCGGACTGTGGATACGGTCGGGTGGATGCGCGCGCCAGCCGTCGAGAATCGCGGTGCAGAAGCGCCACGCCTCCTCGACCTCGTCCTCGCGAGCGAAGAGTGTCGGGTCGCCGAGCATGCAGTCGAGCAGCAGACGCTCGTACGCGTCTGGTGACTGCTCGCGAAACGCCGTCCCATATGTGAAGTCCATGTTCACCGACTCGATGCGCAACGCCTGGCCGGGGATCTTCGCCCCGAAGCGCAACGTGATGCCCTCGTCGGGCTGGATGCGCAGTACGAGCAGGTTCGGCTCGATCCCGTCGGTCGGGACCTGCCCCGATGCTACCGGGACGCTGCCGGCAAACGGCGAATGAGGCACGCGACGGAACTGGATGACGATCTCGGTCGCGCGCTTCGGCATCCGCTTCCCGGTGCGGAGGTAGAAGGGCGTTCCGGCCCAGCGCCAGTTGTCGATGTCGACCTTGAGCGCGACGAATGTCTCGCGCAACGAGTCCGGCGCAACGCCGCGTTCCTCGCGATAGCCGGGGACCTCCTCACCGTTGACCACGCCCGCCGAGTACTGACCGCGAACGGAGTGCGAGAGCGCATCGTCCGGATGAATGGGCCGTACCGCGCGCAGGAGCTTCACCTTCTCGTCGCGAACCATCTCCGCCTGGAAGTTGGACGGGGCTTCCATGCCGACGATCGCGACCAGCTGCATGATGTGGTTCTGCACGATGTCGCGGAGCGCGCCTGCTTCCTCGTAGTACGAGCCACGACCTTCGACGCCGATCTCCTCGGCCACGGTGATCTGCACGTGGTCGATGTACTGCCGGTTCCAGAGCGGCTCGAAGATGCCGTTCGCGAAGCGGAAGACGAGCAGGTTCTGGACCGTCTCCTTGCCGAGGTAGTGGTCGATGCGATAGATCTGCTCTTCGATGAACGCTGTGTGCAGGCGCTCGTTGAGCTCGCGCGCAGTGGCGAGGTCGCGCCCGAACGGCTTCTCGATGATCACGCGAACGAAGGTGCCAGGTGGTTGCGCGGTGAGGCCGGCCGCGTTGAGCCGGTCCGCGAGCGGCATCACAGCGCCGGGCGGCGTGCTGAAGTAGAAGAGCCGGTTGCCTCTGGTGCCACGCTCGCGATCCACCTCGTCGAGCATGTCGCGCAAAGGCTCGAGCCCGTGTCCGGCGTCGTGGTCGTACGTCACATAGCGCAGCCCCGCGGCGAACGGCTGCCAGGCGTCATCACGGAGCGGCACGCGACCGAACTCCTCGATCCCGCTGCGCATCTCCGCGCGAAACTCGTCGTCGGTCATCTCGCTGCGACCTGCGCCGACCACCGTGAATCCGGGCGGAAGATTACCTTCCGCGGCGAGCGCATAGAGCGCGGGGACGAGCTTGCGCTTGGTCAGGTCGCCGCTGGCGCCGAAGATGACGACGCAGAACGGGGAAGGCGTCCGCGTCTCGCGCCGCCGCTCGACGAGCGGACGGTCGGTCGTCAGTGTGATGACGACGCTCCCGCCGCGGACTCGGCCTTCACCGCATGCCCCCCGAACTCGTTGCGCAACGCGGCGATCACCTTGTTGCCGAACCCATCGGGCAGTCGCGACTGGTAGCGCGCCATGAGTGACAGCGCCAGCACCGGCACGGGTACCGACAACGTCATCGCCTCCTCGATCGTCCAGCGACCCTCACCGGAGTCGTCCACCCATCCGCGGAGCTGATCGAGCTGCGGATCGCGATCGAAGGCGCGTTCCGCGAGCTCCAGGAGCCACGAGCGAACGACGCCTCCCTGGTTCCAGAGATGGGCGATCGCGTGCAGATCGAGCTCACCGAAGTCCTGCTTCGCCTGCATCACCGCGAAGCCTTCCGCGTACGCCTGGAGCATCCCGTATTCGATGCCGTTGTGGACCATCTTCACGAAGTGTCCCGATCCGGCCGGTCCCACGTGCAGGAAGCCGTCGGGTGGCGCGAGCGTCGTGAAGATCGGACGCCAGTGGTCGACCGTTTCCTTCTCGCCACCGGCCATGAGGCAGTAGCCGACCTCGAGCCCCCAGACGCCGCCACTCGTGCCGGCATCGATGAAACCGATGCCGCGCTCGGCGCTGCTCGCGGCGCGCGCGATCGAGTCGTGGTAGTTGCTGTTGCCGCCGTCGATGATGGTGTCGCCCTTCTCGAGCAGCGACTGCAGCGCGGCGACGGTGTCGTCGGTGATCTTTCCGGACGGCACCATGATCCAGACGCCGCGCGGCTTGTCGAGCGCGGCGATCAACTCATCGACGCTGCCGGTCGTGGTCGCCCCGAAGGCCTCGACGCTCGCGCGTGCATCGGGGTTCGGGTCGTATGCGACCACTGCGTGATCGCCATCACGGCGGAGTCGATGGACCATGTTCGCGCCCATCCGGCCGAGCCCGACGAAGCCGATCTGCATGCTTGTTGTGTCCTTGTGGGCGAAGGCGCTCAGTGCGCAGCCGTGGCTGCGCTGACGGCGTCGGTGAGGCTGGCCAGCCCCGCGTCGAGATCGCCCGCAATGTGGACGCGGATCACTCGCCGGCCGTGGTTGCGCAGCGACTGCAGGTCGCCCGCTGCCTGCGCGCGCTTGAGGATGGAGAACGTGAACGGCTTGCCGGGAATCGGCACGTCGGTGCCGTCATCCGCGGTGATCTGAATGTAGACGCCGGTGTTGGGACCGCCCTTGTGGAGCTGGCCGGTGCTGTGCAGGAAGCGAGGGCCGAATCCGAGCGTTGTCGCGAGCCGGCGCGTGTCGCGGATGGCGACGCGCAAATCCTGCAGCGCGTCGTGATTGGTGTCGTCCGGCGTCACGTACGCCATCAGCGCGACGTAGTCACCCGATTTGGCCGTGTCGAGATGCTGTGCGAGCGCGCCCGATGCGCTGCTCCCGGTGACGTTACCGAACACGCGGAGCGCGCCTTCGGTGACCGCGGCGGGCTCGTCGGGGAGTGCTCCCGTCTGCTCGTACTGCTCGAGCACCGCGTTCGTGTTGTCCTTCGACTCCTTGACGTTGGGCTCGTCGAATGCGTCGATGCCGAGATGCGCGCCTGCGACAGCTGTGGCGAACTCCCAGCGGAAGAACTCCGCCGCGAGGTCGTACTTGTCCTCAAGCTCGAACACGATCACGGGGTGCCCAGCTTTCTGCAGCGCGTCGATGGATGCGTCGAAGTTCGCGTCGGTACCGAGGCGGAGCGCCACGAAGAGACGATCGTCGGAGTACACCGCGGGCACACCGAGCGGCTCGTCGCCGATCGGGATGATCCCTTTGCCCTCTTTGCCCGTGCTCTCCGCGATGAGTTGCTCGGACCAGAGAGAAAATGCCTCGACGCTGCGCGGCGCGAGGATGGTGACCTTGTCACGCCCCGCATCGTGCAGCGCACCCATGACCTGTCCGAGCGCCAACCCGCAGTTGAGGTCGCCGGGGACGCCTGTCGCACAGTTTCGGCGCATGTCCGCGGCGCGGTGGAGCAGCAGGTCGATGTCGAGGCCGATGACAGCAGCAGGGACGAGACCGAACATGCTCAGCGCCGAATAGCGCCCGCCGATGTCCGGCGGGTTCTTGTAGAGGTGCAGGAAGCCGCGATCACGTGCGATGTCGGCAAGCGGCGTCCCGGGATCGGTCACCGCGATGAAGTGCGCGCCGGGCTCGTCAGTGACCGCCGACGTCACCTCCCAGAAATGCGCAAGGTGCGAAAGCGTCTCCAGCGTTGTGCCCGATTTGCTCGAGACGATGTAGCCGGTGGCCTTCGGGTCGATGGCGCGGCTCACACGCGTGATTGCCAACGGATCCGTGGTGTCCAGGACATGGAGGGTCGGCTGACCCTCGGCGCTGCCGAACGAGCTGCGCAGCACCTCCGGGCAGAGGCTCGAACCCCCCATGCCGAGGAGCACGCAGTCACGCCATCCGGCTTCGCGCACCTCCGCGGTCAGTGCGGTAAGAGAACCCAGCTGCTCGCGCATGGCGCCGACGACGTCGAGCCAGCCGAGCCGGTTGCGGATGACGACGGCGGCGTCGGCGTCGCCCGGCTTCCAGAGATTCGGATCGCGGTGCCAGATGCGCTCCGCGGTCTGCGTGGCATCCGGCGTGTCGAGGGCGATCGTGGTGGCGCCGGTGTCGATGTGCTGTCGCTTGGCGTAGCCGGACGACATCGTGTCGACCTTCTCGGCGATGCCACGGATGAGCGCGTTGTACGAGTCGGCGAACGTCTTGACGCCCGCATCGAGCAGTTCCTGCGTTACGTCGTCCATGTTGATGCCCGCCTGCGCGAGCTGATCCATGACCTTGTGCGCGCCCGCGTAGTCGGCCTTGACCGTGTCGCCGGCGACGACTCCGTGGTCGAGGAATGCCTCGATCGTCGCGGGCGGCATCGTGTCCACCGTGTCGGGACCGACCAGCGCTTCCGCGTACACGACGTCGCGATAGTTCGGGTTCTTGGCGCTCGTGCTCGCCCAGAGTGGACGCTGCACGTGCGCCCCCGCGTCGCGAAGTGCCGCGAACCCGTCGCCGAAGCGCCGCTCGAACAGCTCATACGCGAGCACGGCGTTGGCGATCGCTGCCTTGCCGAGCAACCCCTCGAGCAGCGCGTTGCCGGGATCGGCTGCGAGCTTCGCTTCGAGCAGCTTGTCGACGAGCGTGTCGACGCGGCTGACGAAGAAGGATGCGACGGAGTGCACATCGAGCGACTGTCCGGCGCTGTGGCGCGTCTCGAGCGCTCCGAGGTACTGGTCGATGACGCGTTCGTGCATGGCGATCGCGAAGATGAGCGTGACGTTGACGTTGCGTCCGTCGGCGATGGTCCGGCCGATCGCCGGCATGCCTTCGAGCGTCGCGGGAATCTTGATCATGAGATTCGGCCGGTCGACCCGCTCCCAGAGCGTGCGTGCCGTGGCGACCGTCCCATCGGTGTCGTGCGACAGCGACGGTGGCACCTCGAGGCTCACGAAGCCATCGGCGCCCGACGTCCTGTCGTGAATCGGGCGGAGGATGTCGGCGGCGTGCTGGATGTCGGTGATCGCAAGCTCGGTGAAGATGTCATTCGGGTCGTCGACGCCCGAGGCGAGCAGCTCGCGGATCTGGTCGTCGTACATCGACCCTTCGGCGATCGCCTTCTGGAAGATCGTCGGGTTGCTCGTCATCCCGGTGACGTTGTCCTCGGCGATCATCCGTTGCAGCTCACCGGACGTCAGCAGATCGCGGCTGATGAAATCGAGCCAGACGGACTGCCCGCGCTCGCCGAGTCGTTGCAGCGGCGTCGTCATCGGGGCGCCCCTGCTGATGCGCCGACGAGTTCCGTCACGGCGGCGACGATGGCGTCGGCATCGATACCGGCGGTGGCCATCAATTCCTCCGGTGTTCCCGAGCCCGGCAGGCTGCGGACCGCGAGGTGCGTGACGCGCGGCGGCGTTGGCTCGAGCGCGAGCGCTTCCATGATCGCCGCGGCGATGCCGCCCTGCGGGTAGTGGTCCTCGACGACAACGAGACGTCCACCGGTGTCGGTGCTCGCTTCACGAAGTGTTGCCGTATCGATCGGCTTGATCGAGTAGAGGTCGATGACCCGGCACGTGATGCCGTCGTTCGACAGACGTTCCGCTGCGTCGAGGCAGGCGTGCAGCGTGACGCCCGCGCCGATGAGCGTCACCGCGTCCGCATCGCTGCGGCGAAACACCTTTGACCCTCCGACCGGGAACTCCTCGCTGTTCTCGTAGAGGACGGGGTACGCGCCGCGCGTGGTGCGGACGTAGCTGATGCCCTTGAGATCCGCCATCTGCGCGACGAGCTTCGCAGCGGAGACTGCGTCGCTGGGATAGAGCACCGTCGATGTGTGCACCGCACGCAGCGATGCGATGTCTTCCAACGCCATCTGCGACGGACCGTCCGCGCCGATTTCGCAGCCGGCATGCGATCCGGAGAGCCGGATGCTGACCTCGGACACGCCGCACATGCGGACGAAATCGTATGCGCGCGAGAAGAATGCCGCGAAGGTTGACGCAAACGGGATGTAGCCGCGCACGGAGAGCCCAACTGCGCTCGCGACCATCTGCTGCTCGGCGATGAACATCTCGAAGAAACGGTCGGGGTACGCAGCTTTGAACTCGTCCGCGTGTGTCGAATTGCTGACCTCACCGTCGAGCGCGACCACGTCGTGGCGGGCGCCGAGTGCCTGCAGGGTGTCGCCGTATGCCTTGCGGGTGGCCACCTTGTCGCCGATCGCGTATGTCGGCAACGTCACCGGCTTGTCCGCGATGCTCGCGGACGCCGACTCCGCGCCCTCGGGCGGCTGTACGTGGATGCGCAGATCACGAATCCCGCCCAACTCTGCGATCGCCTTCTCGGCCAGGTCGGGCGGCAGCGCCTTGCCGTGCCAGCCCTCCTTGTTCTCGATCTCCTTGCAGCCCTTTCCCTTGATGGTGCGGGCGATGATCACCGTGGGCCGGTCGCCGTCACTGCGTGCGGAGGTGAAGGCGTCATCGATGTCGTGGAGGTCGTGCCCGTCGATGACGATGGGACGGCATCCGAAGGCCTCGACGCGGTGCTTGTAGATGTCGAGGTCCCATTCGTACTCCGTCGGCCCGCGCTGCCCGAGGCGGTTGACGTCGAAGATCACCGTGAGGTTCGACAGGCCGTAGTGACCGGCTTTGTCGAGCGCCTCCCACACGGAGCCCTCGGCGAGCTCGCTGTCGCCGCAGAGCACCCAGACGTGGAAAGGAAGCTTGTCGAGATACTTGCCCGCGAGCGCGACGCCCACGGCGATCGCGATGCCCTGTCCAAGCGATCCCGTGGCGACGTCCACCCACGGGATCAGGGGGGTGGGGTGGCCCTCAAGCCGCGAGCTGTGGGTCCGGTAGGTCATCAGCTCTTCGTCGGTGATGGCGCCTGCCGCCTTGTAGAAGGCGTAGAGGAGGGGCGATGCGTGGCCTTTCGAGAAGATGAGGTGGTCGTTGTCCGCCAGCTTGGGCTGGTCCCAGTCGTAGCGAAGATGGCGGGCCCCAAGGACCGCGATGAGGTCGGCGGCCGACATGCTGGAGGTGGGGTGTCCGGAGCCTGCTTTGGTGCTGCAACGGATGCCGTCGACGCGAATTTGCTGGGCGACTTCGCCCACGAAGTCAAGGGCGGGAAGGACCCCCGCCTCGACGCTGCCGCTCACCGCCATGGACTGCACCTCCAACGAGCCATCTGAACTTGAATCATGCCGCGACGGACCCGCGGCGCGCCGTCCGGTATTGGCTCCGGCCTCATGGGTTACAGTCACGGATCGAGGCGCGCGCCTATAGCTCAGCCCGGATAGAGCGTCTGACTACGGATCAGAAGGCCGGGGGTTCAAATCCTCCTGGGCGCACCACCCCTCTCTTCCTCCGAACCCACCACGAATGCTTGCCATGGGCGGCAGCGTTCGGGGCAAAGTAGACTGGCGTCGAGTTCCCTCGCACTTCAGCGAACGGAGCGCAGGGAGTGAGAGCTATGAAGGGCAGCCAACGCGACGTATGGATTGTGCTTGGGGGAGCGGCCGCGACCGTTCATCTGATCCTTCCTGCCATGGGCGACCGTCTCGCCCGACGGTCGATGGTGGTGGGATGGCACGGCTTGGCAGCCGCTCCCTCGGACGGACGCCTGAGATCTAACCTGCACTGATGCGACGGCGTGCCTGATGTACAGCATCCTCTGGATTCCGATCCTGTTCAGCCTCATCTGGCTCGCCGCGTTCGTCTACTGGATCGTCGCTATCGTCGAGGTGGCCAGGACACCGGACTGGCAGTTCAAGGCCATCGGCAGCGAGAAGCTCGTCTGGCTGCTGCTCGTGATCTTCCTGGGGGTCATCGGAGCGCTGGTCTGGCTGTTCGCGAAACGGTCGACGGTCCTTGCCGCGGCGCATTCCGTCCCCCCGCCCCCGCCTCCGGCCGGCTGGTATCCCGAGCCCGGCGCCGGATCGCTGCGTTGGTGGGACGGCGTCCGCTGGTCTGACGCGCGTCACTTCCCGCCGCCTCCCGCCTAGCCTGCGGCGCCGGATAGAGCGTCTGACCACGGATCAGAAAGCCGGCGGTGCAAATCCTCGCCGGCGACCACTCCCCTTTCTCCGTCGCGCGCTCGTGAACTTAGGTGAGCAGCTTCTTCCGCCCGACGAACCACCACGCTCCCAGCGCAAGAAGCAGGGAGAAGAACGCGCCGAAGATGCCTGCCGGCAATGGGTCGTTCCCCGCGACACCCGGGTCGAATGCCGTGTAGATCCCGACGAGGAACCCGATTACGGTGGTCAGCACCGTCACTGCGAACCATCCGACCGACATCGCGCGTGGGGCCATCTGGGGAAGCGCTCGCTCCAGTGGGACAGTCGGATCACCGGCGAGCGGGGGAGGGTCCGGCGACTGCTCCCCGCGCGGCCACTTCGCGACCCCGATGATGAGAAAGAGGATGCCCGCCAGAAGGATGAACATCCCCGTTCGAGACGTCTCCAACGCGCTGTAGTCGCCGGTGCTGAAGTCTCCGGGAACAAAGAGCGTCCATCCTCCCAGGGGGAGTGCGAGGGTGCCGATGGCGATGCAGAGGATCGACGCTCGTTTGGACCAACGCACACGAGGCCGCGGCGCGGCATCGCCTGGTGCCTCCTCGGAGCGCCGATACCCAGCGCCGATCGCCGTGGTTGTGGCGAAGGCCACCACGGTGACGAGCACCGCGGAGAAATACGGGAGTGCGATCCATGCAAACGCCGTGGCGGCAACGGCGCCCGCCGTCGCACCGAGCAAAAACCATCGCCTACTGGCGACGAGGCCCTTCCGACTGCTCATCGAACACGAGACTACCCGTCATTCCGAGGGACGTCCCGGCCGGAATACGTTTGTCATCGACCCCGCGTAAGGGTCGTGTCAGCCTCCTGACACCGCAGGGGCCACAAAGACCTCAGCTCCATCCGGTACCGGGGTTTCCATCGCAGCGCCCGTGCGCACGCTGACGCCGTCGACGAACACGAGCACGTGTGGTCGAAGCTCACCGCGTTCATCGCGCAACTTTCTTTCCAGTTGCGGATTGCGTCGAGCGAGATCATCGAGCGCCGCGCCGAGCGTCCCACCGCTGATCTCCACTTCGTTCTGGTCGTCCGCGTAGCGGCGCAGCGCTGCCGGAATCAGGAGGCGCGAAGTCACGCTATCTGCGCGACCCTCACCGAAAGGATGTCGGGAAGGTGGTTGGCGATCATGGTCCAGCTGTCGCCGTCATCGCGGCTGGCATAGACCTCCCCGAAGCGCGTCCCGAAGTAGACCCCGGCCGGGTCGGACGCGTCGGCAACCATCGCATCGCGGAGCACCGCGGCGTAATACGGATCCTCCGGGAGTCCGTCGGAAAGCGGCTCCCAGGTGTCGCCGGCGTTCTCCGTCCGATAGACGCGGCACTTCGCGTCAGGAGGGAAGCGCTCCGCGTCGGCCTGGAGCGGAAACAAGTAGACGGTGTCCGGTTGATGCGGGTGCACCACGAGCGAGAAGCCGAAGTTGCTCGGCAGGCCGGACTCGATTGCGGTCCAGGAATCACCGCGATCGTCACTGCGGTACACGCCGAAGTGGTTCTGCGCGTAGAGGCGATCCGGGCGGCTCGGATGGAAGGCGACTTTGTGAACGCACTGTCCGAACTCCGGAAAGCGCTGGTCCTCGGGAAGGAAGGCAGCCTGTATCCCGCGGTTCGCCGGGGACCACGTCTTGCCCCCGTCCCGTGTTCGGTATACGCCGGCAGCAGACATCGCGACGAGCACGTCGTCCGGGTCTGTGGGATGGGGGAGCACGGTATGGAGGCATGCACCCCCACCGCCCGGCACCCATTCCGGCCGGTGCGGATGCTGCCAGAGACCTTCGACGAGCGCGAAGCTCTTGCCGCCGTCCTCGGATCGGAACAGCGCATGCGGCTCCACGCCTGCGTAGACGACGTCCGGTTCCTGCGCCGTCGAGGGCTGAATCTGCCACACACGCGCCACTGCCGCGTCTGTCCCTGCTGGGAAACCGATCGGCGGCTGTTCGGGCTCCGACCAGGTAGCACCGAGGTCGTCTGAGTAGGTGAGGAGCGGCCCCCAGTGTCCCGTGCCGACGCCCGCGAGGATGCGAGGTGTCTCGCGACGGACGTCCGCCGCGACCGAGTAGACCTCCTGGTTCTTGAACTGGAATTCGTCAGTCGCCCAGCTTCGGCGGTCATCGGTGCTGCGGGCGATCAGCAAACCCTTGCGGGTTCCGATCAAGAGAATCGTCAATCCCATGGGACCACCTCCATTCGCTGCCTGGCCGCGGCGGATTCTATCCTCCGCGCCGGTGCCTCAACCGGGCGCCTCTGTTCGATCTAAGCTGCATTCATGCAAGGGAACGCCGGGTGATGATCGGCATTGGTGGCCATCTGGCCTTCCTCCTGATCTGGATCGCGGGCTTGGTGTACTGGATCGTCGCGATCGTCGAGGTGGCGCAGACGCCCGGCTGGCAGTTCAAGGCTGTCGGGAGCGACAAGACCGCCTGGGTGCTGATCGTTGTGCTGCTGGGGATCATCGGCGCGTTGATCTGGCTGTTCGCCAAACGGTCGGCCGTCAAGGCCGCTGCGCACGCGGTTCCCCCACCGCCACCGGGGTGGTATCCGGAGCCGGGGATCGGTTCACTGCGTTGGTGGGACGGCGTCCGCTGGTCTGACGCGCGTCACTTCCCGCCGCCGCCCGCCTAGCCCGCGGGGAACCCGTTCCGCACGTAGAAGAGCAATCCTCCGGACTGAATCAGCCGGAAGTTTGTGGCGACGTAAGCGTTCAGCGCGGGTCCGGGCGGGATGTCCCAGTGCGCAAACGGGGTGCTGGTCACGAGGTAGTCGGCGTGCTCGACCTCGACGGTCCAGAGGTGCTGCGCGCCCGCCGAGCGGAAACCGAAGGCGAGCGTCGCGCCCTCCGGGTCGATCATGTCGTTGCACGTGCCCGGATCGGTTGCGACGAACCGATTCGTGGTCACCAGCTTTGAGGGCGCGTCAGACAGCGTGCACGACCCGGCCGGCACCACCGCGTCGACCACGCCGGCGATGTCGGGAACCTGCGACGCATGCATCACCCACAGCTGATTCACGAACACGAGCCCGATGACGGCGGTGGCGAGCACGACCGCAGTCCTCGGTGAACGCACGTCGATCAGACGCGCGACCGCTATCGCGAGCAGAAGCGCGAGCAGCGGAGCCATGAACGCTGCGTAGTTCTCGAAGTAATACGAGGGACCGAGCTGCGCGACGACTCCGAGCGCCGTGGCGGCGATGGCAAACCATTCGAGTGGCGCCGGCCGCCGCGGTGGAAGGACGAAAGCCGCGATGACGATGACGACGATCACCACCGTCGCGAGAATGGCAACATCATCGCCGCCACCGAATGCAGCGGTGCCCGTGATCGCGCTCAAGCGAGACGCGTCAGGCACTCGATACGGATTGGGAATGCTCAGGAGCGGGCTGACCACATCGCGGATGAAGGCTCCCGGTGCCAGCACAAAAAAGGGAAGCGTCGGGATCGCGAATCCGGCGATCGTGCCCCCGACAAATGGGACAAGACGCTGGCGAAGTTGGGACAGGCAGAGCACTCCGACCACGAACACGGGCACCACCGCAGGTGCTTTGACGCAGCACGCGATGCCGAAGGCGACGCCCCCGAGGAGGATGCGACGGCGCGAGAGCGAGAAGCCGTCCCCGTCGAAGACGAGCGCGAGGCCTGCGACGCAGAAGAAATCGACGACCGACTCGAGGAGACCGCTGTGCAGCGCGTACACCTCGGCGGGATAGAACGCCATGACGCCGCATGCGACGATCGTTGCGGCGCGGCCGCGGTGCCGGATCACCATTCCGATGAGGAGGACCGATCCCGCCGACAACAACGGGGTGCACAGGCGCAACACTGCAAGCGCGTCACGCGTTCCGACCCACTCGGAGAGAAACGCGAACGGGCTCGCCAGCAGCGTGAATCCCGGCGGTTGCACGAGGTCGAAGTCGCGATACGGAAGCGCACCGTGCACCAGGCGGATCGATCCGCCGAGCCACGCGGAGATGTCCGGCGTGATGCCGAACAGGAACCCCGGACGCGTCAGCTGGTATGCGGTGATCCCGGCGGCAAGCACCGCGGTCACCGCGATGATGCATGTGGGGAGGGGATCGCGTTGGCCCTTCATCGCTCGCGTCAGTATCGGCGCGTAACCACCCGGCTCGCGGTACGTTTGAACGATCGCTCCTGCACACACAAACGGAGGGATCCACGTGACCCGGGTCTTCAAGCTCGCGGCAGCCGCCACCGGCGCCGCAGTCATCGCACTGGCAGCCTTCCTCCTCCACCCCCGCTCCGGTGCGCGCCGTCGCGCCGCCGCGAAGCGTGCGACCGTTGGCTTCGCCTCCCTGGTCGGTTCCGCAGTCCCGCTCGGGCATCACACGGATACCTTTGACGACACGCTCGCCGATCGCGTCAAAGTCGCTCTCACGCTTGGCTTCGGGGACCTCGCCTCAGGCATCGGCATCCGCGCCAGCCGCGGCGTGATCACGCTGCGTGGCGAGGTTGACGAGCTCTCGGACATCACTCGCTTCGACACCGCCGTTCGTGCAGTGGGTGACGTGGTCGACGTGGACAACCTCCTGCGCCTTCGCATGCGCGAGGGCCAGCGTCCGCACGTCCTTTCCGCGTAGCCGGAGCGTCCCCCGATCGGCGACACTCGTGCGCGTGGCGCTCCCCTTCGAACCACCGCTCGAGCCGATGCTGGCTCGCGCCGCGCCTGAGATCCCTCGCGACGGCGCCTGGCGCTACGAGCCGAAATGGGACGGGTTCCGCGCGATCGTCTTCCGCGACGGAGAACGCGTCCACATCGCCAGCCGCAACGCGCTGGCCCTCGAGCGCTACTTTCCGGAGTTGATCGAACCGCTGCAGGCGGCGCTTCCGGACCGCTGCGTCGTCGATGGCGAGGTGGTCATCGCCACCGACCACGGCCTCGACTTCGATGCGCTGCAGTTGCGGATCCATCCCGCCGCGTCCCGCGTCCGGATGCTCTCGGAGCAGACGCCGGCATCAGTGGTGCTGTTCGACCTGCTCGCGCTCGGCGATGACGACCTCCGCGAGCGTCCACTCACCGAGCGCCGGGAGGGATTGCTCGGTGCCATCGCGAGCAGCCAGTCCGTCGGCGTGACGCCGCAGACCGCCGACGCCGACGAAGCGACCGTCTGGTTCACGCGCTACGAGGGCGCCGGTCTCGACGGCGTCGTTGCGAAGGATCCCTCGGGTGCGTACCGGCCCGGCCAGCGGCTCTGGACCAAGATCAAGCACCTGCGGACGGTCGACTGCGTCGTCGGCGGGTACCGGCTCGCCAAGGACGGCAAGGGCATCGGCTCGTTGCTGCTCGGTCTCTATGGGGACGATGGCTCGCTGCATCACG
Organism: Candidatus Dormiibacterota bacterium; assembly: GCA_036521195.1. Taxonomy (GTDB): domain Bacteria; phylum Chloroflexota; class Dormibacteria; order Aeolococcales; family Aeolococcaceae; genus Palsa-851. The sequence goes on from DATDID010000026.1 coordinate 80,346, forward strand.
TCGGGCACACGTCGTCGTTCGATGCCGCGGAACGGCGCGCCATCCTCGAGCAGCTCCAGCCGTTGGTGGGTGGCGAGAGCTTCGGCCACGGCCGGACGCCGGGTGGTTCGAGCCGTTGGGCGAAAGCCGCCGAGACCGCCTGGACCTCGGTGCGGCCCGACCTGGTCTGCGAGGTGTCGTTCGATCACCTTCAGAGCGGCCGCTTCCGCCACGCATCCCGCTTTCTCCGCTGGCGGCCCGACAAGGCGCCGAAGGACTGCACCTTCGATCAGCTGTCGCCACCCGAGGCCTTCGCGCTTGCGGACATCCTCGTCACCCGAGGCGACTGACGGTGGCCGGCACCGACTACAGCACCTATCTCCGCATCGACGAGCTGCTCGACCTGCAGCACCCTCTCACTGCGGGAGCGCACGACGAGATGCTCTTCGTGGTCATCCACCAGGCATACGAGCTCTGGTTCAAGGTGATCCTCCACGAGCTCGACCGCGCGGTCGTCGAGCTGGCGGCAGGCCGGCCGCAAGCCGCGATGGCGCCACTGCACCGCACCACCCGCATCGACGAGCTCCTCATCGCTCAGCTGCGCGTGCTCGAGACACTGACGCCGGAGGGTTTCCTCGAGTTTCGCGACCCCCTCACGCCGGCATCCGGACTGCAATCGGGGCAGTTCCGCGCCATCGAGGTGCTCGGCGGTCTCGAGGGTGCGATGCCGGCGGATGCGGTGCCGCTGTCCGAGCGCGATCGCCAGGAGCTGATTCGTCGCGCGGGCGGCCCGAATCTGTACCAGGCGCTCTGCGCCAGCCTCCGGGCGCACGGCCTTGACGCCCCGGACGGCGCTGACGCTGGCCTTCGCGATCGGCGCATCGCAGCCCTGGCCACGCTGTACCGCGATCACGCGAGCGCCGAGCGTGCGATCCTGCATCACGTGTGCGAACTGCTCCTCGATCACGATGAGGCCATCGCGCGCTGGCGTTTCCATCACGCGCAAATGGCAGCGCGGGAGATCGGATCGCGACAGGGCACCGGCGGCAGCCTCGGCGTCGCATACCTCGCGAGCACGATTCCCTTGCGATTCTTCCCGGATCTCTGGGACGTACGGAGCGCATTGTGAACGTGAATCTTCCTGCCAACCTCGACCGTAACTCGTACGCCGCGCTGGATGCGTCGGACCCGATCGCGGGATTCCGCGAACGCTTCCTCGACGACGGGTCGACCATCTACCTCGACGGCAACTCGATGGGGCGGCTGCCGAAAGCGGCGCTGTCGCGTCTCCAGGAGATGGCGGAGCATGAGTGGGGCACGATCCTCGTGCGCGGCTGGACGGAGTCCGGCTGGATGGACTCACCGCTGCGCATCGGGGATCGCGTCGGCGAGTTGATCGGTGCCGCACCCGGAGAGGTGATCATCGCCGACAGCACGTCGGTCAACCTCTACAAGCTCATCACCGCGGTGCTGAGAGCACGTCCGCACCGGCGCGTCGTGCTCACTGAGGGGAGCAATTTCCCAACCGATCTCTACATCGCGCAGGGCGTCGTCGACATGCTCGGCTGCGAGCTGCGCGTTGTCGAGCACGACGCATTGCTCGATGCGCTCGACGACCAGACAGCGTTGCTGTACCTGACGCACGTCGATTTTCGGACCGGCGCGCGTCACGACATGGCGGCGATGAGCGCGGCGGCGCACGCCGTCGGAGCGTTGACGCTGTGGGATCTCTCGCACTCCGCCGGCGCGGTGGAGATTCAGCTCCAGCGTGACGGCGCAGATGTCGCGGTGGGCTGCGGCTACAAGTACCTCAACGGTGGCCCAGGTGCGCCGGCATTCCTTCACGTGAGCACCGCGCTCCAGGACGAGCTGCGCAATCCCGTTCAGGGCTGGCTTGGGCACGCCACGCCGTTCACCTTTCAGGAGGACTATCAGCCTGCACCCGGCATCCGCGCCTGGATGAGCGGATCCCCGCCGGTGCTTGCGATCGGTGCCCTCGGTGTCGGTGTCGACCTCCATCTCGAGGCCGGCCCTCGTGCGATCGGGGACAAAGCCGCGCGACTGACCGACGTGTTCATCTCCCTCGCGCGTACTCGATTGGCTGCACTCGGTTTCGAGGTCGCGACTCCCGACGACGCCGCACGGCGCGGTGCCCAGGTCTCGCTGCGCCATCCCGACGGTCTTGCGATCGTGCGCGCGGTCGGTGATCGGGGAGTCATCGGTGACTTCCGCCCACCCGATCTCTGTCGCTTCGGGCTCGCGCCGCTCTACACGCGGTTTGTCGACATCTGGGACGCGGTCGAGCGGATCGCGACTGTCGTCGAAATCGGGACGCACCAGCTCCCGCGGTATCAGCAGGAAGTCCCGATCCCCTGAGTCAGCCCCGCCTCATTGCGCCTGAGGGCGCGAGTAGACGGAAAACGGTTTGAGCAGGACGGTGTGGATGCTGTCGCAAGCGCCGGTCGTCGCCGAACAGTGGCGCCCGAAACTGATCTTCAGGTAGGTCACACCCTGGTGCGCCGCGCTGAACGTCCATGCCTGCGTGCCCGGGAGACCACAGAGGTCGTGTGTGGCCGTGGCACACGGCGGATTCGGGATCGGCGTGAGAATCCCGGGCACCTCGGACGTCACCATCTGCCCCGGGCCAGTCTGCAGAACGATCTCGACGACCGAGCCGAGCGCGACGCGAACCTGGTTTGTCGTTCCAGGCTGGATGATGATCGTCCCGCCGTCGTGGACGGTCACATCGCCTGGTGGCGGAGCGGATGTCGGCACTGCCGGAAGCGCCGGCGGTGCGGGATGCGTCGCGTAGAGCACGACGGTGGCGAGCCCACCGAGCACCACCGGTATCACGGCGGCCGCGACGATCAGCCACCGCCGCGACGCGGGACGCTGCGAGCCGGCGCTCAGCGCCTCGTCGTCTGTTCTCTCGGAGTACGCCATGCCGACCAGAAGGACCAGGCGAAGATCAGCACCACCATGCCGACGATGACCCAGAGCGCGTAGTTGCTGATCGTCTGCGCCACCGTCACCGCAGGCTGCCCGATCATCCAGCCCGCGCCGACGATGAGCCCGATGTAGATGAGCGTGCCGATGAGATCCGCGAGGATGAACAGGAGAAACGGCATCCCGGCCTCGCCGGCAGCCATGTAGAAAAGCGGTGACGGTACGGGCAGGATCGGCGCCAGGACCACCGTCCATATGCCGTACTTCTTGAAGAATCGCTCACCGCGCGCGGCACGCTTGCGCCAGCGCGGGTCGGTCGCGCTGAGGTAGTCGATGAGGCTCCGGCCGTAGCGTTTCCCGGCCCAGAAGAAAAACGGGTCGGTCATCATCGAGATGGGGATCGGGGCGACCAGGGCGAGCACGAGCGGCACCTTTCCGACTCGTGCGAATGCTCCTGACGTGACCATCGACGCGATGGTTCCGCGGAGCGCGCTGAGGAGCAGCGGGTTCCTGCCGAGCAGCAGTGGCGTCAGCGGAATCCCCGCGTAGTAGTAGATCGAGTTGAGGATGATCGGGCCGACGCACAGCACGTCCTTGACGCCGATGTGGGGTCGCGGCCGCCGAGGTTCCGCCGTGGCGTCGACGACCAGCGTCTCGCTGTCCATGACCCCATTGTCGCCGCTTGCCGGAGACCGCGCGGTCAGGCCACCTCGCAGACGGGCGTCTCGAAGGTCGCAGCAGGCTCGGGTTTCGCGCGCGACTGGCCGACCAGCAGCAACGCCACCGCGCCGACGATCAGCGCCGCCGCGACCAACGTGAGCGGGGTCACCGGCTCGCCGAGCACGATCGCTCCGAGCGCCACGGCGACGACCGGGTTCACGAACGCGTACGTCGACGCCGCCGTGGCAGACACGTTGTGCAGCAACCAGATGTACGCGACGTACCCGACCAGCGCGCCGATGAGGATCAGATAGACGAACGCGGCGAGCGACGCGAAGGAAACCGTGGAGAGATGGACATGGCCGAGCTCGCCGTCGGCGATCCCCGCGAGGATGAGGAGCACCCCACCCGCAACCATCTCCATCGCGATCGCTGTCAGCGGTTGCTTCGGTGCCGGTGCGTTCCGTGCGTAGAGGGAACCGATCGCCCACAGCAGCGGCGAGAGCAGCAGCACGAGGGTCTGCCAGTGACCGGCGCCCTCGCCGCCAGGACGGACAAGCAGGACGATCCCCACGAGCCCGAGCGCGATGCCCGCGCCGGCTGTCCAGTTGATCCAGCGACCGCCGAACGCGGGCGCGAACAGAGCCATCCAGAGCGGGACGGTCGCGACGATGAGCGCCACGAACCCCGACGGCAGGTACTGCTCACCCCAGGAGACGCCGCCATTGCCGAACAGGAGCAGGCAGGCGCCGACGATGACGGCGGAGCGCCAGTGAATCCGTGTCAGACGCTCCCTGGGCTGGCCTGGACGGCGCGCGAAGGCATACAGCAGCAGGCCGGCGATGATGAACCGAACCCCCGACATGAGGAACGCAGGCAGCGTCTCGATCGCGATGTGGATCGTGAGATATGTCGACCCCCAGACCACGTAGACGAGCGCGAACGCCACGACGATCTGTGCACGGGAGGCTCGGGGGGACTGGATCTGGCGAGTGGACACGCTCGAAGTCATTTGTTATGGTACAAAGCAGTGAACGTACCGATACGTTATCACATCACCGGAAGGCGAGCCTCGGAAATCGCGGAAAGCATCGAGCGCGGCATCCGCGAGGGTGATCTCACCGCGGGCACCCGTCTGCCCACCGTACGCTCGCTCGCGTCGCACCGCGGCATCAGCACGGCAACGGTCGCATCGGCGTATCGAGAGCTGCGACGCCGCGGGCTCGTGGCGGGCGCCGGCCGTCTCGGGACCAGCATCGCCCCACGTGTGCCGCCGTCCCCGCGCGGCAGGCCGATCGTCCCGCTCGGTGTTCGCGATCTCCTGTCCGGCAACCCCGATCCGGCACTGCTCCCCGACCTCGGGCCCGCACTCGCGTCCCTGCCCCATGAGCCGGTGCTCTACGGCGCGCCGGGGTCGGATCCCGAGCTGATCGCGCTCGCAGCAGCTCGACTTCAGGCGGACGGTGTCTCGAGCGAGCACATGACCGTTGTCGGCGGAGCGCTCGACGGCGTGCAGCTTGCGCTCGCAGCGCACCTGCGCCCGGGCGATCGCATCGCAGTCGAGGACCCATGCTATCCGGGGATCATCGACCTGGCATCCGCCCTGGGTCTCGCCGTGCTGCCCATGGCCATCGACGATCGCGGTCCAACGCCCGAGGCGCTCGCGCGTGCGCTGCGTTCCGGTGCCGCGGCAGTCGCGCTCACCCCGCGTGCGCAGAACCCGTTCGGATCCGCCGTGGACGCGGAGCGCGCGCTCGAGCTCCGCGAGGTGCTCGACCGCCATCCTGCGGTGCTCGTCATTGAAGATGACCATGCTTTCGATATCACAGAACGGCCGTGCAACACGCTTTGTGAGCCGGCACGAGCACGGTGGGTCCACCTTCGCTCCGTGTCGAAGTCGCTCGGCCCCGATTTGCGCCTTGCCATCCTTGCAGGTGACGCCACCACGGTCGCGCGTGTCGAAGGCCGGCGCCTGCTGGCGACGGGGTGGGTCTCGCATCTGCTGCAACGCCTGGTCGTCGCGCTCTGGAACGATCCGGGCGAGGCAGCGCGCGCCGACCTCGTCGCCGACACGTACACGCAGCGGCGCGAGGCGCTCTGCACGGCGTTGCGCGCACGAGGCATCGACTCTCACGGCCGCTCCGGTTTGAACGTCTGGATCCCCGTCGCGCACGAGGACGCCACGGTTGCCGCGTTGCAGGAAAACGGTTGGGGCGTGCTCGCCGGGGATCGGTTCCGCATCGCCAGCGCACGCGGCATCCGCGTGACCACTGCGCGGCTCGAGCCCGAGGATGCCATCCGATTCGCGTCCGACCTCGAGGCGGCGCTCACGCCTCAACCGTCGCGACTCAGTTGAGCACCGCGAAGCCGCTGCACGAGAACCGCCGGCGCGCGATGTCGTTCGGCGGTGTCGCAACCCAATACGACCGCGCTCGCCCGTCGTATCCGCCCGCGCTCATCGACCGGCTCATGGAGTGGTCCCCCCACGATGTCCTCGACGTCGGCTGCGGCACCGGCAAGGCGTCGCGGTTGATGATCGCGCGCGGCTGCGCCGTGCTCGGGGTCGAACCGGACCCGTCGATGGCCGCCGTCGCCCGCAGCCATGGGGTCACCGTCGAAGCCGGCACGTTCGAGGAATGGGACGCACGCCACCGGATGTTCGACATGGTGATGTCGGGTCAGGCGTGGCACTGGGTCGAGCCCGAGGCGGGCACCGCGAAAGCAGCGTCCGTTCTGCATCCGGGCGGCCACCTGGCTGTCTTCTGGAACCGAGGGCGGCATGATCCCGAGACCGCCGCGGCGCTCGACGCCGTCTACGCTCGGATTGCGCCGTCGATCGCAACGCCATCAGCCGATCTGCGTCCCCCGGTCGAGGCTCCTGAGGAACGTGTCGGCGCGCTCGAGAGCAGCAGTGCGTTCTCGGGCCCCGAGGTCGAGGAATTCTCCTGGGAGACGGCGTACGACCGCGCAGCGTGGCTCGACCTCATCGCCACGCACAGCGATCACGTGACGCTTCCTGACTCGGTGCGGGCCGAGCTGCTTGATGCGGTCGGCGACGTCATCGATCGTCGTGGAGGCAGCATGCCCCTCTTCTATTCGACGCTACTCGTAGTCGCCACACGGGGTCGGTGACACTCGCCGTACCATCGACCCGATGGCCAGTGCGGACGCCGCGTTCCTCCCCGCGACCCCACCACGGGCGTCATGAAAGACCGTCCATGAGTGACGTCGCGGAACAGGCGCGGGCGCTCGCCAAGCGCATGCTCTCGAGGCGGTACGACGATCCGCCGCATAGCATGACGAGCATCGACGCTGCGATCGAGGAACTCGCTGCGCTCGACAGAGCCGCGGTCGATTCCGAGGACAGAGCGGCGCTCCAGGAAGTGCTCGCAGAGTTCACAACGGTCCGCGACCAGCTCGACTCATGAGCCGGTTACGTCGTCGCGCCCGGGAGTGACAGCGGCGTAGCCCTCGCAGCGGAGGACCGGAAGCGGCGGGTATCGAACAAATCGCGGGTCGCTGTCCGCCAGACTGCAGCGGAGAAAGGTTGACCGCGCGCCGGGGACGAGCCGGGCGTGCGCGCACGTTCCACAGAGTCCCGGATGCGCGGGCGGCGTTGTCGACACGCGGACATGGTGCACGCCTTCGCCGTGCAAGCGCTTACCATGCGCGAGCCATGTCAGCAAAGACCGTGAACGAGCACATCGACAAAGCGATTCGCAAGATCGACAAGTCGAGGAACATCGACCACTGGGACCGCAACCTCGGTCGCTACGACGCCGAGGAGTTGATGGCCGAGGTGCTCGGCCGAGAGCTCACGCCAAAAGTGTTCGACACTGTGCTCGACCCGGCCGCGAAGAAGCGATACGCCGCGATGGTGGAGCGTCGCGTCAACGGCGAGCCGATCCCTCGCATCATGGGTCACTACACGTTTCGCGGCCTGGACATGCTCGTCAAGGAAGGCGTGTTCGTCCCCCGCGCGTCGAGCGAGTTCCTCGCCGCTGAGGCTATCAAAGCCATGCGCTGGCGCCGCGGGCGCAGGGTCGCCGTCGACGTTGCCACCGGCGCCGGTCCCGTCGCGCTGGCCATCGCGAACGAGGTGCGGAGCGCAGAGGTCTGGGGCATCGACATCTCGGCGGAGGCCACCGAGCTCGGGCGCGAGAACGCGCGGCGCCTCGGCCTCACGAACGTGCAGTTCCGCAGCGGCGACATGCTTGCCGCGCTGCCACGCAAGCTTCGCGGCGAGATCGACCTGTTCACGATCCACCCTCCGTACGTCCTGCCGACGGAGTTGAAGACCTTGCCGCGCGAGATCCGCGAGTTCGAGCCCCTCCAGTCACTGACCGACAACTCGGACGACGGACTCGGTCTCGTCCGGCGGCTTGCAGCTGATGCGCACACGTGGCTCAAGCCCGGCGGTGTGCTGCTCGTCGAAGTGGGGACCTATCTGTCGCGGCGCACGCAATCGGTATTGCGCGCGGCGCAACTGACCGACGTCAACTGGGCGAAGGACTCGCTCGGCGTCACGCGAGTGGTTTCGGGCCGCGTCCATAAGTGATGTGACAGAAGGGCACGCGCCGTTTGATGGTGCGTCCGCCTCCACGACCAGGGATCTGGTACGTGATGAACGGCTCGGTCACCGACTCTGACGTCACCCGGTAGCCGAGCGCTTCCAGGCGTCGCGAGTCGCGAACGTAGTCAGTCGCTCGCCAGTACGAGCGCCGGACCGTGTCGGGATACGGTCTCGTACCGGCAAGCTTGCGCGCTTCGCGAGCCAGCGCATGGTCGCGGAATGGTCCTGCGACGTCGAGCGTATCGCCGGCGCGGTAGACCATGGTGACCAGACCCAGGGCCGCGAACGCAACCAGCAGGACGAGGAGGCTCGTGAGCGTCATCGCTGCTCGAGTCTACGTCGCCCGGCGACCATGACCGCTAGTGGTGGAAGCGGTTCCGGCGCGGATGATCCACAGCTGGCACGTGGTGTTTCAGGATGCCCACCTCGCGCTTCAGGTCGTCGATGAGGAGGTCCGACATGTCGCGAGAGAATCCGTTGCGCACCACGACCCGAAGGACGGAGATGTTCTCGAGGTTCGCGCACAGCGTGTACGCGGGAACCTGCCACCCACGTTTGCGCAGGGCGTCGGAAACGTCGTACACGCTGTATCCCGCGTCCGGGTCGACGGTGAAGGCGAAAACGGGCAGCTCGCTGCCGTCGGTGAGCAGCCGGAACGGACCGATCTTCGCGATGCGCGCGGAGAGGCTCATTGCAGTGTCCTGGCACGACTGCTGCACGCGACGGTATCCCTCGAAGCCGAGACGGATCAGCTGGTAATACTGCGCGATGACGTTGGATCCCGAGCGTGAGAAGTTGAGCGCGAACGTCGGCATGCTGCCGCCGAGATAGTTCACCTCGAAGATGAGCTCGGCCGGCAGTGCGTCTCGATCGCGCCAGACCACCCAGCCGACTCCCGGATAGACGAGCCCGTACTTGTGTCCCGACGTGTTGATGGAGACGACGCGCTCGATGCGGAAATCCCAGCAGAGATCGGGTTGCAGGAACGGGGCGATGAAGCCGCCGGACGCGGCATCGACGTGGAGTGGGACGTCGGGACCGCCGCCGTCCTGCAGCGCCTGCAGCGCATCGGCGATCGCGGCGACCGGCTCGTAGCTTCCGTCCTGCGTGGAGCCGAGCACTGCGACAACGCCGATCGTGTTCTCGTCGCAGAGCGGCACCGCCGTCTCGGCGGTGAGGTGACGGCGCTCTCCCTCCATCATCGCGTAGCGCGGCTCGACGTCCCAATACCTGCAGAACTTCTCCCAGCAGACCTGCACGTTGATCCCCATGACGAGATTCGGCTCGTCGCCCGGCAGGCCTGCCGCCTTCCGCCGCTGACGCCAGCGCCACTTCAGCGCGAGCCCTGCCAGCATCGCGGCCTCGCTCGATCCTGTCGTCGAGCAGCCGACTCCCGCGTGGGTTCCGGGAGCGTGCCAGAGACCCGCGAGCATGTGCACGCACCGGCGCTCCAACTCTGCCGTCTGCGGGTACTCGTCCTTGTCGATGACGTTCTTGTCGACGGACTCGTCCATGAGCCGCTGTGCCTGCGGCTCCATCCACGTCGTGACGAACGTCGCCAGGTTGAGCCTGGCGTTGCCGTCGAGCATCAGCTCGTCGTGGACGATCTGATAAGCGAGGTCCGGAGCGAGCTCCCCTTTGGGCAGGTGGAACTTGGGCACCGCCTGGACTTCGCCCTGCCGGGCGTGGAGCGGGTTGATGTCGACGGTCGCGTCAGCGTCGTCGTGCGCTCGATGATGCAGCGCCATCGTCAGTCCCCCGTCATGAGCTGATGTCGGTCGTCTCCGAGGTCGCAGCCTCGCTCACGGATAGTGCCGGACGGCCGGTCAGCTCTGTCGCGATATCAGCGGCCGCAGGATGCGCCGCCAGCTCGGCTTCGAGACGGTCGCTCCGGTCGGTGGCCATCATCAGCTGATGGCGAAGCGCGTCCATCTCATGCTCGAGAGCGACGTTGGCGTTGATGACGCGCAGCACCTCGTCGCGCAACAGTGACGCCTGACGGACAGGATCGGGATCGCTGGTGATCACACCGATGCGCGCTTCTTCATGGTCCCGCCAGCGGGTTGCAAGCAGAGTCGCCGTGCCATCCGGCGGGCGGTACGAGCGCGCGCCCGCCTCCACGACCCGGCGAATGATCGCCGGCCCGCTGCCGGTGTTGAGCCGCTGGCGCAGGTGGAGCGGATGGCGCGGCGGCGGATCGGTCAGGCGCAGTCGTGGCCAGTAGATGCGGACCGCGCCGTCGTAGACGGACAGCATGTGCAGGCGCTTCGTGAGTCGATGCGAGTCCTCGACGCGAGGCATCACGTAGACATGCGCGAGCCCGCACAGCTCGCGAGCAGTGAGCTCCGGGTCGCCGGCATCCGGCGGATAGCGCCCGTCTTCCTCTTTGACCGCGCTGAACAGCACGACGGGGAGTCGCCGGTCCGGGTCAAGCAGGCACCCGTGCACCAGCGCGTCGATCTGCTCGCTGCCGATGACGGACTCGGTCGTCCATCGCACTCGTTGCGTTCCCGCAGTCGCGCCGCCGGCAACGAGATCATGGAGCAGCTCCACGAGCGGAGGGTTCAATGGCGATGGTGGGACCCGGTGATGACTCATGTCCTGCTCAACCGACACACCGATCTCGACTGATTCGCCCGTGCGTACGATGTCGACCGTTGTCAGCCAGAGTGTCGATGGATCCCAGGGATCGGGTCGATGCACGGTGATGCGACACAAGGATCGGTCGGCCGCATCACACCGCAACGCGTTGACGCTGACACTACTTTCGTGGAGCTCACCCTCTGCAAACAAATCCGTTGCAGTCTTAAGACCTGTCGTTCCCCAGAGCCAGCTTCGTTGAGTTGCGGCTTCAAACAGCGCAACCCCGGACACCCTCTTATGGTCGAGGGTGAGTCTCGCCCCAAGGGCGCGGAACATTACGGGTCATCCTACATCGTCATCCATGGCATTGCGAAGTGCACTGATGACTCCGCGCGCATGACGTTGCTCCTGTCGGAGGTTGCCGAACGCCACGCGGATGGCGTACGCATCATGCAATCGGGTGTGACTCAGGAAATACCGTCCACCGGTGTTGATGCGCTCCATAATTCGTTGGTTCAACGTGTCGAGCGTTCCGGGATCATCGAGTCCGGGTGGATGCGCACGCAGGCACACGACACTCAGCGGCGCAGGTGCGAGCAGCTCGAAGTCGGGTTCCTGTTCGACCCACTGCGCAACGGTCGCGGCCATCGCGCAGTGCTCGCGAATGCGCGCCGCGAGTCCCTCCGTACCGAAATGACGGATCACCATCCAGAGCTTGAGCGCGCGCATGCGCCGACCCAGCGACGTCCCGTAGTCCATGAGATTCGGCGCGTCGTCGTCGGACCCCTGGTTGCTCAGGAGATACTCGGGCACGATCGAGAACGCGCCGCGGAGCATCTCGGGACGCCGAGTCCAGAGGACGCTGCAGTCGATCGGCGTGAAGAGCCACTTGTGCGGGTTCAGCACGATCGAATCCGCCCGCTCCGCACCGTCGAGCACCCAGCGCAGCTCCGGCGCGACCGCAGCAGCGCCGCCGTACGCAGCGTCGACGTGCAGCCAGAGGCCGTAGTGCTCGCAGATGCCGGCGATCGCCGCGACCGGGTCGACACTCGTCGACGACGTCGTCCCCGCGGTCGCGACCACCGCGAACGGGCGTATCCCTGCGGCGATGTCCTCGTGGATCGCCTGGCGCAACGCGACCGGATCCATGCGGAAGCGCTCGTCGACGGGGATCCGCCGGAGACCGTCGCGCCCGGTCCCGAGCACGATGCCCGCCTTCTCCACAGATGAATGTGCCTCGGCGGAGGCGTAGTAGCGCAGGCGCGGCAGCTCGGGCCTGCCGGACATCCCCAGCTCCCGGATGCGCAGATCGGTCTGTGCCTCGCGGGCGGCGGCGAGCGCGTACAGGGTGCTCGACGACGCCGTGTCGTTGATCACGCCGAAGAGTGGCTCTGGCAGACCGACCATCTGACGCAGCCAGTCGAGCGTCACCTGTTCCAGCTCCGTCGCGGCGGGGGCGGTGCGCCACAGCATCGCGTTCACGTTCAGCGCAGCCGCGAGCGTCTCGCCGAGGATGCCGGGGCCGGACCCGCTCGAGGCGAAATAGGCCATGAAGCCTGGGGACTGCCAGTGCGTCGTCGCGGGCAGCAGGAGGTCGTCGAGATCGCGGAGCACGGCGTCGAGCGGTTCGCCCGACTCCGGTGGGTGACCCGGCAGCGCCGCGCGCACTGTCCCGGGCTCCGTGGGGCTCAGCACCGGGAACAATTCGACGTCCCGCAGGTAGTCGGCGACCCAGTCCGCCAACCGGCGGGCGTCCCGACGGTAGGCCTCCGGGTCCATGTCACCCGCGGAGCGAGGCTCGACACTCATCAACTCCGGATCGTGACGCTCGAGCGGCCCCGCCCGCAGGGGTCACGGCTACCCGCAGCGCTAGACTGGAGCCCGTGACCGCTTCACTGACCGTCGCGGACGTGATGCACAAGCCGGCGGTGGTTGTGCCGAACAGCATCACCCTGGCGCAGGCATCGGTGATCCTCGACGGGGCCAACGTTGGAGCCGCCGCCGTCCTCGACTCGCAGGGACGCTTGATCGGCATGGTGAGCGAGCGCGATCTGCTCCGCTCGGTGGGCCACGGCGTGGACCCCGGCGCCACGAAGGTCGACGAGGTCATGACCAAGAACCCCGTGACGGTTTCGGTCACCGACACCGTCGAGAAGGGCCTCGAGGTCTTCCGCGAGCGCCGCTTCCGCCACCTGCCGGTGATGGACGGGGACAAGGTCGCCGGGATCCTCTCGATCCGCCACGTCGTTCGCGTCGCCCATATAGAAGAGGTGCAGCCGGCTGGATCGGCGCTGCCCGGGCTGGCGCCTCGCGGGCTCGAGGGAGTCGCCGTCGCCGAGACCTCGGTGGGCGATGTCCGCGGCGAGGAAGGGTTCTTCCACTACCGGGGCTACAACGCCGTCGAATTGGCGCGCCGGTGCTCCTTCGAGCAGGTCTGGCATCTGCTGGCGGAGGGTGAGCTTCCGGACGAAGCCCAGCTGAAGGCGTTCACCAAGCTTGCGGTCGAGGCCCGGACGATCCCGTCGCAGGTCGCCGACCTCCTCCCCAAAATCGCAGCGCTTCCGGGGTACACCCCGCTGATGGCACTCCGCTCGGCCGTGTCGCTCGCCGGAGCAGCGCTCGAGCAGAAGCCGACCCTCGACATCCCCGCGGAGGAGGTCCGTAAGGAGTGCCTGAGGATGGTCGCCATGGTCCCGGTGCTGCTCATGCGCCTGCACCGTCACCATCTGGGCCTCGATCCTGTGGAACCGGACCCAGACCTCGGCTACGTTGGCTCGTACATCCAGATGCTCACCGGAGAGCGACCCCACGACCGCGAGATCCGGGCCCTCGAGCAGTACCTGATCCTCACGATGGACCACGGGTTCAACTCGTCGACCTTCACGGCGCGGGTGATCACGTCCACCGGATCGGACGTCGGATCCGCGCTGACCGGCGCCATCGGCGCCCTGGCCGGACCGCTCCACGGCGGTGCGCCGTCGCGGGCGCTGGCAATGCTCGACGCCATCGGCACCCCGGACAGAGCCGAGGAGTACCTCCGCCACGAGATCTCGTCCGGCGAGCGCCTGATGGGCTTCGGCCATCGCGTCTACAAGACCGACGACCCGCGCTCGACCCTCCTTCGCGAGGTTGCGACCGAGCTGGGCGGTGCCCAGGCGGAGTTCGCGGTCCAGGTGGAGCAGACGGCGCTCCGCGTGCTCAACGAGCTGAAGCCGGGCCGCCGCCTGTACACGAACGTCGAGTTCTACGCCGGAGTTGTCATGAACAGCGTCGGCATCCCGCCCGACATGTTCACCCCGACCTTCGCCTCGAGCCGCACGGTGGGGTGGACGGCTGCGATCGCCGAGCAGGCGGCCAATAACCGCCTCATCCGCCCGTCGGCGTTGTACGTCGGCCCGCAGCCGCCGCGACCGCTCCCTGAGGGGTACGGCGCAGCGCTGAAGAACGCGGAACTCGCCCGCTGAGGCTCCGGTAACGCCGGGGTAACGAACGCCATTTCGTTGCCCTGCAACGGAACAACCTCGTCACCCAACCACAACGTGCGCGGCCGTGGTGTGACCGATGCTGGCTCCCATGATCCCGGCATTCATCCCCGCGTTGGTAGCCTCGTTGCAAGCGATGCTCGCCCCTGGCAAGCGACGCGATGACGAAAGAGGACAAGGGCTCGTCGAGTACGGGCTGATCGTCGTCCTCATCGCCATCGTCGTCATCGTTGTCGTCGGCGTCGTCGGACATCAGGTCAACAACGTCTTCTCAAACGTCAGCAACGGCCTGAGCTCTTAGCGCGATCGCGACGCGTGCACACGTGCACGAATCGCACATCGCGCTGACTGGTTGAGGTCTGCGCTTCCCGTATGGTTGCCCGCTGTGGGCGAAGACGTCGATCTGGGCGTTCCCGCGTTGCCCGCTCCGGCACTCGCCGGCGTGGTCCTCTGCGGGGGCCGCAGTGTCCGCATGGGCATCGACAAAGCAACGATCGAGGTCGGCGGAACAACGCTGCTCGCGCGAGCCGTTGACCGTCTGACGGCAGTCTGCGATCCCGTGCTCATCGCCCCCGGTGGGCTGAGCCTGGGCGTCGACGCAGGCCGTCTCGTGCCCGACGCGCTGCCAGATGCAGGGCCGCTCGGCGGCATCGTCGCCGCGCTGCACCGGTCCCCCCATCCGCTGCTCGCAGTCGTCGCGGTCGACATGCCGTGGATCGAGCCCGGGCTGCTCTCGCTGCTTGCCGCCCGTATCGGTGACTGCGACGTCGCGCTGTGTGAGACGCAGCGCGGCCCGGAGCCGCTGCACGCGGTCTACGCGCGGACTGCGCTCCCGATTGCCGAGGCGGCGCTGCACAGCGCTGACCGCTCTGTCAGCGGCACGATCGCGCGGCTGCGAGCGCTGGTCCTCACCGTGGCGGAGTGGCGAGCGGCCGGGTTTTCGGACGGCTTCGCGCGCAACCTCAACACCCCTGCCGACCTCGCCGGCGTCAGACCGGAAACTCGCCCACCAGGGACGTGACGATTGCCACAGCTCGCGCCATGGCATCTGTTTCGGACATTCCCGCGCTGATGCTCGACTGCACGAACCGACCGATCAGGTAGGACGCCAGCGGGGCGTTCTGACGCTCGGTCGCGTGGGCCACGTTGCGAGCGGTGCGGAGCAGCAGTGCCCGCTCCCGGGGTTCGAGTGGCCGCAGATCGGCCGATGACGAGCCAGGAATGGTCAGCGCGGACGCCAGTTGTGCCAGCAGGTCGGAGTCCGGGGTGCCGCCGTCCATGTTGCTAGAGTGATCTTGCCCTATGGTCGGCACCACCCGGAATCCTCACCCGATCGAGCGCGCATGACCTCGCGCCACAGGCGCGTGATGCAGGTCGCGGCCGGCGGCGCGGTGACGTGGCGCAGCGACGACGTCAGCACCGAGGAGCCGCTCGAGATTCGCGTCGGCGCCATCTCACTGTCCGTGACCATGCGAACGCCGGGGGACGATTTCGACCTTGTGGCGGGTTTCCTCGTGACCGAGGGAATCGTCAGCGCTGCCAACGAGATCGATGCGATGCGCATGTGCCCCGAAGCCGCAGCCGAAAGCGGCGAGCTCAACGTCGTTGAGGTGACGCTGTCGCCGAGCGCAGCCATGCGACCGCTCACCCCCCGCGCCTTCTTCATGACCTCCTCGTGTGGGATGTGCGGCAAGGCGAGCATCGAAGCGGTGCGCACCAGGACGTCGTGGGAGGTTCGCGATGACCCGCTGCGTGTCTCGCCCGCGGTCCTCGCCGGCATGCCCGAGAAGCAGCGTTCGGCGCAGCGTCAGTTCTCGCGCACCGGTGGCCTGCACGCCGCCGCGCTGTTCGACGCGGAGGGCACCCTGCTCTGCCTGCGCGAGGACGTCGGCCGCCATAACGCCTTCGACAAGGTGATCGGCTGGGCCGCGACGCAAGGTTTGCTGCCGCTGCGTTCGCACATGATTCTCGCGTCGGGGCGCGCGAGCTTCGAGCTCACGCAGAAGACGCTGATGGCCGGTATCCCGCTGCTCGCGGCGGTGTCGGCGCCGTCGAGCCTCGCCGTCGAGCTTGCAGCCGAGTCCGGTATGACGCTCATCGGATTTCTCCGTGGCGAGCAGATGAATGTGTACGCAGGCTATGAAAGGATCGCGGCGGCATGAGCGTTGACCCGGAGGCACAAAGCTGGCGGGGTGCGGAGATCACCGTGAGCGACAGCCGGCGAGGCGTCGACAGCGACGATCGCAGTGGCGACGTGATCGTCGCGCGGTTCGCGCTGCTTCCCGCCGACGTCGTCGCGCGGCGCAGCGTCGCGGATGACATCGAGGAGATTCGCGCAGCTGTGCGCGACTGCGTCGGCGTCAGCGACGTGGTCATCCTCACGGGCGGGACCGGGCTCGGCCCACGCGATGTGACGCCGCAGGCACTCCTGCCAATGCTCGACTACGAGGTGCCGGGGATGGCAGAGGTGATGCGCCAGCAGGGTTTGCAGTCGACGCCGCACGCCATGCTGTCGCGTCAGGTCGTCGGCGTCATCGACACCTGCCTGGTGCTCTCATTGCCCGGGAGTCCGCGTGCCGTGGCCGAGTGCCTCGATGCCGTCTGGCGCGCCCTTCCTCACGCGCTGGCGCTGATCGCCGGCGACACGCGGCACCCGGAACAGACCGAAACCCCGAGCTGAGCAACCCGGCGCGACCGGCCGGAGCAGGGATTGACGACCTTGGGGCGCAGCGATTGACCGCACTTGAAGGTTTTCCGCAGTGTGAGCATCGTAGTCGCAATGCGTGAGCGCAGCGGAATCCGCATTTGCGTTGTTCCGTCAAAGTCCAAATGCGCTTGACCCTCGCCACGACCGAATGCCAGCATGGCGGCGCCGTCGTTTGTCTTGCCGTCCGGGAGGATTTCCATGACGCAGCCTGTCGCGCTGACCATCAACGGAAGGCAAAGGGAGGACCGGGTCGAGCCGCGGCTTCTGCTTGTCCATTACCTTCGTGAGGTTGCCGGGCTCACCGGAACGCATATCGCCTGCGACACGAGTCAGTGCGGTGCGTGCACCGTCATGATCGACGGCGAGGCAGTGAAGTCGTGCAGCGTGTTTGCAGTTCAGGCCGACGGTCGCTCAGTGACCACGATCGAAGGCCTTGCCGACGGCGGGACGCTGCACCCGGTCCAGCAGGCCTTCTGGGACGAGCACGGCCTGCAGTGCGGATTCTGCACCCCGGGTTTCATCATGGCCGCCGCCTACCTGCTGCAGCAGAACCCGACGCCGACTGACGACGAGATCGAGCGCGGGCTCGAGGGCAACCTCTGCCGCTGCACGGGTTACACGAACATCAAGAAGGCAGTGCGCAGCGCGTCGAGGGCGATGAACGGCGGCGCCGCCGACATCGCAGGGCACGCCGCGACCGCGGTCGCATCGTCGGTGGAGGGCTAAGCGATGGCTGTCACCACCATGATCGGCGCCCGAGTTCAGCGCCGCGAAGACCCGAAGCTCATCACCGGTCACGGGCACTACATCGACGACGTCACCCTCGTGAACATGGCGCACATGTCGGTCGTGCGCAGTCCGCATCCGCACGCGCGCATCAAATCGATCGATACCGCCGCTGCGCTTGCGTCGAAGGGCGTGGTCGCCGTCCTCACGTACAAGGACTTCAAGCCGGTCATCCTCGGACCGATCCCGGTGACCAATTCGTTCGTTCCCGACAAGAAACAGGTGCCGGAGCAGTTCCCGATCGCGGCCGACGAGGCTGTGTACGCGGGCGAACCGGTTGCGGTGATCATCGCGAACGATCGCTACCTCGCCGACGATGCCGCCCAGCTGGTCGCCGTCGACTACGAGCCGCTGCCTGCGGTCATGGATCTCGAGAAGGCGATGGCTGAGGGGAGCCCGCTCGTGAAGAGCGACCGCCCCGACAACATCGGCTGGGACGCCTCATTCCCGTCAGGGGACATCGACGCGGCGTTCGCCGAGGCCGAGGTGACCGTCAAGGAGCGCATCGGGCAGCAGCGTCTGTTCCCCACCGCTATGGAGACGCGCGGTTGCGTGGCCGACTGGGTGCCGTTCGACAACCGGGTGACGCTCTGGACCTCGACACAGGTCCCGCACTTCATCAGGCTTTTCGTCGGTGGTGCGCTCGGCGTGCCGGAATCGCAATTCCGGGTGATCAGTCACGACGTCGGTGGGGGCTTCGGCGCGAAGTTGCGTCCGTATCCCGAGGAATACCTCGCGACAGCAGCCTCCAAGATCTGCCGCCGGCCCGTGAAGTGGATCGAGGACCGCACCGAAAGCCTGCAGGCGACGACCCACGGGCGCGGCCAGGTATTCGACCTGGAGGTGGCGGCGAAGCGCGACGGCACACTGCTCGGGTTGCGCTTCACGCAGCTGCTCGACATCGGTGCGTATCACGGCGTGTTCAGCGCTTTCCAGGTCGTCGCATGCCTCCTCGGCGGCGGTTGCTACGACTGGAAGGCCATCAACGCCCGCAGCATCGGAGTCTTCACCAACCGAATGTCAACGGACCCGTATCGCGGCGCCGGACGCCCGGAAGCGACCCACCTCGTGGAGCGTGCCGTTGACCTCGTTGCGCGCGAGATCGGCATGGATCCCGCTGAGATTCGCCGCAAGAACTTTGTCAAAACCTTCCCGCACACCAACAATTTCGGGCTCGTCTATGACTCCGGCGACTATGAGAAGTCGCTTGACCGCGCTCTCGAGAACATCGGCTACCCTGCACTGCGCAAGCGCCAGGAGGAGTTGCGCGCCCAGGGTCGTTACATGGGCATCGGATTCAGCACCTGGGTCGAGATCTGCGGTCTCGGCCCGAGTTCCGCGACGGCTCCCGCTGCCGGTATCGCGTTGGTGGAATCGTCGATGGTGCGCGTGCACCCGACGGGATCGGTGACCGTTTCGGTCGGCACACACTCGCACGGCCAGAGCCACGAGACGACGTTCGCGCAAATCGTGGCCGATCAACTCGGCGTTCCGATGGAATCGGTCGAGATCCGCCATGGAGACACGGGCGACACACCGTTCGGTTATGGCACCTACGGGTCGCGCAGTCTCGCGGTTGGCGGCATGGCCATCGTCGCCTCCTGTCACAAGGTGGTGGAGAAAGCTCGCAAGCTGGCTGCCCACGCGTTCGAGGCCTCCGAGGACGACATCGTCGTGGATCAGGGACGCTACTTCGTGCGCGGCAACCCCGCTGAAGCGAAGGTGCTTGCAGAGCTGGCATTCGCCTCGTACGGCGCCGGTCTCCCCGAGGGGATGGAGCAGGGTCTCGAGGCGGTGTCGTACTTCGATCCGCCGAACTTCGTGTGGCCGTTCGGGTGCCACATCTGCGCAGTTGAGGTCGACCCGGAGACGGGTGCGGTCACCATCGACCGCTACGTTGCGGTGGACGACTGCGGCAACGTCATCAACCCGATGGTTGTCGACGGCCAGCTGCACGGAGGGATCGCGCAGGGAATCTCGCAGGCGCTGTTCGAAGAGGTGCAGTACGACGATGAGACCGGACAGATGCTGACCGGCACGTTGCTGGACTATCTCGTCCCAACGATGGCGGAAATGCCCGATTTCGAGCTCGACCGCACCGTGACCCCGAGCCCCACCAACGAGCTCGGCGTCAAAGGCATCGGCGAGGCGGGAACCATCGCGTCGAGTGCCGCGGTGATCAATGCGATCACCGATGCGCTCGCACCCTTCGGTATCAAACACGTGGAGATGCCGGCGCGTCCGGATCGCCTCTGGTCGATGATCAAGGAGGCACGCGCATGATCACGTCGGCGTTCGAATATGCCCGACCGGGCTCGGTCGACGAGGCGCAGGCACTGTTGACGAAGTTCGGCGACGACGCCAAGGTGATCGCGGGTGGGCAGAGCCTCATCCCGCTGATGCGACTTCGGCTCAGCCAGCCGACGGCACTCATCGACATTCAGGGGATCGGCGACCTGAAGCAGGTGCGTCGCGACAACGGCACCGTGGAGATCGGGGCACTGGTGCGGCACGTCGACATCCAGCGCAACGCGACACTCCGCGAGACCCTGCCGATCCTCGTGGAGATGGCCAACGACGTCGGTGACAACCAGGTCCGCAACCTAGGGACCATCGGCGGCGTGATAGCTCACGGCGACGCGGCCGGCGATTACAACGCGCTCGCGCTCATGCTCGACGCCGAGATCGTGACCAACAAGCGCCGCCATCAGGCGCGCGACTTCTACCGCGACATCTTCACGACGGTGCTGGAGCACGACGAGGTGGTGACGGCGGTGCGCTTCCCTGTCTCGACTGGTCGCTTCGCGTACACGAAGTTCCGGCGCAGGCTGTACGACTGGGCGATCGCCGGCGTGGCGGTGCAGGAGACGGGCTCGTCCTGGCGGGTGGGCTACGTCAACCTGGCGCGGACGCCGCGCCGCGGCACGGCGGTGGAAGCGGCACTGGCAGGCGGAGCGTCAGCGGCGGATGCCGCGGCCCAGATCGGCTCTGACATCGATCCCACCGGCGACGTTCGCGCCACGGCCGAGTACAAGCGACACCTTGCCCAGGTGCTCACCCAGAGGACGCTTCAGCAGGCCACGTCGCCGGCCTGAGCCGACTCAGACTGCAGCGTCGGGGCGGTCGAGCGTCCCGCTGCGGCCGCCCTCCTTGTGGACGAGGGTGACCTCGGCGATCGACGCCCAGTGGTCGACCGCCTTGATCATGTCGATGACGGTGAGACCCGCGATCGTCACGGCGGTGAGCGCCTCCATCTCGACGCCCGTCGCTCCTTCGACGCGCGCTGTCGCCTCGATCACGACGCCCGGCGTGCCGGTCGCGTCGAGACGAAGATCGACGTCGATGTGGCGCAAAGCGAGCGGATGGCAGAGTGGGATGAGATCCGACGTGCGCTTGGCGCCCATGATCCCGGCGAGGCGAGCCGTGTCGAGCACGCTCCCCTTGGCGATGCTGTCATCGGCCATCCGCTGCACCGCTTCCACGCTGCAGTTGACACGTCCTCGTGCTGTCGCGCTGCGCTGGGTCACCGCCTTGTCGCTGATGTCGACCATTCGAGCGCGACCTTTGCCGTCGATATGCGTCAGGCGTCGTGCACTCATGATTGCGCCTCACCATGCGTGTGTCGCGCGTCGACCCAGCGGGCGCCGTCGGTCCGATGCTCGCGCTTCCAGACGGGCACTGTTGACTTGATCATCTCCATCGCCTCCTCGCACACCGGAAACGCGGTGTCCCGATGCGGCGCGGCCACAACCACGATGACGCTCGCCTCGCCGATGAGCAGCGACCCGACACGGTGGACGATGGTGATGGTGCTGATACCGCCGCGCTCGTACAGCTGCTCACCGATACGGCGCATCTCCAGTTCGGCCATCTCCGCGTACGCCTCGTAGTCCATACGATGCACGGCGACGCCGTCACTGTTGTCGCGAACGCGGCCGACGAACGCCGCCACGGCGCCGTCGCTCGATGACCCTGCGCTTGCGATCACGGATCCGATGTCGATAGGCACGTCCGTCACCCAGACGCGGACCGGTGAGCGATCTTCGCTGCCGCCTGCAACCGGCGGGATGAACGCGATGGTGTCGCCACTCTGCACGACCGTTGTCCACTCGCAGTAACTGAGGTTGCGCGCTGCGCGAACGGAACCGGCGTCGACGGCTGCGCCGGGATGCCGGCGCACAACCTCATCCCACACGTCCTGCACCGTCGCGCCGTTCACCTGGATCTCATCAACCCCCAGCCGCTCGCGCAATGGGCCGAAGACGAGGACGGTGACGTCAGCCATCGGTCAACCGCCGATGTACGACATCTCGATCCGCTCACCGTCGGCGACACCAAGACCGCGCAACTCCGA
Source organism: Candidatus Dormiibacterota bacterium (assembly GCA_036521195.1). Lineage (GTDB taxonomy): Bacteria > Chloroflexota > Dormibacteria > Aeolococcales > Aeolococcaceae > Palsa-851. The sequence goes on from DATDID010000026.1 coordinate 102,416, forward strand.
GTATCGATCGTCGCGACTCTTCCAGCGGCCGGCGATGACGTTGCGCAGCTCGTCGTCGCCGGCACCCGATCGCAGGGGTTCTCGGAGGTCGATGCCGGTGGTGGCGAAGAGGCACGTGTAGAGCTTGCCGTCGACGCCCAGACGCGCTCGCGTGCAGTCGCCGCAGAACGGCCGGCTCACCGACGTGATCACACCGAGCTCGCCGGCGCCGTCGGCGAAGCGATATCGTTTGGCGACTGCCGTGGGGTCGGGCCGCTCCTCGATGAGTGGATAGACCTTTGACACGCGTTCGAGGATCTCCTCGCCACTGACCACGTCGGCCATGCGCCAGCCGTTGGTGGCGCCGACATCCATGTACTCGATGCAGCGCAGGCTCAGCCCCTCGCGGCGCGCGAAATCGACGAGGTCGAGCAGGCCATCCTCGTTGACGCCACGCTGCACGACGCAGTTCAGCTTGATTGGTGCCAGGCCCACCTCGCGCGCTGCGGCGATGCCGTCGAGGACTTCGCCGACCTCGATGCGCGAGTCGCTCATCGTGGCGAAGATCGCTGGGTCAAGGGAGTCGAGGCTCACGGTCACGCGGTGCAATCCGGCGTCGCGCAGCCTCGCGGCCCAGCGCCGCAGAAGCGCGCCGTTGGTGGTCAGTGCGATGTCCTGCATGCCGGTCGCCGCAATGCCCGCAACGATGTCCGCGAGGTCGGTGCGCAACAGTGGCTCGCCGCCGGTCAGACGAATCTTGGTGACGCCAAGCGACTGGAACACCCCCGCGAGCCGCACGATCTCTGCGGCGTTCAGCGCCTCGTCGCGCGGCAGGAAACGATGTCCCGGACCGAACCGTGATTTGGGCATGCAGTAGGGGCAGCGGAAGTTGCACTTGTCCGTGACCGAGATGCGCAGGTCGCGGAGCGCACGCCCGAGGCGGTCGGGTCCCATCGCCACGCTCGAAGGAACGGAAACCGCAGTCATCGCAGGGGGATCGCCTCGACGACGGTGCCGGCTGGAACGACCTCGACGCCGACCGGGAGCACGACGAGGCAATCAGCGCGAGTGAGTGATTGCAGCATCGATGAGCCCTGGTCGCCGGAACTCGTGGCAGACGGCAATTCACCCGGGGTCTGGTGCAACACCGCGCGAGCGTACGTCTCGAGCGGCGCTGGTTTCGTCATCTCCTCGCCGAGGCGAACCTGCACGCGACGTCGGTGCAGCTCGCGCGCGCCCTGCATCTTCTTGATCACCGGACGCGCGAACAGCTCGAACGTTACCGAGCTGCTGACCGGGTTTCCCGGCAGCCCGATGAACACAGCGCCGCCGATTGCTCCGGTCAGCACCGGCTTACCGGGGCGCATCGCGACGCGCCATGTCGAGATGGTCCCCATCTCGGAGACGACCTCACGCACCCAGTCGTGGTCACCGACACTGACGCCGGCGGAGCTCACGATGAGATCGAAGCCCGCGGCTGTCTCGAGGAGCGCTCGGAGGGCCTCTTTCGAATCGCGCCCGATGCCCAGGAACGCCGGCAACCCACCCGCCTCATGCACCGCGGCTGTCAGCATCGGGGAATTCGAGTCGACGAGCTGCGCGGGGCCTGGCGATGTGCCCGCCGCCACCAGCTCGTCCCCTGTCGCGAGCACGGCCACGCGAGGACGCGATCCCACCACGAGGTGAGCGTTGCCGAGCGCCGCCGCGACGGCAACATCGATGCTCGTGAGCTCAAGTCCCGGTTGCAGCACCACCGCGCCCGCCGCCATGTCGGCGCCGCGCCAGCGGACGCTCGTGCCGGTGGCCGTCGCGACCTCGATGAGCACGTCCACGCCGTCGCGCGCGGTGTCCTCCTGCCGGACCACGGTGTCGGCCCCGGCGGGCAGCGGTGCACCGGTCATGATCCGCATCGCGGTACCCGGCGCCAGCGCAATCGGCATTGCCCCAGCACGCGATTCGCCGACAACCGGCAGGCGCACCGGCGCGGTCGCGGATGCAGTGGCGATCTCGCCGGCGCGAACCGCATATCCGTCCATTGCGGAGTTGTCAAATCCGGGCAGGTCTGTCTGCGACGCTACCGTCTGCGCGAGGATCCTCCCTAGAGCATCGTCAAGCCCAACCTGCTCTGGCGCCAGCACGCGGACGCCGTCGAGCAATCGCGTCTGTGCACCGACGACTGACTCGAGATCGGGAGAAACGGCAGGCGCCAACGTCATGTTGTCCTCATCCTCTACCCGCCATGGGGGTTCGCGACAACCATCATAGACGGGGCGCCCAACGGGTATTCGCCGTCCTTTTCACCTGTATCGGACTGGCGTACTCTTTGCCTGTCCACTGGTGGACCAATTGAGTGGTGTTGGCCGTTTGGCCCGGAGGGTCTTGGATGTTCCCTGCCGCGTTTGAGTACATCGCGCCTGCATCGCTCGATGAGGTCCTCAGCCTCATGAGCAAGCACGGCGATGATGCCAAGGTTCTCGCCGGTGGCCAGAGCCTGATCCCATTGTTGAAACTGCGATTTGCGACCCCCGTGATCCTCGTTGATATCGCAAATGTCGACGGACTCGAGGGAATTCGCAGAGAAAACGGGCATGTGCGGATCGGCGCGCGGACGCGGCATCGCGATGTGGAAAGCGCAACCGATCTGCGTGGCACGCTCGATGTGCTGCTCGACGCGGCTCCTCTCATCTCGGACCCCTTGATACGCAACATGGGCACGGTCGGCGGCTCCATCTGCCACGCGGACCCCGCCGGCGACTGGGGAGCGGTGATGCTCGCAGTGGGCGCGGAGTTCGTCGTGAAGTCCTCACAAGGGGAGCGAGTGCTGCCGGCCGCGGGGTTCTTCGAAGGTCCCTTCACCACCGGTCTGCACGGCGATGAGGTCATGACCGAGATCCGGGTGCCCATCACCGCGGGACGCTCGGGCGGAACCTATCTCAAGCTCGAACGCAAGATCGGTGACTTCGCGAGCGTTGCGACGGCGGTGCACGTCGTCCTTGGTGGTGATGGGCGCGTTGCTGCAGCGGGTATCGGCCTGTGCGCCGTCGGCGCGCACAGCATCAAGGCAACCGCCGCCGAGGCCGCGCTCGTCGGGCAGGAACCGACCGATGCAGTCATCAGTGAAGTTGCCCGGCTCGCTGCCGAAGCAGCGGAACCAAAAGCAGACATACGGGGGAGTGCGGAGTACAAGCGCGACGTCGCGCGCGTCTTCGTGCAGCGCGGGTTGCGCACCGCCGTTAACCGCGCGCAAGGAGCTTCCGCATGAACGTCAACTTCGAGATCAATGGAGCCGCGAAGACCGTCGACGTCGAGCCGCGTACGCTCGTCGTCGACCTGATCCGGACCAAGCTCGGCATGACCGGGACGCACATCGGGTGTGACACGAGCAACTGCGGCGCGTGCACGGTGCTGCTCGACGGCCGTCCGGTCAAGTCCTGCACGGTCCTTGCACCGATGCTCGAGGGCAAGAAGGTCACCACGGTCGAGGGTCTCAAGCAGGACGGAAAGCTTCACGCGATCCAGGAGGGATTTCACGCGGAGCACGGCCTGCAGTGCGGTTTCTGCACGCCGGGGATGATGCTCGTCGGCGCCGCGCTCATCGAGGCAAACCCGCATCCCACTGAGGACGAGATTCGCTGGGGAATCAGCGGCAACATCTGCCGCTGCACCGGGTACATGAACATCGTGAAAGCGATTCAGCATGCGGCTGCCGCAAATGCCGGCGACCCTGCAGGAGTAGCGTGATGGCAGTCGACACCACGGAAGCAGCAGCTGCCGCTGAGTCAGCTCGCCAGGCAATGGGCGGGATCGGAGTCTCGCTGGCGCGCAAAGAGGACGCCCGCTTCATCCACGGTCAGGGTCACTACGTCGACGACGTCGTGCTGCCGGGGATGCTGCACATGGTCGTCGTGCGCAGCCCGCATGCGCATGCGCGCATCAAGGGCATCGACAGCAGCGCGGCCATGGCGATCCCGGGCGTGATCGCCGTGGTCACGGGCGAGTTGCTCGCGCAGCACAAGCTCGCGTGGATGCCCACGCTGTCCGGGGACACACAGGCCGTGCTCGCCACCGACAAGGTGCGCTTCCAGGGACAGGAGGTGGCATGCGTCATCGCCGAGACGAAGTACATCGCAGAGGATGCCGCGGCGCTCGTGGTGGTCGACTACGAACCGCTGCAGGCGATCACGACGCCGCAGCAGGCGCTGTTGCCGGACGCTGTCGTCATCCGTGACGAGAAGGAAGGCCAGACCGACAACAAGATCTACCACTGGGAAGCCGGCGACAAGGACGCGACCGACGCGGCGTTCGCGCGCGCCGTGAAGGTGGTGAGCCTCGAGACCTACTATCCGCGCTGCCACCCCTCGCCGCTGGAGACGTGCGGCTGCGTCGCGGACCTGGATCCGGTCACCGGCAACGCGACGATCTATATGACCAGCCAGGCGCCGCATGCGCATCGCACGCTGTTCGCGATCGTCGCGGGGCTCCCCGAGGAGAAGATCCGCATCATCTCCCCGGATCTCGGTGGTGGTTTCGGCAACAAGGTGCCGATCTATCCAGGCTATGTCGTCGCCACGGCCGCGTCGCTGCTCATCGGTCGCCCGGTCAAGTGGGTGGAGGATCGCACCGAGAACCTCATCTCGACGGGCTTCGCTCGCGACTACTACATGGACGGTTCCGTGGCGATCGACGAGAACGGCAAGTTCATCGGACTGCGTGTGCATCTGTTGAGCGACAACGGCGCGTTCTTCGCCGACGCGCAGCCGACCAAGTTCAAAGCCGGTCTCTTCCACATCGTCACCGGCTCCTATGACATCCCGGCAGCGCACATCGTCGCGGACGGCGCGTACACCAACAAGGCGCCGGGCGGCGTCGCGTATCGCTGCTCGTTCCGCGTTACCGAGGCTTCGTACTTCATCGAGCGGCTGGTCGAGAGCGCGGCCGTCGAGCTTGGCCAGGATCCCGTGACCACACGGTTGAACAACTTCATCCAGCCCGAGGCGTTCCCGTATCAGTCCGCTGCCGGGTTCGAGTACGACAGCGGCGACTATCCCCGCGCGATGCGGGTCGCGCTCGACATGCTCGGCTACGACGAGCTGCGCAAGGAACAGGCCGAGAAGCGTGCCCGCGGCGAGTTGATGGGCATCGGTGTCGCAAGCTTCACCGAGGTTGTCGGCGCCGGCAAGGGCAAGGACTACGACATCGCGGGGTTGCGCATGTTCGACTCAGCCGAGCTGCGCGTGCACCCCACCGGTAAGGCGATCCTCAAGCTCGGCGTGAAGTCGCAGGGGCAGGGTCACGAGACGACCTTCGCGCAGATCGTCGCCGAGGAGCTGGGCATTCCCGCGTCGGACATCGAGGTCCGCGAGGGCGACACCGACAACACGCCGTTCGGGCTGGGCACGTATGCATCGCGGTCCACGCCGGTCGGTGGTGCCGCAACCGCGATGGTGTCGCGCAAGCTTCGCGACAAGGGCAAGCTGATCGCTGCGCATCTTTTCGAGGCCGACGTTGCCGACATCGAGTTCGACCACGGGAAGTACAACGTCAAGGGCTCGCCCGATAACGTCAAAACGATCCAGGACATCGCGTTTGCGGCGTACACGAACCTCCCTGAAGGCCTGGAGGCTGGACTCGAGGGCGTGACGTACTACGACCCGCCGAACATGACGTTCCCGTTCGGCACGTACCTCGTGGTCGTCGACATCGACAAGGGGACCGGGCAGGTAAAGGTTCGCCGGATGGTGGCGGTCGACGACTGCGGCGTCCGCATCAACCCGATGATCGTCGAGGGTCAGATCCACGGTGGGCTCACCGAGGGGTTCGCCATCGCGTTCATGGAATTGATCACGTTCGACGACGAGGGCAACTGCATCGGCTCGAACTTCATGGACTACCTCATCCCAACTGCGTGGGAAACGCCGCGGTTCGAGCTCGGCCAGACGGTAACTCCGTCCCCCCACCACCCGATCGGCGCCAAGGGCGTCGGCGAGTCTGCAACCGTCGGCTCGCCCGCTGCGTTCGTCAACGCCGTGATCGATGCACTGTCGCACCTCGGCATCACCAACATCGACATGCCCGTCACTTCCGACAAGGTGTGGGCGGCATTGCGCGGCGCGGGGGTGACCGAATAGACGAGGCGCTGCTGACCCTGCTCGCCGAGAACGCCGCAGCCGGGCGTCCCTGCGCACTCGCCACCGTGGTCCGCACGGAGTCGCCCACGTCTGCGCATCCGGGCGACAAAGCGGTGATCACCGCTGACGGCGAGTTGCATGGTTGGATCGGTGGCAGCTGCTCGGAGCCGCTGGTTCGTCGCGAGGCACTGGTGGCGATGGGCGACGGCATGCCCCGGCTGGTGCGCATCCGGCCGGACGTCGAGGCACTCGAGACGCGCACCCGAGGAGAGCTCACGGTGGCCACAACATGCCCGAGCGGCGGAACGCTGGACATCTTCATCGACCCCCACCTTCCCAAGCCGCTCCTCGTTGTCATCGGCGGAAGCCCCGCGGCTCGGTCGCTCATCGCGCTCGCGGGCGTGATGGGATTTCGGACGTGCGGGGTGGACCCGGGAGCGGGTGTCGCGGACTTCCCCGGCGCCGACCGTGTCTTCGATCAACTCGACCTGACGCCGCTTTCGGGCGACACCGATTGCTGGGTCGTCGTCGCGACGATGGGCCACTATGACGACGATGGGCTCGCCGCGGCGCTGACTCTGCCCAACGCCGACGTGGCGCTCGTTGCAAGCGAGCGCAGGTCGGCAGCCGTGTTCGAGACGCTGCGAGGCCGCGGGATCTCCGACGAGCAGCTCGCTCGCGTGCGAGCCCCCGCCGGCGCCCGTCGCGCTGGGGCACAGGAGGAGATCGCACTGCACGCGCTTGCCGAGGTCGTCGCGCTTCGCCGTGAGCGCATCGCCGCCAACCCTGCTGCGCCGTCTGCGGTCCTCACGGGCTTCGAGGTGGACCCGGTCTGTGGCATGACCGTCGATTCCGACGGCGCCGTGCACACCGCCGCGCACAACGGCGAGATGTACTGCTTCTGTTGCGCCGGCTGCCAGGAACGCTTCGTCGCCGATCCGGCACGGTTCCTGCGCGCTCCCGCCGGCTGAGTGCCCCCCGCCGGCCCGGCAGCGGGAGTCATTCTCGCGGCCGGCGCGTCGCGGCGGATGGGGGAGGCGAAACAACTGCTCCCGCTCGATGGGCGGCCGTTGCTCGAGGTTGCGATCACAGCTGCATGCGCGTCGACGCTCGACGCGGTGGTCGTCGTCCTCGGAGCACGTTCTGACGAGATCGCGGCGAACGTGGACCTCGGTCGCGCACGCGTCGTCATCAACCCCGACTACGAGCAAGGGATGAGCACGTCACTTCGCGCCGGGATCGCATCCCTCGGCCCCGAGATCAGCAGAGCAGTCGTGATCCTCGGCGACCAGCCGGACATCGATGCGGCCCTGATCGACAGCCTCCTCGAAGCCCAGGAAACATCGGGGCTACCGGCTGCCGCGCTCTCCTTCGACGGACTGCTGCATCCGCCGATGGTGCTGACGCGCTCCATGTGGGGGAACCTCGACGCGCTCCAAGGCGACGTCGGGTTGCGATCGCTCGTCCGGTCCCATCCGGAATCGGTGTTCGCGATGCCCGCGCGACGCCCAGGTGGTCATCCGGTCGACATCGACACGCGCGAGGACTTCGAGCAACTGACGAGGGACCGCGCCTGACGCGCTCTGCTAGCCTCGGCCCGTCCTGTTCCTGATTCGGAGGTGGGTGTGATGCCGGCACTGGTCATCGTCGCCGAGCGACTCATCGATGGCACGGGCCGCGACCCAGTGGAGGCTGCAGCGATAGTCATCGAAGGTGGCCGGATCACCGCTACTGGTGCGCGGTCGTCGCTGACGATCCCGGCAGACGCTCTGGTGATCGAGGACGACGACCTGACGCTGCTGCCCGGCTTCATGGACATGCATGTGCACCTTGCCGCCGAGGGAACGAACCTCGTCAAGATCCTGATGACCCACGCTTCGCTGGCATTGCTCAGTGCGGTGCCGAACTCCGCCCGCACCCTGGCTGCGGGAGTCACGACGGTGCGGGACGCCGGCCACACGCCGGTGGGTGTGCGCCTTGCCGCCGAGGCGGGGTACTTTCCGGCGCCTCGCATGCAGCTTGCTGTCAGCCTCCTCAGCCAGACCGGGGGCCATGGCGACGATCTCATGCCGTGCGGAGCGCGCGTTGGCCTGACGATGGATGTCGACGTCCCGCACGGAGTCGTCGATGGCGTGGACGGCATGCGCCGCAAGGTCCGTGAGGTGATTCAGGCAGGAGCGGACTGGATCAAGCTCTGCACCAGCGGTGGCGTCCTGAGCGCCGGAGACTCGCCCGACCACGCGCAGTTCTCGGTGGACGAGATTCGGGTGGCGGTTGAGGAGGCGGCGGTCGTCGGCAAGCGCGTGATGGCGCATGCCATGTCTGCAGCCGGGATTCGCAACGCGCTCATCGCCGGAGTGACGAGCATCGAGCACGGCTGCCTCCTCGACGAGGAATGCATCTCGCTCATGAAGGAGAAGGGCGCGTACCTCGTGCCGACACTCGTCGCGCCGGGGGACGTGATCGCCGGCGCCACGGGGCCGGGCGGCAACGGGCTCCCGGTCGAGATGATCGAGAAGGCCGAGCGCATCGGTGGCCTCCATCGCGCAACAGTCGCGGCGGCTATCGCGTCCGGCGTGAAGATCGCCATGGGGACCGATGCCGCGGTGGGGCCGCATGGCCGCAACCTGCGCGAGCTGGGGGAGATGGTTCGCTGCGGGATGACGCCGATGCAGGCGATCGCCGCGTCCACACAGGTGCCCGCCGAGTTGCTTCGCCGTCCCGACCTGGGAACGCTCGAGCCCGGCAAGCTGGCCGACGTCGTCGTTGTGCGAGGTGACCCGCTGGCCGATATCGACAGCCTCGCCGACCCCGGTCACATCCGCCTCGTGATCAAGGACGGCAGGATTGAGTGCGACTTCCGTGAGAGAAAGGGCGCCGCTCAGGGCTCGTCGGGGTCCTCGTCGAGCGCCGCTTCGTAGGGCGGGATTCGCCACGCCGCCTCGCGGCCGAGCAACCCGCCGTGGCCGAGCGACGCCAGGTAGTCGGGAGCCAGCGGGAGTCCGGCGTGGAGACGAGCGAGGAGCAGGTCCAGCGCGCTGCGGCGCGAGAACATCCCGCACGACGCGACACCGATGACAGGCCGCCCGAGAAGCTCCGCGATCCAGTAGCTGCTCCCCGGGTGCATCGGCAGACCGCGTCGCACCGACGTGGCCCCGGCTGCGATGAGGCTCTGCCAGGTGACCTCGAGCGGATCGACGGAGGCCACTCCCACGGCGAGGACGACGTCAGCCGATCGCGCGGCGTCTCGCAGCGCTTCCTGCAACTGGACGGCGTCGCCGTCGACGTAGCGCACCGGGAGGACGCTGCCGCCGTACCAGTCACTGCGCAGGCCGAGCGACCGTTCGAAGCGGGCACGCGCGTTGTCGCTGAGTTGCTGGCGGACGATCGCGGTGACACGCAGCGGGAGGAACGGACGGACACTCAGCACGCTGCTTTTGTTCGGCGAGGTGGCGGCCGCGCCCTCCGCCGCGACGATCGCTGCCTCCGCGATTGCGAGCGGCGTCACCTTCACCCCGGCCAGCGTCCGTCCGGCGTCGACGGGGAGCCCGTCGGGCACGGTGAACACCGTCACGCCGTCGACGAGGTTCACCGCCGCGAGCGTGACGACGTCCACCTGCACGAGCCCACGCCAGGCGGACACCAGCCGCACCTGCGACTCGACGGGTGGCCGCGTCGTGGTCCCCGGCCCGGCCACCGCCGCGGCGATGCGGATCGCTGCAGCGTCCTCGCCCACGTCGCCCTCGTCGAGCCAGAGCAGGTGCAGCTCGGCCGGCCGCGCCGCATCCAGGATCGCAGCATCGTTTGCCCCGAGGACAGCGCCCTTGCTCAGCACGGTCCGCCCATCAGCGCCGAACACGTCCCGGCAGAGCACCGCTCCCGACCAGCGAGCCGGGGTCACGTCGATCGCTGAGCCGGGAAGAACCTCCAGCCTCACCCCGCCGGCTTGACTGGCATTGCCGACATCGACCCCGCCTCCTTCCCACGGCGGACCGCCACGATCTCGGCGAGGATCGCGACAGCGATCTCCTCGGGGGTCTGGGCGCCGAGATTCAGTCCCACCGGGCTGTGGATCCTGGCGATGTCCGCGTCGGTGAAGCCGGCTTCGTGCAGGCGCACGACGCGCTTCGCGTGAGTGCCCCGGCTACCGATCGCGCCGATGTAACCGGTCTCGGTGCGCAGCAGGGCAGAGAGCGCCGGGTCCTCGAATTTCGGGTCGTGGGCCAGACAGACCGCCGCATCGCGCGGACCGAGATCGAAGCGCGGCAGCGCCTCATCGGGCCATGCCGTGACGAGACGTTCCGCGTTGGTGATGCGCTCGGTGTTGTTGAACGCGGATCGTGGATCGACCACGGAGACGATGAACCCCGCCGCAACGGCCATCGTCGTCAACGGGATCGCGATGTGCACGGCGCCGATGACCACGAGTTGCGGTGCCGGGACGATCGGATCGACGAACACGCGCAGCCCGGCGATCTCCTCGACTCCCGGCAGGCCCGACGCGAGGCGGGGTCGTGCCGCCGCGATCGTTTGCTGTTCCGTGAAGCCGGCACCCAGGCTGCCGACCAGGCCACCGCCGGCCGTTGCCGCCGCCCGGCCGCCCGTGTCGTCGCCGTCGAGCACGGTCATGAGCGCCACCGGACGCGAGGTCTCGATGGCGTTCCGCACGGCCTCGATCACAGGGTCCGAACCGTCGCTCTCCAGTGTCTCGACGAAGATCTCGACCTCGCCGCCGCAGGACAAACCGACGGCCCAACCCATCTCGTCGCTGATCCCGTAGTGGAGCAGGCGCGGTGGCGCGGTGCCTTCGATGGTGGCCTGGGCCTCCAGCACGACCGCCGACTCGAGACAGCCGCCACTGACGGATCCGGCCATCCGGCCGTCGCGACTCACAAGCAACCGTGCCCCCATCGGTCGCGGTGTCGATCCCGACGTTCCGACGACAGTCGCAACGGCGACGAGGGGATCGCCCTCGCTCCATTCATGCAGGGTCGGGAGCAGGTCTCGCATAGTCTGAGTATCCGCTTCCACACAGTTCCGGGACAAGCCGCGCGGTTTGTCGGGCGGTGCACAATGCCTGGAATGCAAATCACGAATTCCTTCGCCGTCAAGGCGTCTCCCGACGTCGTGTATGAGTTCCTGCTCGACGTGAACAACGTCGTCAGCTGCGTCCCCGGGGCGGAGCTGTCGGAGGTGGTCGATCCGAGCACCTTCAAGGGCAAGGTCCGCATCAAGGTCGGCCCGGTGACTGTCAGCTACAACGGCACGGCGCGCATCACATCGCGCGACGCTGCAACGCGCACTGCGACGCTCGAGGCCGAGGGCAAGGAGACCACCGGATCGGGTTCCGCGCAGGCGACAACGGTGATGTCGGTCGCAGCAGAAGGCGACGCCTCGACGGTGACGCTCGCAACCGATTTCACCGTGGTCGGGCGGGTGGCACAGTTTGGTCGCGGGATCATGGAAGACGTCTCGCGTCACCTCGTCGGCCAGGCCGCCGCGTGCATCCAGTCGAAGCTCGAGACGCCGCCGCCCGCTGCGGCAGAGCCGTCCGATGGCGGCGCCGCGAACGGATCGACGGCAGCATCCGCCCCCACTCCGGCCGCCGCGCCGTCGCAACCGGCGGCGCTGGACGCGGTGGCGTTGGGTCGGGCCGTGGCCAAGGAGCGGCTCAGCCGTATCAAGGTCAACCCGCAGACGATCGCGATCGGCCTCGGCGGCTTCGTCAGCCTCCTGCTGCTTCGGCGCTGGCGCCGAGCTCGGCGCCGCCGCCGCGCCGCGAACGGCTAGACCGCCTCGGAAGGTCCGCGAGGAGCCGGCCGAGCGTGTCCAGCGCATCGACGCTGTGAGCGCTCAGGAAGTCATCGCAGTGTGGAAGGGCGGCGGCCATGCCGCGCGTCTCCGGCTGGTATGCGCTGCTGCCGAGCAGCGGATTGAGCCAGATCAGCCGGTGACAGGTGCGGCGGAGCCGTGCCATCTCGCGGCCCAGTTGCTCGGGGTCACCGCGGTCCCACCCGTCGCTGATGATGAGCACGATCGCGCCGTGACCGAGGACGCGCCGCGCGTGCACGCGCTGAAAGGTGTGCAAGGCGTCGGCGATTCGCGTCCCGCCGCCGATGTCGTGCACCTGCTCCGCGACGTGATCGAGCGCCGAGTCGATGTCACCGTGACGGAGGAGATGCGTGATTCTCGTCAGATGTGTCGAAAACGCGAAGGTCTCCACCCGTTCGCGCCGGCCGATGGCGTGAGCGAACACGAGCAGGTGACGAGAGTACCGGTCCATCGAGCCGCTGACGTCGCAGAGGATGACGATCGGCCGGCGCTTCTTGCGGGTGCTTGCGCGCGCGAGTTGTGGCGCGTCGCCACCGTGACGTGCCGCCGAGCGCATCGTCCGGCGCAGCTCGACCGAACCACGACGATCCGCGCGCAGGCGGCGCGTCCTCCGCTCCGCAACCCGCCACGGCGCCTGCCGGAGCAGCCGTCGCACCGCCGCCAGCTCCTCCCAGCTCATGTCGCGGAAATCACGCTGGCGGAGCAGTTCCTCGGCGCTGTACCCGGCGCTCGACGCAGGTGGTCCCTCAACCTCGCGAGCCACACCGGGGGCTGACAGGCCGAGCGCGTCCATCCACGCTCTCGCCTGCTTTGGATCGAGTGCAAGAGGACGGCTGCGTCCCGGGATCGAGCCGGACTTCCCCTCACCACCAGGGCGAGAGAAGAAGAGGTCGAACGCCGCGTCGAACACCGGCCCTTCCTCACGCCGCGTGACGAAGACCGCGCGCAGCGCATACCGGACCTCGTCGGGTTGTGCAAGGTCGATCGCGAGCAAGGCCTGACACGCGTCCTGGACGCGCTCGGGCCCCGTGGTCAGCCCCGCGTCACGAAGGAGACGTGCGAACAGCGTGACGCTCTCGACAGGATCCGGGCCCTTGCTGATCACCGTCCTGAGGAGGACGCGATCGCCTCCTCGCTTCGCTCGAGATCCTCCTGATGCTTGATCGCCGCACCGATGGTCTCGCGCAGCGCAGCCGGCGTCGCCTCGGTGTGGCCGAGCGCCGCAAGCGCTCTCGCCCAGTCGACAGTTTCTGCCACTCCTGGCACTTTATAGAGATCGAGACCGCGGAGCTTCTGCGTCACCTCGGCGACCTGCCGGCCGAGACGCTCGGACACCTCGGGTGCGCGCACGCGCACGATCGCGACCTCGCGTTCGAGGTCCGGGTAGTCGATCCAGTGATACAGGCAGCGGCGCTTGAGCGCGTCGTGGACCTCTCGAGTTCGGTTTCCAGTGAGGATCACGAGCGGTGGTCGCCGCGCGCGGATCGTCCCCAACTCGGGGATGCTGATCGCGAAGTCGGCGAGGATCTCGAGCAGAAATGCCTCGAACTCCTCGTCGGAACGATCGATCTCGTCGATGAGCAGGACCGGCGGCACGGCGTCCTCGTTGTCGATCGCATCGAGCAGCGGACGGCGGAGCAGAAAGTCCGGCCCGAAGACGTCCTGCTCGGCTCGCGCCCGATCCGCGCCCTCGCCGAGCAGGCGGATGTGGAGCAACTGACGCGCGTAGTTCCACTCATATGCCGCATGGGCGAGGTCGATGCCCTCGTAGCACTGCAACCGGATCAGGCGCGCGCCAAGTCCTGCCGCGAGCGCGCGGGCGGCTTCCGTCTTGCCGACTCCGGCCTCACCCTCGAGGAAGAGCGGCTTGTTGATCCGCATCGCGACGAGGATCGCCGTGGCCAGCCGCCGGTCGCAGAGATAGTCATGCATGCCGAGGAGATCGACAACGGCGTCGACCGATGCCGGCTGTGCGGCATCGGCGGGAGCGTTCACCTACTCAGCCTGACGCGTTGGCGGACCGCTGGTCAAGCACGCCGATGGCGCTCAGACCGAGTAGACGTCGACCTCCGTCGCCTTGACGACGGCGAAGACGTCGCCGCCTTCGGCAAGACGAAGCGCGGCCGCAGCAGCCGGCGTGACCTCCGCGACGAGCGGGATCGTGCCGGCGAGCCGGATCCGCCAGCGGTCGCCTTCGGGGTCGATGCCCGCGACCGCCAGCTGGAACACGTTTCGAGGGCTGCCCTCCGGCGCCTGGCGATACAGCGCGACGGCGCGTGGGTGGATCGTCGCGAGCGCCGGCCCCGAGACGTCGCTGGCGACAAGCACGGTCGCGCCGCCGTCGACGGTGAACGTCCCACCGCTCACCGAACCTCGCAGCAGGTTGAGTCCCGCCATCGTCGCAATCCATGACGAGCGCGGCCGTGAGGTGACGTCGGTGAACGATCCCTCCTGTGTCACGCGGCCGTTCTCGAGCACGACGACCCGTTCCGCAAGCGACGCGGCTTCGAGCGGATCGTGAGTGATCAACAAGCGAACGCCCGAGAAGTTCGAGAGATGCTCTCGGAGTGCGCGACGCAACTCGAGCCGCCCCGACGCGTCGACGGCCGCGAGCGGCTCATCGAGCAGGAGCACCTTCGGATGGGTGACGAGCACTCGGGCGAGCGCTGCGCGCTGCGACTGCCCACCGCTCAGCGCGGACGGACGGCTCGACGCGTAGGAGGCGAGGTCGACGCGCTCGAGCCACTCGCCCGCACGCATGTTGGCAACACGCCGATCCAGGCCGCGAGCTCGCAACCCGAAGGCGACGTTGTCGAGAACGCTGAGATGCGGGAAGAGCCCGTGGTCCTGAAACACGAACCCGACGCGTCGCGCCTCGGGCGTCAGGTGCGCCCCTGTCGCGGAATCGTCGAACACGACACCATCCACCGCGACGTGTCCCTCTTCAATCGGGACGAGTCCCGCGATCACACGAAGCAGCGACGTCTTCCCCGCACCATTGGGGCCCAACACGGCGACGGTGACCCCGGCATCGACGGCGACGTCGCACCGGAGGTGCAGCGTTCCCCGGTGCGTGCTGACCTTTGCCTGCAACGTCATCGAAGGGCACCGAGCCAGCGGTCGCGCAGCACGACCAGCACGACGATCGAAATCGTCAGGAGCACCAACGACAATGTGATGGCGGTGCCGACGTCGCCGGATCCCTCGAACGAGCTGTACGCGGCGATGGGCAGCGTCTCCGTGGTCCCGGGATAGCTTCCTGCGAACGTGATGGTGGCGCCGAACTCGCCGAGCGCTCGCGCCCAGCAGAGCGCTGCTCCAGCCGCGATCGATGGTGCAGCGAGCGGGATCGTGACGCGCCAGAAGCGCCGCCATGGTCGCGCGCCCAGGGTTGCCGCCACTTCCTCGAAGTGCTCATCGCGCTGCCGCAGCCCGGCTTCGAGCGTGATCACCAGGAAGGGGAAGCCAACAAACGCTTCAGCGATCGCCGCGCCTGCGGTGCTGAACGGCAGCACGATCCCAAAGTGCTGCAGCACGCCGCCGATCGGCGTCGTCGTTCCCAATGCCGTCTGCAACGCTATGCCGCCGACGACCGGGGGGAGTACGAGCGGCAGGGTGACGAGACCGCGGATGACGCGACGGCCCGGTAGCGACGATCGTGCCAGGAGGTACGCCAGCGGCACGCCGACGACGAGCGAGATCGCCACGGCGATGATCGAGCACTCCAGCGACAGACGCAGGGCAGTCAGCACATCGGTCGAGACGAGCTGCGCCGGGAGCGTGCTCCAGTCGACGTGAGCCAGCAGCCCGATCAGCGGGACCGCGATGAAAAGAACCGCGATCGCCGCCGGTATGACGAGACCGATCAGCGGGCGTCGCGTGACGCCCCCGCTCACGACTTCGGCGGCGGGACGAAGCCGGCGGCGATGAGCTCCGCCTGGATGACCCCGGAGACCGCGGATGCCACGAATGCCTCCGCGGCGGGCAGGTTGCTGCTTGCGGAGACCGCAGCGATCTCGTACGTGCCGATCTTGTTCTGGTCGTCGGGAATCTGCACGCCGGTGACCTTGCTGCCCGCACCGGCGACGTCGGTGACGTATACCAGCGCAGCGTTCGCGTCGCCGGACTCGAGCTGCTCCAGCACCGAGGCGTCGCTCAACTGCAGCGAGACAGGGTTGAATGTGATGTGATCGCTGGCCTCGATGTCGGTGACGTACTCTCCGACCGGGACGCTCGGGTCGCCGACGACGAGCTTGACGCCTGGATTGTTCAGGTCGGCGAGCGTCTTGATGCCGAGTGGGTTCCCAGGTGCGACCGCGATCTCGAGCTTGTTCCTGCAGAACGCAACAGGCGTCTGGACGAGGTTCTTGGCGGTGAGCTGCGCCATCGTATCGGTGTTCGCCGTCGCGATCACGTCCGCCGGCGCACCACTGAGTATTTGCGTGACGAGTGCCTGCGATCCGGCGTACGAATACGTTGCCTTGAAGCCTGGATGGTCCAACTCGAGTCCCTGCTCGGCGGTGTTGAACGCCGACGTCAGCGACGACGCCGCCAGCACGGTGATCGATCCGCTGAACGGATCAGGAGAAGCGCTCGTCCCGGCCGACCCGGAACTTGCGCCGCCACATGCGGCAAGCGCCAGCGCGGCGGTGGCTCCCACCACCATCATCCGTGGACCGGTCCGCGTCGTCACTTGCTCCTCGTTTGTCCATCGGTTGACGGTTGCGGCAGCTCAATCACCACATTGGTTGCTTTCACGGAGGCGACGGCGAGCATTCCCGGCTCAAGGCCCAATTCCTCGACCGCCTCGCGGCTGATCAGCGAGCTGATGCGGAACGGCCCCGCCTGGAGCTTCACGTGCGCCATGACGCCGTCCTTTGCGACATCGGTGACGAGCCCGATGAAGTGATTGCGAGCGGATTCGGTCACTGGGACGGTCGGGTGGTTGCTCGCCATCTCGACCGCGAACTGCGCCAGTGAGACCCCGTCAATCAGGCGGTGACCGCCGGCGGTTCGGATCGTCGTGACTCGGCCCGCGTCCGCCCAGCGGCGGATCGTATCGACGCTCACGCCGAGGAGCTCGGCAGCCTGCCCCATCTTGTATGTCGACATGGGCGCGAACCATACCGCACCAGCAGCGTTCCGCTCAACTGTGGCTTGCGAATGCGCGTTTCCATTCCTTCGCCTGTGACCGCATGGCGAGGTCGCGCGCAGGCGTATGCTCGCGACGTGATCGCGCACCGCCAAACGAGGGTAGCGGCGTCGGCGAGCGTCCTTCTCGCGTTCATCGGACTCTGGGCCGGCCACACGCTGGAGTACCTCCGCGTCTGGGGTGGCGCGGGTCTGGTCAGCTCGATCACCAATCCTGTCCACATCTACATGCTTCCCCTCGCCGGCGTGCTCGTGCTCCTGAGTGCACTGTTCGCCCTTCGCCTCTGGCGCGCGTGGGAGGCGCTGAATCAACGCCTCGAGCACGCGGTGTTCAGCATTCGTGGCCTCTGGCGGGGGAGCCCCGCACCAGCCCCGGAGATGCCCTCGCGCCCGTCGTCGCCGGGGGCGCGACTGGTGGCGATCTGGTTGCCGTTGGCATCAGCCCAGATCGTCCTGTACGTCATCCAGGAGAACATCGAAGCGATCGCTCGCGCGCAACCGGCTCCCTGGCTCGGAGCGATCACCGGGATCCACTGGGCGGCGCCGCTGGTGCATCTCTACGTGGCCCTGCTCCTCGCATGCGGAACACGCATTTGCCAGATTTTGGTCCGGCGGCGAGTGAGTGTGGTCGAACGAGCGGAGGCACTGGTCGTGGCGATCGCTCGGCGGGTGCGCACCTCGCCTCCAGAAACGCCGACCCCGGCGCGGCAGAGTACCGCTCCACCGCTTGACGGCATTGGCGCGCATCTGTGGAGGCGACCACCGCCTCGGCTTCTCGACGCTTGACCGCTAGCCGTGAGCCCAACTCACGGTTTTGAATCGTCAACACTCGAGGAGACAGCAGGTGTCCAGACTCCACCTTCGCGTGCTCGCGTTTGTCGCGGGCACGGTGCTCGCACTGGCGACCTCGCTCGCCGTTGCGTCCGCGCACTTCGTGTTCACCGCCGGCAAATACCGAATCGCCATCGGATGGCAGAACGAGCCGTCGTTTGGAACCGACACGTATGTCGGCGAACAGAATGCGATTCAGGTGTTCGTCGACATCGCGTCAGCGGACAACCCGAAGGGCACCCCGGTGAGCACACTCAACGCGGACTGCACGCATCCCGATTTTCAAGTCACCGTCACCGTCGGCACGACCACCAGCAGTCCATTCTGCCCCGCGCCTGCCTACGACGGTGATACCGGCAATGGCAGGCTCGATGAGTACGACTACCCGGTGATCCCCACCGTCGTCGGCACCTACACGTTCCACATCTTCGGAACGATCAACGGAACGACGATCGATCAGACCATCAAGTCAGGTCCGACGACCTTCGATTCCATTGCCGACTCGAGCAGCGTCGAGTTCCCAGTCGCGGTCCCGGCTGTCGCCGACATCTCGACCAAGGTCGACGCGGTGAGTCAGCGGGCGGCGAGCGCCCTCCAAAGCGCCCAAACAGCCTCGACGGCTGCGAGCGATGCGAAGACGAGCGCCACCGGCGCGACGACGCTTGCGATCGTCGCGCTTGCCGTCGCGGTGGTGCTCAGCGCACTCAATCTGGCAGTCGGACTGCGCCGCCGGAGTACATAGCCGTGCGAGTCCCGCGGTTCTTCATCGTCGCGGCGACGCTGGCCTTGGGGGCAGCCTTCGGGCTCCCCCTGACCGTGGCCGCCCACGCCCTGCCGCAGAGCGCGATTCCTCCTGAAGGCACGGAGGTCGCCACCGCGCCGAAGCTTGTCGAGATCACGTTCGGCGAGACGCCCGATCCGAAGCTGTCGAGCATCTCCGTCGTGAACAGCTCGGGCGTGAACGTCGATGCGGGTCCGACAGTTGTCGTACCAGGTCATCCTCTCGAACTCGAGGTCCCGCTGAAGCCGACGGGCAACGGCGTGTACACGGTGACGTGGAAGACGGTGTCGGAGGTGGACGGCCACCTGGCCACGGGCGCCTACGCGTTCGGTGTCGGTGTGAGTGCCGCGAGCGCAAACGCACACGCGAGCAAGGCGGTTGTCTCGCCGCCGCCGTCCGTACTCGCGGTGGTAGCGCGCTGGCTGTTCTTCATCGGGTTGATGGTAATTGTCGGCATCGCGTCGACCTGCCTCATCGTGCTTCGACGCGTTCCGACGTTCGCTGTGCGTTCACTCGGCGCCGCTTGGTGCATCGCCGCACTGGGGGTCGCCGGCGTCATCGAGGCCGAGCGTGAGGCGGCAAATGTCGGCTTCGGCGCCTTGTTCTCCACGTCGCTCGGAGCAACGGCGGTACAGCGGTGTGCGGCAATCGCGGTGACCGCGGTCGGTGCGGGCATCGCGCTGATTGGTAGAGGGCGCGGTGAGCGCATCGGGATCGCTCTTGCCGGATTGGGCGCGGCGACATCGATGTGGGTCGACGTGGCCGCCAGCCATGCCGGCGCGCAATCCCCTCTCGCGGTGAACCTCCTCATTCAGTGGGCCCATATCGCGGCGAGTGGGGTGTGGATTGGCGGGTTGCTGGTGCTGCTGCTCGGTGTGCGCGGTCAGCCATCGGACATCAAGGCACGCGCCGTTCAGCGTTTTTCCACGACAGCCGGGATCGCGATCGTGGTCGTCGCGCTCACCGGGACGTTTCGAGCCGTCATCGAGGTCGGTTCGATCGGCCAGCTCTTCAGTACTGCGTTCGGCATCCTTGTGCTGATCAAGGTGGCGCTGTTCATCGTGCTTGCGGTGCTTGGCGGCCTCAATCGCTTCGCCAACGTTCAGAAGTCGGCGACCACGCTCCGCGGGTTGCGGAGAGTCGGGTCGACCGAAGTGGTGTTCGGCGCGGTGGTCGTTCTCCTTGCCGCGGCGCTCGTGAATGTTGCGCCTCCGGTGGCGTCAACAGTGTCGGCATCGAGCCACCAGACGAATCAGCTGGTCGTCACGGGCAGCGATTTCGCGACCACGGTGAAGGTACGTCTCACGGTTTCACCCGGAACGGCGGGGTTCGATGCCTTCAGTCTTCGTGTCACCAACTACGACTCCGGCGCGCCTGTGCGCGCGACGTCGGTACAACTCGAGTTCACGCAACCGCTGCGACCCCAGCTCGGAGAATCGACTCTGACATTGAAACGCCAATCGGATGGAACGTTTGCGGCTCGTGGCGCCAACCTTTCACTCAACGGAATCTGGGAAGTGGCAGCGATCATCGAGAACGGCACGAATTCGACCGAGGTACATCTTCAGCTGACGACCATCACACCACCACCCATCGTCACCGTGACGCGCTTCAGCGGCCTGCCGACGGTCTACTCGATCCACCTGCAGGACGGCGAGCTCGCGCAGGTGTACCTGGATCCGAACAAGCCGGGCGCCGACGAATTCCACGTGACCTTCTTCAGCAGCGCGGGCGAGACGAGTGAGTTGCAGATCACGTCAGCGACGATCGGGATGACGGTACCCGGTGGCATGCCGACCATCCTGGTCAGCCGGCGACTCGATCCGATCGGTCACTTCGTCGCGGATGCAACGGCTCCTGCGGGCGCAATTCGCTTCGACATCCTCGCTACCGCGCAGTCAGGTCAGTCGATCTCGACGTACGTCGTGATCACCCCCGGATCCTGAGGAGGGTTCAGCGCAGCGACGAGCTGATCAGGTCGGCGATCTTCTCCGGGTCTTCCAGATATGGCAGGTGCGCCATACCTGGGAGCACGTGATGCTGCGAGTCCGCGAGCCAGTCCGACAGCTCTTTGGAGCGTGAGACCACGAACGGGAGATCGAGGTCGCCGCATGCCACCGTCACCGGCATGGTGATCTCCTCGAGCCGCGACCACGCGGTGAGGCCGCTCTTTCCCGACTCCTCGGGGAGCTCGTTCTTGAGCGCGATCGCATTCATCTCCAGAGCGAGCTTGCGGGCGGCGCCGGAAACTCGGCCCTCGGGCGCGCCCGGCCCGTCGAGCCAGAGCCACATCTCGATGCGGTTGATCTCGTCGAGGTCACCCGACGTCTGGGCCGCCTCCCAGAGGTGCACGAGCCGCTCGGTCTGCGGATCGATCTCCGCGGGTTCCGGCGCTCCGCTGACCGAAGGGGCCAGGAGTACGAGACCGGCGATCCGATCCGGATGGGAGAGGGCAGCGTCGATCGCCACCTCGCCACCCATCGAGCTGCCGACGAGCCAGACCGGACCGGTGGCGACCTGGTCAAGCACGGCGCCGAGGTCGTCAAGGTGGGTGAACCCGTATGTGGCAGCAGTGGTCTCGCCGTAGCCACGCATGTCGTACGCGACGACGCTCGTGTGCGGCTGGAGCGCCTCGGCGACCGCATGCCAGCTACGCCGGTCTGCGACACCGGCATGGAGCAGGACGACAGGCTGCCCCTCGCCCGGCCAGCGCTCGGCGGCGAGGGTGGCAGTCCCGCGATCCACGGTGAACTTCTCGGATGGCACTTCGCCCATTCTGACGGGCGGTTGGCGGTGTAGCGTCGATATTCGTGCGCACCACCGGCATCGATGTCGCGAGCCAGGATGCGCGGACGGCCATCTGCACCATCCGCTGGGAGGATGGGTTCGCCGAGATCGAACCGCTCGGCGTGCCGGGGGCGACCGACGATCAGATCCGCAGGTCCATCGTGACTTCCGACCGGGTTGGGGTCGATATCCCCCTCGGCTGGCCGGCCGCTTTCGTCGACGCGGTGAGCCGGCACCATTGCGGCGAGCAGTGGACCGCGACGACCGATGCGGAGGGCATGAAGGCTCTGCGGCTGCGCGAGACCGACCGCTGGATCACGGCGAATGCGCAACGGCCGTCTGATCGTCGTGCGAGGTGCCACCCGATGAGCGTGTCGACCAACTTGATCGCGATACCGGCGATGCGGATGGCGCGTGTGCTGGGGCCGATCAAGCGCAACGGCGATGACAAAGTGATCGAGGTGTACCCGGCAGCGGCGCTGTTCGTCTGGGATCTGCCGTACCGAGGCTACAAGGGAGCCGATCCCGTGAACCGGCAGGTTCGCAACGAGCTCATCAGCGGGCTGCGGACTGCGACGCCATGGCTCTCCGCCAGCAATGCCGACTGGGGGACGATCGGCGAGAGCGATCATATCCTCGACGCGCTGCTTGCGTCCCTCGTTGCGCGTGCGAAAGCGTGCGGGCTCTGCAAGGAAAGTGGTGCAGCGAACAGCGACAACGCGCTGCGCGAAGGATGGATCGCGCTCCCGTTGCCCAACGCACTGCCGCGGCTGGTGCGACCGCCGGCGTCTCAGTATCGCTAGGGCCTGCGACCCAAGTACGCGCTGTCCAGCATCTGACGCACCGTCGCCTCGTCGGGCACGAGCGGATCATCGTGCGTGGCTTCCCAGACCCGATGCGCCGCCTCGTCGAGTCCATCCTCGGGCATTCCCAACTCGGAGAGCGCGACAGGAAGTTCGAGCCGCTCCAGCAACGCGAAGAGTGCGCCGGCTGGGTCGTCAGCGCCGAGCATGCGTATCGCATTCGTCATCGCTGCCGGCGCCTGCGGCGAAACCATTGCCGTGGTCTGCGGCAGCAACGCGGCATGGGTCTCGGCATGGGGTGTCTTCCAGCCGCCGCCGAGCACGTGTGCAGTCCGATGATGGATGCCGATGCCGGCCTGCGCCATCGCCACGCCGGCGAGACATGCACCGACGAGATTGTTGCCGTGCGCGTCGACATCGTCGGGATACGCGACCACTTTTGGCAACCCGTCGACGAGCATGCGACCTCCGTCGACTGCGAGCGCGGTGGTGATGGGGTTCGCGCCAGGAACCCAGAGCGCCTCGACGCAATGTGCGAGCGCGTTGAAGCCGGAAGCGGCGGCGAGTCGCGGTGGCATGCCCGCACACAGTTCCGGGTCGTAGACGACGGTGCGCGGAAGGACGCGGATGTCGTATGCGGTGTGCTTGCGACCGTTCGTCGTTCGGCCCCAGACAGCCGTCATCTCCGAGCCCGAGTACGTCGTCGGCACCGCGATGAGCGGCAGGTCGCACGTGAACGCGAGCAGCTTACCGAGGCCCGTTGGTGAGCCCCCTCCGACGGACACGGCAATGTCGGCGTCGACCCCCTTCGCGGTGGCGGCCGCCGCCTCGGCGACATCGATGGGAACGTGCTGCGACGAGCCGCCGATGACGCCTGCGACAAGATCGCCCAGAGCCTCGCGGGCGCGCTCGAACGAGGCGCTCGTCGATGCTCCACCGCCCACGAGGACGACGCGGCTACGCTCGAGCCGCGCCACCTCGTCGCGAAGCTCTGCAAGCGAACCCCGGCCGAACACGACCCGCGACGGCAGCGCCGTCCAGATGAACGCCTCCTTCACAGCCATGCTGCGATCTTGACACCCGAGATTTCCGCTCGGAGCGTCATCCGACCCATCGCTGTGCATCCTGGTGTCAGGGTTTCCACGGTCTTCTCAGCCTGGTGACAGGGGCGTCGCCGGGTGGCTTCCGGCTCGGACGGCGCGCCTAGAGTGACGCCGTGCTGGATTGGACGCTCATCGGTGTGTGGGCCGCCGCGGCCGGCGCCCTCTTGACCGCGTGCTTCACGTGGCTGGCATACCAACACGCGCGGGCTGTCTCTGGGCGGCACAAACCGATCCTGATCATGCCCTCGAATGGGAGGGAGGTGTGGGTGACCTACCCACTCAGCAGTCACGAGCCTGAAGAACATCCCAGAACCGCGTGGGTTCGGATGTTCAACCAATCGGCCGTCGCGCAAGGCTTCATCGTCAACATCGCCGAATCGATCGTGCTCGCACCGAAGATTGAAGGTCCTCAGCCGTTCTTCCGGTATCAGGTGATCGACTTCCCGCCCAACGAAGGCGGCAATGTCTCGCTCGTGGTGAGCCACACGTACGGGGAATGGCCTGACGACATCGATCCGATCACCGGGGAGACACGCGAGCCGTATCGGATCCGCCTGGTTGGTCAGACCAAGAGCGGCCGCAGAGCACACTGGGAGGGGTTGCTGCACCTCCAGGATCCGTTCTGGGAGCCCGCAACCGAATAGCGTCTACCATCAACGCGATGGCATCGGATGTTGAGCCGGACGTCGCCCCGCAAGCCGGGCCGGCACGTGGCGAAGTCGGGTATCTACAGATCCCCGCGCGGGACATCACGCGCTCCGCGGAGTTCTACGAGCACGTTTTCGGCTGGAACGTCGATGCACCCAACCCGAGCTTCGAGGCGCCGAACCTGATCGGCCAATGGGTCACCGATCGCGTGCCGGCGGGGGACGGCGGCATGCTCGCGTGGATCCACGTCGACAACATCCAGGTCGCTCTGGAGAATGTCCGGTCCGATGGCGGTCAGGTGCTCGAGCAACCGGTGGCCGACGGACCCGATCGATGGCTCGCGACGATCAAGGATCCCGCAGGGAACGTGGTCGGTATCGTGCAGCAGAGCCACAGCTGACCTGGGGCGAGGCACATGCCAGAAAGCGACCCGGTGATGCGCACGTACTGGCCGGCTTCACGGCCGTGGCGATACTCACTCGACTTCCACCGACAGGACGCGCCGAAATGGGGCGTCACGTTCTACGAGAACAGCGAGCCCGAATCCGAGCAGCGTTGGGATCTGGAACCTGCGCAGGTCACGACGAAGGAGCTTCGCGAGTGGCTGGAGGCACGGACCACGCCTGATGCGGCAAAGGAGATGGTTGATGCTGTCTTCGCGAGCCGCCCGTTCTTCTTTGTCGATCAGCAGCACTAACTGACCACTGATCGCTCGTGGGGTCGTGTCGGTGAGATGTCGCAGCGCGTTCGCATTGCGAACCGTACAATCCGCCCGATGCGGGGACTCGTAGGAAGGGGTCGGAGGATCTGGGCTGCTCCTGCTTCTCAGGAGGCGGTTGCCGTGCTTGCTCTCCTGGTGATCGGGCTGCTCATCCGAGTGCCGCACCTCAGCCAGCCATTCACTGCGCTCTCGTCGTTTCGCCAGGCCGAAACCGCGTACCCGGCCCTGATCTATCACGAACAGGGGATCAATCTGCTGCACCCGCAGCTCCCGGTGTTTGGCAGCCCCTGGCAGGTGCCGTTCGAGTTCCCGCTGTACCAGGCCATGGCGGCGCTCGTCATGAACCTCGGTGTTGCCACCGACCTGGCGCTTCGCGCGAGTGGGCTGATCTGTTTCATGGCAACCGCGGTTGCGGTGTGGGGGCTCGTCCGCCACCTGTCGACGCGGACTGCGGCAGTGATCGCGCTGCTCGTGTTTCTGCTCTCACCGTTCAACATCTGGTGGAGCCGTTCGTCAATGATCGAGTACATGGCGACGGCCCTTTCGGTCGGGTACGTCTGGGCCGGCATGATTTGGATCGACAAACGCCAGAATCGCTTTGCCGCGCTCGCCATCGTGCTCGGATCACTCGCGATGGCTGTCAAGGTGACCAGCGCGGTCTTCTGGATGGTGCCGCTGTTCCTGTACTGGTCGCGAGGGCCGAGGCCGCCGCTTCGCGTATGGCTTCGCGATCGATTCAACGTCTCCTTGGCGCTGTTCCTTGTTCCTGTCATCGCGTGCGTGCTCTGGACGCACTACGCCGACGGCATCAAGGCCGCGAGCCCGGCCACGAGCTGGCTCACGAGCGAGGCGCTGTTCATCTGGAACTTCGGCACCATCGCTCAGCGCTTGAGCATCCATGCCTGGTACCAGATCCTCGATCCGTTCGACTCGCAGGTCACCGGGCTACCGCTGTGGGGTTTCGCGATCCTCTGCGGCATCGCCGTGCTCCGCGAGAAGCGCGCTGTGTGGATCGGCATCATTCTCGCGGGCGTCCTGCCAGTGGTCGTGTTCTTCAATTTGTATGTCGTTCAGGAGTACTACCTGGCTGCGGTGACTCCGGCCGTGGCTGCTGTCCTCGGCTACGCGATCGACGGCATCATTCGCTACTGGAAGCCGACACCGCTGCGGGTCGTGAGCGTGCTCGCCATGCTCGCTGCGTTGGGGTCCGCCATCGTTGCGCAGCGCAACTTCCTTGCGCCTATTTACACGAATCATGTCGCGGATCCCCAGAATGTCCTCCCGCAGGCGCGAGAGATCGACGCGGGCACGCACCCGCAAAACCTGATCGTGTTCGACGGTCTCACATGGTCGCCGGCGGTGCCGTACTACGCACGGCGGCGGGGCATGATGCTCAACCCGAATATCGTTACGAGTTCGCTCCTCAATGCATTGCCCAGGCAGGGATATACCTACCTCTACACCGCTCCGCAACATGCCCGCTTTTCTCCCATCGCGCTCGAGGTGCTGCAACGCTGGGAGTGGTTCGGTGAGGTGAGCCCACATCTGTTCCGGCTCGGTTCCAGCTATACGAGCGTCGGCAGTGCAGGGATAGCTGCGACGTCCACGCCGTTCCAGCCTCCCGCAGGGAACCCCTCGCTGCTCACGACACCAACCGTCCTGGAATGCGATGGCGCGATGACGACCATCGCGGCCGCTGTCGGCAGCACTGTCACACTGGAGTTCTCGACGCTGCCTCAAGGAACTGGAGACGGTCTTGCAGTCAATGGACACTGGATCCCTGCAGAGAGCACCGTGGTGGTGGCGCCCGAGGACGACCGGGCGGGCTCGCTCCAGGTGGCGTGCGAAGGCGACACGCCGCTCGATCTGTCCGGCGTGTACGTGGGTGAGCCGTCGTGATGCCTGACGAACGTCACAGGTTCGAGCACGACGTCACGATCGTCGGCGGATGCGGCCACGTGGGTCTGCCGCTTGGTCTTGCGCTTGCGGCCGGCGGATGCCGCGTTGTCCTGTATGACACGAGCGTCGCCGCGGTCGATGTCGTCAACGCCGGAGCGATGCCGTTTCAGGAGGCAGGGGCGGCGAAGCTACTCCCCGAAGTCCGGGAGTCGGGCCGGCTTCGCGCCACCGTTGAGCCTGGCTCCATAGCCCGCGGCGAGCATGTCGTCGTCGTGGTGGGGACTCCGGTGGACAGATATCTGAGCCCCGACATCGACGCCGTTTCGCGTGCGGTGACACCGTTGAGTGATCACCTCGTTGACGGCCAGTTGGTCATCCTGCGAAGCACGGTGTATCCGGGAGTCACCCGCGGGGTCGCGCGGATCATCGCGAAGCTCGGCCGCGACATCGACGTCAGCTTCTGCCCCGAGCGCATTGCTGAAGGTCACGCGCTCGAGGAGCTGAGCAGCCTGCCGCAGATCGTCTCCGGAACCACGCCTCGCGCGACGGCGCGTGCCGCAACGCTGTTCCGTCGCCTGACCCCGGAGATCGTCGAACTCGCCCCGGACGAGGCCGAGCTCGCCAAGCTCTTCACGAACACCTGGCGCTACATCAAATTCGCCGTCGCCAACCAGCTCTACGCGATAGCGAACGACTCCGGGCTCGACTACGAGCGCATCCGCCACGCCGTGACCCATCAATATCCGCGGGCGGCCGATCTTCCCGGAGCGGGTCTCACCGCAGGGCCGTGTCTTTTGAAGGACACGATGCAGATCACGGCGTTTGCGGAGAATCGATTCACCCTCGGACAGGCGGCTGTGATGGTGAACGAGGGTCTTCCGCTCTACGTGATCGGCAAGCTCGAGGAGCGGTTCGACCTGACCGACATGACGGTCGGCATCCTGGGCATGGCGTTCAAGGCCGAGTCGGACGACGTGCGGGCGAGCCTCAGCTACAAGTTGAAGCGCGTCCTCAGCGGGAAGGCGGCGCGGGTGCTCTGCACCGACCCGTTCGTGACGGTTGACCAGGATCTCAGCCCCCTGGAGAGTGTCCTTGCAGAGTCGGACCTGCTGATCATTGCGGCGCCGCACAGCGCTTACGCGAACCTGCACACCACCACGCCGGTCGTTGATCTGACCAACGTACTTGGCAACGGGGTCAGGGTGTGAATCCGCGCGTCAGCGTCGTCATCCCCGCATATAACGAGGGTGCCGAAGTCGTGGCGTTCCTCGACCGGATCTGCGAAGCGATCACACTCCCGGCCGAGGTGCTGGTGGTGTACGACTCGCCGGACGACACGACCGTCCCGTTTCTCCGGGAGTATGCGAAACGGGACGCGCGGCTCCGGCCGTTGCACAACACCTACGGACGAGGGCCGGCACAGGCGCTGCGGTATGGCGTCGCTCACGCGGTGGCCGATGTCGTCGTCGTGACGATGGCGGACGGGAGTGACGATCCGATGCAAATCGATCAGTTGACGCGGCTCGTCGAGCGAGGCGTTGTCGTCGCATGCGCGTCGCGATACATGCGTGGCGGGCAGCAGGTCGGCGGACCATGGTTGAAGGGCCGCATCTCCTGGCTGGCGGGCGTGTCGCTGCACTTGGTGGGGCGGGTCGGGACACACGATGCCACCAACTCGTTCAAAGCCTACTCGCGCCAGTTCATGCAGCGTGTCGGGATCGATTCGGACGCGGGGTTCGAGCTGGGGATCGAGATGGTGGCGAAGGCGCGTCGCCTCGGTCTGCCTGTCGCGGAGCTGCCGACGATCTGGCTCGACCGCGCGAATGGAACATCGCACTTTCAGGCCAGGGCGTGGATCCCACGGTATCTCCACTGGTATCTCTTCGCACTTGGGCTGACGCGCGCGAACCCTGCACCCGACGAAGTGCGCCGGAGAGGTCGAACGCCATGACAAGGGTGCTGGTCACCGGGTCGGCCGGATTCATCGGCGGGTACATCGTCCAGGAGTTGCTCCAGCGTGGATACCACGTGGTCGGGCTTGACAACGAATCGAAGTACGGGCCGGCGGCCAAGTCGTACGACGGGCACGCGAACTATCGGCTCGTCCGAGGCGATGCCCGCGATGTGGAACTCCTCAGTGAGCTGCTCGGCGACTGTGATCACCTGATCGCGGGTGCCGCGATGATCGGAGGCATCTCGTACTTCCACACGTACGCATACGATCTGCTGGCGACCAACGAGCGGATCATCGCCGCAACATGTGACGCGGCGATTCGCGCGCATCGCAGCGGCGCGCTGAGCAAAGTCACATACATCAGCTCCTCGATGGTCTTCGAGTCGACAGATACGTGGCCGTCAACCGAGGGCCAGGAACTCGAGGTCCCACCGCCGAGATCGTCATACGGGTTTCAGAAGCTTGCGGTCGAGTACTTCGCCCGCGCCGCACACCAGCAGCACCAGCTGCCGTACACCATCGTGCGGCCCTTCAACTGCGTCGGCATCGGCGAGAGTCGGGCGCTTGGGGACGTCGAGATCCTCAGCGGCAACGTCAAGCTCGCGATGAGCCACGTGGTTCCGGACCTGGTGCAGAAGGTGCTGAAGGGTCAGGACCCGCTGCACATCCTTGGTGACGGTGACCAGATCCGCCACTACACGTACGGTGGCGACCTCGCCAGGGGCATTGTCACGGCGATGGAGAGTCCCGCGGCATTGAACGAGGACTTCAACCTGTCGACAGCGGAGTCGACGACCGTGCTCGCCCTGGCCGAATCGATCTGGCACCGGATCAGAGGCGCCGACGTCCCGTTCCGCTACGTCAGCGACCCACCCTTCGAACACGATGTCCAGCGCAGGATCCCGTCGACGGAGAAGGCACGGCGCGTGCTGGGCTTTGCAGCGACGACCTCGCTCGAGCAGATGCTTGACGAAGTCGTTCCGTGGATCGAACAGGCGATCGTCTCGGGGCTGATCTAGCCGCTACGGGCGCGCCAGGACGAGCTCGTACAACACTCCTGGGCGCCCCGCGATCTCGGTCGGTCCCGTGATAACGAACCCCGCGTTGAACAGCACTCGCTGCGAGGCAACGTTCTCGTTGCTGGTCGCGGCTTTGAGCATCCGCAGGTGGTGATCGTCCGCGGCGATGCGACAGAGGGCGCGCAGCCCGGATGTCGCGACGCCTCGACCTGTGACCCGTTCTGCAACGCGATAGCCGACGTTCGCGGTCTCGTCGGCGACTTCGTACAGGTTGAAACGGCCGACGACGCCCCCGTCATCGTCAACGAGGACGTAGAACGCTCCGCGTCCTGCCTCCTGCTCGGCAAGCATGGCACGGTGGCGGTCAGCGAAATGCTCGAAGAATTCGTCGCCGCGATCACTGATCGACTGCGCAAAGTACGCACGGTTCGCTCGCTCGAAGTCGAGGATCGCCGCGTCATGGTCGGGGCGAAGGCGCTGCAGATCGTACACGCTCGAACCTACCATGACGGACCGCCCGCCTCGCCGATCACGGCTCGGCGGGTGCGATGGTTCTGACGCCACACGAGCGACGACCACGCACGCCCTGCCCGATGATTTGGCTTCTCGGGCGGCCTTCCGCGCACGCTCTTCAGCGGCATCCTGGTCGTCGGGTCCACTGCACGCGGAGACTCCGGCCGAGAACGTCACCGCGACATCACCGACGCGCAGCTCCTGGCGCGCGCGTTGCATCAACGCTTCGAGCGCCTCAACGACGGTGCTCACCGAGACGTCGGGGAGGATGACAAGAAACTCATCGCCACCCCACCGAACGACGATCGCTCCCTCCGGAAGGGTCCGCAGGAGCGCGGCGACGCCCAGGAGCGCCTGGTCGCCCGCGTCCCAGTTCTGGTCGTCCAGGCCGTTGAGATCACGAAGATTGTCGATGTCAACAAACGCCACCACGCGCGGACCCCGGAGGCCCGTGATGACCTCGGCGAGCCCACGGCGGTTCCGAGCACCAGTCAGGGGATCGTAGAGGGCTAGCACTGCACGCTCTTCGGCTGCGGCGAGGCGATCACGAAGATCACCGGCCTGCCCGCCGCGCTGACCGTCCCGCAGCTCCAGGAATTCCAAGCGTTGATGCAACTCGCGTGTTGCCTCGATGCGGTCGGCCCACTCAACCTCCCACAACAGGTCGCTCGCCACCGGCTTGTGGCTCGGTCCCCGTCGAAAGGTCGTGCGGACGTGGACTCGGAGGCGCTCGTTGTCGATGAGGAGAGGTTGACCGGCAACGTCAAGCCTGATCTTGCGCGCGAGTTGAGACAGGCTCATCGCTGCGTCGATGCGCTCGAAGAGGACAGCGAATTCATCGCCACCCACACGCGCGATGCAAAGCGGCGGTCTCTCAGCGAAGGCGTGGCGGAGTCGCTGAGCGGTGTGCAGGAGCACGTGGTCGCCAAAGTCGAATCCGTGAGCGGTGTTGATGCCGCGCAGACCTTCGATATCGACGAGCACGATCCCATACGCTTCGCCGCTCGAGCGGCAACGCGCATCCACCTGGCGCTCAAGGGACATGAACTCCTGGACGGTTGCAAGCCCGGTTTGCCGATCGACACCGAACTCCGAGTTATCGGCCGGGCCTGTCATGCCTGACCCCGCCGGCTTGCGACGACCCGATTGCGGCCGGACCGCTTCGCGACCAACAGCGCCTCGTTTGCGGCATCGACGATCCCGGCCGAGCTCCGAGAGGCGAATGGATCGCTCGCAGCAACACCAATGGACACCGTCACGATGCGCGGATCCGGCCGATTCTCATGCGGGAGACACAGGTCCGCGACCGCCACTCGCAGCCGCTCGGCAAGGCTGGTCGCGTCCGAGAGCGACGTCTGAGGCAGGAGGACGGTCATCTCCTCGCCGCCGTAGCGGTACACGAGATCGCCGGGCCGGCAGGCACCTTCGAGCGCGTCAGCGACCCGTCGGAGCGCGA
Organism: Candidatus Dormiibacterota bacterium; assembly: GCA_036521195.1. GTDB lineage: Bacteria > Chloroflexota > Dormibacteria > Aeolococcales > Aeolococcaceae > Palsa-851. Next base: position 134,021 of record DATDID010000026.1, read on the forward strand.
TATTCGCAGGCTGATACAGGTACCGCTCGTTGTAGTTGTGAAAGTAGTCGATGTCACACAGCACCAGCGCGTACACGGCGTGCTGTGCGGCCGCGTCGGCATGCATCGTGCGGAGGTCGGCTTCGAACGCCTGCGCGTTCAGCAGCCCGGTTCGCTCGTCATGTCTCGTGTCGTGTTCGAGTCGCACAACGTCGGACTTGAGCTCGACCACCAGCTTGTCAGCGGCGAGTAGCGCTTCGCGTTCCTGTATCCGGCGTTGCTCCCATCCCTGCGTATCACGCCTGTAGAAGAAGACACCGCCGGGTCTCGAGATCTTGGCCTCCATGAGGGCTGCGTCGGCACGGCTGACGAGACCGGGCCAGTGTCGTGCGAGCCTCGTCGACGCGACTCCACAGGTGACGGTGATCCGGCGATCGATGCCCGCGATGGGAGCGCATATGGATCGACACGCTCCATCCAGGCGCCGGCGAGCAGAAGCGGTGTCGCCATTCCGAAGGAGGACGGCAAATCGTTCTCCACCGAACCGCGCCACCATCGCGGAGTCTCCGAACGAGAGAGACAAGCGTTCCGCCACCGAGCGGAGCACCGTATCGCCTGTCGCGAACCCATGGAGATCGTTGATCGTCTTCATGTCGTCGACATCCATCAGCGCGAGCATCACGCTGCGGGCACTCCCTGCGGTGAACAGGGTTCGTCCGTACTGTTCGAGCGCACCGCGGGTGAGCAGGCCGGTCAGTTGATCGCTTCGCGCGACCTTCTCTGCCGCATCGACGGCACGCTGCACCTCGGATCGATCGACGAGAGAGAGCACGACTCCTGCGACGTGAGGAGATCCGGTCAGATTCACCCCTGTCATCGCAATCGTTCGCACGTATCCGCCGGCAAGGCGGCAGGTTGCCTCAAGCCGGGTACTCGCCGTCGCATCCGCGGTGGCCGCGCTCCGGAGGAAGGAATCCACCTGAGCCTGAACTTCCGGAATGAAGAGCGAGGGAAAGAGCTCACCAACCACGCTCGTTGCAGCTCCCGACAGCATCTCGGCCGCCGCCCGCGTGTGATGGCGAACGATCGCGTCCGGCCCGACGACGACGAGGGCGATCGTGGACGATTCGACGAGGTCCTGGTAGAAACCGGGTGTTCGGATCACCTGATCCCCCGCAACGCCATGACGCATAAATCTTCGCCCTTCCACGATACCGGCTTGCTGTCACAGGGTCACGCGTTCCTTGGGAGCATGGGTCGCGTTAAGGCGACCGACGCGCAACGGAGCGGTGTCGCTTCATGTGTGACGGAACGGTGGTGACTCTGACGCCCGCGGCGAACGCGTGCATGCTGGTGGAGCGTTGACCCACCCGTAGCAGCCGGCTCGGTCCACGTACAACTCGGGGGACGAGTTGCCATAGCGGCATGCCACTCGCCGAACTCTCGGTGAGCAAACGGAGATGCGCATGGCGATGAAACAGTTCTTCAACCGTCGTTCGTCGGCAGGGGCCGCCGGGACTCAGCAACAAGCCGCACCGTCGAACCGCGATTCGGGTCAGCGCGTGTTCGAGATGAGAAACGCAGCGGGGGTGACCTACGAAACGGTTCTTGTAGACGGAAGCGCTCAGGGCTCCGTGATGCGTCGATCGGAACACTTCGTCGTCTGGTCGGAGAAGGGCAACGAGGTCCACGTCCAGGGTGATGCGCCGCCGTCGAGATGCGTTGCCCGGATGTGGGAAGGGCCGCGCGGGGCGGCGATCAGCGATGACGAGCAATGGTGCGTCGTTATTGGCCTGGGGCTTGTCGCGTTTCGTCTTCGACCAGGCACCGAGGTCCAGTCTCACGGGCGGCGTCCGTACCATGAGCGTTGGCAGCTCCACCATCCGATGTCGGGTGACCTTGCTGACGCCGTCCTGTTCACCGGCGTGAAAGCGCTCGGAGCGCACCAGTTCGCCGTCGCAACCCAATGGGGTCTGGGAAACATGTGGACCACGCGCGTGTGGGTGTACGACGCGGACACCAATACGCTCGGAGAGCCGCGTGACATCATCAACGAGCAGAGAAGGAGCGCCGCGGTGCGGCCACAACGCTCGGCGGCTTACGCCGAGGAGTGTCAACTGGCGGCAGCTCAACGATTCGATGGCGCGGAGTCCACCGCCGAAGCCGGGATGACGTTCGAGTTGAATTCGTCGGGAGGCGAAGTGGTCCTTGCAGAAGGCAAGCAGGTCGGGTCCGTCATGTGCCGTTCTCAGCGCTTTGTGGTGTGGCAGACGCTGGGCTGCTTGGTCTCTGTCGAAGGGGACGGGCTCCCGTGGCTGCTCCTGGCCGACATGTACGGCGGTGCAGCCGGAGCGGCGATCAGTGACGACGAGCAATGGTGCGTCGTGGTGGGGTGCGGCTTTCGCGCTCGGCGCCTTCGTGTCGCCGGAGAGTTTCGGAGTCACGGGGACGACCCACGCAACATCCTCTGGCTGAGTGGCGTGGAGGCACTCGACGGACACACGTTCCGGCTGCGCAGCGGCGGGGTCACTCCCGGGCAGGAGTACCTCTACGACGCTGACACGGATGGACTACGGCCGGTTCGCGCGAACAATGATTGAAAGGCTGTGAGTTCCTCCGGGGCCGACTCTGACGAGGTCACGGGGGTTGAATCGGCGTGGTCATGCGACCGTGCCTCGCGCGCCTCGTGAGAGTCCGCGAAGTGTTTCGAGCATTTCCGACGGAGGGGTGTCCAGCAACATATAGCCCGCGCCGCCGCACTGGAGCGTTCCAACCATGCGCTCAGCCCCGCCTGAAGCCCCGACCAGAACCACTCGCACCCCGGGATGGCTCTCGGCCAGACGGCGGGTCGCCTCCATCCCTCGCATGAGCGGTGTCGAGTAGCCCATCACCACGATGTCCGGGTGCAACTCGGCCATTATCCCGAGCGCTTCTTCGCACGTCGCAGCCTTGCCGACCAGCGCAAAGCCCGGCGCGTGACCGAGATACGCAACGAGGCCACGGAGGACGACTGGGTGCCAATGCACCACCAGGAGACGTATGTCTGTCCGGCGGACTCGCTGCGTCACACTACCCCTTCTCGTGCGTAGCGTATCGCGCGGCGCGGGCGCCAAGCGTGCGCCGAAGCGATTGTTACGCGTTCGCCGAATGCCTCGTGTCAAGCATGAGTCCGATCCATACAGACGAAAATGGAGCCGACGGGGAGATTCGAACTCCCGGCCAGCGGTTTACGAAACCGCTGCTCTACCACTGAGCTACGTCGGCATGGTCGGGGCTGCCAATACTAGACCGGTCGGCCCACGGGACCGCCATACGGTCATAGCTGCAGCATGATCACAGCGCCCAAGGACGAGAGATTCGCGTCAGCCGTGCTGACACCCGTGCCGAGTACCTGGCCGGTCTTCGCGTCGACCTTGAGGACGCCATAGCGCGGCCAGGGCTGTGAGCCTGACCCTGGAGTGTTCCGGTGCTGGTGCCGAGTTTGCGGCTCCGCAGGCACCAAGGGTCCGCCCCGCGATGACCGCGATCGGCCATGACATTCGCATCGTGCCGAGCCTTGCACGGGCGACCACTGTCGTCAGTCGCGCGCCGGCAACGATCTCCACTGCACGGGCCGGCCCAGGAACGCGCTGATGGAGGCGGCCTCGCGCCCAATGCCCGCGTTCACGCGGGCGAAGTGCTGCTCGAACGGCGTCACCACGATCTCGAATCCTCCGGAAACCCGATCGAGCCGCCACCCTCCGGTGATCCATCCGTCGACGAGGACGACCGGACGGATCCAGCCCCCGCCTCCCGTGTGAATCCACGCCTCGGCGGCGGCGCCACCAAGCTGGTCTCGGCGCTTGTAGCCCAGCAGGAACGTGTCGAAGTGCCCGAGCAGCCGCACGATCGGACGGCCAGGCGGCGGCTCCGAGGCCACAGTTCCGACGGTCCAGAGGCCGCGGATCGCTCCAGGGAACTCCGCCAATCTGGAACCGATCGCCTGCATCGCCGGACGGACCACCGACATCCGCAGGCCGGACCACGCAGCGAAATCACCTTCGCTCGCAGGTCCGAAGGCTTCGAAGTAGCGCACCGCGAGCTCGGCGAGCGCCGTGTCGCCACCTGGTCCCTTCGACGGCGCCACCCAGTCGTCGAGCAGCACGAAGCTGTCGTCGCGACCCATCCGCGGACCGCAGCACACAACACCAAGAGCGGCTGCGTGATACAGCAGAAACACCAACGATTGACCCACCGGTTCCTCGAGCACGCCGGCCCGGACGAGCGCCTCGCGAATCCGGCGACGCGCCACCGGTCCGTCCGCGAGCGCCTTGCGGATCACCGCGAGCCCTCGCTGGCATGTCGCGTCGTCGAGGCCGAGAGCCCGTCGCCGGCTCGCGGCCAACTGGTTGACAGCGGGTCCGAAAAGGTCGACGAGCCAGCGCAGATCCTCGGCGGCGCAGAGATGCAACGTTCCGCGCATCAGCCACGTCCGCACGACGGATCGGTCCACTTCGAATGCTCGGTCGACGTCGCCCGCGGTGAGTCCCGACGCTCGCACCCGCACCTGATGGCGCGCGGCGTCGAACGCCTGCGCCTGCAACCCACACGCTTTCGCGACCACGTCTGCGACCGCCGTTGTAAGCCGCGTGTCGTCAGTAAGGTGCTGCGAGCGCAGCCGTGCGAATCGCAGGTCACGCAGTGCGGCGTCAGGCATCGGTGGTCAGAAGAAGTCGGGGATCCACGGGACACCGCCCGCGACAAGACCGTCCATCGCGGTCAGCGCGTCGGCGTCTCCCTCCATCAGTCCGAGCAGCGCGGCGTCTCGCGCGCGGAGCGCACTCGCGTACCACGCGGACAGCGCACCGATGCCACAGCGAACGTGGCCATCGCCGCCTTTGGTCACGCGCCCCTGGCCACGCTCAACCTCGAGCACGACGCGCTCGACGCCTAGGACGGGATCCGTGACCTCCAGGTCGACGCGCCCGGACGCCTGCGCCGGCCAGCCGCGCGCGGTCAGCGCGCGCTCGATGTCCACGATGCGTTGCATCCAGGGGATGAACGCCCCAACCTCGACGTCACGGTGTGGCTCGGGGAGCACGAGGTGCAGCGGCGACAGATCGGGTATCGCCGAGTGCACGAAGACGACCTCGCCGCTCTGCGACTCCTGGCCGCCGAGGAAGCCGAGCAACCCACGGAGTGCGTCCCCGGTCGTGTAGATCAGCTCCTGCACACGGACCCGGATCCACATGCCCTGGGCTCGATCGCTGTCGTAGCGGACAAACCCGGTGAGTTCATCGTCCTCGTACCAGCCGAACTCGCCCTTGTGACCCTCCGGATTGCCCGGATCCCACTCCACACTGAGCCACCAATCCGGTCTGTCCAACGGGCCGTCCCAGCGCAGCAACTGCGCGCGACGCATGGCCTCGACCGCTGCTCGATCCGGACGCGCGCGCACCGTCCCCGCACCTCGGAATCCACTCAGCGCTCGGGTTTGCACCGTCTGACGGAATGTCTGCGTGCAGACCTCCCATCCCCAGCGACGGTAGAGGCGAACCGTCGCCGCGAACAGCGGCGCGACCGCGGCACCACGTTCGCGCGCCGACGCCACGCAGTCGCGCATCAGCGCGCCGGCAACACCACGACGACGCCACTCGGCACTGACGACGACTGCCGAAACTCCCTGGGCCGGCACCGATCGTCCGCCGAAGAACTCGCCGGTCGGCAGCAGGATGAAACCGCCGACCACCTGGCCCCCGATGCGCGCGACACGCAACGTCGTGTGCGGTTCGGCGGCCTTGAGCCAGCGCATGTTGTCCGACGCACGACCGGCAAACGCATCGGCATCGATCTCAGCGAATCGCTGCCGTTCCGCGTCGTCGCCTATGTCAGAGATCTCGATGTCGTTCGGCGTCTCGACCATCAGGCGCACGAGTGTACTCGCGACGCTTCAAAGGTCCGAACCACCGTGATACGTTGCCCGAGCGCGTCGGAGCGCGAGGGTCGGCGAGCGGATCAGTGAGACGGAGGAACGTGCGATGACCACTCCCAATATGGGCGAGCCCGGTTGGATCGATCTCGAAAGCGCGGACGTCGACGCGGCCCACACGTTCTACACAGGGGTCTTCGGCTGGACCGTCGATGTCGTCCCGGATGGCGGTGGATACGGGATGTTCCTGCTCGATGGCAAGCAGGTCGCCGGTGTGAGCCCTCGGACGGACGGGGAGGGTCCGTCGGCATGGACGATGTACGTCCTCACCGAGGACGCCGCAGCGTCCGCCGCCAAGGCGACCGAAGCAGGTGGCACGGTGATCGCCCCAACCGTGGAGGTGACTGGCGCGGGGACGATGGGCATCGTCGCCGATCCGTCGGGAGCGGTGATCGGCCTCTGGCAGCCAAACGAGCACAAGGGATTCGAGGTCATGCGGGTCCCGGGCGCCTTCTGCTGGGCAGAGCTCAACGCCAAGGATCTCCCGAGCGACAAGCTCTTCTACTGGAACGCCTTCGGGTGGGATCCCAAGGAATCGGCTGTCCCCGGGACCAACTACACCGAGTTCAAGCTCGACGGCACGAGCGTCGCCGGCGGCCTCCCGATGGACCCGGATCTGCCCGAGGGCACGCCGTCGAACTGGGTCGTCTACTTTGCCGTCGCCGACACCGATGCGACCGTCGCCAAGCTGACCGAGCTCGGAGGTGGGGTGCACCATCCACCGTCCGACATCCCCGGAGTCGGACGCTTCGCCATCGTGCACGACCCCCAGGGAGCCGTGTTCGCTGTCCTCCAGAACACGCAGACCGCAACCTCCTGACCCTGCCCCGGGATTGATCGGGCGTGGAGTCGGGCTACCCTTGTTCCATGGACGCCGATCCTGCCGCCACGCACGCCGAACCGACGCGCCTCGACGCGTACGACCACGCCGGCGTGGAAGCGCGCTGGCGGCGGATCTGGAGCGAGCGGGGCGACTACCGCACGCAACTCGATGACCCGGAGCGTCCCTTCTACAACCTGATGATGTTCCCGTATCCCTCCGCCGAGGGATTGCACGTGGGCCACATCATCCCGTTCGCCGGCGGCGACATCTACGGGCGCTGGCGGCGGCTCATGGGCGACACGGTCTTCGAGCCGATGGGCTTCGACGCCTTCGGCATCCACTCCGAGAACTACGCAATGAAGATCGGCGAGCACCCGGCCGTGGTGATGCGCCGCGCGGTCAACAACTTCCGTGAGAACCAGCTCGCCCGGATCGGCTCGATGTTCGACTGGAGTCACCAGGTCAACACCGCCGACCCCGCCTACTACCGCTGGACGCAATGGCTGTTCGTGCAGCTCTTCAACGCCGGGCTCATCGAGTGGCGCGAGGGAGCGGTCAACTGGTGCCCGTCGTGCTTGACCGTGCTCGCCGACGAGCAGGTGGAGCAGGGACGCTGCGAGCGCTGTCACACCGTGGTGCAGACGCGATATCTGCGCCAGTGGTGGATCAAGATCACGCGGTACGCGCAGCCGTTGCTCGACGCACTCGACACCCTGGACTGGTCGGAGTCGACGAAGACGATGCAGCGCAACTGGATCGGGCGCAGCGAAGGCGCGACCATCCTCTTCGACCTCGAGGGCTGCCGGCGCAAGGACGTCACGGTCTACACGACGCGGCCTGACACGCTCTTTGGTGCGACCTTCCTTGTCATCGGCGCCGACCATCCGGAGTTGGAGGAGTTCGTGCCTCCCGAGCGGATCGGCACCGTCAATGCCTGGCGCAACAAGTTCCCACCGACGGTGGGGGAGCCGGACTTCGCTGTCGGCATGGAGCTGGGGTCGTTCGCGATCCACCCGCTCACGGGAGCGCGGCTCCCCGTCTGGGCAGCGCCGTACGTCCTCGGTGGGTATGGAACGGGCGCGATCATGGCTGTGCCGGCGCACGACTCCCGCGACTGGGCATTCGCTCGTGCGCAGAACCTCCCGATCGTCGACGTGATCAGCGGTGGTGACAGCACCGAGGCATCGCATTCGGGCAACGGCGTGCTCATCAACAGCGGCGAATTCGACGGTGCGACGACCGACGATGGCAAGCGCCGGATCATCGAACGGCTCACCGAGTTGCGTCGCGGTGAGACCAGCGTGCAGTACAAGTTGCGCGACTGGCTCATCTCACGGCAGCGATACTGGGGACCGCCGATACCGATCATCCACTGTCCCAAGGACGGCCCGGTCGCGGTTCCCGAAGAGGACCTCCCGGTGCTGCTCCCGGAGATCGAGGACTTCCGTCCGCGCGGGACCGGCGTGTCGCCGCTCGCGACGGTGGAGGACTGGGTCAACGTCACGTGTCCGAAATGCGGCGGTCCCGCGCGTCGGGAGACCGACGTCAGCGACACGTTCCTCGACTCGGCCTGGTACCACCTGCGATATCCATCCACCGACTTCGACGACGTTCCTTTCGACAAGGAGCGGACGGATACGTGGCTTCCGGTGAACATGTACATCGGCGGCAACGAGCACGCGGTGCGACATCTGCTCTATGCGCGCTTTGTGATGCGCGCGCTGTACGACATGGGGCATGTCCCGGTTCCTGAGCCGTACACCCGATTCCGCGCGCACGGCATGATCATCATGGACGGCGCGAAGATGTCCAAGAGCCGCGGCAATGTGCTCAACCCCGATGAGTACATCGACAGATACGGGGCCGACACGGTGCGTCTCTTCATGATGTACCTCGGCCCCTACACGCTCGGCGGCGACTTCCGCGACAAGGGCATCGCCGGGATGACCCGCTTTCTCCACCGGGCATGGCGGGCCACGCAGCTTGCCACGCGCGACGACGCCGACGACGACGACGACGTTCTGGAGCGCCGTCGACACCGCCTCATCCAGCAGGTCGAGGACGACATCGGTGAGTTGCGATACAACACGGCCATCGCCTATCTGATGGAGTTCGCACGCGCACTTGACCACGAGGCGTCGTCGGGAAGTGGCAGGCGAGTCGATGCCGAGACATTGCTCAAGCTGCTCGCACCGTTCGCGCCCTTCATCACCGAGGAGATCTGGGACCGTCTCGGCCACGAGACGTCGGTGCACGAACAGGGCACGTGGCCTGCGTACGACGCTGCACTCGCGGCGCCGCAGCGCGCGACCATCGCGGTCACCGTGAACGGCAAACGCCGCGCCGACTTCGAGGTTGATGCAGGGACGTCCGAGGAGGCGTTGACGGCGCTCGCACTGACACAACCGCGCATCGCAGAGCTGCTTGGTGGTCAGGCCCCTCGCAAGGTCATCGCCGTGGTGGATCGCATCGTCAACATCGTCATCGCCTGACCTCCAGGCGCATCGGCGCGTGTTCGATGCCGTCCTCGATCCATCGCTCCCCGTGTTCCTCGAACCCGAACGTCCCATACCATCCGACGAGGTATGACTGGGCGCTGAGTACGATCGGCAGATCCGCGAGCTCGATCGCGCGCCGCATGAGCGCGCTCGAGTAGCCGCGTCCGCGTGATCCGGCATGGGTCGCGACACGGCCGATGCGATGGCCGCCGCCGGCATCGCGGAGGAGACGCAGTGTGCTCACGACTTCGCCATCCGCATCCTCGATCCACAGGTGGCGTGTCTCCGCGCCGGCATCACTTGCGTCGATATCGGGATAGACGCAGTTCTGCTCGACGACGAACACCGCCTGCCGGACGGCGAGAATTCCGAGCAGCGCGCGCGGCGTCAGCTCGTCGAGACGAGCGGTATGGACCTCTGGAAGTTCCGGCTCGGTCAGCTCGTTGCCTGTGGCTCGACAGCAGCGGTGCAGAACGAGCAGCGCTTTGCGGCCTTCGGAATGATGCTCAGGCACTCAGGGCACGCGCGGGTGTTCGACTCGCCTGGATCGGTGGGCTTGGCGAGTCGCTTCTGCATGCGGTTGTACGGCACCACGAAGAAGAAGTAGACGCCGGCAGCGATGAGGATGAACGCGATCACCGCGGTCAGGAACGTTCCGTATTGGATGACACTGCCGTTGATCGTCAGCACCAGCGAGTTGAAGTTCGGCTTGCCGAACGGGATCGCGATGATCGGGTTGACTATATCCATGACGAGCGCGGTGACCACTGCACCGAATGCGCCGCCGATGACGAACGCAACGGCGAGCTGGACAACGTTGCCCTGGTTGAGAAAATCGCGAAAGCCCTTCACGCGCTGTCCTCCTGCCCCACGATCTACGTGGAATTCGCGCCCGAGGCGCCGAGCACTGATGGGGTCAGCATGGTGACACACACGCCGGTCCAGCAGCGGGTGCTCCGAGCCGAGTAACCGTCGGGATCAGGGGGTGGCGGATCGCCCGGCTCGAACACGTACCAGACCGTCTGCGTCGTCGGCGAAGGCATCGGCATCGACTGCAGGACGGCGCCCTGCGGATACACCGCTGTGCCCCAGAACCAGGGCACGTCCAGCGCCATCGAACGCGCGTGCACATCGATGGCGCGGTCGCCGTAGTAGAGGACGAGGAGGTATTCGCTCGGGTATGCGGCGATCACGTCGTGCGGTCCGGCGGCCTTCTCGAGGGCGGCGATCGCCGCGGGCGTATCGGGGTTGGTGACGGTGGTCACCGTGGCAAAGGCGACCACCGCCGTGACTGCCGCGGCCGCGAACGCCACGCGTTGCCACGGGATCATCGCCAGACCAGCGCCGACGAGCGGGAAAAGCGGTGCCCAGGCCGAGCTGAAGTAGCGCCCATCCTCGAGCGGGTGCCAGAAGCTCACGAGGATGACGAGTGCGACGGCGATCCCGCCGACGAGTGCGAGCACCGAAGCAGCGTTCGCCTCGTCTCGAGTGAGCCTGTGCCGGTTGAGCACAACTGTCGCAAGGCCCAGGACTCCAGCCGCGACGCTGGCCCCCTCGATGATGCGCAGGCCCGTGTACCCCGTCACCCACGTGTTCAGCGGCGGCCCGATGAAAAACTGCACGAGACCGCCCGAAAGGGTCACGACGCTCAGCTTCGGAACCCAGAATCCGCCCGCGCCGTGACTGAGCTGGCTGCTCGCGGCGACGACCCAGGGAATGAGGCTGGCGAGCGTCACCAACCCAAGGGCCGCGACGAGCAGCGCGGTTCCGGGATGTCTCCGCGCGTAGAGAATTGCCACCGCGACGACCTGCGCCAGCACTGCGAAGAGCGCGAAGTACACTGTGTACACGGCCAGGACCGAGAACGCTGCATAGAGCGCCCAGCGAAGCACCGACGGCCTATCGAGCGCACGCAGCAGGCAGAGCGTCGATGCGAGGACCAGGGTCGTCGCGACCATGTACATGCGCGCGTCGAGCGAGCTCACGAACAGCGCAGGAGCGACGGCGGCGATCACCGCGGCCCATGTGCCGCCCGCATCTCCGGCAACGCGCCGGCCGAGCGCGGCGATGATCGGGATCGCGGCAACCCCCGCAAGCACTGGAAGGATGCGCAGCGCCGCCGGGCTTGTCGACACGACGGCGACGAGCCGCTCGATCAGGTAGAAGAGTGGGGGGGCGCTGTCGTGGCGGACCACGGTGAGCATCGAGCCGAGCGGACGCTGCACCGTGAGAGCGGTGAACGCCTCGTCACGCCACAGCGGCTGGTAGCCGAGCAACGCGACTCTGGCGGCCAGACCGGCGAGCGTGATCAGCCAGATTCTTCCTGAAGAGCCCCGCAACATCGACACCCACGATAAGGCGGCGGTTCGGTTCGGTGGTGTCATTTTGGTCAGCCGGTCGGCTCGGGGACCACCTCGAAGGCAACAGGCGTCCCGCCCGGGTCGGTGGCGACGACGTGCGCCTGGGCTGCAAGCGGCGCGCCCACCGCTGCCGCGATGTCGGCGATCGACGGTGCGACGACCAGCGAGTACACCGCCGCATTACCCACGGCGTGCATCGGGTCGACGATGGTGGGAGCGCGGCCGGCATCGAGGAACTGGACGTCCAACGCGTCGTAGCTGTCGAGGATGAGGAGCGTGGACGGTCCCCCATCGGTCGCGTTGTTCACTGCCGCGCCGGCGAGCGCCACGTCCGCGAAGGTGAATGGCGCGAAGCGGTCCTCGATCGGCCGGTTCACGTAGGTCACCGTGGAGGCGACGCCGACGCCGAGAACGGCGAGACCGCAGATCGCCCAGCCGATCCGGGCGATGTCCGACGGATCGACTCCGCTCAGCCTCGGGGCAAAGCGGCGCACGAGATCGACTGCCTCGACACAGCCAAGACCAACAGACGCTGCCACGAACGGCGCGAGGCCGAGGGAGCGGAGGAAATGCGGCGCGAAGCCCTCGGTTGCGAGCAGTGGAGGCAGGAGGAATACGACGAGTCCGAGCAACACCAGCGCATGACCGTGGTCGTCGCGGTGTCGCCAGCAGCGCCAGATGCCCAATGCAAATGGGATGAACAGCAACGGCCCGAGCAGCGGCAGCTCGTTGACGTCGTGCCGCTGGTTGGGATCACCGGTGAACAGGAACATGCCGACGGTGCGGAGCACATGCACCGGGTAGCTGTCCGGGGACGCGGCACCGACGTAGAAAGCGGAGACCGACGCTGCGCGACCGAAATAGCCGGACGCGTCGGTGATCGCCGTCACGATCATCGGTGCCGCGACCACGGCGAAGGCCGCGAGCGCCCAGGGCCACGTTGCAAGGACTGATTTGAAACGATCGCGATCACGCGCGCGAATCCAGAGCAGCCACAGGATCGCAAGCAGCGGCAACAACTTCAGCGGCTGATACGTCCACAGGCCGAGCGCGATTGCGACGCCCGCAATCACCGCTGTTGCGCGACCCGGACGATCCCCCCAGCGCAGCATCGCGGCGAGCGCCAGCGCGCCGAACGCGACGGTGAGGATGTTCTCGAAGCCATCGCGGGAGATGGCGATCATCCAGAGCGATCCGGCGGTCCACCCCATCGCAAGGAGTGCTGCCGCGCGGCCGAAGCGACGTGTCGCGACATATGTGGCGATCACGCCCGCGATACCGACTCCCGCGGCCGTGGCGCGCAGCGTGAACACCGATGACTGAAACACCTTGAACACCGCGGCGAGGAGATAGGTGAAGGGCGCGCCGAGGCCACCGTTGATGTCGAAGAAGAGCGGGTGATAGCCCGGGACCGTCAGCAGTCTCAGGGCGCTGAGCCCGAATGCCGCCTCGTCCGGATACAGGCCGCCAGGCTGTGTGCTTAGGGACCAGAAGCGGACCACGATCGCGGCCAGTGTGATCAGGACGGCGGCCGTAGCCTCAGCTGCGGTCGCCGTCCCGAGGCGCCGTGCGACGCCTGTTATGCGGGTGATCCGGCCCCCGTCAATTCGAGGGTGGACCGGTGCAGGAGCGTCCGGGTCGCCGAGATCCGGCAGGCCAACATCTCCAGAACGTCATCGAGCTGGTCCCGTAGCACGGATTCCATCTCGATCGGGTGGTTGTCGATCTCCCGCAGCAGCGCCGACAGCCGGAGCGCTTTCTGATCAATCTTCGCAACGACCTCCTGCGGTGCGGCAGTTGCGGTCAAGTGATTCGGCTCCATCCAGGTCCTCCGTCAGCGGTAGGTGGATGCCACCAGAGTAGGCAGTGCGGTGGTCGTTGTCCAGCGATGGTTTTGTCTCAACTCATCGACCGGATGGACCAGATCCGGACCCTTATGCGCCGAACCAGCGCCGGATCCGGCTGGTCCCGAATTCGACCTTGTCGGCGGCCAGAGCGGCCGACGGTTCCTCGTAGCCACCGTAGGGCGCCTGGCCCTTGAGGAAGGTCACGTCGACACGGGCGACCTCCCCGTGGCCGAACGCGAGGTAGCACATGCCCTGCCCGCCATACGTTGCGGTGGCCTCCGTCCCGCGGACGGTCGCAATGATCCGATCGGCCACCACCGCAGCCTGGCCCTCGGAGAACACTCCGGCTTTCGGGGTGCCGACGCTGGTGACGTCGCCGACCGCGTATATGCCGGGGAACGCGGTCTCGAGCGTGAGGGAGTCGACCGGGATCCATCCGGCAACGGTCATGCCCGATTCCTCGACGACGGCCGGCACTCGATGCCGGGGGATGCCGAGGAACAGGTCGTAGGGCAACTCGGTGCCGTCGCTCAGGATCGCGACCTTGCGTGCGGGATCGGTCTCGCGGATGGCCCGCTCCGGGTACCAGTCGATGCCGCGTTCCTCGAAGGCAACGAGCAGGGCCGCGGACGCCGGGGGCGACGGCGGGATCGGTACCCCCATGGGGATGACCAGGGCGATCGTGGAGCGTTCCCGGAGACCGCGATGCGTCAGGAAGTCATGCATCATCAGCGCCGTCTCGCTCGGCGCGGGCGGGCACTTGAACGGCGCCGACGTCACCCCGACGACCACCCGGCCGCCTTCGAACGAGTCGAGGACGTCGCGGAGCGCGAATGCTCCCTCCACCGAGTAGAACTCGTGACCGCCCTCGACGAGCCCGGGTGTCGCGGCGGGGTCGAGATCGGCGCCGAGCGCCACCACCAGGATGTCGGCGTCGAACGTGCCGGCGTCGGTCACGACGCGCCGAGTCGCAGGATCGATCGATCGGATCTTCGACTGCACGAACTGGACCCCGGCTTTGACGATGTCCCGATACGGATGGCGCACAGCTGCCGCTGGCAAGTGTCCGAACATGACGTCGAGCTTCGAGAACCCGAAGACGAACGTGTCGCTTTCGTCGATGAGGATGACGTCAGCAGCATCCCCGAAGTCGTCTGACAGCCGGGACGTCAGCTCAAGTCCGGCGAAGCCCGCTCCCAGCACCACGACACGCATACCGCCGAGAGTAGCGAAGCAATCGGGCGCCCGGCTCGATTACATCGTGTGCGTGCGGGTGATACTCCTCAGGTGATCGAACTCATCCTCACCGCGTTGGCCATCGGGATCTTTTTTGCGGGTCTGTTCTGGTATGGATTCCGCGGCCAGCCCAATGAAGGACCGGCGCTCGGCAACAACAGCCCCTATCCCACCGACATCTCGGGCGAGCGCGCGCCATTCCTGCCTGATGCCGTGATCAGCGACGACGAGGAGTTCCGCCGGAGCGCGCACTCGAAGCTTGCTCGACGCCGTGGCCGGCCGCCGAAAGACTAGGAATACTTCTCCACCAGCGTCTTTCCAGTCGACTCGCCGACGGCCAGGCAGAAGTTGCCGCCGCCCCCAGTCGTGCAGTTCACCGAGTTGATGACGCTGTCCGTGGTGGGGCTGACCGAGGGCACGATGGACCACGTCGACCCGTTCCACTTTCCGTCAGCGTCTCCTGCGTCGTCTCCGATCCCCGCTCGTATCCACCGGCCATGCAGAACGTCGAGCTGGTGCAACTCACGGACAGAAGGATGTTGCCGGGGCCGCCGCTCACGTTGGGAAAGACTGGTCCGCGCATGTGCAACCCTCCTGAGCGAAAGTTCACCAACTCTCGGCTGGAATGTACTCCGATCCCGCAGGATGCTTCTGTCGTTGGTCCCCCTGGCGCAAGCACTAAACTGGGCGCTGGCCGGTTCACCGACCGGGCGCGGATGGCGGAATCGGTAGACGCGCGGGACTTAGGATCCCGTGGGGCGACCCGTCCGAGTTCGAGTCTCGGTCCGCGCACGGCGTCACCCCCATAGAAGATGAGCACCCATATGACCGATACGGACGCAACGACCAAAGCAGGCAATTCCACAGGCATGACCGTCACGCTCGAGCGGAAGGCGGCCTCACAGGTCGCCCTGCAGGTTGAGGCCACCCCGGAAGAGGTTGATGCCGCAATCGAGGCTTCGCTGCGGCGGCTCGCCTCGCGGGTCCGCATCCCGGGGTTCCGCCCGGGTAAGGCGCCCACGGCCATGGTCGAGCGCGCCGTCGGCTGGGAGACCGTCCGCCACGAGACCGTCGACCACCTGGTGCCGGACCTCTACCTGCGCGCGGTGGAGGAGGTGGGCGTCGAGCCGATCGGGGATCCCGACCTCGACCTGGGTGAGCTCGAGCGTGACAAGCCGCTGAAGTTCACGGCGACCGTGACGGTCAAGCCCGAGGTCGACCTGCGCGATTACCTCTCCATTCGGGTGCCGATGGAGACGACGGAGATCAGCGACGAGAACGTCGATGAGGCCATCGCCGGTGTCCGCCGCAAACACGCGGAGCTGGTCGAGGTCGACCGCGCCGCGCAGTCCGGAGACGTCATCAAGTGCACCCTCGTCATGCGCCGCGGCGACGAGATCCTGACCGGCGCCGACAACGTCGAGCGCGACCTCGAGCTCAATCGCGAGGAGGTCATCCCAGCGATCGTCGACGGCGTCATCGGCTTGACCGCGGGTCAGTCTCGTACCTTCGAGACCGTGTTGCCTCCGGACTACCGGCAGGAGGAGCTTCGGGGTGCCACCGTCACCATCGATGTCGCCGTGCACTCGGTCCGCGAGCGGGAACTGCCTCCCGAGGACGACAGCCTCGCCGTGCTGGATGGCCACGGGACCACGCTGGATGAGCTTCGCGAGTACTACCGCAGCACGCTGACGGCCGAAGCGGTGGAGCAGGACCGCGAGACCCACGAAGGCGCAGCACTCGAGGCCCTGCGCGACCACATTCGCGTCGACGTGCCCCAGGCGATGATCGACCGCGAGATCGACCGCCAGCTGGCCGACCTCGAATACCGCCTCGGCTCCCTCGGTCTCCCGCTCGACCGCTATCTGGAGATGAGCGGGTCGAACATGGAGGCGCTGCGCACCGAGCGTCGCGATGCCGCGGCGAGCCGCGTTCGACTCGAGCTTGCTCTGGACGCGCTGGCTGTGGCCGAAGGCATCGAGGTTGACGAGAACCAGGTGGAGCGTGAGGCGCGCGCGATCGCCGAGGGACGGCGAATTGACGCTGCCCAGCGCCGTCGCCTCGAGGACATCGCGCGGCGTGACCTCCGGCGTCGGGCCGCGGGGGAGCGGCTCCTCGAGATCGTCACCCCGGAGGCTTCCGGCTTCGTCACCACCTGACGTCTGAGGCTCGGTGGGCGTGGGTAAGCTCTCCCGCGATGAGCCAGCCGGTGATCAGCGTTCGCGACCTTGTCAAGACCTACGGCAAGGTCGAGGCAGTTCGTGGCATCGATCTCGAGGTCGGCCCGGGTGAGATCTTCGGGTTCCTGGGGCCGAACGGCGCGGGCAAGTCGACGACGATCAGCATCCTCTGCACGCTGATCCGTCCAACCTCGGGCGTCGCCGAGGTCGCCGGATTCGACGTCCGTGAGAATCCGAGCGCGGTCCGGGCCCGGATCGGCCTGGTCTTTCAGGACCCCTCGCTCGACGGCCAGCTGACCGGGCGCGAGAACCTCGAGTTCCACGCATATCTGTACGGGCTGCCGGCCGCGACGCGTAAGCAGCGCATTGACGACGCGCTGGCCATCGTCGACCTGGTCGACCGCGCCGGCTCGACGGTGATGACCTACTCGGGCGGCATGCGCCGGAGGCTCGAGATTGCGCGAGGCATCCTCCATTACCCTCAGGTGTTGTTCCTGGATGAGCCGACCCTTGGGCTCGACCCCCAGACGCGGAACAACATCTGGGAGTACCTGCATGCGGTGCGCCATCGCGAGCACATCACCATCTTCATGACCACGCATTACATGGACGAGGCCGAATTCTGCGATCGCATCGCCATCATCGACCAGGGAAAGATCGTCGCCCTCGGAACCCCGGCAGAGCTCAAGACGAAGGTCGGTGGCGACGTGGTCACCATCACAACACCGGACATCGGCGCTGCAGCCGACCAGTTGCGGTCCGTCATGCACCTCGAGTCGACTCAGATCGACGGCACCTTGCGCGTCGAGGTCTCGGACTCCGCGTCGTTCGTGCCGCGCTTGTTCTCCGAGCTGACCGTTCCGATCTCGGCTGTGAGTGCTCGGCGTCCGAGTCTCGACGACGTCTTCCTCAAGCTGACGGGTCGAGAGATACGCGAGCAGGCGAACACATCGCTCGATACCATGCGGCGTATGGGCAGGATGTGGGGAGGCGGTGGACGGCGATGAGCGAACAGGCGTTGACGGCTGCACCCTCCACGCACGCGCCATCGGTGAACATCCGCGGGGCGACGCTGCGCGCGATCATCATCATCTGGCGCCGCGACCTGATCCGTTACTGGCGCGATCGCACGCGTGTGCTCGGATCCCTCGCGCAGCCGATCCTCTTCCTGTTCGTGTTCGGCAGCGGGCTCAGCTCCGCGTTGCGCGGCAGCACCGGTGGTCTCGGCGGGTCGGGGTCGTCGCTGCAGTACGTGCAGTTCATCTTCCCGGGCATCATCGGCATGTCGGTGCTCTTCACATCGATCTTCGGCGCGATGTCGATCGTCTGGGACCGAGAGTTCGGCTTCCTGAAGGAGGTGCTCGTCGCGCCGATCCATCGGTCTGCGGTCGCAATCGGCAAGACGCTCGGTGGCGCGTCGCAGGCGATGATCCAGGGGCTCGTCATCCTCGTGCTCGCACCGCTCGTCGGTGTGAAGCTCACCGTGGTCGGCGTCGCTGAGCTGGTTCCGGCGATCTTCCTGTTCGCCTTCGCGCTGAGCGCACTCGGTGTCGCTGTCGCGGCACGGATGCGCACGATGCAGGGGTTTCAGGTGGTGATGAATTTCCTGATGATGCCGCTGTTCTTTCTTGCCGGTGCGCTCTTCCCGCTCACCGGTAACCTCCCGGCCTGGCTGCTCGTGCTGACACGTCTCGACCCGGCGAGCTACGGCATCGACGCGCTGCGCCGGATCGTCCTCACCGCGTCCGGGCTGCCCTCGCAGGTGGTCCACGGCTTCGCGGTGACCTTGTTCGGCTGGACCGTATCGCTTTGGGTCGAGCTGGCGGTGCTCGTTGCCTTCGGCCTGCTCATGATGGGCCTGGCCGTCTACGGATTCCGACAGCGCGATTGAAAAGGCCTTCTATAATGGAAAACAGAATGAATCCGACGAATCTGATCCCGTACGTCATCGAGACAACCAATCGGGGCGAACGCGGGATGGACATCTACTCGCGCCTGCTCAAAGACCGCATCATCTTCATCGGGACGCCGATCGACGACCAGGTTGCAAACGTCGTCATGGCGCAGCTCCTGTTCCTCGCCGGCGAGGACCCCGAGAAGGACATCTGGCTCTACATCAACTCCCCGGGCGGATCGGTGTATGCGGGCCTCGCCATCTACGACACGATGCAGTACGTGGAGCCGCGCGTCGGTACCATCTGCATGGGCATCGCCGCTTCGATGGCGGCGATTCTGCTTGCAGGCGGTGCGGCCGGCATGCGCCTCAGCCTCCCGAACACGCGCGTGCTGATCCATCAGCCGTCCGGTGGTTTCAGCGGTCAGGCGACGGACATTCAGATCCACGCGCAGGAAATTCTGCGTGTGCGCCGCCGTCTCGATGAGATCCTCGCCCACCACTCCGGCAAGGCCATCGAAGTCGTCAACCACGACTCGGATCGCGACTTCTTCATGAGCGCCGAGGAGGCCAAGGAATACGGCCTCATCGACGAGATCATCCAGGGCCGGATCAAGAGCGGCGGTTCGCCGAACGGCGAGAGCAATGGTGGCAAGCCACCCGGCGCGCCGCACGACACGGACACACCCCAGGCGGGTGGCGGTGCAACGGCGCACGCGTGATGCCTAGGCCGGTCGGTCGCGGGGACCACGTGAACAATCAGGGGGGTATGCCGTGACCGAGCGCGACGACCGCAGACGCCACACGCGT
Source organism: Candidatus Dormiibacterota bacterium (assembly GCA_036521195.1). Taxonomy (GTDB): domain Bacteria; phylum Chloroflexota; class Dormibacteria; order Aeolococcales; family Aeolococcaceae; genus Palsa-851. The sequence continues at coordinate 153,616 of DATDID010000026.1, forward strand.
TGTTCGTTCTGTGGCAAGGGGCAGGAGCAGGTTCGCAAGCTCGTTGCCGGTCCTGGTGTGTACATCTGCGACCAGTGCATCGACCTGTGCCAGGAGGTCCTCGAGGAGGACAACCGCTCCACGACCACCAAGCGGGGCAAGCCCGGGACGATCCCGAACCCGCAGGTGATCGCAGCGTCGCTCGACCAGTACGTGATCGGGCAGGAGCACGCCAAGAAGGTGCTCTCGGTGGCCGTGTTCAACCACTACAAGCGCATCGCCCATGCGAAGACGAACAGCGACGTCGAGTTGCAGAAGTCCAACGTGCTGCTCGTCGGCCCCACCGGCTGCGGCAAGACGTTTCTTGCGCAGACGCTCGCGCGCATCATCGACGTGCCGTTCAGCATCGCCGACGCGACGAGCCTCACCGAAGCCGGTTACGTCGGCGAGGACGTCGAGAACATTCTGCTGCGCCTCATCCAGGCTGCGGACTTCGATATCGCTCGCGCCGAGCGCGGCATCATCTACATCGACGAAATCGACAAGATCGCGCGCAAGAGCGACAACCCGTCGATCACGCGCGATGTCAGCGGTGAGGGCGTGCAGCAGGCGTTGCTGAAGATCCTTGAAGGCACCGTCGCCAATGTGCCACCTCAGGGTGGCCGCAAGCATCCCCATCAGGACTTCATCCAGATCAACACAACGAACATCCTGTTCATCTGCGGTGGTGCTTTCGACGGTCTCGAGAAGATCATCGAGCACCGCCTCGGCAAGCGCACCATCGGTTTCAACAGCAAGCCGCGGGGAACGCGCACCAAGGAA